>UCCS01000069.1 GCA_900470965.1 Hyphomicrobiales bacterium
ACGCCGCCGACCTGCATCTGCATGGCAAGCGCGCGCAGCGTCGCAAGCTTGACACCGGGAATGTAGAAATCCATCGCCTTGCCGAGCATGTGCTGGCTGCGCTTGGCGACACCGGTATTGCGCGATCGGTTGCGCAGCATGTTGTTGGTCGCCGGCGAGCGATAGGCCGAAACGACGTGGATCGACTCCTTCGCCCCGCTCTTGCGATAGACTTCCCAGACGAGGTCGAGCAGCCGCGGGTCCATCCTGGCCGGCTCGTTGCGCCGCCAGTCGCGCAGGAAGCGGTTGATCTGGTTGAGGCCGCGCTGGTCGAACTTGCCGTTGCGCTTGAAGACGATCGTCGCCCGCTCGCCCGTATGCGTGAAGTAGAGTTTCAGCGCCCTGTCCTCGGCCGCCGCCTCACCCGATCCGGCCATGACAGCAAAAACGAAGGCCGCGGCGATCGCCATGCGATGAGCGACGACAGACAAAAACCACGCAGACGCGGTCGTCGGAATGGCGGCGATGGCTTGATGAAGGGACACAGACTTCGTCCTTGGCGCGAGACACGAAAACATCACAGGCACCGCACACGTGGGCGGCGTTAAGCCTTCATTATGGTCAATAGATCCTTAAGAGGGGGTTTATGAGCTGCGGACTACATGAGGCGCCGTTTCAAGGAGATGCCGTCTTGCGGCTCTCCAGTTGCGGTGGCTGCGAGAAGTCCCGCCATAATTATCTTGGCAAGCGCCATGATCTTTGACGGGAACCCTCGCAAAGCGAGGCGAGATCGCATAGTTTCGACGGATCATTGTCATCGAAACAGGCCAAAGTTTGTATACCGAAATAGCCATCGTCGTCCTCCTCACCATTCTCAACGGCGTCCTGGCGATGTCGGAGCTCGCAATCGTCTCCGCCCGCCCGGCACGCCTCAGGGTTATGGCTGATCAGGGAAGCAGAGGAGCGCGACTGGCTCTGCGGCTCGCGGAGAATCCCGGCCGTTTCCTGTCGACGGTTCAGATCGGCATCACCCTCGTCGGCGTACTATCAGGTGCCTTCTCGGGCGCGACGCTCGGCGCGCGATTCTCCACCTGGCTGCTGGCGCAGGGACTTCCCGATGCCTGGGCGGACGGGCTTGGCGTCGGTACGGTCGTCGTAGCGATCACCTATCTCTCCCTCATCATCGGCGAACTGGTGCCCAAGCAGATGGCCCTTCGCGCGCCGGAAGCCGTCGCCGCCAGGGTCGCTCCGACCATGACCTACCTGTCGAAGGCGGCTCTGCCGCTCGTCTGGCTGCTCGACGGCTCGGGCAAACTCGTTCTCGCCCTGCTCGGCCAGTCCGGAAAGAACGCCGATGGCGTCACCGACGAGGAAATCAAGACGGTTCTCGCCGAAGCCCAGAGCGCTGGCGTAATCGAAATAGGCGAGTCCGCCATGATCACCGGCGTCATGCGTCTTGCAGACAGGACGGCACGTGCGCTCATGACGCCGCGGCGCGACGTCGAGCTGGTCGATATCGAAGATTCCGCCGAGGAGATCCGCAAGACCATCCAGACGACCTCGCGAACGCGATTGCCGGCCCGCAAGGGCAGTTCCGACGAGGTTCTCGGCGTTCTAGCCGTCAAGGATTACTACGACGCCCTTGAAGCCAACCGGACGGTCGACATCATGACGCTGGTACACGATGTTCCGATCATCTCGGACCTCGCTCCCGCCTCCTCGGTGATCGAATCCATCCGCAAGTCCTCGCAGCATATGGTTCTGGTTTTTGACGAATACGGCCACTTCGAAGGTGTGATCACGTCAGGCGACATCCTCGAATCGATCATGGGCGTCTTCGGCGACGCGGCCTCCGGCGAGGAACCGGCGATCAAACGACGCGAGGATGGCTCCTACCTGGTTTCCGGATGGACGCCGATCGACGAATTCTCGGAATTCATGAACTTCCCCGTTGATGAAGACGTCGAATATCAGACCGTCGCCGGTCTCGTTCTCGAAGAACTGAAGCATCTGCCCGAGCTTGGGGAGACCTTCATCAAGAACGACTGGAAATTCGAGGTGATCGACCTCGACGGGCGACGCGTCGACAAGCTCCTCGTCAGCGCGCTGACGAAGGACGAGGCACGGGCGGAGAACTGATCGGTACGATCAGCGCCGGGATGCGAGCGGCCAGACGGCCCTTGCGCCCTCTGCTCGCTGCCTGACGTGCCATTCTCGGGCCTACGCCCTATATCCTTCATTCCAAACGACAATCAGGGAATGTCCATGTCCGCCACCACCCACGACGCAGACCGGTCTCATGCAGGCCAGCAAAAGTTTGCGGCTCTCCTGCTCGGGGCGGTCGGAGTGGTCTATGGCGATATCGGAACGAGCCCGCTCTATGCTTTCCGCGAAGCGCTTCGGCCCTTCACCCATGACGGCGTCACCCCAAACGAGGTCATCGGGCTGATCTCGCTGATGATCTGGACGCTGACGATCATCGTCACTTTCAAATACGTACTGTTTCTGCTGAGGGCGGACAATGAGGGCGAAGGCGGCACCCTTTCCCTGCTGGCCCTTCTCATGAAGAAGACCAGCCGGCACGCGACCATCTTCTTCTTCGCAGGCATCATCGGCGCAGCACTCTTCATCGGCGACGCGATGATCACGCCTGCCTTGTCGGTACTGTCGGCGCTCGAAGGTCTGAAGCTCGTGACACCGGTCTTCACCCCCTACATCCTGCCGATCGCCATCGCGATCATGCTGCTCCTGTTTTTCGTCCAGTCAGTCGGTACCGCATCCGTGTCAAAGCTTTTCGGTCCGATAACGTTGCTGTGGTTTCTCGTGATGGGCATTGGCGGACTCGCCCACATCGCCGACGATCCGGCGATCTTCGAAGCGCTCAATCCGCTCTACGCCTTCGACTTCATCACCCATGCAGGCCTCATAGGCCTCGTGGTCCTCGGCGCCGTCTTCCTGACCGTGACGGGCGCGGAAGCGCTCTATGCCGACCTCGGCCATTTTGGCAGGAAGCCGATCCAGGTCGCCTGGTTCGCAGTGGTCTTCCCGTCCCTCCTCCTCAACTATCTCGGCCAGGGCGCGCTTGTGCTTGCCAACCCGCAGGCTGCGTCTGATCCGTTCTTTCTGATGTTTCCGGAATGGGCGATCCTTCCGGTGGTCATCCTTGCCACCGCAGCCACCATCATCGCGAGCCAGGCGGTCATTACCGGGGCGTTCTCCCTTGCCCGTCAGGCGATCCACCTCGGCTTCCTTCCGCGGCTGGAGATCTGCTTCACCTCCGCCTCCAACACCGGTCAGATTTATGTCCCGGCCGTCAACATGGCGCTTCTGCTTGGTGTGCTTGCCCTGATCTTCGCATTCGGTTCCTCAGAGGCCCTTGCCACCGCCTACGGAATTTCGGTCACGGGTGCGATGGTCGTCACGACGATCCTGTCCTTCCAGTTTCTCCGCGTCGTCTGGGGATGGAACGTGGCCACGGCTCTGGCGGCACTCCTGCCGCTCCTCGTGCTTGAAAGCATCTTTCTCGGCGCGAATCTCCTGAAGATCCACGACGGCGGCTATGTCCCGGTCCTGATCGCCGGCGCGCTGATGGTTATGATGTGGACCTGGAAGAAGGGAACGCTGCTTGTGCGCCAGAAGTCCGCCAGCAACGACATACCCCTGATGCAGTTTCTGGCGTCGATCGAACGGAAGTCGGATCACGCTCCCGCCCAGGTTCCGGGCACCGCGATCTTCCTGACCAGCCTTCCCGATATGACGCCCGGCGTGCTCCTGCACAATCTGAAGCACAATCGCATTCTTCACGCCCGCAACGTCATCCTCAATGTGAAGACCGCTCCGCGCCCCTATGTGCCGGAAACGGATCGGGTGACGATCGAAAGGCTGTCGGAGCGCTTCATCAAGATCCAGCTCCTGTTCGGCTTCATGGAGGATCAGGACGTCTCCAAGGCCCTGCCGCTCTGCCGCAAGGCGGGCTTCGATTTCGAGATCATGTCGACCTCGTTCTACGTCGGCAGGCGCAAGCTCGTCGGCGATCCGAATACCGGCCTTCCGGCTTGGCAGGACCGCCTCTTCATTGCCATGGCCGGCTTCGCCATCGACCCTTCGGACTATTTCCAGCTCCCCAGCAACCGCGTTGTGGAGCTCGGAGAGCAGATGGTCATCTGACCGCTTCGGCGTGGATCGTCCGCGCCCGTCCACCCGTTTATATGTCGCCCGACAGGCACGAAGCGCTGCCGAAGGCAGCCCGTCACAGCCATTCTACGCGCCTCATCTTTCAATTTCTCTGAACCTAAGACCCAGTTCATTTCATTTGTTTGAACCAGCCTCAGCACCTATATTTTGGTTGTGACGATGAGGCTGAAGAAAAGGAGGCCGATCATGTCGCAGACATTAGGCTTCAACATCCTCCAGGCTTTCTTCGCGTTTCGCGCGCGCATGTTTCGGGTGGCGGTACGCGAACGGATCAGGCAGGAAATGAAGCATTATCCGCCGCATCTTGCGGCCGATATCTGCGCCCTGCCCGCCCTGGACGAGCAGCAGCGATAGTTCAAAATCGCTTATGGTACCCATGAAATCTATTCGTTTGAATGATGAGTGCCGCAAGCGCATATTTCACTTCAAGGATACGGCAATCCCGTATCTCGCAAGGAAAGGAAACGGCAATGACCTCTATGACCTACAGAGATGGCGGCAAGGGCCTGTCGTCCTATAGCAGACATTCCTCGCTCGGTTCCTATGCCGACAAGCTCGTGCGCGCATGGCGCCGGTGGCAGACGGAACGTCAGATCGAATCCATGCCTCTCGACATCCGCAAGGATATCGGCTGGCCGAGCGCCGATGAGACCGGCAAGGACAGAGCTCACTAAAGACAGGGCTCATGAATGCAATATCATGCAATGAATGCGACATACCTCCCAAGCTAAAGGCGGTGCCTGTCCCAAGCAGCACCGCCTTTTTCATATCCGCCGCCTGCCTTTCCCCCGGTGAATTTCGCAGGACTACGCCCCCGCAGCGACACCTTTTGCTTCGCTCGCGCCGCAAATCACTGAAGATGTCGCAGATTTGCTCTTCCTAGCCGCATTTATCCATGCCAGTGTCGCTTTTGGAACACCGGAACGACGCATTCCACGCGACCAATATGCAGTCGCCCTCGAGCATGGATTTTCCAATGAACAAGATGCAGCTCAAGAAACGTTCCGTAGTCTTCTTCATGGTTCCGCAATTCACCATGCTGCCCTTTGCGGCGGCGGTGGATACTCTGCGGATCGCAAACCGTATGCTCGGCTATCCGGCCTATACGTGGCGCCTGAGCTCCGTCGACGGCGAAAAAGTCTATTCCTCCTGCGGCATCGGCGTGGAGGCCAATTCGTCGCTCGCCGAAGAGCGCCGCCATCTCGGCGGTGAAAACCGGCCGGGCATGCTGCTCGTCTGTTCGGGCATCGATGTCGAGACCTTCAACAACAAATCCGTCAACGCTTGGCTGCGCGAATCCTATAATCGCGGCGTCGCCGTCGGTTCGCTCTGTACGGGCGCGCATGTGCTTGCCCAGGCAGGTCTCCTGAACGGCAAGCGCTGCGCGATTCACTGGGAAAACCTGCCGGGCTTCTCCGAGGCCTTCCCGCAGGCCGAGGTCTATGCCGACCTCTACGAGATCGACAACAACCTCTACACCTGCGCCGGCGGCACGGCCTCGCTCGACATGATGCTGAACCTCGTCGGCGAGGATTTCGGCGAAAGCCTTGTCAACCGCATCTGCGAACAGCACCTGACCGACCGCGTGCGCAACCCGCATGACCGCCAGCGCCTGCCGCTGCGCGCCCGCCTCGGCGTCCAGAACGCCAAGGTGCTGTCGATCATCGAACTGATGGAAGGCAATCTCGCCGAGCCGCTATCGCTGCTCGAAATCGCCGAGGGTGCCGGCCTGTCGCGCCGCCAGATCGAACGCCTGTTCCGCCAGGAAATGGGCCGGTCGCCAGCCCGCTACTATCTTGAAATCCGTCTCGACCGCGCTCGTCACCTGCTGGTGCAGTCTTCTATGCCGGTCGTCGAAGTCGCCGTCGCCTGCGGCTTCGTCTCCGCCTCGCATTTCTCCAAGTGTTATCGCGAACTCTATCAGCGCTCACCGCAGCAGGAGCGCGCCGATCGCAAGATGACCATGGCCACCGCCCGCCAGCAGGCGGTTGCGGCTTGAGGCAGTGACGGCAGGATGACGAAACATGAAAGGCGGCTCGGTGGCCGCCTTTTTGATTTGCGAGGGCACCACCCTCTCCTTCGTCATGCTCGGGCCTGTCCCGAGCATCTGCTGCCGTCGCGTTTTTTGGAACGTAGCAGATGTCAGCGACAAGCCCGAGGATGACGGCGAGTGGAACTGCGCGCCCTACTGCGCCGCCTCTTCCGTCATCTTGGCATCGGAATAGACAAGGTTTCGCCCCTTGTGTTTGGCCATGTAGAGGAACTGGTCTGCCGCGTTCAGATAGTTCTCGAAGGTCTCGTAGCCGGCGATCTCGGCAACACCGATCGATACCGTCACCGACAGTTCCTCATCGTCGGCCGTCACCTTGAGGCGGGAAATATCCGAGCGGATCTCGTCGCAGAGCTTGGTGGCTGCCAGCGAATCCATCTGCGGGAAGAGAATGGCGAATTCCTCGCCGCCGAGGCGCGAGAGGAGATTGTCGCTGCCTTCGAAGATCGTCTGCAGCCTGTCTGCGACAGCCTTCAACACCTTGTCGCCGATCTCATGGCCATAGGTGTCGTTGAGGCGCTTGAAATGATCAATATCGAGAATGGCGACCGCGGTCGACATTTTGAGCCGGAGGCATTCGTTTACCAGCTTCGGGCCGTTGTCGTAGAAATAGCGGCGGTTATAGAGGCCGGTCAGGTAATCGCAGGCCGCCGCTGCGCGCAGCTGCTTCATCTGCGTCAGCGTCTCGACATTGTTGGCGATGCGGCATTGCAGCTCTTCGGCCACGAACGGCCGGTAGACGAAATCGCTGGCGCCGGCCTTCAGGAAGCTGGCCGACAGCATGCGGTCGTTCGACGAGGAAACACCGATGACGCGCAGCTTGTCCGAGCCGAACCGGTGGCGGATGCGCCGCGTCAGCTCATAGCCGCTCATATCGGGCATGTGATGGTCTGTGACGACCAGTTCGATATCGCTGTACGCCTCGAGTGCCGCAATCGCCTCAAGCCCGGAACTGGCTTCGACGACCATATATTGCTGGGCTTTCAGGAGATCGACCAGTACCTGGCGCGCAGATGAAACGTCGTCGACGACGAGCACCCGCGTCTTTCGGTTCATGATCGCACGGCGCACGGTCGCGACCAGATTGTCGAGCGCGAATTCGTTATCCTTCAGCACATAGTCTATAACATTGCGCTCGAGGATGCGGGCGCGCGTATTGAGATCGAAGGTCGCGGTAAAGACGATGGCCGGAATATTGTGCTCGATCGTGCAGTCGAGCGCCTCGCCATAGGGCGAATCCGGCAGGTTCAGGTCAACGACGGCCATGCTGCAGCCGTGGCCGTCCTGCGAGAGCGCTTCGCGCAACGCCTTCAGCGAGGAGCAGCAGACAACGCTGAGGTTGAGCTCGGTCTGGAACCGATGGCGGAGCACGGCGGAAAACATTCGAGAATCCTCAACCAGAAGTATGCGGATTCCTCCAAACCGAGGACCTGCATTCTCCCGCTGAAAATCCCCCTGGAATGTCACAGCTGCCTACCCCTCCACACGCCCAAGGGGGTCGACTCGCCCCCTCTTGCCGTGCCGGACGATAGCCGAGGCCTCCCCTCCAGTGAAGAGGCAAATGACGGCAGCAACACCTGCGATTGCAGAAATATGAGCTTCCGTCATGTCTTTCCGGTGTGGGCCGATCACGGAGCCGCTTCCCTGCACCCGATCTTTGCGGCAGGGTCAGGCAACAGCCCGTTCCTTGCGCATAGACTGGATCTGCAGGAGCGTATCCAGGTTCTGGTTGACGCGGCAGTAGAACTCTTCGTCGATGAACGGGCGCAGCATGAAGTCGTTGCCGCCGGCCTTCAGGAACCGCGCCGAAAGCAGGCGGTTGGAAGAGGAGGAAACGCCGATGATGCGCAGCTGGTGCGAGCCGATCGACGCGCGGATGCGGCGGGTCAGCTCGAAGCCATCAATATCGGGCATGTTATAGTCGGTGACCATCAGGCCGATATCGCGGTTGGCCTTGAGGATTTCGAGCGCCTTTGCGCCGCTCTCGGCGGTGCTCACGCGGAAATTATAGCGCTTCAGGCGGCTGGAAAGCAGCGCGCGGGCCGTGGCGCTATCATCGACGATCAGCACGTGATGGCGATGGTTGGTCAGGAAGCGGCAGATCGATTCCGCCAGCAGGTCGACAGCAAAGATATTGTCCTTGAGGATATAGTCGACGATATCCTTGGCGAGCAGCTTGTCGCGCATGCCTTCCTGGAAGGTGCCGGTAAAGACGATCGTGGGGATCGACAGATCGACCAGATATTCCAGCGCCTCGCCGTTTTCGGCGCCCGGCAGGTTGATGTTGGAGATCGCGAGCGTAATCGGATCAGAAGACTTGTCGTAGGAAAGCTGCAGCTCTTCGAAGCTGCGGCAGATCTCGACATCGATATCGAAGAGCTCCTTCAGGCGCTTTCCGATCATCGAAGTGAAGACGTTGGAATCTTCAGCGAGGATAATACGCGCGCCGGCAAACATTTCTCCGGAATATTGCATCCCCGAAATACCTAGAAACGCCATGGCAAACCTTTAAAGTGGAAATTCTGTCCCCGAACGAAACGGTTACATGAATTCATTTGAATAATTATTAATCGGCTTGCCATAGCCAGCTATGAAAAAGGCGGCCGATGGTGCGGCCGCCTTTTTCTTGTCAATATGATTAAGAAATCACGTCCGAAGTGCGGCGTTCTCCGTATCGAACGGGCTCTCGCCGACGACAGTTGCGTTGTAGGTCGTGCCGAGGATCTTGATCTTCAGCTTCGTACCTTCCTTGGCATAATCGGGCCGCAGCATGGCAAGCGCCAGCGAGCGGTTGATGCGGAAGCCGAAGGTGCCGTTAGTGGCACGGCCGACGATCTCGCCTGCCTCGTTGTAGATCGCTTCCGAGCCGCGCGCATCGACATCATTGCCGGTTTCGACGACGAGCGTCGCGAAGTTCCACTTCAGGCCCTTTTCCTTGTAGGCAAGCAGGCCCTCGCGGCCGAGGAATTCCTTCTCCGGCTTGATGAAGCGGTCGAGGCCGGATTCATAGGCATTGTACTCGATCGACATTTCGCGCGGGATCAGGCGGTAGGACTTTTCCACCGACATGGAGAGCATGGCGCGTATGCCGAAGGGCTTGATGCCGAATTCGGCGCCGGCTTCCATCAGCTTGTCGAAGATGTAGTTCTGCATCTCGATCGGGTGATGCAGCTCCCAGCCGAGCTCGCCGACGAAATTGACGCGCAGCGCATGGGCGTTGGCCGCACCGACGGAGATCTCCTTGCCCGAGAGCCAGGGGAAATCCTTGTTGTCGAGGCTGGTGTGCGTCAACTTCTTCAGGACATCGCGCGACTTCGGACCCGCAAGCACCAAGACGCCATAGGCCTGGGTGATCGGCGTGAACTTCACGCTGCCGTCTGACGGCAGAAGCTTGCGCATATAGTCGTGGTCATGCGCCTCATAGGCGCCGGCCGAGACGAGATAGAAGGTGCCGGGCGCGCTTTCATAGACGGTGAATTCCGAGCGCACGCCGCCTTCCTTGGTCAGCATGTGGCAAAGCGCGATGCGGCCGCGCTTCTTCGGGATCGCATTGGCAAAGATCGATTCCAGCCATGCGCGCGCGCCAGGGCCTGTCACCAGCGCCTTGGCGAAGGCCGACATGTCGAGCACGCCGACCTTCTTGTGGACGTTCATGACTTCGTTGCCGACATGCTCGAAATAGTTCGAGCGGCGGAACGACCACCGTTCCAGAATGCGGCCGTCTTCGGTCGGATCCGAATGATTGTGGTTGGTCAGCACGTCGGCGCCGACGCCGATCTGGTCCTTCGGCAGATCGTAGCCCTCGGGCGCAAACCAGTTGGCGCGCTCCCAGCCATAGACAGAGCCGAAGACGGCGCCGAGCTTCTTCAGCCGGTCATAGACAGGCGTCGTCTTCAGCGGACGGGCGGCTGCGCGCTCCTCGTCCGGATAGTGCATGGTGAAGACGTTGGCATAGGCTTCCTCGTTCTTGGCAATGAGGTAGCCTTCCTTGGCATAGGGGCCGAAGCGGCGCGGATCGACGCCCATCATGTCGACGGTCGGCTCGCCATCGACGATCCATTCGGCAAGCTGCCAGCCGGCGCCGCCGGCCGCCGTAATGCCGAAGGAATGGCCTTCGTTCAGCCAGAAATTCTTCAGGCCCGGTGCCGGGCCGACGATCGGGTTGCCGTCAGGCGTATAGGCGATGGCGCCGTTATAGACCTTCTTGATGCCCACTTCGCCGAAGGCCGGCACGCGGGCGATCGCCGTTTCGATATGCGGCATCAGGCGCTCGAGCTCTTCCTGGAAGAGCTCGTATTCGCTGTCATCGGAGGGACCGTTGACATAACAGACCGGTGCGCCCTGCTCGTAGGGACCAAGCAGCAGACCGCCATTTTCCTCGCGCATGTACCAGGCGCTGTCGGCTTCACGCAGCACGCCCATTTCCGGCAGGCCCTTGGCCTTGCGGGCCAGAATATCGGGATGCGGTTCGGTGACGATATACTGGTGCTCGACCGGGATGACCGGAATGTTGATGCCGACCATATCGCCGGTCTTGCGGGCGAAGTTGCCGGTGCAGGAAATGATGTGTTCGGCGGTGATCTCGCCCTTGTCCGTGGTCACCTTCCAGAGGCCGTCAGCCTGCTGCTCGATGGCGGTGACCGTCGTGTTGCGGTAGATTGTGGCACCGAAGTCGCGCGCGCCCTTGGCAAGCGCCTGTGTCAGGTCCGCCGGCTGGATATAGCCGTCATCGGGATGCTGGATGGCGCCGAGCAGGCCATCGGTCTCACAGAGCGGCCAGATTTCCTTCACCTGCTCCGGCGTCAGCATATTGACCTTCACGCCGATCGTCTCGGCAATACCGGCATAGTACATGAATTCGTCCCAGCGGTCCTTGGTGCGGGCGAGACGGATGTTGGAGACCTGGCTGAAACCGACATTCATGCCGGTCTCCTGCTGCAGTTCCTGATAAAAGCGGACGGAATATTTGTGAATCTGGCCGACCGAATAGCTCATGTTGAAGAGCGGCAGCAGGCCGGCTGCATGCCAGGTCGAGCCTGACGTCAGCTCCTTGCGCTCGATGAGCACGCTGTCGCCCCATCCCTTCTTCGCAAGGTGATAGAGCGTCGAAACACCGACCACGCCGCCGCCGATGACCACTGCCCGCGCATGTGACTTCATGGAGAAATACCCTCTTTTATCGAATGTCCGGCAGCCCATACCGGACGAACTCCCAATATCCGGCGGCTCAAGCCGGACGAACCATCTTCGCGAACTATGCAGCGAGGCCTGCGTCATGAGAGGCCTGTTTACGACATGCGAAAAGCTTGCCGCGACGAGGCGCAAATAGACAAGCGTCAAAAGCCGCAAGGCTCAAAAATTCATAAAAATCGATAGTGGCCGGGCCGAAGCCGCCGTCACTTGATGACGGCGGAACCCTTGACGATCTCGATCGTCTCGTCGCCGGAAAGCCCGATACGGTCGCCATCAGGCGTCGTCATGAAGCAACCGGAGGGACAGACCCGTTCGGATGCGCCGGCATCCACGACGACTTCCACGCGGTTGCCGCCTTCGGTGACAGTCAGCACCACGGCTGCATCATCCTTGTTGGTAACGGAGGCGGCGAACGCCAGAGGTGCTGCGGAAAGGAGAAGAAGAAATGCGACTGCGGATCGTGTCACGGTATGCGACATAGGCTATACGCCCTCCCCTGGAGCGCTCGTCGCTGCCCGGCAGCGATCGATTGCCTGAGGTTATAGCGCAAGACCCGTGAATGAGCGCTGAATGACCCGTTCAGCCTTTGAGCTTGCCGTCCGCCGTCTTGCTGCGCAACTGGCGCACCGGCCGCTCGTCTTCTACCGTCTCTATTTCCTTGACCTCGTCTTCAGCCGTGGCCTCCTCGGGCTCATCAGGCTTTTGGACAAGCACCTTTTCCGCATCCGCATTCGCCTGCCGATGAATGGTCAGATCACTCTGCGGCAGCGGGATCTCGATACCCTCCGCCTTGAAGCGCCTGAGGATCTCGATCCTCAGATTGTTGCGCACCGTCAGGCCATCCCCCATATCAGCCAGGAAGAAGCGCAGCTCGAAATCAAGTGAATAAGGCCCGAAGCGCAGGAACTCGACATGAGGTTCCGGATTGCGCAGGATCAGCGGCACGGCCGCCGTCAGTTCCAGCAGAATATCCATCACCTTGCGCGGATCGGCCTCATAGCTGACGGAAACAGGGATTTCCGAACGTCCGAGCTTGTTGCGATGCGTCCAGTTGCCGACAAGCCCGTTGATGAGCTCCGAATTCGGCACGATGATCGACTGCTTACGGAAGGTCTCGATTTCGGTCGCGCGCACCGAGATGCGCTTGACGATGCCTTCGGCCGTTCCCGAAACGACATGGTCACCCACCTTGAAGGGGCGCTCGACGAGCAGGATCAGGCCGGAGACGAAGTTGGAAACGATGTTCTGCAGGCCGAAACCGATACCGACCGACAGCGCCGAGGCAACGAGCGCAAGGTTGGAAAGATCGATTCCCGCCGCCGAGATGCCGAAGATCGCCGCCACGCCGACGCCGAGATAGCCGATGCCGGTCTTGACCGAATTGCGCACGCCGAGATCGACATGGCTGCGCGCCATGACATTGCTGTCCAGCCACTTCTGCACCCAGCGCGTTGCGAGATAACCGCCGGCAAAGAGCAGGATGCCGGTGAAGATGCCGACGAGCGAAATGCTGATGCCGCCGAGCCGCACCTCGGTGAAAAGCCGGTAGGCAAGCAGCTGCAGGTCCTGCACGTGGAAGCCCCAGAGCAGCAGGATCAGCGGAATGCCCGTCAACAGCGCCACGGCATAGATCAGCAGGCCGACGACCAGCCCTACCTGATCGATCGCCACAGGCCCGAGCTTGAAGCGGGTCTCGAGAAAACGGCCAAGGAACGTATCGCCGAAATTGTCCTGCCGCGAGATCGCCTTGCCGAGCAGCAGGCCGATATAGGTCGTCACGATGATGGCGCTGGTGATGATGAGCTGGGTGGCGACGAAACGCGCCAGACCCACGTAGCCCGAAAGCGCCGCAAAGATGAGGCCCGCACCGAAGACGCGCAGCAGGATCGCCATGCCGCGCGGCCAGTGGCGGCCCGGCGCATCGGGATCGCCATTCTTCGCCAGCATCGGTTTTCCGAAGGACACGGCAATCAGGATGAGGCCGATGATCAGCGCCGCAAGCAGGCTGCGCACGACGGTCAGGACCAGCGGCGATCCCATCGCCTCGCCGATGGCGCCGAAGAGATAGTCGAGCGCGTTGACGACAGCCATGGCGATCAGGCAGTAGCCGACCGAGCGTGCGCCGAGATTGGAAAGGCGCACCAGCCGCCACGACGGATCATTCGGCGCAAAGACGGCGTTGACGAAGCGGCCGACGAAATAAACAAGGCCGATCGAGCCGAAGAGCGCGCCGATGACGGGCGTGATGTCGCTCCGCAGCACATTGAAGCCGTCGAGGAAGATCAGCGACGTCACCAGCAGCACATCGAGCGCCGCCGTGCGGATCAGCGTCGACCAGAAGGCAAAGGCAAGCCGGCTGATATAGGACGGTTCTTCGACATGGACGTCGCGCCGCAGATACTGGCCGAAAAGCCGGTAGCCGCCGGAGAGCAGGATCAAGGCCGTCGCGAGCGACAGGAAGATCGCCGCAAAAAGCGACAGGCTCTTGAACTTCCAGACGAAGGTGATCCAGCTCGAAAACGTCTGGGAAAACTCGCTCACTTCCTGAACGAAGGCGCTGGTCGCATCGTCGAAAACGGAGACGGAGATTTCGGTGCGCCGGAACAGCGTATCGGCAAAAAGCTGGCGGCGCGTCGCCGTGATCACGTTGGAAAGCTTGGTGATTGCGATCGACAGGTTTTCCGCGTCACCCGTTACGGCATTGATCTGAGAGCGTTCCGATGTCAGCGCATTGCGCTCCTCGGTAACGATCTGCGCTTCCGGCGGCTGCCCGTCCTTCGGCGGTTCGCCAAGCTCGGCTAGGCGGCTCTTGATCTGATCGAAACGCGGGCGCAGGCTGACGGAGGTGGCGATAACGCCGCGGCCGAGTTCATCCGTCTGGCCGGCAAGCTCGACCAGAGCGTCGTCATTATCGGCATTCTGCTTGACGCGGTCCTGCAGCGAAGCAAGCTGGTTCTTCGCCTTGTCGATATCCTTCAGCGCTTGGTCGAGCGCGCTGCTGGCAAGGGGCGCCTCGGCCGGCACCGGCTGGGCCGGGGTTGCCTGAGTCTCAGTTGCTTGGGTCCCAGTTGCTTGGGTCCCAGTTGCTTGAGCCGGGGCAGCCTGCGTTTGGGCATCAGCCGCGGGCTGCGTGGCCTGCGCGAAAGCGGCCTTTCCATCGAGATGCAGGCCGGCAACAGCCAGCGACAGCAGAAGAACGGTGCGAAGCAGCCAGTGTGTCAAGCGCAAGATGCCCCCGCGTGGATTCGTCTCATCAGGTAATTGACCGCTTCTTATAGGAAAGAAAGGCGACAGAAAGGCGGAATTTCCAGATAACGGCTCAGAAACCGGAGCCGGGAAGCGCCAGATACGCCAGTTCGGCCTCGCTCGACTCCCGCCCGACGATGGCATTGCGATGCGGAAAACGCCCATATGTCGCGATCACGTCGCGGTGGCGAAGCGCATAGTCGCGGAACTCCTCGTCGCCGAGCGCGGTAAAGAGCGCCACCGAACGATCCTGTTCGACGAGGTCTTCCGCATGCTCGAACGGCATGTAGAAGAAAGTCCGCCGAATGCCCTGGACGGCCTGATCGGCGCCGACGGCAAGCGCCATCTTCGCCTCGCGCAGCGCCAATCCGTCGGTCGAAAAGGCAAGCGGTGTCGCCCGGTAGATGTTGCGCGGAAACTGGTCGAGCACGATCACGGCGGCAAGCCGGCTTTCAGGACTGGAGCGCCATTCCTCGGTGACCTCAAGGGCAAGCGATAGGTGGGTTGCGCGAAATCGCGCCCGGATTTCCTCGTCCAGTTCGGCGCTCGAGCCGAACCATTCCTTTCGGCTGCAACGGATGAACCAGAAATCATAGACCTCGCCGGGCGTGCAGACGATATCAGTGTTCATGATCTCTCCCCCGTGAGCTTACAGAAAAGCAGGTCAGCTTACTGTAAAGACCAGTATCGCCTTCGTGCCGCGATGCTCTGGATCGTAGACAAGTTCGGATTTCAGGCTGCCGGCCATCGCGGTCAAGATCTTAGAGCCGAGCCCGGTTCCCTTCGCCGGGCCGGAAGGATCAAAGCCCTGGCCCGCATCTTCGACGGTGACTCTGAGCACATCGCTTTCCTGCTCGACGATAACATTGATCTCGCCCGGGCTGCCATCCGGATAGGCATATTTGAAGGCGTTGGTGACGAGTTCGCTGACGATGAGGCCGAGCGTGATGACCTTGTCGGTCGCCAGATTGACCGGCTGGGAGGTCAGCACCACGCGATGCGGCCGCTTCTCGTCGCGCATCGAAGCTTCGAGTTCGGTCAGGAGGCTGCTCAGATACTCATCCACCTGCACAGTGCCGACCTGCCGGTTGGTGTAGAGGCGGCGGTGGACGCTGGCGATCGCATTGATGCGCATCTGCGTTTCCTGCAGCGCGTCGATCGCCACCTGGTCGCTGGTCATGGAGGATTGCATGCGGATCAGCGCGCCGACGAGGCCGAGGCTGTTGGCGATGCGGTGATTGACTTCGGCAAGCAGCATTTCCGCATGGTCACGCTGCTGGCGGATCACCTCCTGCGCCTGTGCCGTATCGCGGCGGAAGCGCGCCCGCTCCAGCCCCTGTTCGAGGGCCGCGGCCAGAAGGTCGAAATAGTCGGGCGAAATGCCTTTCAGAACATAATCGTCGGCGCCGGCCTTCAGCGCCGCGACCGCAATGCTCGTATCGCCGGAACCGGTGGCGTAGATAACCGGCGGATGATCGGGCATCGCCGTGATGCGCGGCAGGATATCGAGCCCGGTTTCGGCCTTCAGGAAATGATCGAGAACGACGGCTTCGATACCGCCTTCGGCAAGCACCGCAAGGCCGGTCGCTCCGTCGCTCGCCCATTCGAGCTTGAAGCCGCGACGACCGAGATTCTTCCGCATCAGCAGCGCAAGCTCTTCGTCGTCATCGATATAGAGGATACGGATCGCTTCACCCGTACCGCCTCTGGACTCGCTCATTCTGCCTCCGGGCATTTTCCCGCAGCAATACCGGCTGTGAGGCCGCCGAGTCTTTCTGCATGAGACTGTCGTATTGCATCGGCCAGCGCGCGTAAACAGCACCTGGCCTTTGGTATGATGTGACGCCTGATGCCAGACGGATCGAAGGAGAATGCCATCGAGAATGTCGACCTCTGCCGGCTGCGGCCGGAAGCCCCTCTAAAAAATTGCGAACACAGATACTGAAAATCAGGCCGTTAACGCAGAGGAAGGCAAATGGTTCCGAGGGTAAGTCAGCTTTTTTGAAAGCGGCGGTGGTGAGAAACTTCGGCACCCGCATCGGCTGAAAGCTGCAGGAAGCGCAGGCAGGACAAAAAGCCGATCATGCCTACCACGAAGAAAGCCCAGCGGAAGTCACCAAGAACAGGGTCGGTTGCGCCGCGAAGCCCAGCGGAAATGTTGAGCACGGCGGCCGCAACGGCAACGCCAAGAAGCATGGAAATCTGCTGCAACATGCTCGACAGCGTCGAGGCCGAACTTCTCTGCGCCGGGCCGATATCGGCAAAGGACAGCGTGTTGAGGGCGGTAAATTCCATCGAGCGGGAAAGCCCCGCAATGAAGAGCAGCGCCGAGATGACGACCTCGGGGGTATCAGGTGTCAGAAAGCCGCAGGCGACGATCGAGCCGGCGGCAATGACCCCGTTGAAGAAGAGCACGTTGCGGAAGCCGAAAAACCGCAGCAGCGGCGTCGTCACCACCTTCATGCCGAGATTGCCGAGGAAATAAACCAGCAGATAGGTGCCAGCGGCAATCGAGCTCAGGCCGAAGCCGAGCTGGAACAGCAGCGGCAGCAGGAAGGGCGTCGCGTTGATCGCCACACGGCAGGCCGTACCCGCCGAAAGCGTCGTCATCGAGAAGGTCTGCACCTTGAAGGCGGCCAGATCGAGCAGCGGATTGTCGACCCGCAGGAAATGCCGCGTCGCCATGACGGAAAGCACGATGCCCGCCACAAGCAGCACGACAAGGGGCACGAAGCCGCCCTGTGCTTTGACTGACAGTTCAAGTGCCGCAAGAAGCAGGGTCAACCCCGCCGCACTGAGGAAAAAACCCTTGATATCGAGCAGCCCGACCCTCTCCTCGCGCTGTTCCGGCACGAAGCGCATCACAAGCGCGATGCCGACGAGGCCGATTGGGATATTGATCAGAAAGTTCCAGTGCCAGCTGGCATAGGTGGTGATGAAGCTGCCGAGCACCGGGCCGACCACGGGTGCCGTCAGCGCCGGCCAGGTGATCAGGGCGATCGCCTGCACCAGCTCGGACTTGCGGGCGTTCTTGAGCACGATGATACGCCCGACCGGCGTCATCAGCGCACTGCCCACACCCTGTACCGCACGGGCAATGACGAATTCGGTGAGGTTTCCGGACAGGCCGCAGAAGAGCGACGCCACGGTGAAGACGGCAATGGACACGAGAAAGACGCGCCGCGCCCCAAACCGGTCGCCGAGCCAGCCGGAAAGCGGAATGAAGGCCGACATGGTGAGCATATAGACGGTGATGCCGATGCTCATGGCGACCGGCTGCACACCGAAGCTCGTCGCCATCTGCGGCAGCGAGGTGGTCACGATCGTCCCGTCGAGGATCTGCATGAAGAAGGAAACGGCAACGACGAGCGCTACGATCTTCGCCTGGCGGACACTTGCCGCCTCATCTGTATTCTCACTCGTCTGAACTGCAGTCATCGACCTGCCAAATGCGAATTCCGGATTGCGCGGGAAAAGGCGGGAGAACCGACAGGGCAAGCCGCGCGGAGGGATACAGTCTGCATACGCCCCTTATGCCGGATCGGAAAGATCAAATGCCGCCAAGTCCGAGACTTTTGTCAACATGTTCGGCAACAATCCGAGATCAGCGGCCAACAGCCGCCTCAATCGGCTTTGCGGTCACGCTTGCCGCCGAAAGCTTGCCGAGCTCCGACCTGCGGCTGGCAGTATCAAGTTCGGAGAAATCGTCGGGCAATTCGGACGTGACCTCGCCCTGCACGACGCAGTCGATCATGAACATCGGCCGGCGCTTATGCTCCTGCACGAGGCGGCCGACATATTCGCCGAGCGTGCCGAGCGCAATCAGCTGGATGGCGCTCAAGGCCGATACAGCAGCCATGATGCTCGACCAGCCGGTAATGACATTGCCCTCGAACCATTGCACGAGCGTATAGATCAAAAGCCCGACCGCAAAGACGGCCGAGATAAGGCCCATCCAGGCGCTGACGCGCAGCGGAATGATCGAGAAACTGGTGATCGCATCGATCGCGAAACGGATCATCTTGCGCAGCGGATATTTCGTCGCCCCGGCATAGCGGGCATCGCGCGTATAACGCAGTGCCACCTGCTTGCCGCCGATCCAGCTCACCATGCCGCGGATGAAACGATGCCGCTCCGGCATATTGAGCAGGATATGGACGATCCGCGCCTTCATGAGCCGGAAGTCGCCGGTGTCCTGCGGGATCGAGATGGAGGTGAGCCGCGTCAGAAGCCGATAGAAGACGGAGGCGGTGATGAGCTTGAACTTCGTCTCGCCCTTGCGTTCGCTGCGCTGCCCGTAAACGACATCGGCGCCCTGATCCATGATCGCCATCATCTCGGCCAGGAGTTCCGGCGGATCCTGCAGGTCGGCATCGATCAGCAGCACGCGCTCACCACGCGCCACAGCAAGGCCGGAGGTCGCCGCAAGCTGGTGGCCATGATTGCGCAGAAGCTTGACGCCGAGCACTTGCGGAAGGTCTGCCGCAAGCCTCGATATCACATCCCATGTATTGTCGCTGGAGCCGTCATCGACGAGGATGATCTCGAAGGAGCCGCCGGCAACGGCTTCCGCCGCCGCCTTCGCCCGTCGGCAGAATTCGCTCAAGCCTTCGGCTTCGTTGTAGCAGGGCGCGACGATGGAAAGCTTCGTCTTCACGTCAGCACCATCAACGGATTTGCCCATTTCCACCGAATCTCCTTGCTCCCCGCAGGGCAGCATGACCAATCACCTGAGGGCACACAAGACAGAGCACCTCTGCCCTGATGATCGGTACCCGTGCCTCCGGCGATGGTTTGATATCATGCGTCTGCTTTGCATATTCTAAAGGCGAAGCCGCAAAGTGGATTGCGGAGCATGAGCACAGGGAAGCGTGATGCAGGAAAGAGCACCCGATCTCGGCCGCAGGGCCGCCGAAGCCAACGCCAAGTTTCTCGTGGCCCTCGCCGTCATTGTCTTCCTGGCGGCGGGCACACTCGCCTATTGGCAAGGCTGGCTGTTCCTCATCAATTTCGCCGCCTGGTCGGCCGGCTCATCGGTCTATTTCTATTATCGAGACCCCGCACTTCTGGGAAAGCGCATGCGCGCCGGCCCGGCCGCCGAAACGGAACCGGTGCAGAAGCGCATCCAGTTCTTCACCGGCATCGTGATGGTCGCGCTCATCGTGGTTTCAGCACTCGATTATCGCTTCGGCTGGTCGACCGTTCCGGTATGGGCAATCATTCTCGGCAATCTGCTGATCTCGGCAGGATTCCTGTTTGTCGTCTTCGTCCTCAGGGAAAATACCTTTGCCTCGGCCACCATCCAGGTCTCTGAGGACCAGAAGGTCATCTCCACAGGCCCCTACGCCCTCGTGCGCCACCCCATGTATGCCGCCGTCCTGCCGCTGGCATCAGGCATTCCGCTTGCCCTCTCCTCCCTGTGGGGCCTGATCATCGTGCCGCTGATCTTCATCGGCCTGATCCTGCGCCTCCTCGACGAGGAAGGCCATCTGCGCCGGGACCTACCCGGTTATGAGGATTACTGCCGCAAGGTGAGCTACCGGCTGTTTCCCGGCCTCTGGTGAAAATCCGCCTGAGACTCAGGGCTCGTACCGGCTGACCTCCAGCCCCGATCCGACCGGCAGCAGCACGCTGGTGATCCCTGGCTTGGTGCGGATGGCCCGGGCATAAATCTTCACGTCTTCAGTCACAGGATAAATCATGTTGTCGGCAACGATGATCGCGCCCGCATTGAGCTTCGGATAGAAAGCCTCGAGGCACGGCAGGTAGAGATCCTTCCAGAGATCGACGAGCACGAAATCCACCTTGCCCCGTAACTCGCGGATCATCGCGACCGCATCGCCCACCCGGAAATCGATATGTTCGGCAAGACCGGCCCTCTCGGCCATCGTCTGAGCATGGGCGGATTTATAGCCATGCACTTCCATGGTGATCAGCCGTCCGCCGGTCGCCCGCGCAGCTTCAGCAAGCCAGATGCCGGAATAGCCGAAGGAAGTGCCGAGCTCGAGAATGGTCGGCGCCGTCAGGCTTCGGACGAGAATGTTGAGAAACCGCCCCGTCTCCGGGCCGACAGCCCGCATCCGCTGATCCTGCCCACCATCGCGTCCGCCCGGTACCTCCTGGCGCAGAGTGCCACGCTCCTCGTCGATCCGCTGGTGATAGGCACCGAGCACATTGAGCACTTTCTCATCCAGCCGATGTTCGCCGAGATTATTCTGTCTGTCATCGCTCATTGCCATTCCTCCAGGGATAGGCTTGCGACGGTAGATGCCGCAGCAAGGACTTCGCTCCAGCGAGTTAAATACCGGGGGCGTCTTCGGGCAAGCGCAGAATATTTGGAAAGCGGAAACCGCCGATTCCCCGCAAACGGAGGCGGCGGATTCAGAAAAACAGAAAAAGCCAACAAGTCTTTGACATCAAAGGCCTTTTTCTGGATTCCGTTCTCTTCGAAGGAGAATTTGGTGGGTGATGTAGGGCTCGAACCTACGACCCGCTGATTAAGAGTCAGCTGCTCTACCAACTGAGCTAATCACCCGTCCGCGCTTGGCTGCGCGGTGTGACGGGGCATATAAATAGGATCGTCCGGCTTGTCTAGCGCCCCGTCGAAAATTCTTTGGTTAATTGCGAAGTTTTTTTGTCAGGAGCTGGAAATGCAATGAAATCAAAGGTCGAGCGTGCCGGTCGCAATCCGCACCGCCTGACCGCCGATCCGGGCGTTCGAAATGGCCCCGCCTTCGATATCCATATGCAGGTGGATGAAGGACGGACGGCCCATTTCCACGCCCTGCTCGATGAGGATCGGGTGATGCCCGTCCGTCAGCCGGTCGAAATGGTTGATTGCGCCCGAGAGAGCGGCGGCTGCGGAGCCTGTGGCCGGGTCCTCGGAAATGCCCATGCCGCTTGCAAACATGCGGGCATGGAACTTGGCGACATGGTTCACGCCGCCACGGCAGTAGATATAGGCCGAGGCGAGCGCGCCATCGACGAAGGGCACCGTCTTTTCCCAGAGCTGCGGATCGAACTCCAGGCGCTCTGCGGCGCCGACGTCGTGGACCGGCACCATCAGGAAGGGGACGCCGGCACTCCAGATCGACGGCACGTGATTCTCGAAGCCGATCTCCGTGGTCTTCAGCGACAGCGCGTCGGCGATGCCGAGCTTGTCGAGCGGCAATGGTATCTGTTGGGATTTGCGCGGCAGGTCGAATTCGGCAAAGCTTGCCTCGCCTTCCCGCAACCTGACGGCGCAGCGCACCGGGCCGACATTTTCTTCGAGCACGGACACGAGATCGAGCGTTCCCGCTCCATGCGCCTTCTCCGCCAGCGCAATCGCCGTACCGACGGTCGGATGGCCGGCAAAGGGCAATTCACGGCCGGGCGTGAAGATGCGGATACGCGCCGTATAGGCGGGATTGTTGGCCGGCTGCACGAAAACCGTCTCGGGGAGATTGGTTTCGCGGGCAACCGCCTGCATCGCCGCATCGTCAAGCCCCTTGCCGTCAAAAATCACGGCCAGCGGATTGCCAGCAAGTTTGGTGTCGGTGAACACGTCATAGACGCTGTAGCTTAACGCCACACTGGCCTCCTTGAATCGGTCATCGAGCCGCCAACCTGCCCGACAGCACACGCAAGTGCAAGCTTCAGGCCCTACTTGCCCGCGAAATACCAGTCGATGATCGGCAGCATCGCGACATTGTAAGGCTGTGCCTTCGGATCGGCCGAGCGGATCGCAACCGCGCCGGCAATTTCCTTGTCCTCTGCGACCAGCATATGCGCGCCGATGAAATCGACCATCTCGTCTGCCGTCATGTCGAAACGGAAGAGCTTGAACAGCGAGACGGAACCGCGCACATGGCCCGCATAGAGCCCCTCACCCACGATCGCCTTGTCGAGATCCAGGCCCGTCTCCTCCATCACTTCGCGGCGCATATTGCTGTCGATATCGCAACGCCCGTCCACGACATCTTCCGGTTCCAGCGAGCCCGCAGCGAAATAGACCTGACCGGGGTTGGCCGTATGCGCCCCCATGCGGATAGCGACCAGCGCCCCATCGGAGGATTCGAGCACCGGATAGGAAAAGAGATGGATGGCGCCCTTCCGGTCCGGCTGGCGTCGCCACCACATGAAGGCCGAGAAAGGCGCGATATAGGCCTCACCCACAATACCGGCTTCGGACAGTTTCAACCGGTGCTGCAACACCAGCCGGCCATCGAACAGCGCCGGATTGGCGGCGATTTCCCGCTCCCAGTTCTCGCGGATATCAGCCCCGTTGGCGACGACCAGCGGATGATCACCCTCAAGCACGCGCAGATCGGCGCCGGCAATGGGAAATACCGTGCGTTCCGGCGGAAAGGCCGAAAGGTCTTCTGAAAAAGTCTCTGAAAAGCGAAGTGTCATAGGAGATCCAATGTCATGACGACGGGGCAATGGTCGGATGCCTTCGGCCTGTCCCAGCCGGTGCGCGGGTAACGCTCCACCTGCTGCCCCGGCGGGAAGATGGTGCGGTAGGGCTGTCCGTGGCGGATGATTTCGGGAACGCGCTTGGCGTTGGTGGCGGCAAGTGCCGGCGATAGCCAGAGATAATCGAGCTGGCAGAGCCACTGCTCCTCCGGCCCGCGCGAATGATAGAGCGTCCAGCGGTCAAGTGGCTCGCGGCGGCGCACGACATTTTCGGCAAACCCGTCCTTGCTGAAGACATCGAGCGCGCTTTCGGCTTCATCCTGATGCTCGAACCGATAGCCCGTGCCGCGCCGGCCGATGACGTCGACCCGCTCCTGATAGTCGTTCATGTCGCCGCAGATGACGAAGTTCTTGCTTGCGGTATGGCCTGCGCCGAAACGGTTCTCGATGATGCGGCGAACGGCACGAGCCTCCGCCCGGCGGATCGGCAGGGTCGATTGCCGCCCGTCCAGCCCCTCGCGCGGATTGCCCATCGATTTGAAATGCACGACATAGAGCGTCATCGGCACACCGCCGATCCTCAAATCCAGTTCCAGGCAGTCGCGCTTGAAGATCTTGTCGTCGAGCCGGTTGGTCTTGCCGATCTCCTCGTCGAAGAGATCGAATTCGCGATAGGTCACCATCGCATGGCTCTTGATATCCCTAAGCTCGATCTTCTGCCCGTCGCGCGTTTCCTGGCGCATCAAGACGGCGACATCGATGCCGCGGCTGTCATTGCCCTCGACCAGATATTTCTGCCGGTAGCCATTGCCGACCATGCGGTAGAGATAGCCATATTCGAAGGCCTGCAGGGCGGCCATATTGTCGATTTCCTGCAGGCAGAGAATATCGGCATCCGCATCGGCGATGGCGAGTGCCGTCATCTGCCTGGTATCGTCGGTCGACGCGATTACCCGTGCCTGCTCAAGCTGCTGGTAGGTGCCCTCGTTGCTGACCTCGAAGAGCTTGATGACGCGGTCCTGCCGGAGCTGGTTGCGATAGCCCGTGAAGTCGAAGCGGGTGAGCAGGTTTTCGACATTGAAAGTGGCAAGGCGAAGCGACATCAGGCATTCCCGGTTGGATCGACGCCAATTACTAGAGCAATTCCAGCAAAAGTGTGCAGCGGTTTTGCGTCCGGAATCGCTTGAAAACAGTTAAAGTCGAATACGCGCTTCGAAAAGCCGTTTGTCCGTCAGAGCCGCCAGCCGGCGCGGATGACGACATGCACCGCCTCATCAAGCACGACAGCCACGCGGCTATAGGCGCGCAGCGTCTGGCCGTTACCGAGGGTCAGCTTCACGGCATAACGTTCGCCTTCGAAGAGCACGGATTCGACCGTCGCGGGCGCCCCCTCGCTACCGATGATGACATCTTCCGGCCGCACCAGAATATCGGCGCCATCGATATTGGCGGCATGCAGCACCCCCTCCAGCTCGTCCCATTCGAGCTGGCGCTCACCGCCCATGACCGGCAGCGTGACGATCGCGCCGCGGCCGATCAGCCCGCCGACCATGCGCCCTTCCGGCCGCGCATAGATCTCGGCCGGCGACGCCACCTGCAACAGCCGCCCCTCGGACATAACGGCGACATCGGTTGCCAGCGCCATCGCCTCGCTCTGGTCATGCGTCACATAGATCATCGTTGCACCGGAGCGCTGGTGAAACTCGCGGAACGTCTCCTCCATCTCCTGCTTCAGATGCCGGTCGAGATTGGCAAGCGGCTCGTCGAGCAGCACGACATCGGGCGATGTCACCAGGCAGCGGGCCAGCGCCACGCGCTGCCGCTGGCCGCCGGAGAGATCGGCCGGCCGCCGCTCGGCATAATCGACGAGGCGCACGGTCGATAGAGCCTCTCTCACCTTGGCCTTGTAGGCCGCGCCCGATATGCCGCGAACTTTCAGCGGATAGCCGACATTGTCCGCCACACTCATATGCGGCCAGAGCGCATAGGACTGGAAGACCATCGCCATGTTGCGCTTCTCCGGCGGCAGCGATTGCGAGGCATCGGCCAAGAGCCGCTCGCCGAGATGGAGGGATCCGTCAGTCGGCGTCTCGAAACCGGCAATCATCCGCAGAACCGTGGTCTTGCCGCAGCCGGAGGGTCCGAGCAGCGCCAGGAAGCCGCCCTCGCGCACATCGAGCGAAAAGCCGCTGACCGCAGCCCTGCCCGTGCCGAAATCCTTGGCCACCTGATTGAGGATCAGCTTCGCCACGGCACTACTCCCTTGGGCAGATGTTTCGCCAGAAGCTCCAGAAGCAGCATCATGGCGACGACCATGAAGACGACGAGCACGGAGAGAGCTGACGCGAGGTCGGAACTGCCGCTGTCATCGAGATTATAAATGGCGACACCCAGCGTCTGCGTACCCGCTGACCAGAGCAGCGCCGAGATCGTCAGCTCGTTGCAGGCAATGAGGAAGACGAGAATGACCGAGGCCCCTGCCGCCGGCGCAATCAGCGGCACGATGATATCTTTCAGCCGCCGGAAGAAACCGGCACCGGACAGCCTTGCTGCCTCTTCCAGCGCCGGATCGAGCTGATGAAAGGCGCTGACCACAGGCTTTAGGCTGACGGCGAAGAAGGAGGAGAAATAGGCGATGAGGATGATCCAGACCGTGCCGTAGAGCGTGACGTTCAACACCGGGATCGGCGCGGCAAAAACGAGGATGAAGCAGACCGCCATGACGATGCCCGGCAGCGAATAGGGTATTTCCACCAGACTGGAGACAATACGGGACAACGTATCCTTACGGCGCGTCAGCGCATAGGCCGCAAGCACAGTCACGAAAAGCAGGCCGACCGCTGCCCCGCTGGCCAGCGACAGCGAATTGATAAAGGCCGTGCGCGTCACCGCCTGCCGGAAGAGGATTTCCTCGAAGGCATGGAAGGTCATGGTCTTGAAGGTGAGCGGCACGCCATAGGCCGGCACAAGCGCGCCGGCGACGAGCGCGAAGAAGGGTGCGGCCAGCATGAAGAACAGGATGATCCAGAGCAGCGGCGTGAAGATGAGCTTCCACCCGCCGAGCTCGAAGGCAGCGGTCGCACCCGAAAGGCCGATGACGCGATAATCGCGCCCACGCAATGCCCTATCCTGAATGGCAAGGCCGGCGACAGAGATCAGCGCGATGATGGCAGAGAGAAGTGCCACATCGCCGAAGGTCCGGCCGGTAAAGGCGGTAAACTTCGAAAAGATCAGCGTCGGCAGCGTGAAGATCGAGGCCGGAATGCCGAGAATGGCCGGAATGCCGAAATTGCCGGTGCAGGAAACGAAGGAGATCGCCGCCCCCGCAATGACGCCCGGCAGCGACAGCGGCAGGATGATATCGCGAAAGACGCGCATGCTCGAGGCGCCCGAAAGCCTTGCCGCCTCCACCCCGTCGCGCGGCAGGGTCATCAGCCCTGCCCTCAGGGCCAGATAGACGAGCGGCGCATGCTGCACGCCATAGAGCAGCGCAATGCCGCCCACCGAATAGAGCGGCTGCGGCGACCCCAGCGGCGGCGCAATATGCAGCGCCTTCAGAAGCGGGCTCGACGGCCCCGACATCTGCACCCAGGCAAGCGCCGTCACCTGCGGCGGGATCATCATCGGCAGCACGAAGAAGAAGCTGAGCGGCCCCTTGGCCGGAATATCGGTCAGCGTCAGCAGATAGGCGAAGGCGCAGCCGATGACGAGCGAGATGACCGTGCCGAGGATCGCCGTGACGATGGTGTAGTAAACCGCCGACCAGACCATGGGATCGGAGAGAACCACCATGACGCCGCCATTGGCGAAGGCGGAAATGCCGACGACCGCGAGCCGCGCCAAGGGCAGCACGCTAAGGAAGAGAACCACCGAGACAATAAAAGGAAACAGCCAGACGGGCTGGCTGTTTCCTGGACGTACATAGCCCTGCATGGGTCTATTATTTCGAACCGAAGAGATCCGTAAAGGTCTTCAGATCCTTGTCGGTATTCTTCAGGGCTTCGGCAGCATTGACCGGCAGAACCTTGATCGTGTCGCGTGCCGGGAAGCCCGCGGGCAGCTTCATGCCGTTACGAGCAGGGATATAGCCGAGCTTCAGGAAGCCTTCCTGGCCCTTTTCGGAGAGAACGTAGTCGACGAACTTCTTGGCAGCGTCGACGTTCTTGGCGCTGGCGAGAATGCCGACCGGCTCGGTGACGGCCGAAACACCTTCGCTCGGGAAGACGAACTCGACCGGAGCACCCTTGGCCTTTTCTCGTATCGGCAGGTAATCGACGACCACGCCGTAAGCCTTCTCGCCAGAGGCGACAGACTTCAGGACAACGCCATTGCCGCCGGAGGCGACAGCCGCATTATCTGCGAGCGACTTGTATAAATCCCAGCCGAGGCCCGGAACGGCGGCCAGCGTCTGTGCGTGGATGAGAGCGGCACCCGAAGCAAGCGGGCTCGGCATGGTGACGAGGCCCTTGGCTTCCGGCTTGGCGAGGTCCTTCCAGCTCGTCGGCTTCATGGCAGCCGACGTGTTGTACATGATGCCGGTCGTGATCAGCTTCGTGGAATAGTAGTAGCCGTCGGAATCAAAGAGCGCGGCGTCGTAATTGGCAGCTTCCGGCGACTTGTAGGCGAGCAACTTGCCGTCTTCCTTCAAGCGCTCGAGCGTCACGACATCGGCGATCAGCAGAACGTCGGCGACCGGGTTGCCGGCCTGGATTTCAGCCTGCAGCTTCGCCATGATCTTCGGCGTGCCGTCGCGTACCCAGTCGACCTTGATATCGGGATTGGCGGCCATGAAGCCGTCGACGGTCGCCTGCGCATCTTCGTTCGGCTGGCTGGTGTAGAGAACGAGGTTTGCGGCCGAAGCCGGGATGGCGAAAAGGCTCGCGGCGAGAAGGGCTGCGGCGGAAACTAGAGTTTTCATGGAAGGAATCCTCGGATTGCGATGTCCCTCCCTTATTAGGGGCGTTTAACACCGATGTGACAGGGCAAGGTAGCTTCAACCTAGTCGTCTATGCCAGTTGAGCGGCCGCACCTTCTCATCTTCCTTCTCCACAAAACACGCATTTTTTCCAGCGGGTCTAAAGCAAAACCATATGAACTTAAGATTGAATCACCTACAGCTCCGCACGCCGATCCGTCTTTACCTTGCCCCGCAACAAGGCTCGCTATTGGAACTGGGATTGCTCACCGCCGAGTCCTGCAGGCCCACTCGCCAGGCGCTGCTCGAAGCGGTTGGCAGAAATGAAAGCTCAGGCTTCGTCCGTGCCCTATCGCGCAGGATGGAACGAAGCCAGCCAGTACTCGCGGCAGACATGACCCGCGCGTCGCGGGCAAAAAATAGCGCTTGTCCCGGAAGCTCCCAGCGCTCGCGTCGAAATCAGTCGGCTATTCTCCTCGCGCGAGCGGCGGCGAAAGGGTAAAATCACGCAGGCGTGAACACCTTGCCGTTTGACGGCGAGCTTTGCTGCGGTACGTCAATCAGGCATTTTCATGAGGAGGAATTTCAATGGAATATCGTTTGCTCGGCCGTTCCGGCCTTAAAGTTTCCACCGTGACCATGGGCACTATGACCTTCGGCGGCGTCGGCTGGGCAAAGACAGTCGGTGACCTCGGTGTGCAGGAAGCCCGCCGCATGGTCGATATCTGCCTCGATGCTGGCGTCAACCTGATCGACACCGCCAATGTCTATTCCGCCGGCGAATCCGAGCGCATCATCGGCGAAGTGCTCGGCGGCAAGCGCCCCAACGGCGTGCTGCTTGCCACCAAGGCCCGCTTCGGCATGGGTGATGGCCCGAACGATCGCGGCCTGTCGCGCTATCACCTGATCCGTGAATGTGAGGCAAGCCTCCAGCGCATGAAGACCGATGTCATCGACCTCTATCAGGTCCATGAATGGGACGGTGAGACGCCGCTCGAAGAGACGATGGAAGCGCTCGACACTCTGATCAAGCAGGGCAAGGTGCGTTATGTCGGCTGCTCGAACTATTCAGGCTGGCACATCATGAAGGCGCTCGGCATCGCCAATGAATACAAGTACCAGCGCTTCGTCAGCCAGCAGATCCACTACACGCTGGAAGCCCGCGACGCCGAATACGAACTGCTGCCGATCTCGATCGACCAGGGCCTCGGCGCGCTCGTCTGGAGCCCGCTCGCCGGCGGCCTGCTCTCCGGCAAACATCGCCGCAATGCCGCCGCCCCCGAAGGCACCCGCCAGTTCGCCGGCTGGACCGAACCGCCGATCCGCGACGAAAACCGCCTCTGGAACATCGTCGAGACGCTGGTGGCGATCGGGCAGGAACGCGGCGTTTCCGCAGCACAAGTTGCGCTCGCCTGGCTGATCGGCCGCAAGGCAGTCACCTCAGTGATCATCGGCGGCCGCACCGAAGCCCAGTTCAAGGACAACCTCTCCGCCGCCGACCTGAAACTGTCCGCCGAGGAGCGCAAGCGCCTCGACGATGTCAGTGTGCCCCCGGTCATCTACCCCTACTGGCACCAGCTCAACACCGCCAATGAGCGGCTGAGCGAAGCCGACCTGGAACTCTTCGCCCCGCATGTGAAGAAGTAAACTCTCCAAAGCGTTGCATGGCGGAAAATTTGCGTCACAAAGATGCGTTTCCGCCATGCTATATTGACACCTCGCCCCCACCACGAGGTTCACCATGCTCCGGAATTACAAGGTGCTGAAGGGTACGGCTTCGGCGCTCGCCCTTGACGACGACAACGACCCGCATATCGAAATCCGCATCGAGGCCGGTGGCGTCAGCTATCGCATTGCCATGAACGTGCGCTCGAAGGAATCGCCGCACGACTTGCTCTACGCCAATGTCATGGATTTCCAGCATGAGACACTGACGGCCGAACTTGCCGTCCTGCCGATGGGCCTCACCGACATCAGAGGCGACCGGCAGGATCTGGCGATCGACTACGTGCGCGGCGGCATGATCGAGCGTGAGGATATGAATGTCGCGCCCTTCCAGCTCGGCGGCCCGAAGAACGACCTGCGAGATTTCATCGAACCCATCGTGCAGGAAGGCATCGCCGACAAGTCCATCCATTTCTACGCCTTCGGCGAAGCCTGGGGACCGGAAAACAACAAGCCGGATGAGTATTTCGGTTTCGAGCCCGGCAATGGCATCCACGACATCCACATGAATCAAGGCGACAGTGGCAGCTTCCGGGCCACCAATGCGCCCAATCAGGACGGCGCGCTGCTGATCCATTTTTCTGATGAGGATCACTGGGCGGCGATCTTCCTCGGCTTCCAGTCGCAGAACTGGAATACGGATGCCAATACCGGCCACCCTGTCGGCGACAACAGGGGCGGTCAGGGCCGCGGCGAAGGCACCCGACGCCCGCAGCCGATCGTCGCCTCGTCGCTGCGCATCGTCGCCGCCATGATCAATCCGGTGAACCACGCTGACGGCACCGAGGACGAGACGGTGACACTCATCAATCGCTCGGATGTGGCGATGTCGATCGAAGGCTGGTCGCTGGAAGACGGCGAAGGCCGCCGGCAGAAATTGACGGGCTCGCTCGCCTCGGGCGAATTCCGCACCATTACGCTCGATCCTGAGAATGGCGGCCCGCAGCTCGCCAACAGGGGCGGCGATATCATCCTCATCAATGCCGATGGCGCGGTCGCCGATCGCGTCGGCTACGGCAAGAGCGAAACCGCAAACGAAGGCTGGACGACGATCTTCTGATCGCCGCCCAACCCTATTTTTTATAGGCCTGAAGTCGCATCAGCCGATCTCGCCGGCGATCAGCCTGCCGAGACGGCTGATGCCCTCGTCGATCATCTGGTCGTTGGCGCAGGAGAAGCTGACGCGAAAGGTATTTGCGCCCGAACCATCGGCAAAGAAGGCCTGGCCCGGAACGAAGGCGACCTTGGCGCTTTCGAGCGACTTGGCAAGTAGCTTGGCGCCGTCCATACCCTCCGGCAGCGTCACCCAGATGAACATGCCGCCTTCCGGCTTGGTCCAGCTCGTGCCCGAAGGCATATACTTTTCGAGCGCGGCCAGCATGGCGTTGCGGCGCTGGCTGTAGACCGCCCTGACCTTGCCGACCTGCGCATCGAAGCCGCGCTCGGCGACTTCCGAAATCGCCATCTGATTGATCGTCGAAGAATGCAGGTCGGCCGCCTGCTTCATCAGCACCAGCTTGCGGATGACGGGCGCATTGGCAACGATGAAGCCGACGCGCAGGCCCGGCGCCAGCGTCTTGGAGAAGCTGCCGCAATAGATCGTGCGCGTATCGTTGATATGGCCCTTCTCGGCAATCTCCAGCGCCAGGATCGGCGGGATCGGATTACCGTCATAGCGCAGCGACTGGTAGGCAGCGTCTTCGATGACGGCGATGTCGAGCTCTTCGGCAAGTTTCAGAACCTTCTCGCGGCCATCGCGGTCGACGGTCTCGCCGGTCGGATTGGAGAAATCGGCCGAGAGATAGGCGAATTTCACCTTGCCGCCCTTCTGCGCCGCGGCCTCGCGGTAAGAATCCGGCGTGCGGTTGCCGCCGGGCGTCAACTGGTCGTAGGACGGCTCGTAAGCGTTGAAAGCCTGCAGAGCGCCGAGATAGGTCGGCCAGGTGACGAGCGCCGTGTCGTTGGGCGACAGGAACAGCTTGCCGAGATAATCGAGGCCCTGCTGCGAACCGGAGACGATGAAGACATTGTCGAGCGCGCAGGGAATACCGAGGTCCGCCATCTGCTTGACGAGCCACTCGCGCAGCGGCTTGTAGCCTTCGGAAACAGAATATTGCAGCGCTGAATTGACGGCCGAGCTGTCAAAAATATCCGCATAGGCCTGCCTGAACTCCTTGTCCGGAAACAGCGCCGGGTCAGGAATGCCGCCGGCGAAGGAGATGATATCCGGCCGGTCGAGAAGTTTCAGAAGCTCGCGGATTTCCGAAGCGCGCATCCTTGTAGAGCGCGTCGCAAACATATTGTCCCAGTTCAGCATGGGGTTTCCTCGTATTTTTTATGATATCAGCAGCTCAGCATGCAGCGGAATTTATGTCAATAATGCTGACCTATTTTCTTGTCACTGTGACAAGTTTGGAAGTCCTGTATTCCAGAGCCATGGTGCCGATTGGGCTGCCGTTCGAGATTTCACGCAGCCGAACCGAATGGCCTGCCTCGTTGCGTGAACGTTCGCCACATCACGCGATTATTCCTTTGATCAAAAGCAGAAACCGGCCGATTCAGACCTTTCCAAAACCGGCCCGGCGGCAGTAGTGTGCCGGCCATTATTCAATGGACTATCAAGGTGCCAGCAATGACTGCGACGTCGACCTCTCCTGAAATCAAAATCGAATTCCACAAGTCTCCCGTCTCCGACGCCGACCGCATCCGGGCACTGGAAACGCCCGGCTTCGGCAAGGTCTTCACGGATCATATGGTCCTGGCGCGATGGACTGCCGACAAGGGCTGGCACGATGCAAAGGTGACTCCGCGCCGCCCGCTGGAACTCGACCCTGCAAGCGCCGTCCTCCACTACGCTCAGGAAATCTTCGAAGGCATGAAAGCCTACAAGGCGGAGGATGGCCGCATCCTGCTCTTCCGGCCTGAAGAAAACGCCCGCCGCTTCGCGCAGTCGGCAGCCCGCATGGCAATGCCCGCAGTGCCGGAAGAACTCTTCCTGAAGGCCGTCGAAGAACTGGTTCGTGTCGACAAGAACTGGATCCCCTCCGGAGACGCCAGCCTCTACCTTCGCCCCTTCATGTTCGCCAACGAGGCGTTCCTCGGCGTTCGCCCGGCCCAGGAATATATCTTCTGCATCATCGCCTCCCCGGTCGGCGCCTATTTCAAGGGCGGCGCGAAGGCTGTCTCCCTCTGGGTCGAGACCGCCTATACGCGCGCAGCCGCCGGCGGCACCGGTGCCGCAAAATGCGGCGGCAACTATGCAGCCAGCCTCGTGGCGCAGGCTGAAGCGGCGAAGAAGGATTGCGACCAGGTTGTCTTCCTCGATGCAGCCGAACATCGCTGGGTCGAAGAACTCGGCGGCATGAACGTCTTCTTCGTGATGAACGACGGATCGGTCGTGACCCCGCCGCTTGGCGGCACGATCCTGCCGGGCATCACCCGCGCCTCGGTCATCGTACTCGCCGAAGAAAAGGGCCTGCGCGTCGAGCAGCGCCCCTACTCCTTCGAAGAATGGCAGGCTGATGCAGCAAGCGGCAAGCTCGTCGAAGCCTTCGCCTGCGGCACGGCTGCGGTCCTCGCCGGCATCGGCCTGGTTCGGCACGCCGGCGGCGAGTTCCTGGTCGGAGACGGACAGACCGGCAAGCTGACATCAGAACTGCGCCAGCAGCTCGTCAGCCTGCAGAAGGGCGTAACGAACGATGAGCGCGGCTGGACGCGCCTCATCTCTGCCTAAAGCTAGATAACCGAAACGCAGCAGCGTTCTCGACGGGTAGAGCTACAGTGACAACTTCGAAACCGGGCGCACCGCCCGGTTTTTTTATGGCCGGGGCAGCCATGTGATAACGGAGATTGCATCGACGCCGAAAACGGTTCGCCATTGATCAACGTCGGTCGAATTCTTACTATTCGCCAATCGATAGAGGAAAGGTGAGAATGGCAACCGCAACCCTCTCTTCCAAATTTCAGATCTCCATTCCGAAGGAAGTGCGCGAGCAGCAGCACTGGTCCGCAGGCCAGGAATTCGTCTTCATCCCGAAAGGCAAGGGCGTCCTTCTCATGCCCGTCCCCGAACTGACAGATCTCAAGGGCATGGCCAAAGGCGCCGACCCGAACGACTACCGCCACCGGAAGGACCGGCTCTGATGCGCGTCGTCGACAGCTCAGCCTGGATCGAATGGCTGACCCAAGGCCCGGCCGCAGATCGCCTGCAAGGCGAGATGCCTGGGCGAACCGAATGCATCGTCCAGCTCGAACTCGCCAAATGGCTGGAACGCGAACGCGGTGAAGAAGCAGTCGATTCCTTCTTCGCCTATACCGCCACCTGCATCGCGGCCCCTTTCGACACGGCGTTGGCCCGCCGCGCCGCCGAAGTCTCGGCGAAACGCAAGCTCGCCCTAGCCGACGCCATCATCTACGCCACCGCCGAACTGCATGACGCCGACGTTCTGACGCTCGACGCCCGTTTCAAGGGCCTCGACCGAGTCGTTTATATAGAGAAGAACCCATGACAACCTCCTTCTACGACGACAACGCCGAAACCTACGCCACCCGCGACCGGAAACCACCAGCGGCAAGACTGGACGCCTTCCTCGCCGCCCTCCCCGAGAAGGCACACATTCTTGAACTCGGCTGCGGTGGCGGACAGGACTGCGCCTATATGCTGTCCAGGGGCTTCGACGTGACACCGACCGATGGCTCTGCTGAGCTTGCCCGACAGGCAGAGAAACTGATCGGCAGGCCGGTGAAGGTCATGCGTTTCGAGGAGCTTGCGGCACGCGAAGAATTCGATGGCGTCTGGGCCGAGGCGAGCCTTCTGCATGTGCCCCGCACCGATCTTCTCGGCATCCTCGCCCTCATCCACAACGCCCTGAAGAAAGACGGTATTTTCCACGCGAGCTTCAAGGCTGGCACCGGCGAAGGCCATGATGATTTCGGGCGCTACTACAATTACCCTTCAAGCGAATGGCTGCAGGAATTCCTCGTGGCCGGCGGCTGGAGAAAGATCGCGATCAACGAAGCGGATGGCGGCGGCTATGACAACAAGCCCACCCGCTGGCTATATCTTGCCGCCCGCAAATAAAAAGACCGGAGCTTTCGCCCCGGCCTCTCATAATCACAATCTCAGAACAGCTTAGTTGACAGACTTGTCGACCAGCTTGTTCTTGCCGATCCAGGGCATCATGGCGCGGAGCTTCGTGCCGACTTCCTCGATCTGGTGGCTGTCGTTCAGGCGGCGGATGCCCTTGAAGCGCGAGCCGCCGGCGCGGTATTCCTGCATCCACTCGGACGTGAACTTGCCGGTCTGGATGTCCTTCAGGACACGCTTCATCTCGGCCTTCGTCTCGGCGGTGATGATGCGCGGACCGGAGACATATTCGCCCCACTCGGCCGTGTTGGAGATCGAGTAGTTCATGTTGGCGATGCCGCCTTCATAAATCAGGTCGACGATCAGCTTCACTTCGTGCAGGCACTCGAAATAGGCCATTTCCGGCGCGTAACCGGCTTCGGTGAGCGTTTCGAAGCCAGCGCGGATAAGCTCGACGAGACCGCCGCAGAGAACGACCTGTTCGCCGAAGAGGTCGGTTTCGCACTCTTCACGGAAGTTGGTTTCGATGATGCCCGAACGGCCACCGCCGACGCCGCAGGCGTAGGAGAGAGCGAGTTCAAGCGCATTGCCGGAAGCGTTCTGGTGAACGGCAACGAGGCAGGGAACGCCGCCGCCCTTCTGGTATTCGCCGCGAACCGTGTGGCCCGGGCCCTTCGGGGCGATCATGACGACGTCGACGGTCGCCTTCGGCTCGATGAGGCCGAAGTGAACGTTGAGGCCGTGAGCGAAGGCGATAGCAGCGCCGTCACGGATATTGCCGGCGATGTCGGCCTTGTAGATGTCGGCCTGCAGTTCGTCCGGGGTTGCCATCATCATCAGGTCGGCCCAGGCGGCAGCTTCGGCAACCGTCATGACCTTGAAGCCGTCGGCTTCGGCCTTCTTGACGGTCGGCGAACCGGCCTTGAGCGCGATGACGACATTCTGGGCGCCGGAATCCTTGAGGTTCAGCGCATGTGCGCGACCCTGCGAACCATAGCCGATGACGGCGACCTTCTTCGACTTGATGAGGTTGAGATCGGCATCACGATCGTAATAGACGCGCATTGAAATTCCTTCCCTTTTGCTTGTCTTGTTGACTGTCAAAAAGCGGTTCAGCCGAGGATCGGCATCTCCGCCAGAACTTTCTCCGTGCCGTAAAGGCGCAGGAAGGCGGTGACCGCCTTCTCCGCCTGACGCGCGGTATCCTTGAGCCCCGGCTCGCCGAGCAGCATGCGCACATGCAGGTCGGAAACGATGAGGCCGTAAAGCGTATGATAGGCCTCGTCGGCATCCATGAAACGCAGCAGCCCTGCCCTTTTTCCCGCATCGATCAGCGCCATGGCGCGGCGGTCGATCTGCCGGCGGCCGCGCTCCAGCAAGAGCTTGCCGAGCTTCGAGCCGTCGCGATGCGACTGGCCGATCGCCAGCCGGTTCAGCGCCAGCGATACGTCACCGGCCAGAACTTCGAGAAGATCGCGGGCGAAGATGACGAGATGGTCGTGCAGGCTCGTATAGGTCAGCCGCTCGCCGCTGCGCTCGAAGGTGCGCACTTTGCTCGCCTGATAGGCGATCATGGCCGAGAGCAGACCGTCACGGTCGCCGAACCACTTGTAGAGGCTTTCCTTGGAGCAATTGGCGGCGCGCGCCACACCCGATGTCGTCAGCGCCTTCTCGCCTCCGTCGACGAGAAGCTGCAGCGCCTGCTCCAGAACAGCGTTCTGGCGTGGCGAAAACTCGCTCGGCTCTGCGACATCGACTGACACGGTTTCAACTCCCCATTTACGTACCGTACGGTACGGTTCGTGGCGTTTATGCGCCAGATCGCAGGCTCTCGTCAAGAACCATCAGGAGATTTTTTCGTATCATATGAAACAGCGGAATTCGGCTGTTCGAAGGCAGGCAAATCGCCGAACATCGATGCCCAAGGAGAATCGCCCGTGAAAACAATAGCCCTCACCGCTGCCCTGTCGCTTGCCCTCGCACTGCCGGCCCTTGCCGCCGAGACGCGCTGCGGCTGGATCCAGAACCCCACGCCTGCCAACTGGTGGCTGGACGATTCACAAAATACCTGGACGATCATGACGCAGGGAAGCGGCGACGAACCCGAGGGCATGGACCTGATCCCTGATATCTCCGAGCACGACTATGTGCGCACCAACGGCAATTACGGCTATGCCTGCGCCTGCATGAACGTTGAGACCGACGGCAAGGAGCGCATTACGCGCATCCTCTCCTTCCGCCAGCTTACGCTCGCCAAGTGCCGCAACGACAAGGCGCTGAAATTTCCTGGCTGAGGTCTACTCAGCTGCCCCTTATTCTGCTGCCATGACCTCGCGCGCGCCATCGACATCGCGCGCCGGTGAAGCGCCGTAGAGGCGGCTATATTCGCGGCTGAACTGAGACGGGCTCTGATAGCCGACTTGGTGGCCGGCAGTTCCCGCATCGAGCCGCTCCACCAGCATCAGCCGGCGCGCCTCATGCAGGCGAAGCTGTTTCTGATATTGCATCGGCGTCATAGCCGTCACCGACTTGAAGTGATGGTGGAACGAAGACGCGCTCATGCTAACATGATCGGCCAGCTCCTCGATGCGCAGCGGCCGGGCAAAATTCTCCTTCAGCCAGGCGACGGCGCGCGCAATCCTGTTGCTGTGACTGTCGGCCGTGGCGATGTTGATAAGCCGCGCCCCATCCGGCCCGGTCAGCACCCGGTAGAGGATTTCCTGCTCGATCAGCGGCGCCATGGCCGGAATGTCGTCTGGACGATCGAGCAAGCGCAGCAGGCGCACGGCAGCGTCAAGAAGTTCCGGCGACGCGACATTGACAGCCATGCCGCGCTGGCCGTCGGTATGGGCGGCAGGCCGCGGAATGTCGATGCGGCTCAAAAGCTCCAGCAGCTTTTCGGAGTCGATCGCGAGCCCGAGACAAAGATGCGGCACCTCGGGGCTGGCCTCGGCGATGCGCCAGGCGACCGGCAGATCGAGCGAAGTCAGCAGATAATCCCCGGTTCCGTAGCTGATGAACTCATCTCCGAGGCGAAGGCTCTTGGCGCCCTGCAGCACGAAGGCAAAACATGGCTTGTAGCTGCTATGCAACGGATCGCTGGGATTGGAGCGGCGGCTAATGTGAAGATTGCCGATCGACGTGCGGAACTCGCCATCGCCGGGCGCAAAGCGCATCGCGATATCGACGATTTCCCGATAGGGATTGAAGGGCAAGGTCATGGGCAACTCTTTCTGTCTCACGCCAGCGATATCGGTCTTATCTAAAGCTCCTTTTCCATTTCGCAAACAGGTGGCCGGCTCACTTTTGCAGGATCGTGCAAAAAGCAGAGAGTATCGCTCTAACGCTGATGCGCGGTTCCGGGCAATAGTCCGGGCATCCTCTCACCCCACCCCTGAAATCGAAAAGGAAGGCTCCCATGCCTATTGCAAGAGGCTACGCCGCCACCGACGCTTCCAAGCCGCTCACCCCCTTCACCTTCGAGCGCCGCAACCCGAACCCGGACGACGTCGTCATCGACATCAAGTTTGCCGGCATCTGCCATTCCGACATCCATACCGTCCGCAACGAGTGGAAGAACGCCGTATACCCGATCGTGCCCGGCCATGAGATCGCCGGTATCGTGACGGCCGTCGGTTCCGCCGTGACCAAGTTCAAGGTCGGCGACCGCGTCGGCGTCGGCTGCTTCGTCGATTCCTGCATCGGCTGCGCCGAACGCGACCTCGACCGTGAACAGTACATGCCGGGTCTCAGCGGCACCTACAATGATTTCGAAGCCGACGGCAAGACACGCACCCAGGGCGGTTATTCCGACTCGATCGTCGTCAAGGAAGGCTATGTCATGTCCATCCCGGACAACCTTCCGCTCGATGCCTCCGCACCGCTTCTCTGCGCCGGCATCACGCTCTATTCGCCGCTGCGCCACTGGAAGGCCGGCCCCGGCAAGAAGGTCGCAATCGTCGGCATGGGCGGCCTCGGTCATATGGGCGTCAAGCTCGGTGCTGCCATGGGCGCCGATATCACCGTGCTCTCCCAGAGCCTCTCCAAGAAGGAAGACGGCCTGAAGCTCGGCGCCAAGGAATATTACGCCACCAACGACCCGGAAACCTTCAAGAAGCTTGCCGGCGCCTTCGACCTCGTCATCTGCACCGTCAGCGCCGAGATCGACTGGAACGCCTATCTTGGCCTCGTGAAGGTGGATGGCGCCTTCGTGGTGGTCGGCGTTCCGGAAAACCCGATCCCGGTTCACGCCTTCTCGCTGGTCCCCGGCCGCAAGAGCATTTCCGGCTCGATGATCGGCTCTATCAAGGAAACTCAGGAAATGCTCGACTTCTGCGGCGAGCACAACATCGTTTCCGAGATCGAGAAGATCAACATCCAGCAGGTCAACGAAGCCTATGAGCGAGTGCTGAAGAGCGACGTCCGCTACCGCTTCGTCATCGACATCGCCTCGCTGGCAGCCTGATGAAACAGAAAGGGCGGCTCCCGGAGCCGCCCTTTTTCTTTGTAGTCTGTTTCGCCCTACCCGTCGTCGCGCATGGTCTCGCGCTGGGTGATCAGCCGGGCGCTGTGCTGGCCGCTCATATAGATCCAGAACCAGTTCCAGGCGACGGTGAAACGCGAGCGTGTACCGATCAGGAAGTAGATATGGGCAAGGCCCCAGATCCACCAGGCGAGCCAGCCCTTGAGCTTGAAGCGACCGAAATCGATGATCGCCGCGCTCTTGCCGATCGTCGCAAGGCTTCCCTGATGCCAATATTTGAACGGCCCTGGCGCGGGCTTGCCGGATATGCGGGCGCGGATCACCTTCGCCACATAGCCGCCCTGCTGCTTGGCCGCCGGCGCAATGCCCGGCACCGGCTTGCCATCCTCACGCATCACAGAGGCCGTATCGCCAATCACGAAGACATGGGGCAGGCCCGGCGCCGTCAGGTCCTTCTCGACGATGGCGCGCCCCGCCCGGTCTGCCGGCACGCCCAGCCAGCGCGCCGCATGCGACGCCTGCACGCCGGCGGCCCAGACGACGGTGCGGCTCGGAATGAAGTTTTCGCCGACGGTCACGCCGTCAGCCGTGCACTGCGTCACCGGCGTTCCCGTCAGCACCTCGACGCCGAGCTTCTCCAGTGCCTTTTGCGCATAGGCCGAGAGATCCTCGGCAAAGGCCGGCAGCACACGCGGCCCAGCTTCGATCAGCACGACGCGGGTCTTGCGTGTGTCGATATTGCGGAATTCCTTGGGCAGCGTGAAATGCGCCAACTCGGCGATGATGCCGGCAAGCTCGCAGCCCGTCGGGCCAGCCCCGACGATGGAGAAGGTCAAAAACGCGTCACGCACCGCCGGATCGCTTTCGACTTCCGCCCGCTCGAACGCGAGCAGCACGCGGCGGCGGATCGTCGTCGCATCCTCCAGCGTCTTCAAGCCCGGAGCGACGGGCTCCCATTCGTCATGGCCGAAATAAGCGTGCGTAGCACCAGTCGCCAGCACCAGCGTGTCGTAGTTCAACACCATGCCGCTGCGTAGGGAAACGGTCTTTGCCAGCGCATCGACGCCGTTGACCTCGCCAAGCAGCGTGGTCACCTCGGGCCGGTCGGCATAGAGATGGCGGATCGGCCAGGCGATCTCTGAAGTGGAGAGGATGGTCGTTGCTACCTGATAAAGCAGAGGCTGGAAGAGATGGTGGTTGCGCCGGTCTATGAGCGTGATCTTCACGCCCCCTCCCCTTGATCCCAGGCCTTTCAATCCATTGACGAGCTGCAGCCCGCCGAAACCGCCGCCGACAACGACGACGTGATGTTCGCTCATGACCTACCCCTTTTTGTCATTCTGCTGCAGCAAATGTCGCCTTTCGCCGGAAGTATTCAACCGCTGTTTCGGCATATCTCCCCTGCATCCCGATCGGCTTTGATCGTTGCAGATATGCCCTTCACGTCCGTGCCATCCTCATTGTCATCAAAACCGTTTTCCGCATACATTCCGGGCATGAACGAGGAAATCATTTTAACTGGCGGCGGGCGCACCGAAGTGTCTCGGCAGCGTAGTATCGTTTATCGCCAAAGCGGCCCCTGGTCCCCGACAATTATTTCGCTGCTGAGACATCTTGCGCAGGTAGGTTTCGCCGCTTGTCCCCGTGTCGTCGGCACAGGTTTTGACGAGCGGGGCCGCGAAACCCTCTCGTTTATCGAGGGAGAGTTTGTCCATCCGGGGCCTTGGAGTGATGAGGCCATGCCGCGGCTCGGAAATATGCTCCGGCAACTCCATGAGGCGACGTCTTCGTTTAAGGTTCCAGACAATGGTCTGGCACGGGTGGTTTGGCCGCGAACTCGGAACCGGTCCGCGTGTCATTGGTCACTGCGACACCGGCTCTTGGAACATTGTCTCTCGCTCCAACTCACCAATCGCCCTCATCGATTGGGAGGTCGCAGGACCGGTCGGAATAGACATCGAACTGGCGCAAGCCTGCTGGTTGAACGCCCAGCTTTTCGATGACGATATGGCGGAAAGAATGAACCTTGGCTCGGCTATGACGAGAGCGCGGCAGGTTCGCTATCTGCTCGACGGTTATGGTTTTTCGAAAGCGCAGCGAGATGGCTTTTTCGATAAACTGCTCACATTTGCTGTTTACGATGCTGCCGAGCAGGCGAAAGAGGCCCGCGTCACGCCGGAGACAAAAGACCCAGAATCTCTATGGGCCACAGCGTGGCGCACAAGGAGCGCATCCTGGATGCTCCGCAACCGATCAGCATTGGAAGCGGCTTTGCTCTAGGTCGCTCGCTCATTGGCGTAACTAACGGGGATCGCCGTGCCGCTCTTCATCAGTTCCATGGAGATCGATGCCGAAACGTCGAAAAGCTCGATCCGCCGCACGATCCGCTTGTAGATGACATCGTAGTGCTCGACACGCGGCAGGACGATCTTCAGGATGTAATCGTAATTGCCGGTCAGCCGGTGCGCTTCGACGATCTCGGGGATATCGCTGATCGCGCGGCGGAAGGCCTCCGTCCATTCGTCGGAATGATGCGCCGTCTTGATGAGCGCAAAGAGCGTGGTCGGCACGCCCATCCGCTCGCGATCCAGCACGACGATGCGACGCGCGATGTAGCCGCTCTCCTCCAGCCGCTGGATGCGCCGCGAACAGGCCGAGACCGATAAGGCCACGCGTTCTGCAAGGTCGGTCACGGAGATGCCTGCATCGTCCTGCAGGATATCGAGAATCCGCCTGTCGCGATCGTCGATCATGATGGCCCACGCTGAAATTTTGCAAGAAACTGAGAAATGCCGCAAAACCTTAGCACATATCAATGCAAAAGCACAAACAATGCAAACACGTCGCGCCTGATCTGCTGCATCATTCCCGCATTCGAAAACACCATAGGGAGCGAGAATCCATGAAAAACATCGGCCTGATCGGCGGCATGAGCTTTGAAAGTTCTGCGGTCTATTACCGTCTCATCAACGAAATGGTGCGCGAGCGCCTGGGCGGCCTGGCCTCTGCCGAACTCACTTTGCATTCGGTGAATTTCGAGGAGATCGTTGCCCTGCAGAAGGCCGGCGCCTGGGATATGGCTGCCTCGCGCCTCGGCGATATCGCACTGCGCCTGCAGATTGCCGGTGCCCATTGCGTGCTGATCTGCACCAATACCATGCATCTGATCGCACCCGAGGTCTCTTCGCACATCTCAGTGCCGCTGATCCATATCATCGACGAGACCGCCAAGACGATCCATGAAGCCGGCTACAAGCGCCCGCTGCTGCTTGCAACGCGCTACACGATGGAGCACGGCTTCTATACCGACCGCATGAAGAGCCTCGGTCTCTACATCATGGTGCCCGACGCCGCCGACCGCACCACCGTGCACGACATCATCTTCAACGAGCTCTGCGCCGGCAAGGTGCTCGACAGCTCTCGCCAGAAGCTGATGGCGGTGATCGAACGCGCCCGCGCCAATGGCGCCGACAGCATCATTCTCGGCTGCACGGAGATCTGCCTGATCCTCAACCCGGATCACCTTCCCCTTGCTGGATTCGATACGACGGCAATCCATGCTCGCGCCGCCGTCGATTTCGCGCTCGAGGGAGAAATCGCAAACGAAGAAGAAGACGCAGCCTGAGCCCTCAATTTAGTTGACTCAGTCAAATAAAAGCAGCAGGGTTTCCATCAGGAGACCCTGCCATGACCGACCTTTCCCTCATCGAATCCGCCCGCGAATTCAACCGCTTCTATACGAACTTCCTCGGCCTGCTGAACAAGGCCTATCTCGACACGCCCTTCACGCTGACGGATGCGCGCGTGCTCTTCGAGATCGGCGCCCATGATGGCGTCAATGCCGGCGCTCTCGCCCGCGACCTGCAGCTCGACCCTGCCTATCTCAGCCGCATTCTCAAACGCTTCCGCGAAGAAGACTTCATCGAGGCGACGCCCGATCCAGCCGATCAGCGCAGCCAGATCCTCACTGTCACCGGCAAGGGACGCAGCCAGTTCGAGGAGCTTGGCCGCCGCTCGAATGCCCAGATCGCCGCCCGCTTCGACACGCTGGCCGATGGCGAGCCGCAGGCCGCAGTTGCCGCCATGCGCACGATCCGTTCGATCCTCGATCCGCAGGCAAGACCGGCTGCCGCCATCATCCGCCCGCATCGCGCCGGTGATATCGGCTGGATCGTCCAGAGCCAGGGGCGCTTCTATGCAGAGGAGTATGGCTGGGATCTGCGCTTCGAAGGGCTGGTCGCCGATGTCGCCGGCAAGTTCCTCGCCAATTTCGACTCCGAGATGGAATATTGCTGGATCGCCGAGCGCGGCGGCATCAATCTCGGCTCCGTGCTGATCACCAATGGCGGCGACGGCATTGCGAAGCTCCGCCTTCTCTACGTCGACAAGGCCGCGCGCGGTCTCGGCCTCGGCAAACGGCTTGTCGAGGAGTGCATCGCCTTCTCGCGCCGTAAGCGATACCGGCAGATCTCGCTCTGGACCAACGACTTCCTCCACACCGCCCGCGCCATTTATCAAAAGGCCGGCTTCCAGCTTGTCTCCGAGGAGAGACATCGCATGTTCGGTCCGGAAGCCAACGGCCAGACCTGGGTGCTCGATCTCTGATCTTGTTGCGTCGCAGAAATTTCACTTGATTTGGAAACGGTCATTCCCTAATTAGGCGCCATGACCGTTGACACCCTGACACCTGATGTAAAAACCCGCAGCCGCGGCCGCCCGCGCGAATTCGATATGGACGCAGCACTCGATGTTGCGCTGCGCGTCTTCTCCGAGCGCGGCTACCATGCCGCCTCCATCAGCGAACTGACCGAAGCCATGGGCCTTGCCTCCGGCAGCGTCTACAAGGCCTTCAAGGACAAGCGCGGCATCTTCCTTGCCGCCTTCAAGCGCTATCGTCAGCTCGGCCGCGGCCGGCTGGAGGCAAAGATCGCATCCGCAAAGACCGGCCGCGAAAAGGTCTTCCAGATGGTCACGTATTACGCCGAGCTTTCCCATGGTGAAGCGGGCCTCAAGGGCTGCCTCGTCGTCGGCGGCGCAAACGATCTTTCTCTGCTGGACGAAGAAGCTGCGGAGCATGTGGCCGCCGCCTTTTCCGCTGACGAAAAGCTGATGGCCGACCTCATCCGCATCGGCCAGGCCGATGGCACCATTCCGTCGACCGTGGATGCTGATGCCACGGCCCTCACCTTTCTCTGCCTGACCAAGGGCTTGCGTGTCATCGGGAGGACGGGACGCGGCGAGAAAGAGATGATGGCTACAGTCGAGGCCGCGATGCGGCTCGTGACTTGACGACCGAAATATCGTCATCCGGTCAGGGATCGGGTGGCGGCAGACGATTAAATTGCATTCAATCCTCCCGATCATTGCCTTTTGGAGTTTCTGATGAGTGTTTCAGCCACCACGCCGGATAAGGTCGCGCCCCGCGTCCTATCCCCCTGGCTAACCTTCCTTTTTGCAGCCTCCTGCGGCTTCGTCGCCGCCAACCTCTATTACGGCCAGCCGCTGGCAGGCCCGATCAGCGCCAATCTCGGCTTCTCGCCAGCCGCAACCGGCCTCATTGTCACGCTCACGCAGATCGGCTATGGCCTCGGTCTGCTCCTGATCGTGCCACTCGCCGACCTCTTTGAAAACCGCCGCCTCATCCTGACGCTGATCGCCGCCTCGGCAGTTGCGCTTGTTGGTGCGGCCTTCTCCTCCACGCCGGGCATGTTCCTGACAGCCTCGCTCTGTATCGGCCTCGCCTCGGTCGCAGCACAGGTCCTCGTCCCCTTCGCCGCCAGCATGGCGCCGGATGCGACGCGCGGCCAGGTCGTCGGCAATGTTATGAGCGGACTGCTCTGTGGCATCATGCTCGCCCGCCCCTTTGCGAGCCTCGTCGCCGAAGCTTCCTCCTGGCATATGGTCTATTACGTCACGGCCGCCGTCATGATCGCGCTCGGCATCGTGCTGCGCGCCAATCTGCCGGTCCGCGTCCCCCATACCAAGCTGCGTTACGATGAACTGCTGGCGTCGATGGCCCACCTTGCTGTGCATTCCCGTGTGCTGCAGCGCCGTGCCCTTTATCAGGCCGGCATGTTCGGCGCCTTCAGCCTGTTCTGGACGACCGCGCCGCTGCTACTCGCAAGCCCTGCCTTCGGCATGTCGCAGAACGGCATCGCGCTGTTTGCGCTTGCCGGTGCCGCCGGCGCCATCGCCTCGCCGATCGCCGGCCGCCTTGCCGACCGCGGTATGACGAAGGTCGCCTCGACGCTCGCCATGCTGCTCGGCATGGGCTCCTTCCTCATCAGCCATTTCGCCACCGATGGCTCGCTGACAGCGCTCATCCTGCTGACGGCTGCGGCGATCCTGCTGGATTTCGGCGTGACGACCAATCTCGTCTGCGGCCAGCGTGCGATCTACGGCCTGAGCCCGGAACATCGCGGCCGCCTGAATGGCCTCTTCATGGCGACCTTCTTCACCGGCGGCGCCATCGGCTCGGCGCTCGGCGGCTGGGCTTATGCGATGGGCGGCTGGTCGATGGCGGCCTGGATCGGCTTCGGCTTCCCCGCAGTCGCCTTCCTGTTCTTCCTGACGGAAGGCCGCGAGAAGTAATCAAGTGTAGGTCAGGCGGCTCGACCGCCTGATCCCCTAAAGCAATTCCAGCAAAAGCGTGCAGCGGTCTTGCGTCCGGAATTGCGATCTATACAGCGTCTGCGTCGAACCGCAGCCGTGCCGCGCGAACATCGTCATGGTTCGCCTCGGCCCAGTTCAGAAGCTGCGACAGCACCGTGTAAAGCGAGCGGCCGAGATCGGTCATCCGGTATTCCACGCTCGGCGGCTTCGTCGGAAAAACCTCCCGCTCGATATAGCCGTCCCGCTGCAGGTCGCGCAGCGACTGGGTCAGCATGCGCTGGGAAATATCCGGGATCATGCGGCGCAGCTCGCCGAAGCGATAGGGCTGCTTGGCAAGCGCCTCCAGAAGCAGCGTCGACCATTTGCCGCCAATCTGCTGCATCATATCCCTGACCGGGCAATTCGTGAAATCCAGGCTGGCAAGGTCGATCTCGCGCCGCGCGCCCCCCGGCCCATCGGCCGGTCCTTTTGATTGGCGCGCTCTGGCTTTCAGATTGACGACTGTTCCTGCCATGAGGTGGTTCCCTTTTGGTAACGAAGTCCCGAAAAACTGCCTTCTTTACAGCCCCCGGTCAATTCCTATTCTAGTGTTACTCTCTTTTTGAGACCACCTGTCAACCACTAGAGGATATCATGAGCGAAACCATTCTCGTCACCGGCGCTGCAGGCCAGCTCGGCCAGCTTGTCGTCCATCACCTGATCGAAAGCTACAAGGTCGCCCCGGCAAACATCATCGCCGCGACCCGCAGACCGGAAAAACTCGCGAGCCTCGCCGCCAAGGGTGTTGTCACCCGCAAGGCGGATTTCGATGACGCCGCCAGCCTCGAAGCCGCCTTTGCCGGCGTCGATCGCCTGCTGATCATCAGCACTGACGCCCTCGACACCCCCGGCAAGCGCCTGATCCAGCATAAGGCTGCCGTCGCCGCTGCCGTGAAGGCCAAGGTGAAGCACATCACCTACACTTCCATGCCGGCCCCTGATAATTCGCTCGTCACCTTCGCGCCCGACCACCTCGGCACCGAAAACGCCATCAAGGAAAGCGGCATCCCCTACACGATCGTGCGCGACGCCTGGTATCACGACAACTACCTGCACAGCATGCCGCACAATCTGCAGACCGGAAAATGGTTCACTTCGGCGGGTGACGGCAGGATCTCGACCATCTCGCGTGACGATTGCGCGCTCGCCATCGCCTCAGTGCTGGCATCAGGCATCTCCGCCAGCGCCACCTACACGGTGACCGGCAAGCAGTCGCTGACGCCGAAGGAAATTGCCGCTATCGCCACCGAAGCCACCGGCAAGCCGCTGGACGTCGTGCCCGTGACCGATGAGCAACTCGGCCAGGGCATCCGCGGCGCCGGCCTGCCGGGCTTCGTTGCCGACATGCTGGTCTCGGCCGATGCCAATACCCGCGCGGGCAAGTTCGACATCGTCACCGACGATTTCGCGAAGCTGACGGGCAAGCAGCCGCAGTCGCTGAAGGACTACTTCGTCGCCAACAAGGCCGCGCTCACAGCCTGAGCCGGCCTACAGCATCGGCCCGANNGGACGCACGGCGCTCTAAGGCTCGCCCCACATCACCGAGGGCGGGCCTCTTCTTTCAGATCTTCTGGCCGCAGGCCCGGCAGAAGCGGCGCACCGTTTCCGCCATGCCATATTCCAGCGCATCCGCCGTCAGGCCGTGGCCGATCGAGACTTCGGCGAGCGCGGGAATGCGCTTCACGAGCGCGGGAAGATTTTCCACTGTGAGATCATGGCCGCCATTGACGGCAAGGCCGAGCGCAAGTGCGGCATCCGCCGTCTTGCCGAGCCCTTCGAGGATCGGCCCTACCCTTTCAGGCGCATCGTAGCAACCACCATAGGGGCCAGTGTAAAGCTCGATTCGGTCGGCACCCGTCGCTTTCGCAGCCTTCACCGCCTCCGCATCGCCATCTCCATCGGCAAACAGCGAAACACGGAATCCCATCTTCTTCAGCCGCGCTACGACATCGGTCAGGAAGGCTTGATGCCTGCGGAAATCCCAGCCGTGATCGGAGGTCGCCTGCGAGGGATCATCAGGCACCAGCGTCACCTGCTCCGGCTGGGCCTTGGCACAAAGCTCCAGGAATTCCTCGGTCGGATAGCCCTCGATATTGAATTCGGCTTCCGGAAACTCGTCGTCGATCAGATTGCGGATCACGGGCAGATCGGAAAAGCGGATATGCCGCTGGTCCGGCCGCGGATGCACGGTCAGCCCTGAGGCACCAGCGGCAAGCGCGATGCGACCGAGGCCTTCCACGCTTGGCCAGGGCAGATCGCGCCGGTTGCGCAGCATGGCGATGGCATTGAGGTTCACGGAGAGTTTGGCGGGCATGGCAATATCCGTCTGGGATGGCGACTGGTCCTGCTTTTAAGGCAAGCTGTCCGCTAACGCCAATGAGATTCGCACATGCATTCATGCCTGTCCTTGATAGTCGCGCGCACCATGACGATCGACGTCAGGGGCGTACCGAAAAAAGTAATTCCCGTTCCCTTCGAAGATCATTCGTCAGCGACGACGAACCGTGTGGTTTCATTTTACCACATACCAAGCAAGAGGCCGATTGAGATGCCGCAACATTGCTATCCCATTTAAAAACGGTTATTTTTAGCACTTACAAAAGAACCCGTCCGCGCATAAAGTGGGCGCCACGTAACGAGTAAGTACGCCGAGTACTGCTTCTTCCAACGATAAGAACGCTAGAGGAAAACCCCGCTCGCCGCGCTCCGGAAGCAACTGGCAAAGCCGCATGAGGTGCAACTATCTGCCCCAGGAGGGTTCATGCCAGACGGTTCCAAACGTTTGTTTGCTGCCGCCGGTATTGCTTCGGAGGCCCGGTCAAAATACCGGTTCCTGCCTTCGGCCGCTTTGCCGCCGGATATCCCACAAGGTCCCGTTCCGATCGCCGACATGGCGAACGCATTCGGCGTCACGCACAGGACACTGCATTTCTACGAAGAGAAGGGCCTGATTTCCGCAAACCGCATCGGCCTGATGCGCGTTTACGATCAGGATGATGTCATGCGCATGGCGGTCATCACCGTCTGCCGCGAAACCGGCATGCCGATCGCCGTCATCCAGGAATTGATGGACGTGTTGCGCAGCGCGGCCTCCCAGGAAGAGGCCGAGTCGATCTTCCGCGAGGCCCTCTCCCAACGCAAGCGCGAACTGACGGCCGAAATGTCGACTTTGCACCGGCAGCTGCAGCAGGTGAGCGACCTTCTCGATTACGACAGCAGCCTCGACCTGCCGCCGATCAACGACAACAGGGATCCGGCAAGCCTGACCGATCAGGAGCGCCAATGCCTGGAGCTGATGGCCGAGGGATATTCGACGCAGCGCATCGCCCGCGCCCTCGACCTCAGGCATGAGGAAACGCGCGCGCTGGAAGCCGATATCATCATGAAATTCCAAGCCAACAACCGCTTTCAGGCGATCGCCAAGGCGGTTCTCCTCGGCATCGTGCAGGCCTGATCACTTGGCAGCGGCCGCCACCGCATCCCTGTAGGAGCACAAACGCCAGTTTCCAGCGGACGCCAATCTTAGCGAACGATTGTCAGCGTCTCTGCTGCGCGCGTAATCGCGGTGTAAAGCCAGCGCTCGCGCGTATCGCGAAAGGCCCAGCTTTCGTCGAACAATACGACATTGTTCCACTGCGAACCCTGCGCCTTGTGCACCGTCAGCGCATAGCCGTAATCGAACTCGTCATAGCGCTTGCGTGTGTTCCAGGGGATCTCGCCTTCCACATTCTCGAAGGCTTGCTTCAGAAGCTTGATCTTCGCAGCCCCACGATCCATATCGTCATCTTCGGGGCGGACCAGCAGGTTGATGCCGGGCTTGGTCGTTTCCTTGGATGAGGTCATGACCTGCCAGAGCGAGCCATTCAGCAGGCCCTTGGCCGGGTCGTTGCGCAGGCAGACCAGCTTGTCGCCGGTCTGCGGATGTTCGGTCGTAAAACCCTTGAGCTCCCGCAAACGCTGGTTATAGCGCCGCCGCGTCTTGTTTGTGCCGACGAGCACCTGATCGGCATCCATGACCAGCGGCTGCGTCACCTCATTCTTCGAGATCACCTGCGCCTTGCCATAGTCGCCATACATGATCTCGTTGCCCTCACGCACCTGCATGGCAAGCTTGATGATCGGATTGTCGCGCGCCTGCCGATGAATATCGGTCAGCAGGTAGTCTGGGTCCTGATTGGTGAAGTAGCCGCCGCCGGTGACCGGCGGCAGCTGGCCGGGATCGCCGAGCACAAGGATCGGCGTGCCGAAGCTCATCAGGTCCTTGCCGAGCGCCTCGTCCACCATCGAGCACTCGTCGACGATGATCAGTGCCGCCTTGGCGACCGGGCTCTGGCGGTTGATGGAAAACATCGGCGCAATCGATGTCTTGCCGGTTTCCTCGTCGGCAATCTCTTCCTCGCCGCGCGGCCGGTAGATCAGCGAATGGATGGTCTTGGCATTCGACGCCCCGCGCGAGCGCAGCACCTGTGCCGCCTTGCCGGTGAAGGCGGCAAACAGTACGTCGCCATCGACATGCTCGGCAAAATGCTTGGCAAGCGTCGTCTTGCCCGTGCCGGCATAGCCGAACAGACGGAAGAGCGGCGACCTGCCCTCCTTCAGCCAGTTCGAAACGGCTTTCAGGGCTTCATCCTGTTGTGGGGCGAATTGCATGGAAGCGACTTGGCAGGATTCGCCCGGCATAGGCAAGGCGGAATTTTCCTTGAAGCGACCTAGCTCTTCGCAGCCTCGCTGATGACCCGCTCGCGCAGCAAGCCAACGAGATAGAGCGATCCCGTCAGGATCACCCAGGCGCCGGAGGCCGCTGCCCGTTCGAGCGCCTTTTCATAGGCTGTTTGCGGATCGTCGATCACCTCGCTCGCGAGACCGATCTGACCGGCAAGCGTCTGTAATTCGGCAGGAGAGCGGAAACGATTGGAAACCGAGGTGAAGATCGGCGAGACGCCGTAGCGGCCCATCACCTCGAGAAGCCCGGCGGCATCCTTGTCTGCCGCGATCGCCACGACAGCAATGCCAGGCCCGACAAATCCTTCCATGCCGGAGAGGTCGTCAAGCACTGCTTCGAGATTGAACGGCACATGTGCCCCGTCGAGCGCAACGGCAACACCTCTGCCCGCGACAGGCCCCGAAACAGACCCAGAGACAGGCACGATGAAACGCTCCAGCCGCCCGGGCAGCTGCGATTCCCGCTCGGCCTCTGCATCGATCAGCCATCCACCGACCGCCTTGCCGTCGCGCGCCTTGACGCCAAGTTCACCGAGCACATCGAGCGCGGTACCCGCGACTGTGACATTGCGCCCGGCAATCGTCGACGCTCCGGAAAAATCCGGACGGATCAGACGGGCATCGATCTCTGCTGCCCGCTTGGCAATCACGGCACCGGCTTCATCATCCGCATCGAGCGGCGTAACGACGGTCGAGCGCGGCTTGATGATGCCGGCCTTTTCGAAGGCAATGGCCGCCCGTGTCTTGCCCAATATCTCCGTATGCTCGAGGCCGATATTGGTGATGATGGAAACATCGCTGTCGACGATATTGGTTGAATCCAGCCGGCCACCGAGACCCGTCTCGATCACGGCCCATTGAACGCCCGCGTCGCGGAAAATCAGGAAACCGGCCGCTGTCAGTATGTCGAACCATGTTGCAGCTTCCGCTGCCGTCTCTTCCGCCCTTGCGGCCTTGAGAGCATCGAGCCCCAGGAAGAGCGCCTCGGCGAGCACAGCCTCTTCGACCGGTTGGCCATTCAGGCTGACACGCTCGGAAATATGCTCCACATGCGGCGAGGCATAACGCCCGACGGAAATGCCGGCATGGCGCAAGCCTGCTTCGAGCAGCGCCGAAGTCGAACTCTTGCCCTTGGTGCCCGCCACATGGATCGAGCGGAAGGCGCGATGCGGATCGCCGAGACGGGAGGAGAGATCGAGGATCGGCTCCAGTCCGACGCGCATTTCACCGCGCGGACGCTGTTCCCAGTTGGTGAGCTGATCAAGTTGCGAAAGGGCTTCGATAAGGCGGGGATTTTCTATCTGCATGGGCATGGCACAGGTTACAGGGGTTATTTTGGTGCCCAGGCGAGCGGCATCGGCAGCCTGCGCTTCCCGATGGTTCCCCATCTGTCTCGCCAGTCACGCAGGCGGGCCGACACTAGAACCTTTCCGTTGCCCTGCCTAGCCTCGCAAGCGTCATCAGCACGGCTCGCCGCGACGCCGCCTGCGGCAACTGCCAGTTAACGCTGGTGAATTTTAGCTCTTGCGGAGATTGGCAAGAGCGCCACTTTAGCTCCTGTCTATGACAAAGAGGCGGAGATTCGAATGGGACAGACTGTCCGAATTCCAGTCAACGAACCGCAGAGACTGCTTGCCGTGCGCTCGCTGAGCGCCATCAGCAGCAGCCCGACGCCGGAGCTTGCAGCACTTGCCGAGCTCGCCAAGAATGCATTCGCAATGCCCTATGCCGCCGTCAACATCGTCGACGAGGACTGGCTGCGCATCGCCGGCGAAGCGGGCATGCAGCTTTCGGAATGCCCGCGCGACCTTTCCTTCTGCACCCGTGTCGTCTTTGCCAACGACATGGTCGTCGTTCCCGATCTGGAACAGGATGCGGAGCTCAATGCCGCGCCCTATGTGACAGGCCCACCGCATTTCCGTTTTTATGCCGGCGCACCGCTGGAACTGGAAAACGAACTGGTCATCGGCGCCTTCTGCATTCTCGATCAGAAGCCGCGCCTCTTCACCGAAAAAGAGGCGGCCAATCTTCGCCGTTTCGCTCGTGTCGCGAGCGCGCTTCTGCGGCTGCAGAAGGCGAATTTCGTCATGGGCCTTGCCGAAAGCAGCCTGCGCACCGCGGCCATGACCGATCCGCTGACCGGCTTCCTCAACCGCGCGGCACTCGATGCCATCGTCGACCGCGCACTGGAATCAGCCCTCGCCTCCGGCCAGACCTTCGGCGCCCTCTATCTCGACATGGATGGTTTCAAGTCGATCAACGATACGCTCGGCCACCATATCGGCGACGAGGTGCTGCGGGAGGCGGCAAATCGCATCCGTTCGGTCATCCGCTCCGGCGATATCGTCGTGCGCATGGGCGGCGACGAATTTGCGATCTTCGTACCGAACCCGCCGAACACCGAAGCGCTGGTCTCCGTCTCCGAACGCCTGCTCTCGGCCTTCCGCAGCCCCTTCACCATCGAGGGGAATACGATCCTCGCCCGCCTGAGCATCGGTGCCGCACTCGCCCCGCAAGGTGGCCGCCGCCGCCGCGAACTGCTGCGCAACGTCGATGGCGCCCTCTATAGCGCCAAGGCTGCCGGACGGGACTGCTATGTGGTTTTCAATCCGAACTGACGTTTGAAAGAGAAACGGGAATAAAACGGACGCCTGCCGTGTCTCATCTCCGGTATCGCAAAAATGCGTGCCCAACCCGAGGAGAGAGACCATGAAGTCCGTGAAATTCCTGTCCGTGCTGGCAGTCGTTGCTGCCACCGCCACTGCAGCCTTCGCCGCCCCCGCGGTCACCACCGTCGAAACGACCAGGGGCAAGGTTCTTGCCGGTGAAAAGGGCATGACGCTCTACACCTACAAGAAGGACGAAAAGGGCGTCACGAATTGCTACGACAAGTGCGCCACCAACTGGCCGCCCTTCCTTGCTCCTAGCGACGCCAAGGCCGATGGTGCATACTCACTCGTTGAACGTAAGGATGGAAAGAAGCAGTGGGCCAAGGACGGCATGCCACTCTATTACTGGGTGAAGGACACCAAGTCCGGCGACATCACCGGCGACGGCGTAGGCGGCTCCTGGGATCTTGCCAAGCCCTGATGAGGCCAGCGTGAAGCCCCCCTCACCCGATACGTTCGAGGGCCAGATCCTGGCCCTCCTTCCCTCGCTCCGGCGCTATTCCCGCAGCCTCACCCGCTCGGATGTCGAAGGCGAGGATCTGCTTCAGGATTGCGTGGAAAAGGTTCTGGCCCGGCGCGGCCAGTGGCGCGGCATCAACCTGCGCGGCTGGGTCCTGACGACGATGACCAACCTCTACCGCAACACCCGCCGCGCCAGCCCCCGCGACCGGCTGATCGAGCTCGACGCCGTCGAAGAACTTGCCGGTCCTGATGCCCAGGCCGATCCGTTGGAGCGCCTGCGGCTGGAACAGGCTCTCGACAGTCTGTCGGAAGACTACCGCGCCGTCCTGATGCTCGTCGTCATCGAAGGCTACAGCTATCATGAAGTGGCAACCATGCTGGACATCCCGATCGGCACCGTCATGTCGCGCCTGTCGCGCGCACGCCAGCGCATGAGCGACCATATGAAAGCCGATAATGTGATTACGCTTCGGAGACCGAAATGAACGAGACCAACCCCACCGTGACCGAAGCGGACCTGCACGCCTTTGCCGACGGGCAATTGCCGGAGGCAGCCCGCGCCCGCGTGGAAGCCTACCTCGCCGAAAACCCCGAGGAAGCCGCCATGGTCGCCGGCTGGCAGGCGCAGAATGCCGGCATCAAGTCCCTGTTTTCAGGCTATGAGAAGAGCCGCGACACCGATCTCCGGATGGTGGCACCGGCTGACACTGCCTCCCCCTGGAAGACACGCTCTGCCCTTGCCGCTGCCGCCGTCATGCTCTTCGCGCTTGGCGCCGTCAGCGATCGCTTCATCCCGCCGCTCTTCCAACGCCCGCCGCTGCAGTTGGCCGAATCCGAGACCTTACCGAAGCAGGCCGAAACCGCCTTCCTCGTCTATGCCGGCGAAGTGCGCCACCCGGTCGAAGTCTTCGCCAATGAGGAAGCGCATCTGGCGACCTGGCTCGGCAAGCGGCTGGCAATCCCCGATCTCAAGGTGCCGGACCTGAAATCCCTCGGCTTCCACCTTGTCGGCGGCCGCCTGCTGCCTGTCGATAACAGGCCGGGCGCCATGTTCATGTATGAGGACCAGGGCGGCGAACGCCTCACCGTCATCGTCGGCCGCAACAAGGAAAACAGGACGACAAGCTTCCGCTTCGCCTCCGCCAACGACGTCGAGACCTTTTACTGGATCGATGGCGAACTCGGCTATGCGGTAACGGGCGAGATCTCCCGCGACATGCTGCGCAAAGTGGCCGAGGAATGCTACCGGCAGTTCCCGTCATAAGAGGGGAACTGCACGCAGACTACGCGATCAGGCCGATACGACTTGGTAGCGGCCGATTTCATCCTGCTTGAGCATAGAACCGCCCTCAGCACCCTCGGCAAGCTGCTTCTTCAAGGCCTGCGTGACCGTGTCGTTCTTGTCTGGATCATCAGCGCTGTTGATAAGATCTTCCAGCGTGATGCCGAGCTTATCCAGACCGAGATCGCGCTCGATCTTGGCAATGGCCTGCGCCCCGTCCGGCTTGCTCTTAAGGTCCGAGAATGCCTTTTTCGTCGCAGCGACGAACGCATCCATCGATGCATAGTCGCTCTTTTTCACGCCGAGCGCTTCGCCTGCGCGGTCAATCAGATCGAGCTTCATCTGGGTCACGCTTCGATCGTTCACGCTGAACAAGGCATCCGAGATCTTGGACTGCGCGGCCGTCGGCTGCGGGCTCATGCCGGATGTCTGTTTGACCGGCTGGCCATGGGCAATCGCCACCAGATTGTCACCATCGGCCTTCTTGGCGTCGGTGGAATTCACAGGCGAAACGCTCTGCTGAAGGATCAGCAAGGCGGCTTCATTGGTCGATGAAATCGAAGTCATGCATGGTCCTCGTGCGCATGTGATCGACCATCATGGGCGCAATGTGCAGGTTTGACCGGGCGTCATGCCTGAGCGGGAATCAGCTGGGTTTGCGATGGCATCATCGCCGTGATTCCTTGCATAAATATAAAACTTGAGCGTGTGCCTTTCGATAAATTCGATCGATAGCGTCAGGCCGTAATCTCAGCGCTGGGGATCGTTGGCAAGCTCGATCGGCTTGCCATGCGGCGTCGCTTCCGCCGCCCGCTGCCAGCTCTTCTGCAGGTCGAGAATGGCGGAAGCATCCGCTACACCACGGCTGACAAGCAGCTCGGAAAGGGCCGCCACCCAGCAGTCGAAATAATCGCTGCCATCCTCGGCCCGGCCAGGCTTATGCAATTCCCTGGACAGGACCGCCGCCCATTCGCTCCAGGCAAACAGACCCTTCTCATGCAGTTGCACGGTCATGGCAAAGGCTTCCGCCGCCCAGGGTTCGGGGAAAACAGGATCACCCTCCGGCGACTTCGGCAGACCCGGCGATTGCGCCAGTTGAGACGGGATCTCACACACGCTCAAGGTAGCTCTCCCAGGCATCGATGGAGACCGTCAGCGACTGATCGGCGCCCTCGCCCCAGATCTCGCCGCCATCGAAGACGACGGTATAGAGCCATTGCGGATTCTCGCCTTTGCCATGCGCGTTGTCATCGGGAAAGACGAAGGAACCCTGCACCGCCTCGATCACGCCCGTCTTGGCACGCGCATAACGCGGCAGCCGCGTATGGCTCGCCGGATTGAAATTCTTCGTCTTCACCGCTTCTCCGACAACGAAAAGCGGCGCGGTCTCGACCGGCCGGTCGCAGGGAGCGCCCTTGGCGAGCACCCCTGATACCATATCGGCCTTCAGCACCCGCTTCGGCACCGCGCCATCCTGCAGCTTGTGCCCGGACAGCAGCTCCTCGCGGCTCGCAAAACCATGGCGTTCCAGGAGCATGTCGATGCCGCGGATCCAGATTTCGTAATAGCTCGCCGCAAGATAATCGGCCGGCGGAATGCTTTCGCGCGCATGCCGGCTCTCGTCGATCGTCCAGGCGCCGAAAGCGCCGCAGGACAGTGTGATGCCGAGCGCCCGCTTCTCCCATTCGGCATGGAAATAGGGTTCGTTCGTTTCGGGCGCGACGGGGCCGAAGCCCATCTGGCCTCCGAGATCGTGCGGGCCGTTCACGCCGGCACCTTTGTGCCGGCAGCCGAGACCTTCGGGCTGCCAGCAATGGCCGTTCCGATCATCGCATCACGGCTGACGAGATCGGCAAGCGCCTCCTCGTCCATGCCTTCGGTCCCCTCAGGCCGCTCGGGAATGACGAGATAACGCAGTTCCGCCGTCGAATCCCAGACGCGAACCTTCTTGCTCTCAGGCAGCGTCACCCCGAATTCCGCAAGCACGCCGCGCGGATCTATGACCGCGCGTGAGCGATAGGCCGGCGCCTTGTACCAGACAGGCGGCAGGCCGAGCACCGACCACGGATAGCAGGAGCAGAGCGTGCAGACGATGAGGTTATGCGTGTCAGCCGTGTTGAAGACAGCGCGCATATGCTCGCCCTGCCGACCCGTATAGCCAAGGCTCGCAATCGCCGCCGTCGCATCCCGCTTCAGCCATTCGGCAAAATCCGGATCGCTCCAGGCTTTCGCAATGACACGCGCGCCATTGCGGGGGCCGACCTTCGTCTCATAGGTCTCGACAATCGCATCGATCGCCGCCGGATCGATTAGCCCCTTCTCCGTCAGCAGCGTTTCCAGCGCTTTTACACGCGCCTGCATGTCCGAATAGTGGTTGTCGTGGTGATGATCATGGTGATCGTGGTCATGATCTGCGTGGTCGTCTCTGTGCCGCATGGCGCTCTCCAGGGTAGAGCGCTCGATCTTATGCGCCGATCGGAGGACCGCCAAGCGTATTTCTCGCCAAGAAGTGCCCCAATGAATGCAATCGGCAAAGGTTGAAGATGGAGCTAATTAAGCAACTCCTTATTTTTCGCCGTGATCCTAACCAAACGTTAACGGCTTCATCTCAACATCGCACACATGAAAGTTCCGACATTCGGCCGCAGCACCAGGCCACCCGCGCCCCCGTCCGCCCCTCCACGAGAGGAGATGGAGAGCCTTGCCGACAGCTCGGCCTCTGCCGATCCGCACCGGCGTGAGACCGAAGATACCGTGCAGAGTCCGGGGCTGGTTGCACGCGCCCTGCTCGACCACGTGATTCAGGAAATGGCGACGGACGGCAATGTTCATTCGATCGATCTGTTCGCAGCCCTGGGATCGGTTGGCGGTTTTTCGTGCGTCCTCACCGCCTTTGATATCGCTTCCGCCGGACAGCTCAGCGACGACGCTGATCTCATCGCCATGGAAACCGAGGATGGCTCCCGCTATTATACCGGCAATCTGCCGAACGCCTTCCTTCTGGAAAACCATGATTCCCTGCTCAACCTGACATACGGCGCGGCAAGAAGGTCCGGTGCTCTGATCTCGCAAGAGATGGCGATGGAAGCGCTTCGTTACGTGGTTTCAACCATCGGACATCCGCAGTTCGGAATACCGCGATTGATGGATGAACACCGTCCAGGCGATACGCCCCTTGCCTATGTTCGCCGCCTGTGGCCGAAGTTGGCCGATGCTCTCGATCGAAATATCGTGCCCATCAGCAGGCGACCTTTCGCGATCGGCCTGGCGTTGGAACTTGCCTTCTTCCACGTCAGGCCGCCGCTCGACCCGTCCGTGGCGGCGCGGATCGTCACCGAATGCGCTATTCCCATGGCCAAACTCGATCCCCGCCTTATCGCCTGAGCCATCCGGCATGAAAGCGAGGCAGTTTCTTGCGAGCGATACGCGGGCATTACACGGCCGCCCCCTGCTCGATATGCCGTTTTTCGGTAGTCTCCCACTATGAACATCTTGATTCTCGGTGCCACAGGCTTCATCGGCTCGGCGATCGCAGCACAGCTGCTTGCTGACGGCTATACCGTCACCGGGCTTGCCCGCAATCCCGACCGGGCACGGGTTCGCCAGCCCGCTATCCGCTGGATCCGGGCCGATCTGGAGAAGATGACCAATGTGGCCGACTGGGCCTCCGTGCTGGAAGGCCAGCACGTAGTCGTCAACAGCGCCGGCGCCCTCCAGGACGGTCTTTCAGACAATCTCGCAGCCACCCAGCAACGCGCAATGATCGCGCTCCAGCAAGCGGCGCGACCGGCCGGCGTGACGCTCATCGTTCAAATCTCCGCCCGAACCGACGGCGCCGGCAGCGACCTGCCCTTCCTCACCACAAAGCGCGCTGCCGATACATCGCTTGCAGCATCCGGCCTGCCTTACGTGATCCTGCGCCCATCCCTCGTGCTCGGCCGCAACGCCCACGGCGGCACCGCACTTCTGCGCGCGCTTGCATCCTTCCCCCTTGCCCTGCCGCTCATCCATGCCGACAGCCCGGTCGAAACCGTCGCCGCCGAAGATGTCGCCTCTGCCGTCTTGGCCGCGATCTCGGACGCACTCCCCTCCGGCAGCGATATCGAACTCGCCGCTGAGGAACGGCACACGCTCGCAAGCCTCGTCAAACTGCATCGCGCCTGGCTCGGCCTGCCGGATGCGCCTGTCATCTCCATCCCGCCGGCAATCGCAAGGCCGGTCTCATGGCTTGCCGATATTGCCGGCCATCTCGGCTGGCGCTCGCCGCTACGCTCTACCGCCATGACCGTCATGTCCGAGGGTGTGCGCATGGACCGCCCCACGCCCTCGGGTCTGCCGACACTCTCGGCTGCGGAGACGCTCGCCGCCCATCCCTCCGGCGTTCAGGACCTATGGTTTGCCCGCCTCTATCTCCTGAAGGCGCCGGTCATTGCCGGGCTGTCGCTCTTCTGGCTGCTATCCGGCCTCATCCCGCTTCTGGCCCCCGCGCAGGCAAGCGCTCACTTCCTGCCCTTCATGCCCGCGGGTGCTGCGGTCACGGTGACAGTCCTCACCTGCCTGATCGATATCGCGCTCGGCGCTGCAGTCCTCTTGCGTCCATTCGCCCGCCGCGCCCTCCTCGGCATGCTCGTCGTCTCCCTCGCCTATCTCTTGGGCGGCACGATGCTGGAGTCCGCGCTCTGGCTCGATCCGCTTGGGCCGCTCGTCAAGATCCTGCCATCGCTGCTGCTGACGCTTGCGGCACTCGCCATCCTGGATGAACGCTGATGCTCGCAGAACTGCTGCTTCTCGCCCATGTTGTCGGCGCAACTGTGCTCTTCGGCACCGGCGCCGGCATCGCCTTCTTCATGGTGATGGCCCATCGCACCCTTAACCCTGTACTGATCGCCCATGTCGCCGGCACCGTCGTCATCGCCGATACGGTCTTTACGGCCACAGCCGCCATTCTCCAGCCGGTGACAGGCTATCTTCTTGCCCGCATCATCGGCTGGGATCTGACGGAAAGCTGGATTGCGCTATCGCTGCTGCTTTATGTCGTCACCGGCATCTTCTGGCTGCCGGTCGTCTGGATCCAGATCCGGTTGCGCAATCTCGCCCGCGCAGCAGCCGCCTCGGGCACTGCCCTGCCGCCGGCCTATTTCAGCCTCTACCGCGTCTGGTTCGCCTTCGGCTTTCCGGCCTTCTTCGCGGTAACAGGCATTCTCTTGTTAATGCTATCAAAGCCGACGCTATTTTAGCATCGGCCACAAGCTGAGCACGAGCAGCACCGCCATGGTGATGTTGAACCATTTCAGCCGCACCGGATCGGAAAGCCACTGCCGAAGCGCCGCACCGAAGCCCGCCCAGGTGGAAACCGAGGGCACATTGACCGTCGCAAAGGCAAGGCCGACGAGCAGCACGCTGATCAGATAAAGCTCCGGATTCGTATAGGTTGCCATCGCCGTGACCGCCATCACCCAAGCCTTCGGATTGACCCACTGAAAGGCCGCAGCGCCAAGGAAGGACATCGGTTTCACGCCGCTCTTGCCTTCGCTCAGCGACCGCGATGTCGCAATCTTCCAGGCGATCCAGACGAGATAGGCGCCACCGGCAAATTTCAGCGCGATATAGACCGTCGGCACCGTATGCAGCAGCGCCCCGAGCCCCAGACCTACGGCAAGCAGCAGCGACAGGAAACCCGCCCCGATGCCGAACATATGCGGGATGGTGCGGCGAAAGCCGAAATTCACGCCCGAGGCAAACAGCATCATATTGTTCGGCCCTGGGGTGATCGAGGTCGTGAAAGCAAAAAGCAGCAGGGCCAGAAACGTATCCAGCGGCATGAAACCCTCCCGGGGCCGCACAGGTTCATAGCAAGGCGGCCTGTTGAAATTAGGTCAGCATAACTGCCCTAAACCCCTGTCACCATAACATGATTGTCATGGTGACAGGATTACCTGATAGTCTATCGAGCACGCACAGGATCAGAACGGACATGGACGACCCCATCCCCACCATCACCTTTCCCGATGGCACCGAAGTGCCGGCGCTCGGCCAGGGCACCTGGGGCATGGGCGAGGATGCCGGCCATGCGAAGGAAGAGATCGCAAGTCTCAAGGCCGGCCTCGATCTCGGCATGACGATGATCGATACCGCCGAAATGTATGGCGACGGCGGCGCCGAGGAAATCGTCGGACAGGCGATCAAGGGACGCCGCGACGAGACCTTCATCGTCAGCAAGGTCTATCCCTGGAATGCCAGCCGCACCGGCACGATCACCGCCTGCGAAGGCAGCCTCGAACGCCTCGGCACCGACCGCATCGACCTCTATCTGCTGCATTGGCGCGGCAATTATCCGCTTACCGAGACCGTCGAGGCCTTCGAGACGCTGAAAGCGGCCGGCAAGATCCGCGCCTGGGGCGTCTCCAACTTCGATACCGACGACATGGAAGAACTGCTCTCCGTCCCCGGCGGTCAGAATGTCGCCGCCAATCAGGTTCTCTACAATCTCGCCCGCCGCGGCATCGAATACGATCTCCTGCCCTGGTGCCAGAGCCGCAACATTCCGATCATGGCCTATTCGCCGATCGAACAGGGCCGCATCCTGCACCACCCCGACCTGATCCATATCGCCAAGGCTTATCAGGCGACACCGGCCCAGCTGGCGCTCGCCTTCCTGCTCGAACGCGACGGCGTCTTCGTCATCCCCAAGACTTCGAATATCGAGCGCGCCCGCGAAAACCGCGACTGCGTCTCCCTCGATATCACCGACGAGGACTGGGAAGCCCTCGACGCCGCCTTCCCGCCGCCATCAAAGAAAACGCCGCTGGAGATGCTCTGACCTCCAGCGGCGCAAACTGCCATTCAAAAGCAGCCGATCACATGCCCGGGCTGTAACCCTTACATGCCCGGGCTGTCTCTTTACATGCCCTGCCCGCCGCGGTTCATCGCGGCAATGCCAGTGCGGCAGACTTCGATGAGGCCGAGCGGCTTCATGATCGCGATGAACTGGTCGATCTTCGAAGACTTGCCGGTGATCTCCAGGATGAAGTGATCGATCGTCGCATCCACCACCTTGGCGTGGAAGGCGTCCGCTAGGCGCAGCGTCTCGGCGCGGGTCTCGCCATTGCCGATCACCTTCAGCAGCGCCACTTCCCGCTCGATCGGCCGGTCCTGGCCGAGCTCGCGGGCGCGTACCGTCAGGTCCACCACGCGATGGACAGGTACGATGCGTTCGAGCTGCGCCTTGATCTGCTCCAGCACATGCGGCGTGCCGCGGGTGACGATGGTGATGCGCGACAGATGCGCCGCATGCTCCGTCTCCGAAACCGTCAGGCTTTCGATGTTGTAGCCGCGGCCGGAGAACAGGCCGATGACGCGGGCGAGTACGCCCGGTTCGTTATCGACCAGCACCGAGAGCGTATGGCTCTCGACGGCCGCCGTTTCCGGAGAGATGAAGTAGGCAGAGCCGGTGGGTTGAAGGTGTGCGTTCATGATCCTGGGTTCCTACCTATCTATTGTTATACTAGCTGACGGCCCTTGGCGTCGATCGCGTTGGCGACCGCTTCGTCCGTGGCTTCGTCCGGCAGCAGCATTTCATTATGGGCCTTGCCCGAGGGGATCATCGGGAAGCAGTTGGCGAGATTGGCAACGCGGCAATCGAAGATGACAGGTTTCTTGACGTCTATCATCTCCTGGATCGTCGCATCGAGATCATCAGGCTTCTCGCAACGCAGGCCAACAGCGCCATAGGCTTCGGCGAGCTTCACGAAATCAGGCATCGCTTCTGTATAGGAGTTGGACAGGCGGTTGCCGTGCAGCAGTTGCTGCCACTGGCGCACCATACCCATGTACTGGTTGTTCATGATGAAGATCTTGATCGGCGCATTGTGCTGGATCGCTGCCGACATTTCCTGAATGCACATTTGGATCGAGGCATCGCCGGCAATGTCGATGACGAGGCTTTCCGGATGAGCGATCTGCACGCCGAGCGCTGCCGGCAGGCCATAACCCATCGTGCCGAGGCCACCCGAGGTCATCCAGCGGTTCGGCTGTTCGAAGCCGAAGAACTGGGCCGCCCACATCTGGTGCTGGCCGACTTCGGTCGTGATGTAGGTGTCGCGATCCTTGGTCAACGCGAAGAGACGTTCCAGCGCATATTGCGGCATGATCACGTCCTTGCTCATCGCATAGGCGAAGGAATTGCGGGCGCGCCAGCGGGTAATATCGCCCCACCAGGCATCGAGACGGTTCTTTTCCGGCTTCTTCGGCAGTGCGCGCCACAGGCGGATCATGTCTTCCAGAATATTGCCGACATCGCCGCGGATGCCGACATCGACACGGACGTTCTTGTTGATCGAAGACGGATCGATATCGATATGGATCTTCTTGGAATTCGGCGAGAAGGCGTTCAGACGACCGGTAATGCGGTCGTCGAAGCGGGCACCGATGCAGACCATGACATCGCAATCATGCATCGCCATGTTGGCCTCATAGGAGCCGTGCATGCCGAGCATCTTCAGCCAATTCTTGCCGGAAGCCGGATAGGCGCCGAGGCCCATCAGCGTCGAGGTGATCGGGAAATCTGTCAATTCGACCAACTCGCGCAGCATGCGGGAGGCTTCCGGGCCGGAATTGATGACGCCGCCGCCCGTATAGAAGACCGGCTTGCGGGCGTTGGCCATCAACTCGATCGCCGCCTGGATCTGGTTCAGGTCACCCTGGATCTTCGGCTGGTAGCTCTTCTGGATGGCATGATCGGCCGGCGGCGTGTAGGTGCCGGTGGCAAACTGCACGTCCTTCGGGATATCGACGACAACGGGACCCGGACGGCCCGACTGGGCAATACGGAAGGCCTCATGGATGACGGCGGCGAGCTCGTTGACATCCTTGACCAGCCAGTTGTGCTTGGTGCAGGGGCGCGTGATGCCGACCGTATCGCATTCCTGGAAGGCGTCCGAACCGATCAGCGGCGTCGGAACCTGGCCGGAGAGGCAGACGAGCGGAATGGAATCCATCAACGCATCCTGCAGCGGCGTGACGGCATTGGTGGCACCGGGGCCTGACGTGACCAGCATGACACCGACCTTGCCGGTGGAGCGGGCGTAACCTTCGGCCGCATGGCCGGCGCCCTGCTCATGGCGCACGAGGATGTGCTTGATATCCTCCTGCTGGAAGATCTCGTCATAGATCGGCAGGACGGCACCGCCGGGATAGCCGAAGATGTGCTCGACACCATTGTCCTTCAGCGCGCGGAGAACGATTTCCGCTCCCGTCATCCTGTTGTCTGCCGCTTGATTGTCCGTGCTCGCCATGTGTCTGTTCCGTTTGATGCTGGAGATCTGAGGTTTGTGGCCGGAAGCCCTGATTTCGGGCATAAAAAAAGGCCCCTGAGGAGCCTTCGTCTTGCGCATGGGTGGCTATCGCCGGATGGTTACACCATCCTGCCCATGCGCTTTCCCACCACGATAAGAACGTTCGAAATTGTCATGGGCGGAAGTGATAGACAGAAAATTTCGCAGCGTCAACGCATTCCGCAATAAAAAATCGGCACGCCGTCAACTGCGCAAACCGTCCAATGGGCCGTCCAATTCTGGGGCTGAAGGATTTATTAAAGGATCGATTCTATCCTGCCCTTTAATGCAGGGAGTAACCCTTTGCTCAACAACGACATGATGACGACAGGCAAAGCAGGCGAACAGGATCGCCGCGACAGCCTTGCGCCGGGGAATCGATTTCTCGGGCGTGTCGTTGCATGCAGCGGATCGCGCGCCACCATCGCCGCCGTGGCGGAAGCCGGCGGCACCGATCTCACCGAATTATGGTCCGTCGGCCGGCTGATTTCGATCAGCGTCGGGCGCAATCGCGTCGTCGCCCTCGTCTTTTCCATGAATACCGGTAGCCAGGGCTGGGGCGAAGGTCAGGACAATATCTTCCGCATCGAGACCGAACTGCTCGGCGAAGTCCGCGTCGATGAAGACGGCCGCGAGGAATTTTCGACCGGCATTTCGCGTTACCCCTATCTCGGCGCCATCGCCCACCGCATCCGCTCCGCCGACCTGATACGCATCTATGATGCCGGCAAGGGCGCCACTGCCGTCATCGGCAATCTGACGCAGGATGAAAGCATCGACGCGGCGATCCATGTCCCCTCGATGCTGTCGAAGCATTTCGCCGTGGTCGGCTCGACCGGCGTCGGCAAATCGACCGCCGTCTCGCTGCTCTTGCACAAGGCGATCGAGGCCGATCCGAAGCTGCGCGTGCTGATCCTCGATCCGCATAATGAATTTGCCGCCGCTTTCCCGAAACACGCCGTCACCATCGACACCGACACGCTCGACCTGCCCTTCTGGCTGATGCGGCTCGAGGAATTCGCCGAAGTTGTCTTTCGCGGCCGCCCGCCGGTGCCCGAAGAACTCGACATGCTGCGCGATATCCTGCCGGAGGCCAAACGCGCCTTTCGCGGCAGCGACAGTTCGCTGGTGCGCCGCCAGACGGAAAAGAGCTCGATCACCGCCGACACTCCGGTGCCCTATCGCATCGCCGATCTGCTTGCCCTCATCGACGAGCGCATCGGCAGGCTGGAAGGTCGCGCCGAAAAGCCCTTCCTGCGCTCACTGAAGATGCGCATCATCGCCGCGATCAACGATCCGCGCTATCACTTCATGTTCTCCAGCAACACGATCAGCGACACGATCACCGAGACCATCGCGCAGATCTTCCGCATCCCCGGCGACAACAGACCGATCTGCACCTTCCAGCTCGCCGGCATCCCCTCCGAGGTCGTCAACTCCGTCGCCTCGGTACTCTGCCGCATGGCCTTCGAAATCGCGCTCTGGAGCGAAGGCGCCATTCACATGCTGGTCGTCTGCGAAGAGGCGCACCGCTATATACCCTCGGACCCGAACCTCGGCTTTGTGCCGACGCGGCAGGCGATTGCCCGCATCGCCAAGGAAGGCCGCAAATACGGTGTCTCGCTCGGCATCATCACCCAGCGCCCCGGCGAACTCGACCAGACGATCCTGTCGCAGTGCTCGACGCTCTTTGCCATGCGCCTTGCCAACGACCGCGACCAGGAAATCATCCGCTCGGCCATCCCCAATTCCTCGATCTCGACGACGAGCTTCATTTCCTCGATCGGCAATGGAGAGGCGATCGCCTTCGGAGAGGCGATCCGGGTGCCGATGCGCATGCGCTTCTTGCGCGTCGACGAAACCCTGCTGCCGAAGGCCCATAGCGCCACCAGCAAACATGCCGAGGAAGACCCTGACACCGTCGACCTGCGCCGCATCGTCACCCGCATGCGGGCGATCACATCGGGCCCCGATATCTCCACCTTCCAGCAGAACTACAGTGCAGCGATAGCGGATTACGAGCCGGAAGAGGATTTCGCCGACGAAGCCGCCGACCAGCCCCACGCCAACCAGCCCTATGCCGCTCCATCAGCAGCACAGGCGCCGCTCGAACCCTATCGCCCCGGACTGCTGCCGCAAAGCCGCGCGCAACATCCCGAGACACCGCCGCTCTCGCCGCAGACTTCCATTGACGCACGCCTCGAAGCGCTGCGCCGCGAAATGCGCCGCGACGAGCAGTCGAGGCCCGCCTTCGGCGAACAGACGTCAGCGCCGCGTCGCGAGGGCGGCATGTCGCTGCGCGAAAGCATCCTGAAGAAGCCGCTGAGCAGCCTTTACGATAAGGACTGAGTACTGCCTACGAACGCGGCTGGCGCGTTGCCGCTGCGATTTCGGAGAGATGCCGCTCGATCAGTGCCAGGAAGGCGATGGTGCCGCAGATCAACGCTGCAATCACGATGCCGCCGATGGCGCCCAAAATTGCTCCGACGATGAACATGCCCGATCCACCCTGCGCCGCTGCTGCAGTCGCACCCGAAAGCGTGGAAAAAGCAAGAATGACGATAGCGATCAAGGCGTTGATCGAAGAAAGCGTTTTGGCGAGAAAGTTGTTCATGCCGGCCCCCATAGCTCCATTGGTCATGATTCGAAGATCATTCTAGCCGTTTGCGGGCGTGAAGCATGGGTCGCTTTGGCGCTAAGGCGAAAGCCGCTCCCAGCTTTCATCCATCTGATTGCGGAACCAGGTCATCTGCCGCTTGGCATATTGCCGTGTGGCGGCGGCCCCACGCTCAATCACCTCGGCGCGGGTCATCTCGCCGCGCAGCATCGCCGCGATCTGCGACACGCCGATCGCCTTCATGACAGGCATTTCCGGGGGAAGATCAAGCGCGAGTAGCGCCCTCACCTCGTCTTCCGCCCCCTGCTCCAGCATTTTCTCGAAACGTCCGTTGATACGCTGATGCAGCACGGCGCGATCCGGCAGCACGACGATCTTGCGCGCCCTGTCGGGATTGACGACGACAGGCCCCGCCTGCCCCTGGAATTCTGCAATCGACTGACCCGTCGCCTCGAAGACCTCAAGCGCCCGCACGATCCTCTGCCCGTCTTGTATGTTCAGGCTTTCGACCATGGCGGGATCAACCTTCGCAAGCTCCGCATACAGGCCCTCCGGACCCTCCTCCAGAAGCCGTGCGCGCAGCCGCTGCCTTATCTCCTCGGGAATGACGGGCATTTCCGACAACCCGCCCGTCAACGCCTTGAAATAAAGCCCGGTGCCGCCGACGAAGACCGGCAGTTTTCCTTCGGCGTGGATGCGCGGCAGAAGCGCCGTCACGTCCCGCAGCCAGGAACCGGTCGAATAGGCCTGCGCGGCCGGCACATGGCCGTAGAGATGATGCGGCACACCATCCATATCCTCTTCGGAGGGTCGCGCCGTCAGCACCCGCAGCGTGTCATAGACCTGCATGCTGTCGGCATTGATCACCACGCCGCCATGCTCTTTGGCCAATTCCACTGCGAGCGCGGACTTGCCGCTGGCAGTCGGCCCGGTTATCAGGATCGCATTCACAGCGCTCAGAAGGTTTTCCATCATGGCCCTCGTTGCCACGCTTGTTGCCAATCCGTCAAACCCCGTTCTTTCGCCTGAGATCGCCGAGCGAGCTTCAGACGCCGTCAAGGCATCCGGGCTCTACTGGCTGGCCGATGGCATTGCCTGCGATATCGTGCTCGCAGACGGCTCCGACAGGCAGGCAGCCGAGGCCAATCTGCTCGCCGTCATCGCCAGCAACCCGATCGATCTCGTCATCCAGGAACAGGAANNCCCGCCGCAAGAAGCTGCTGATCGCCGATATGGATTCGACCATGATCGGCCAGGAATGCATCGACGAACTCGCTGCCGAAGTCGGCCTCAAGGAAAAGGTCGCCGCCATCACCGCCCGCGCCATGAACGGCGAAATCGCCTTCGAACCGGCGTTGCGCGAACGCGTCGCCCTCCTGAAGGGCCTGCCGATCTCCGTCGTCGACGAAGTGATCGCCAAGCGCATTACGCTGACCCCGGGCGGCCCTGAACTGATCGCCACCATGAAGTCGAAAGGCTATTATACCGCCCTCGTCTCCGGCGGTTTCACGGTCTTCACCAGCCGCATCGCAGCCACCCTCGGCTTCGACGAAAACCGCGCCAATCTCCTGCTTGAGGAAGGCGGCCTCCTCTCCGGCCACGTCGCGGAACCCATTCTCGGCAAGCAGGCCAAGGTCGATGCCCTCAACGACATCGCCACCCGCCTCG
>UCCS01000185.1 GCA_900470965.1 Hyphomicrobiales bacterium
GCCCATGGCGAGCATGAGAAGCGCAATGGAGGCAAGCATGATGAGAACTGGCCGGACTGGTATGCGGAATATATGATGGCCGAGCAGACGGGCAAGCCGCTGCCGCAATAAGGTCATTGGCGAGCGGGGCCGGCCGGATTGGCTGGTCCCTGCCGACCATTTTACGACAGCTCACATCATCAAGGCTCGATCTGGGCCGCCCATTTCCAGAGATCGTCCATCTGGTTCGGCGGAATGCCCATGGCCACCGCGAGCAAATCGATGCGGGGATCGTTGCGGGAATATTCCTGTGCGTCCTCGATCATGATGCGCACGGTTTCCTTGTCCTTCACCGACATGTCAGCCATGCCGTTGACGAAGGAGAGGACATCGGCCTTGAAAACCGGCGGCTCGAGTTCGAGCGCGGCGAGCCAGAGCTGCCATTTCTTGAGGGAGGGGAAGGCGTCTTCGAGGCCGAGTGGGTCGCGGAGGAATTTGGCGATTAGGGGTTCCTGGTCGTCGTGAGGGGTGACATCTGGCATCCCTGGTTGCGGAGCCCCCAGAATTTCGAGGATTTTTCCCCCACTGTCCTGTCTTACATAAACCGTGGTCATGCCCAAAACCTCTTGCTTTGCCAATCATCCCAGCCTGTCAAGTATGCTGCCACACTTGCTGTACCGGCTATGTCCACCTCGCGCATTACCTGAGCCGCGGCATTCGTCCTGACTGGGGTTAGAGCCCCAAGTTCAGTTCCGCCACCTCCTGAGTTACCCGTGGCGCGGCTACGAGCAATCATCAGGCCAGTGAAGAGAGAGGATACTGGGCCTATAGCAGAGATGGCGTCACCATTCGTCCCTGTGCTTATGTCGATAAATACCAGGGCATCCACCGAGATACCCATCGGACAGCTGGGAAGGGTGAGGAGTGTCCATGTCGCATTGCCCGATGTGCTGGAATAGAGCAAGTCACTCGTGACAAGTACCCGATTGCCAGACTGCTGGAACGTGATGATGTTTCCGGAACTGTTCGTCAGGATTATGCCTACCCGGCTACCAGAGAACAGCTCCCATCCCAAGGGCACCGCGACCCCGCCTTCGACGGCCGACAATGAGGCGACGAACTTGGTGCTCCCATCCGTCAGGCTCCTCACGGCGTACACGAAGTAGGTCTTACCAGGCTGCACCGTGCCGGTATCCAGGCAACCCGGGCCTGTCCCGAAGACGGCTGCGAGACTGCAGGAGGCATCCCCAGCTGTGGTATGCTTCCTGCCTCCGAAGAACCCGAAGCCGGCCGCTACGGTAAAGGTTGTCGCGGTGGAGTAGGCTGGCACAAAGCCGACCATGAAGTCCAGCCCGAGCGCTGACGCCACATATTTGACAATACTACCCGCGAGAACCTTTTTCAGGCCCCAGCCTGTCGCGCTGTCGGCGATGGCGAACTCGTCGCCATCTATGATGTCGGTCTTTGCAGCTGCGCCGTGAAGCCAGCCGGCGAGCGTATTGGCGACGGCATTGTAGATCGCCAACGTCTTCCGATACCAGTGAAAGGCGGAAAACAGTCCACCCGAACCGGGAATCGCGACATCTTCCGGATGCGTTGCATAGGCGGTCGCGAGGCCGGCGCTGGCGTTTGCGCTCGTTGCCGACTGAGCGGCTTCTGCGGCCTTCTGCTGGGCGGTCTGCGTTAGGCCGGCAACATCAGGGATGTCATCAGCAATACCTGCAACAGTCTCCAGATACTGCGAGACGGCGGCAACGGCCTCTAGTGCATCGCCTTTGTCGCTGAGCGTCAGAACGTCTGCAATCAGCTTGTCGATCGTTGCTGAATCGAATGACGGCGGAATGGTGACGGCGCGGGCCGCTCTTTCCTTGAGCTGCTGGAGCCTCATCACAACGAGGTCAAGCGCCTGCTCCACGGTCTCCGCATAATAGGCCCCCTGGTTTTCCAGGTCTGTTTCCTGGGTAAAGGGCACGTCCAGCAGCAAAGTTATCTTGGTGCCGGCCGCCGGGGCGGGGACGATGACCGCGCTTCCGCCGCCATCATTGCCAGTGCCGGTCACAGTGTAATCGGCGTCGAGCACCAGGATTGAATCCGTGCCCGATGCATCCGTCCGGATCACCTGCAGATGACGGGGCTCCAGGATTTTGAACTTGTATTCGAAAGCCGTGGCGACGCCGTCCCCATTATAGGGGCCGGATCGGTTTATCTCGCTCGAAATGGTCATGTGATTGTACCTCTGGTTTCCTGAACCATAGGCTCAGGAAGGTTGTCGGCCTGACCTGGCCAATCCGCTTCGAGCGCGAGATGGTCTTACTTCGTCGCCGGGCAGACGGGCCTTGCTCGCGGCCGTGACAGCAGGCGCCTTGATCGCTGCGTTTTTCATGTGGGTGAGAGAAGTCCTGATGTCTTGTCAGCTTTCCGCTGGTATCCGATCGTCACGGCCCTTCAGCTCGGCTTCGACGCCATGATCGCGACGACATCACCGATGGGCTACGGCCATGTCTATGCGCCGCAGCACTATGTCGACGCGTGGCTTGCGGTGACGGACCCGCCGGGGTGGTCGCCCGAGGCGGTGGAGCGGCTCAAGGTTCAGTTCGAGAAGGCGTCGGTTGGGAAGTGAGGCGTTGGCCATGCTTTCCTGCGAGGATAAAGACGTTTGGTTTTCACTGATGCAGGGTGTCAGCGATTGAGCATGAATAATTCATACTCGTTTGCAACTTCATCCTGCGTAGGCTTCTTGCCGTTTTTCTTCGTCAGTTCGGCTTCAAACGCCATCCTGAGATCGCGCGGAATATCTTCATACTGCACGGCGATATCGTAGCTCTGATCGTCGGTAAGCGAGTTGACCTGATAGAGGTAGCCGGAGCTCTTTGCGGGAGTTCCGCCGCTGAAAAAAGAGTTCGGCGTGCTGACGACGATCGGGAACAGCAGGCGGTTGATCATTTTCTGGATATCGCTCTGGGTCGGGTTCTGGCCGTCGTTCTTGTCCTTGAATACATCCATCTGATCGAGGAGTGCTGACCGGAATTCGGCAACGCGGCGCGGGACACTATAGGAGGTGGCGAAGCCGCCGTCCTGAGTGAGGAGGCCAAGAGCTTCCAGTTGGGGTTTCGCGAGTTCGAAGGCGGTATTGATATCGAGGCTTTCGAGCCGGGCCTTTCGCAGGTCGGTGAGTGCCGTTTGTCGCCAGCCGGTGACTTTTTCCCAATCCTTGTCTGAGAGCTTGGGGCGGTATTCGAGGAGATCGATCTGCGAGAAGGCGGCCGGATCCCTGGCGAACTCGGTCTGTAGGTCGTAGAGCGTCTGCGTATCCGTCGCCGGCTGGCCGTAGGCGCGGACCTTTTCCTTGTAGTCGCGCAGCGTAAGCAAGCCGGATGGGCCGATGGCCTGCTGGATGTGGACGGGCAGTTTCGTCGGGTCGAAGGTCGGGTCTACGATGACCTGGTTGTTGGCCCATTCCTGCACCTGCACGCGCTGGGCGTCGAGCGCCTTCTTCTGCGAGACGGTATAGGCGTTGAGCTGGGCTTCAGTGGCGGCGCGCAGCGCCGGGTCGGTGATGCTGTTCAGGCTCTCTTGGATCCTGCGCAGGCCCTCGGGATTGTAGTTCGGCAGAGTCATGGTCTTTTCATCGACGGTGCCGGATGTGCGGAAGCTGACGACGTCGTTTGTGGCGTGGACGGTTAGCGCCGTATCGCCTGTTCGCCTCGGATCGGGGCCGAGCACGAGGATGTTGCCGTCGGCATCGTAGCCGCGGAAGAAGCCGATCTGGCCCTTGTCGGTGCCGTTGTTGCTACCGGCGCCTTTCTTTTGCTGCGGGCCGAGCACGACGATGTCTCCGGGGCGGGGTGTCTGCGTCGGCAGGCCGAAATGGCGGAAGCTCGCGGCATCGGCAGCAGCGCTGCCGACGAGATTGGCAGGTGCTGCGGCGGTGCCCAGGAGGGCGCCTGTGACATCGCTCAGCCAGCCCCTGAGCGAGGGATCGACCGTGTTGCCGGCGGCATTTTTCACGAAGCCTGCCAGTGCCAGATCGTCCTTCGCTTTGCCGGGGAAGGCGAGCGTGGCGGCGACAGTACGGAAATCCTCGGGGCCGCTCGGCTGGCGGGGTTTGGGCTGAGGCGTGCCTGGCTGCGGGCTGGTGGTTGGCGAAACAGCGGTTCGATTGCCGGCGGTTTGCAGGGCTGCGGTCTTGCCCGCCGAAGGCCGCGCGCCGAGCGTGCGTGCTCTCCCGGTTGTGCTGCCGGCGCCATCCGTTTCGAGGCCGGTGGTTCTTGCGCCTGCGACGGAAGGCTGAGTGGGGCCACCCGTCTGTGGCCGGCCGCCCGTGACGGCATCGGCGTTTGCAGCCGGTGCGGCGGGCGAGGGGCCGGTACCGGCATCCGGCGCGCCCGTATAGGTCGGCAGCCGGCCGGCGATAATGTCGGTGGCGTTGTGCCTGGCTTTTTCGTCCTGGACTGCGGGTTCCAGCGATTTCAGCACTGCGGTGCTGTCGGCCGGCAGCATCCTGTCGCCGGCGTCCTTGACATATTGCTCGGCCTCGATGGGGCTGTCATTGGCCATGCGCAGCGCCACGTTCCTCGTCGTGTCGGAGACGTATCGGGCGCGTTCCTGGTCGAGCTTTTCCTTGCTCCAGCCCTGCATGTGGCCCTGATGCTCGATCTCGGTGACGCCTTTGCGGATTTCGGCATCGACCTTGGCCGGATCGCTATAGACGGCGACGGCATTGGCGCTGGCGGATTTGATGCTGTTGGCCGAGGTCTCGGCAAACCATGCCTTGCGCTGGTCGAATGTGTGGCGGATCGTGCTGTCCAGCAACGTGTTCATGCTGGCGCGGCTGGTCTCTTCATAGGTGCGGGCGGCACCCGGCGTCAGGCCCTTGCCGAATTCGGCGCGCTTCTGCTCGGCAAGCTTTTCGAATGTGGCGCGGCCTTCCACGGCGGCGCGGCCGGTCAGCGTCAGGAAGCCGCTCTTGCCGTAAAGCTGCTCGCGCTGCCAGTCGTTGAGCTTCGTCTGTGCATCCTTGGCGGCATTGGCATTATCAAGCTTCTCCACCTCCACCACAGCTTCGCCGAGCGTGCCCATGCCGGTTGCGAGCCCCTGCATGCCCTTGCCGATGGCGGAGCCGAAAGCCTCTGCATCGGCCTGCACGGTGAATCCCTCGGTATATTCGGGGCGCAGCGGGACGTGCTGTTGCGTATCCTGATAGGTCGGAACTGTCGGCATGCATCACCTCACTTGATATAGCCCAGGGTCTTTGCCTGGGTGTAGACCTTGCCCGTGCCGCCGAGGATCGTGCCGAAGGCATCGAGATAGCCGCCTTTCACAGCGGCGTCGGCGCGCATGCGGTCCAGCTTGGCGCTTGCCAGCTGGTTGCTGCCCTGCACCCTGTAGCCATAGGCTTCGCGATAGGCATTGGTGCGCACGTTTAGCGCATCGATCTCGCCCATCTTGGCGGTGTCGACGATCGTATCCAGCGGCGAGCCGAAGGAGAGATCGACGCCGTTTGCGGCCATGGCGGCGCGCTGGCGGCCTTCGAGCTGGGAGGTCTGCAGGCGCTTCTGCTGCTCTTCCTGCTTGCCGCGCTCGATCGCGTCCTTCGCTTGTTTGTCGGCGATCTGCGCATTCATTTCGGCGACCTGGGCGTTGTATTTGTTCGCCTCCGCCGTCGCCTTTGCCTGCTGCACCTGGCCGGCGGCGCCGAGAAGCGTCGACCCCAGTGTCAGCGCAAGACCAAGATCACACATCCGCTTCTCCCATTTCGAATAGCCGGAATGGATGCCCGTTGATCTCGACGAGTTCGAACAGCTGGAAGCCCAGCCATTCGAGCCAGCGTAGGGAGATCGTATTGCGCGCATCCACGAAGTTTCGAAGCAAGCCGTAGCGGCTCAACAGTTGAGCCGGCCAATTGCGCGAGATCTTGAGAAAGCCGCGGAAATTCTTCTCCACCGCGTCCGTCCCGAGCAGCCAGGGCGCGCCGATGCCGGTGAGGATGTTGATGTCGCCGACACCCCACATCACCTCCGGCTGGCCATCGAAGAGGGCGGTCCACGCCTGAGAGGAGTGGCGGTAAGAAAAGGAGAGCGCCGAAAGCGGCGAGCGGCCGGAGGCGGCGGAAACCTCGTCGCGGTCGGCTGCCCGCATGCGCGCGGCAATCTGCCTGACATGGCTCGGCCGCGCCTCGATAATGGCGATCTCAGCGGCCAAGGGTGACATCCGGCATGATGGAGAGAATGGTCATCGGCAGCGGATCGAACTGCTTCACCCACATGGCGCCGCTCGTGCTCCAGTCCCAATAGGGGGTGATGGTGAGATCGCCGGTATAAAGGCTGATCGCCTCGTTCCAGTTTTCGTTGCGGCGCTGCTTGTATTCCACCAGCGTGCCGCCGTCGCGCTCGCCGTCCTGGGGACCGGTGAAGATGCCGCGGGTGTTTTCCACCCGGAAGGTCACTTCGGAGATGGATTTCGATCGGCCCTGCACGGTGCCGAGCCCCTCCACCTGGCCGACATCAAGATCGAGCGTTTCGATCGCCGCCGTCACCGGCAGGCCGATATGGATTTTCGAGGCGGCGTTCTGCAGCCGCACGCTGCCGCCTGTGACGGTGAGATTGCGCACGACATTGCCGTCTGCGAGCGCCACGAGCGTCTGGCCTTCGAGATGGTTTAGCCCGTTCAGCACCGTCGCCGGCGGGCCGGAATAGGTCAGCCCGCAATCGACGAAGAAGGCGTCCTGCACATGCTCGAAGGCGCGGCTGTGCAGCCGCTCGATATAGCGCTTCTGCTGGCCATTGATCGTGCGACGGACGATGAAATAGGGCACGTCCTCGCCGTCTTCCTCGATCACGGTCACATCCTCGAAAAAAGCGTCATTGCCGGGGCCGCTTTCATGGCGGGTCCAGGCCCAGACATCCTGCTCCTTCATGTAGGTGAGGGAGACCAGCGCGCCGTCATCGAGCACCACCCAGACGACGGAGTCGGGCGCCTGGGCATAATCCCAGGCTGATATCTCGCGGCCCTTGAAGAGGTGACGGGCAAGGATCGTCAGATCCTTCCCGACATAGCTGTCCTGCGTATAGTCATAGGAGAAATCGCGCACCACGCCGCCAAGGCGCTGGGCAAAAAGCACCGTATTGCCGACGACGATCGGCTGCACCTTGGCGGCTCCGCGATAGCCCTGGTTATCGAGCTTGATGGCGGAGGGGGAAATCGCATCCGAGGTCGAGCCGCCGGTGACGATCCATTCGGAACCGGAGGTCAAAAGCAGCAGGCCGCGTACCGAGATCATCGAGCGGATCTCGTTCACTTGCCGGGCGCGGATGCGGAAGGTCACGGCGTCACTTGCCTTTGCGGGCGAGGAGACGCCAAAATTTTCGTAATTGGCGGACTGGCTGAGCCAGACTGCCTGCGGGTCGTTCTGTGTCGAGGCGAAGGCGAGGCGCTGCTCGATGAAGGTGACGCAGCGCGGATAATTGCCCGCCGCATCGAAAGGGTTGCGGCCGCTCTGCGGCGTGTCGGAGAGATCGGGCGTGATGTTCTCGTCATCGAAGGAGAGGCCCGTCGTGCCGCCGACATAGCCGAAAATACCGTTATCGTCGCGGTAGACGATATAGCGCGCCGCACCCGCAACGGCGCTCCAGGCCACGCGGTTAATGCCGCCCTGGATGGCCAAGTCGTTGATCACGGAACCGGCATTAGACGGCAGGCTTTCCTCGCCGCTATCGGCAACGGAAGAGACACGGTAGCGGTATGTGGTTGCCACATAACCCGGCTTTCCTGCTGTATCGCCGGGCTTGGTGACGACAGGTGTTCCTGCCGGCGGGTTGATCAGCGGCTTGAACTGGACCGTCGTCAGTGTCCAGTTGTTGTCGGCCAGCCGCCCGAGTTTGCGTACGGGGTGATTGACGTGGCAGAGGTAGAGCACGTCGGCTTCCTGCACGAACACGAGGTCCTGCACGTCTGCTGCCGTATAGGCGGTCGTAACCTCGTAGGGGGCGGCGCCCGTCAGCACCAGCCCGCCATCGCGGAAGATGCGGATGTATTTGTCGCCGAATTCGAGGATATAGGTCTGCTCGGTATTGAACTGAAACCGGATCAGCCGGGCCTGCTTCGAGCTATCCTTGATCTCGTGGATGAATTGCAGCCCGGCCCGGTTCGACACACCACCATGCGGATGCACGAAGACGTTCAGCGCCGTGTGCAGGCCGCTCTGATATTTGGTAAGATCGACGCGGGCGCCGAGCGCAGGCGAAAGTTCGCCGGCGGTGAAGGAAGGCTGGTAGGCGCGAAAATCAGCCATGGGCGCGCACCGCGATCAGTTCGCTCACGAAAT
>UCCS01000068.1 GCA_900470965.1 Hyphomicrobiales bacterium
CTACGCATCAGGCTTTCCGAAAATCGATTCCGATTTTCGGGCCGATGCTGTAGGCTAGCGGTTCCCCTTGCCGCCGAAAGTATAGCCGGTCTCGACCGTGCCCTTGCCGAACTTGTCGCGCAACTTGTCCATGGCGGCTTCCGCCGCCGCGCGGCGGCCGGATTGCTGGTCGATGAGATCGGGCGGGTCGGCGCGGCCGGCATCGCCGAGATCGGTGACGCCAATGCCGATAAGGCGGAATTTCGTGCCGTCGGTTTCCTTCTCCAGAAGGTCGAGCCCCGTGCGGAAGATCTTGTCGGCCAGTTGTGTCGGGTCTTCAAGGCGCCGGTTGCGGGTGCGCGATTTGAAATCGGCCGTCTTCATCTTCAGCACCACGGTCTGGCCGGCAATGCCGTTCTTCTTCAGTCGCCAGGAGACCTTTTCCGAGAGATTGCGCAGGATCGGCACCAGATCATCATAACGCGAGATATCATCGAAGAAGGTGGTTTCAGCTGAGACGCTCTTGGCCGCATCGTTGATATGCACCTCGCGGTCGTCGATGCCGCGCGACAAGCGGGAAAGCCGCTGGCCGATGCTGCCGTAACGACGCATCAGGTCGTTCTCTTCCATTTGCTGCAACTGGCCGATCGTGCGGATGCCGTCTGCTTCGAGCGTCGCGGCAAATGCCTTGCCGACGCCCCAGATGGTCGTCACGGGACGAGGCGCCAGAAACTCCACGGCTTCCTCGCGTCCGATGACAGAAAAACCACGCGGTTTCTGCAGGTCGGAGGCGACCTTCGCGAGGAATTTGCAATAGGAAAGACCGACCGAGACGGTAATGCCGACCTCCTTTTCGACGCGGCGGGCAAACTTCGCCAGCGTGCGGGCCGGCGGATCGTGATGCAGCCGTTCCGTGCCGCCGAGTTCCAGGAAGGCCTCGTCGATGGAGAGCGGCTGCACAAGGGGTGTCAGTTCCTGCATCAGCGCGCGAACCTGCCGCCCGACCTTGACATATTTCTCCATGTCCGGGCGGATAACGACCGCCTGCGGGCAAGCCTCCAGCGCCTTGAACATCGGCATGGCCGAGCGTACGCCGTGGATGCGGGCGATATAACAGGCAGTTGAGACGACCCCACGCTTGCCGCCGCCGATGATCACGGGCTTGTCGGCAAGCTCCGGATTGTCGCGTTTCTCCACAGCAGCATAGAAGGCGTCGCAATCAATATGCGCGAGCGTCAGATCATAGAGCTCTTTGTGACGCACCAGACGGGGGCTGCCGCAAACATGGCAGCGACGCACGTCTCCCTTCTGCTCGGCAAGGCAGTCGCGACAGAAGCCGGGTGTCTTGTCAGATGCAGGCGCCATGGTGAGAACAAAGGTTGAACATTGCAACATTACGCCCTAAGCTTTTGAGTCTCAAGAGAGGGAGGACAGCTTGGCCGTGGATATCGATCTTCGTTTCGAACCTGTCACGGCCGAGCGCTGGGGCGATTTCGAAAAGCTGTTCGGCCCGCAGGGTGCCTTCTATAATTGTTGGTGCGTGGCACTGCGCCTTCCGCATGCCGTCCGCACGACGATGGAGCCTTCGGAGCGCAAGGCCCATATGCAGGGCTGCATTGAGGTGGGACCGCCGCCGGGCATTCTCTGTTATATCGAGGGCGAGCCTGTGGCCTGGGTTCAGGTGGGGCCGCGCCACGACGTGCCGCAGTTCAATTCGCCGCGAACGGTTTCGCGGCCACTCGAGGAGGGTGACGCTCATGATCCCTCTATCTGGGCAGTCAGTTGCTTCTTCCTGTTGCCGAAGCTGCGCGGAAAAGGCTTGAGCCACAGATTGCTTGCTGGTGCCGTCGATTATGCCCGCGGTCAGGGCGCACGGTTGCTGGAAGCCTGTCCGATCGACCATGTGAAGCAGTCGAAATCCGTCACGCTTTGCATCGGCTCCACGGCGATTTTCGACACGGCAGGTTTCGAAACGATCGCGCGGCGCAAGGACGGCCGGCCGCTCATGCGGCTGGATTTGCACGGCTGATCGTGTGTGCCGCAAGGTGTTGGTCGATGAGTTCGGCGGCATGAGCCCAGTCTCTCGCCCGCGCGATATTCTCGGCGGCGGCCGGCGCGAAGCGGTGAACGGGCGAATCCGGCATGAGATGGATGAGCAGGCAATCTGCCACATGCTCCTTCACGGAATGCAGGTTGCGCGCCATATCATCGATAAAGACGACAGGAAGATCGCGACCGCCATGCAGCGCCTGCACGATCGGTCCCTTCGGCTGTTCGCTGGCAAGCAACGGGAAGGTAAGGCCCGCGCTGTCGAGAAGGCGACGACGGTGGGCGGAAAACTGCGGTGGCATCGCGGTGAGGAACAGGACGTCGGCATCATCAGACAAGCGTTCGAGCGTCGAAACGACGGGATCGATAGGCGTCTGCCAGCTTTCCTGGGCTTCGAAGAATTCCAGGATCAGCCGGCTGACATGCTGATCCTCAAGCGCAACCCCGTCGGCCAGCGAGACGATGTTGCCATGAAGACGGAAGGAGCGCGGCAGAAATTCATGGCCGAGACTTTTGAGGTACAGTTGGAAAGGACCGATGAATTGCAGCACCACATCATCGACATCGCAGACGATGAGCGGCCTGTCGCCAAGGCGGATATGCGAGATGTCGAATTCGGCGCTGTTGCTCACGATCAGTATTCCCCAGAGTCGAGGCCGGGCGGCGAGAAGTGGCGCCATGCCCCAGTCAGCGCTTCCGGCGTCGTGTTCGTCGCCTCACAGAAGGCGATCGCCGTCGGCTCATGGTTCATGAGGAAATCCAGCATGCCGGCGAGAAAGCCAGGATCGTTGATGGCATTACGCACTTGTTGGGGTTCTACGCCTGTCAATGCCAGGAAGCGACCGAAGAGATCCGGGTCGTTCGCAAGCCAGCCAAGGACGGCGATGGCCGTTTCTTGCGGATCGGCTGCCGCCGCAAGTTGTTTCGAAGTCTTGAAATTGCTTTGCATTGCGGTGGTCGAGTTACCTTTTCTTCAACCAAATACCGGTAGCTTGCACTATCGGTTTCATGGAGCCATTTGTCAGCTAATGTCTTATCATGGACATTTGGCTTCAAGAGCGGACGTAGGGACAGCTAATCATGCCCAAACAGGTGATGATTGTAGAAGATAACGAGCTCAACATGAAGCTCTTTCGCGACCTCATCGAGGCCTCGGGCTATACCACGATCCAGACCCGCAACGGCATGGAAGCGCTTGATCTTGCGCGCAAACATCGCCCCGATCTTATACTTATGGATATTCAGCTTCCGGAAGTTTCCGGCCTCGAAGTCACCAAGTGGCTGAAGGAAGACGACGAACTGCATGTGATCCCGGTCATCGCCGTTACGGCCTTTGCCATGAAGGGCGACGAGGAGCGGATCAGACAGGGCGGCTGCGAGGCTTATGTCTCGAAACCGATCTCCGTTCCGAAATTCATTGAGACGATCAAGACTTATTTGGGCGACGCCTGAGGCATCGGAAAAAAGATTCATGACTGCGCGAATACTGGTTGTTGATGATATTCCGGCAAATGTGAAGCTGCTCGAAGCGCGGCTGATGGCCGAATATTTCGACGTGCTGACCGCGGCCGACGGCTACGAGGCGCTGGCGATCTGCGACCGCAACCAGGTGGATCTCATCCTGCTCGACATCATGATGCCCGGCATTGACGGTTTCGAAGTCTGCGAGCGGCTGAAGGCCAATCCGAAGACCGCCCATATCCCCGTCGTCATGGTCACCGCGCTCGACCAGTCGGCCGACCGCGTGCGCGGCCTGAAGGCCGGTGCCGACGACTTCCTGACAAAGCCCGTCAACGACCTGCAGCTCATTTCCCGCGTGAAAAGCCTGCTGCGCCTGAAGACGCTGAGCGACGAGTTGCGCGTGCGCGCCGAGACCGCCCATACGATGGGGATGGACGAGTTGATGCGCACCGGCGACGGACGCTCCGACGAGGCGGGACAGGTGTTGCTGGTCGACAGCCGTGCCAACTCGCAGGAACGCATCATCAAGACGCTGAAGCCCGTCGCAGACGTGGTCGCCATCTCCGATCCGCAGGCGGCTCTTTTCGAAGCCGCCGAGAGCGCCTTCGAACTCGTCATCGTCAACGCCAATTTCGATGAATACGATCCGCTCAGGCTTTGCTCGCAGTTCCGCTCGCTGGAGCGGACCCGTTTCCTGCCGATCCTGATCATCACGGAGCAGGGGGCCGACGAGATGGTTGTCCGCGCGCTCGATCTCGGGGTCAATGACTACATCGTGCGCCCTGTCGATCCGAACGAGCTGGTCGCCCGCAGCCTGACGCAGATCCGCCGCAAGCGCTACAACGACCGCCTGCGCGCCAGTGTCAAGCAGACGATCGAACTCGCTGTCACCGATCCGTTGACCGGTCTCAATAACCGCCGTTATCTCGACAACCATCTCAATGTGCTCTTCAACCGCTCGATGGCCCGTGGCCGGCCGCTCTCGGTGCTGATTACCGATATCGACCGCTTCAAGCAGGTCAACGACACCTATGGCCATGACGGCGGCGACCAGGTGCTGAAGGAATTCGCAAACCGCGTGCGCTCGACCGTCCGCGGCGCTGATCTTGCCTGCCGTTACGGCGGGGAAGAGTTCGTCGTCGTCATGCCGGACACCTCGCCGGAAATTGCCGCGGCCGTTGCCGAGCGCTTGCGCGCGGCCATCGAAAGCACGCCGTTCCTGCTGAAGTCGTCGGGCGAAACGCTGAATATTACGGCCTCCTTCGGCATATCCTCGCGCATCGCCTCGGTCATAACGCCCGACCAGCTCATGAAGCAGGCAGACCTTGCGCTCTATGAGGCGAAGAATACCGGGCGCAACCGCGTCGTAGCCTCCGCCGCCTGACGACATAACGTTCCGTAATGCGTCGCTTTCGGTTATCCACTGGGAGTAGCTGAACCTTACGAATATTTAATTTTGTTGGCTGAAACGAAGGCGCCGGTTTTTCAACCCGATAGCCAGAAAATGGACTTTAAAGCGTGTTTCTTCCGATAACACGTATCGCCTGCTTCCGAAAGCTAGAGGCGTCGAACGCGAAAAGAAGAGCGGACTATAGTTGCATCCTGATTGTCTGGCCTCTGTAAATCGTATTTCACAAAACGTAACGCCGGCGCCTTACGTTAGGGGAGGGGCTGAGGTGTTGTTGTAATATATTTCTGAAATTCTTGCTGATATCAAATATTGTCCTTTTGGTAAAAGAGATTTGGTTGCGTCTTTACACGTGCCAAAACTGGACTTTTAACCATAGAATCATACTCGGAAATTTTACCATTAAGAATTTGTTGATTTTCTTTCATTTTTGCGCAAATTATCGGCTCAGAACAGAAAACGCTCCCATGGAGGAGCTGTCGATACCCCATGATGCTCAGGTCCGCCGCATCTCCTGGGTCGTGGGGTCGGTCGGCTGGTACGCAATCTCAAACGGTTCCTCGTGCCGTTTTGCATGCTGGCCGACCCCCTTTTCGTAAAAACGCCGTCACTTCCCGAAGATGGAAGGGCGGCGTTTTTCTTTGTTTGCGCTAACATTGCCGTCAGGAAGTCCAGTGCAAACAAAAAGCGCGCTACCCGGAGGCGCGCGCTTTTTGAAAGAGCCGTGAGATCAGGTAATTACTTGATCTTGGTTTCCTTGAACTCGACGTGCTTTTTGGCAATCGGGTCGTACTTGGTCTTCGTCATCTTGTCCGTCATCGTACGGCTGTTCTTCGTCGTGACGTAGAAGAAACCGGTGTCGGCCGTCGACAGAAGCTTGATCTTGATAGTGGTAGCCTTGGCCATGGTCGTCCTGCCTTTAAGAAAATGAAAGCCGTGGAAAACCGGATAGGCTCCACGGCAAATTCTGGCGCGAAACTACGAATCTAGCCCGAAAAGTCAAGCCCGCTTTCCGAGGAAAAGCAGTCTTATGCCGGCAAGCAAGGCATAAAGCCCGAAGAAACCGGCAATTGCATAGGCAAAACCGTTGTTTCCGGCAACATCGATGGCAGCGCCGATTACCTGGGGGCCTGCAACGGTGCCGACGGCATAACAGAAAACGAAGGCCGCATTGGCCGCCGCAAGGTCCGAACCTGTCAGCCGCGAGCCGAGATGGCTGAGACCGACCGTGTAGAGGCCGGAGACGCAGCCGCCCCAGAAAAGCAGAAGTCCGGCCATGAGAATCCAGTTATTGACGAGGACCGGGAGCATCATTGTTCCGACGAAACCGGTCAGCGCCATCAGCGCCAGCAGGGGACGCTTGTCCTTGATACGGTCCGAAAGCAACCCGAGCGGGATCTGGAAGATGACGTTGCCGACACCCATCATGGTGAGCAGCAGGGCCGCCTGCGTTTCGGTGAAATGCGCGCGCACCGCAAAGATCGGAAAGAGCGACAGGCCGCCGGCTTCGACTGCACCGAAGATGAAGACGGCCGCGGTTGCGGTCGGCACCAGGAAGACATAGCGCATGAAATGCAGTTCCGGCTTCTCGTCCAGGACAGGGCTTTCGTGGCGGGCGATGAAGATCGGGATCGCAGCCAGCAGGATCGCGAAGGCACCGACCAGGAAGGGCAGGATGCCGTCGCTGCCGAGCAGCGAGAAGATCAGCGGCCCAGCAGCAAAGCCGAGTGAAAGGACGGTCGCGTAGATGCCGAGCACGAAGCCGCGTTTGGAAGGCGGCGAGGCCGCATTGATCCAGAATTCAGAGAGGATGAAGAGTGTGGTCGTTGCGCCGTGGAAGGCGAAACGCAGCGGAAACCACATCCAGAAGTCCTGTGCATAGTAGAAGCCGAGCGCGCTGAGCGCCGAGATCAGCACCGCCCACATCATGGTGGGCGCGACACCGTATTTATGCGCGAGCTTGGTGGTGATCGGTGCCGCCGCCATCGCCGCAATACCGGCCATAGCGGTATTGAGGCCGATGAGGGTGGAAGAAATGCCACGCTTTTCGAGAATTATGCTGAGGAGAGGAAGTCCCAGGCCGATCGCTATGCCGACGGCGGAGATGGACGAGACGGCTGCCACCAGAGAAGGCCAATGGATTTCCTCAACATCGCCCGGTGTGCCGTTCCTCGGCTGAGACATTTATCCATCCTTAGAGAGGTATGCGGACGAATCGTCCGTCTGGAGCCACATAGAAAGACATAGGCATGCCAAATCCAAGTGACGGGCAGGGTTTCACAATAATTCTGGCATCCGCCGACGATTTCTTGAGTGTAAGCTTTCCCCGTACAAAAGATGATGACCGTGTCGATCCTCTGCAGATAGTCGGCTATGGGCCGTGGCGCTCTGGTCGCTGCCACTACACGCGAAATATGTCTGGAAGGTGAAGGTGTTCAAGCTTGCCGGCCGGGTACGTCGTAATCTTCTGGTTCGTCATCATGGCCGCCGAAACCGTGCATCTTCAGCGCCCATTGCAGGCCTATGACGCCGCCCTTGATCGGCTGGATCGAGACGAGCGCCGTGATGATGGTGATCGGTGCCCAGATGGCGAGATGCACCCAGACCGGCAGGACAAAGGCCATGTCCGTCAGCATGAACCCACCGACGACGACATGGCCGAGCACGAGGATGACGATATAGGGCGGCAGGTCGTCGGCGCGCTGGTGGTACATCGCCTCGCCACAGGCGGCGCAATGATCGACCGGCTTCAGAAAGGCGCGAAACAGCTTGCCGCTGCCGCAGGCCGGGCAGCGGTTCAGCATGCCGCGCATGATGGAGCGTCCGAGCGGGCGCTCGGCATCGGGAGTATCCCCGTAGCGTACGACCTCGTCTGTCGGTGTGCTCATCGATCTTTCCCTTCCCGGAACCAGGGCCTTTCCATTCTTCTTCGAAATATGGAAAGGCTCCGTCTCTTTCTCTTCACGCAATTCCGGACGCAACACCGCTGCGCACTTTTGCTGGAATTGCTTCAGCGCCGCCCGCGCGGTGGCCTCGTTCCGATCTTCTTGCGAGCGCGGCTTGCGTCGCGTCGCCCCGCCTTGTGGAAGGAGCGCACAGCCGTCGGCATCTTGCGTCCCTCGCTCAGCATCTCGAAGCGCAGGGCGCCCGCCAGCGGGATCGCCTCTGCCAACCGCACAGTCACATCGTCGCCGAGACGATAGCCAAGACCTGTCTTTTCACCCGATAGCGCCTGATGCGCTTCGTCATAGATGAAGTAGTCGGTGCCGAGCGTAGATATAGGGATGAAACCATCAGCGCCATAGTCCGGCAGCATGATAAACAGACCGGATTTGGTGACGCCCGAAACGCGCCCCTCGAATTCCTGGCCTATGCGGCCGGCAAGATGATGGGCGATGAGCCGATCGACCGTCTCGCGCTCGGCGGCCATGGCGCGACGTTCGAAGGTGGAGATTTCGGCGGAGATGTCGTCGAGCGTCGCTTCCTCGTCCGGGGTGATGCCGCCCTCGCCGAAGCCGAGTGAGCCGACGAGCGCACGATGCACGATCAGGTCGGCGTAACGGCGGATCGGCGAGGTGAAGTGCGCATACTTCATCAGGTTCAGGCCGAAATGGCCGATATTTTCAGGACTGTAGATCGCCTGGCTCTGCGAGCGCAGTACCATCTCGTTGACCATCGTCTGGTGCGGCGTGTTGTCAGCCTTGGCGAGGATGCCGTTGAAGCTGTTGGCGCGCATATTGCCGCCTTTGGCAAGCGAGATGCCGAGGGTAGCGAGGAACTCGCGCAGCACCTCCTGCTTGGCAAGCGTTGGCGTATCGTGGATACGGTAAATCAGCGGCTGGCGCTTTTTTTCCAATGTCTCGGCAGCGCAGACGTTCGCCTGGATCATCATTTCTTCGATCAGCTTGTGGGCATCGAGGCGGGGCGGCACGAAGACCCTGTCGACGGTGCCGTCAGGCTTCAGCAGGATCTTGCGCTCGGGCATGTCGAGCTCAAGCGGCTGGCGCCGGTCGCGGCCGCGCTTCATCGTCTCGTAAGCGTGCCACAGCGGCTTCAAGATTGGCTCCAGCATCGGCCCGGTCTTGTCGTCAGGCTTGCCGTCGATCGCCGCCTGCGCCTGCTGATAGGACAGCTTGGCAGCACTCTTCATCATGACGCGATGGAAGGTATGGCCGATCTTGCGGCCGTCCTTCGAGAAGACCATACGAAGCGCAAGGGCAGGGCGGTCGACCCCTTCTTTCAGCGAGCAGAGATCGTTGGAGATCCGCTCCGGCAGCATCGGCACGACACGATCAGGAAAGTAGACCGAGTTGCCGCGCTTCAGCGCTTCACGGTCGAGCGGCGAATTCGGCCGCACATACCAGGAGACATCGGCAATGGCGACGGTGACGATAACTCCGCCGGCATTGTCTTCCGATGGATCATCCTCGGCATAGACCGCGTCGTCATGGTCCTTGGCATCGGCAGGGTCGATGGTGATCAGTGGCAGGTCGCGCCAGTCCTCCCGATGCGACATGGTGGCAGGCTTGGCGTCATCCGCCTCTGCGACTGCGGCTGGCGGGAAGACGTGCGGAATACCGTGCGCATGGATGGCGATCATCGAGATCGCCTTTTCCGAAGCGACCGAGCCGACGACCGAGAGAACCTTGGCACGCGGCAGGCCGAACCGGCCGAGGCGGGCAATTTCCACTTCGACGAGATCGCCGTCCTTGGCGTCGCCCTTGTATTCAGGGTCGATCACCATTTCCTCGCCGCGCCGCTCGATCGGCAGCAGGCGTCCGGCCCCCCCGGGGGCATCCTTGAAGACGCCCATGCTGGCGCCGCGCCGCTTGTCGATCACCTTGATGATGCGGGCCGTATAGGCGGGGCCACCTCGATCGACGGCCGGGAAGATCTTGGCGAGGATGCGGTCGCCGAGGCCGGCAACGGGCGACTTGCCCTTGCCCTGACGGCCAGCCGGCGATTGCTGGCGGATGGCGACAGCGGGTGCTACGCCCTGATCCTCGGGCCACTCGGCCGGGCGGCCGATCAACTCACCATCCTTGTCGCGCGTGGTGATGTCGAGCACGGTGACGGGCGGCAGCGCACCGGGCCGGATCAGCGACTTACGGGTCTTCTGCAGCATGCCTTCCTGCTCCAGCTCCTGCAGCAGGTGCTTGAGCTCGACACGGTTATCGCCCTTCAGCCCGAAGGCCTTCGCGAGCTCGCGCTTGGAGGCTTTCTGTGGATGATCGGCGATGAAACGCAGGATGACTTCGCGCGACGGCAGCGCGCCGTGAACGATATTCAACGGCTCAGGCGCAGGTTCCCTGCTCGCGCGTCCGAATTTTCCCGGGCGCTTGCCCATGGCTCTCGTAGTCTCGCGCGGTTCTTTCGCCACTCTCAGCTCTTTTTCGTTTTCGCCGGCGCTTTTGCCTTGGTTGCTTTCGGCTTTGCGGCGGTCTTCGTCGTCTTGGCTTCAGCGGCCGCAGCCTTCGGCTTCGCCGCCGACTTGGCCTTGGTCTTGCCGGCGGGGGCCTTGCCTGCCTTTTCCGCAATCAGCGCCAGCGCCTCTTCGACGGTGATGGCCTGCGGATCCTTGCCCTTCGGCAGCGTCGCGTTGACCTTGCCCCAGTTGACATAGGGGCCGTAGCGGCCGTCGCGAACGGTGATCGCACCACCGTCAGGATGAGCGCCGAGTTCCTTCAGGGCTGCCGGCGTCCCGCGGTTGCCCCCCGGCGCCTTGGCCTGCTTTTCGGCAATCAGCGTCACGGCGCGGTTGAGACCGACCGAGAAGACGTCCTCGATGCTTTCCAGGTTGGCATAGGTACCGTCATGCAGCAGGAACGGCCCGTAGCGACCAAGCCCGGAAGAGATCATCTTGCCGGATTCCGGATGTTTGCCGATGTCGCGCGGCAGCGAAATCAGCGCCATCGCCTTTTCGTAGTCGATATCTTCCGGCTTCCAGCCCTTCGGCAGCGAGGAGCGCTTGGCATCCTTGCCGTCGCCGCGCTGGATATAGGGTCCGAAACGACCCGAACGCAGCGTCAGTTCCTCGCCTGTCGTCGGGTCGGTGCCGAGGTTCTTCGGCTCGTTCAGTGCCGCGCCTTCAGCCTCGCCACCGTTTTCTGAGGAGAGCTGGCGGGTATAGTTACACTCCGGATAATTGGAGCAGCCGACGAAGGCGCCGTACTTGCCAAGCTTCAGCGACAGGTTGCCGGTGCCGCAGACCTGGCAGATACGCGGATCGCTGCCGTCTTCGCGCTTCGGGAAGACCAGCGGCGCCAGTGCCTCGTTGAGCGAATCCAGGACATTGGTGACGCGCAGTTCCTTGGTGTCTTCGATCTGCGAGAAGAAATCCTTCCAGAAGTCACGAAGAACCTGCTTCCAGTTCAGTTCGCCGGCGGAGATCCGGTCGAGCTTCTCTTCGAGATCGGCCGTGAAATCATATTCGACATACTTGGTGAAGAAGCTTTCGAGGAAGGCGGTAACGAGACGCCCCTTCGCCTGCGGGATCAGCTTGCGCTTGTCGATCGTCACATAGTCACGATCGCGCAAGGTAGCGAGCGTCGCGGCATAGGTCGACGGACGGCCGATGCCGAGCTCTTCCATTTTCTTGATGAGCGAGGCTTCGGAATAACGCGGTGGCGGCTCGGTGAAATGCTGCGTCGAGTTGATCTTCTGCCTGGCGAGGTTCTCGCGCGCATTGATCTCCGGCAGGCGGCCATCCTCGTCATCAGCGTCGTCGCTCTGCTCGCCATCCTCCTTCTGGTCGGTATAGGCGGCGATGAAGCCGTCGAAGCGGATGACGGAACCGACGGCGCGCAAGCCGGCCTTCTGGCCGTTGTTGTCGGCAATGATTTCAGCCGTCGTACGCTCGATTTCGGCCGATGCCATCTGGCTGGCGATACCGCGCTTCCAGACCAGATCGTAGAGACGGATCTGGTCGGCATCCAGGAACTTGCGGACGCGATCCGGTGAGCGGTTGAAGTCGGTCGGGCGGATCGCTTCGTGTGCTTCCTGGGCATTCTTCGCCTTGGTCGAGTAGAAACGTGCCTTTTCCGGCAGGTAGCGTTCACCGAACTGTTCGCCGATGGCGCTTCGCGCCGCATCGATCGCTTCCGGCGCCATCTGCACGCCGTCCGTACGCATATAGGTGATCAGACCGACGGTCTCGCCGCCAATGTCGACGCCCTCGTAAAGCTTCTGCGCGATCTGCATAGTGCGCGAGGCCGAGAAGCCGAGCTTGGAGGAGGCCGCCTGCTGCAGCGTGGAAGTGGTAAAGGGCGGTGCCGGGTTGCGCTTGACCGGCTTTGCCTCGACGCTTTCGACGACATAGCTGGCACCTTCCAGCAGCGCCTTCAGCTTGCCGGCTTCTTCGCCATTGCCGATCGAGCGCGGCTGCAGCCGCTTGCCATTGGCGGCAACCAGTCTTGCCTCGAACTCGTCGCCGCGCGGCGTTTTCAAGAGCGCCGAGAGGTTCCAGTATTCCTCGGAAATGAAGCGCTCGATCTCGGATTCTCGATCGCAGACGAGGCGCAGCGCAACTGACTGCACGCGGCCGGCGGAACGCGCGCCGGGCAGCTTGCGCCAGAGAACCGGCGAGAGGTTGAAGCCGACGAGGTAATCGAGTGCGCGGCGTGCCAGATAGGCATCGACCAGCGGGACGTCGATGTCGCGCGGATCGGCCATCGCATCGAGCACGGCCTTCTTGGTGATGGCGTTGAAGACGACGCGCTTGACCGGCTTGCCGTTGATGACGCGCTTCTTGTTCAGAAGGTCGAGAACATGCCAGGAGATCGCTTCGCCTTCGCGATCCGGGTCGGTCGCCAGGAACAGGGCATCGGAGGATTTCACCGCGTCGGCAATATCCTTCATGCGCTTGGCGGACGCGCTGTCCACCTCCCAAAGCATCTCGAAATCCTGATCCGGAAGAACTGATCCATCCTTGGCAGGCAGATCGCGCACATGGCCGAAAGAGGCGAGCACCTTGTATCCTGGACCCAGATACTTATTGATCGTCTTGGCCTTGGCAGGCGATTCCACCACTACAACATTCATGATGATTCTCTAAAAAAGATGCCGATCCGGCGGAGAGGCAGGCGTAACATGCACTGCAACATGAATACCGGCCCCCCGACATGGACAGGGAATTCGCTCTGGTCAAGAGGTTTGCTTCAATTTTACCTCTTTGCCGCGTATCGCAACCATTACGAGATTCGGAACCTATTGCAATTCAGGATGATTGCGCTATCGTTTTTGAAGTGTGGTTCGGGCTCCTGGTAAAGCAGCGCTCTCCGATTTCATAGAGACAATTATGGCGCCCAAGGCTGCAGAAAAAGACGCCGATCGCTTGGCATCGCTTGAAAACATTGCTTTCATCCGGCAAATGCTCGCAGAATTGCGCCAGGTGGCAGAACGCGAAAATGCGGAGATGCTCTGTTATCTCATCGAAATGGCCTGTGTCGAAGCCGGAGACCTGCAGTCACGCATCGATAGCGGCTCAGTCGGCCATGGAAATTGAAACCAGCCCGCCGACATGGCGATGGAGCCGCCCGGCCATATCCAGTTCCAGAAGAACGAGATAGACGGCGGAAGCCGAAAGACCGGTATGACGGATGATGTCGTCGACCTCCGTCGGCGTCGGACCGAGCGCATCGATGACGAGCGTGCGATCCGTTTCGTCGGGCGGAAGCGACATCCTGCTGCCTTCGCGCTTCGGTTCTTCGGCTGACGGCAGCGAGAAGAGATCGGGCTGAGAGAGCGGCGCCAGCGCTTCCACGACATCCTCGGGCGAAGTGACGATCATCGCCCCGTCCTTCAGAAGGCCGTTCGTGCCGTGGCAGCGCGGATCGAGCGGCGAACCCGGCACGGCAAAGACCAGCCGCCCGAATTCGCCGGCCATCCTCGCCGTGATCAGCGAACCGGAGCGAACTGCTGCCTCCACGACCGCAACGCCGAGCGAGATGCCGGCAATCAGCCGATTACGGCGGGGGAAATCACGCGCACGCGGCTCCCAGCCGAAAGGCATCTCGCTGACGGCAAGCCCGTTGCCATTCCATATCTCCTCCAGCAGTCCGACATTCTCAGGCGGGTAGGGCTGGTCCAGCCCTCCGGCCATTGCGGCAATGGTGCCGGTAACAAGACTCGCCCGATGGGCGGCCGTGTCGACACCGCGGGCAAGGCCGGAGACGACCGCATAGCCGGCCCGGCCACACTCTCTGGCGATCATCGCCGCGAATTTCGCGCCGCTGATGGAAGCATTGCGCGAGCCGACGATGCCGACCGCCGGCCTGTTTAGCACGGAAAGATCGCCCTTGACCGCGAGCAGTGGCGGCGCACCGTCGATCTGGCGCAGCGCCTGCGGATAATCAGGCTCGCCGATGCCGACAAAGCGGGCGCCGAAGCGCTGCGCCGCCTCGAGTTCGCGGTATGCTTCGGCTTCGGTGGCGATGCGGATCGAACTTGTCGCGCCGCCGCGCGCCGATAGTTCCGGCAGCATGGAGAGAGCGGCTTCCGCCGAACCGAAATGATTGATGAGATCGCGAAAGGTCGCAGGGCCGACATTGTCGGAGCGGATCAGCCTCAGCCAGGCGATCCTCTGTCTCTCCGTCAGCGCAATTCCTTTTGGCTTTGCGCTGAGCGCGTCCATTACCCCTTAGCCCCGATCTTGCTTTCCGTCCCGCTGATCAGGCGGGAGATATTGGCCTTGTGTTTCCAGTAGGAGATGACGCTCATGATCGCCATGATTGCCGCAACCTTTTCGTCGCCCAATATCCACAATGCAACCGGAATGACAAGCATCGCAACAAGCGCTGAAAGCGAGGAATAGCGGCTGACGAAGGCAACCCCAAGCCAGACGGCTGCAAAGAGCAGAACCATTGATGGCGCGACGCCGAGCAGCGTGCCGATATAGGTGGCAACACCCTTGCCGCCCTTGAAACCGATCCAGACGGGGAACAGGTGGCCAATGAAGGCAAAGAAACCGGCGATGATGCCCGCTTCCTCACCTGCGAAATAAGCCATGATCCAGGCGGCCGCGGCGGCTTTCAGCGCATCGAGCAGAAGCGTAGCGGCCGCGAGCTTCTTGTTGCCGGTACGCAGAACGTTGGTCGCTCCGATATTGCCGGAGCCGATGCTGCGCACATCACCAAGGCCGGCGGCGCGCGTGAGGATGAGACCGAACGGGATGGAGCCGAGCAGGTAGCCAACGACGACGGCGGCAAGCGCCAGAGGCAGGGTAATCTGCCAGGTGACAAGATCAGATATCATTTTTGTTCCCCAAGTCTTTTGCCGAGAGGATGCCCGGAAGGGCAGGGCAGCCCTCAGTCCTGCAATGCGTGAACCAGCGTGCCCCCGACATAGGTCGCAACGGCTCGCCCGCTGAAGCGCGCATCCTCGAACGGTGTGTTCTTCGAGCGGGAGAGAAGCATGTCCTTGGAGACAAGCCAAGGTTCTTCGAGATCGATCAGCGCGATATCGGCCTTGGCGCCGGGCTTCAGCGTGCCGGCATCGAGGCCAAAGATCTGCGCCGGCCGCGTCGACATCGCATCGATCAGCCGCAACAGGCTGACCTGCTCGCTGTGATAAAGCCGTAGCGCTGCCGCGAGCATCGTCTCCAGTCCGACGGCGCCATCTTCGGCCTCGCCGAAGGGCAGGCGCTTGGTATCGACATCCTGCGGGTCATGCGAGGAGACGATGATATCGATCGCGCCTTTTGCCAGCGCATCCACCATTGCAACCCGGTCGTCTTCGGAGCGCAGCGGTGGATAGAGTTTGAAGAAGGTGCGATATTCGCCGATGTCATTCTCGTTCAGCGCCAGATTGTTGATCGAGACACCGCAGGTGACCTTCACGCCACGCGCGCGGGCAAGCTCGATCGCCTCGACCGACTCAGGCACGGAGATCATCGCCGCATGGTAGTTGCCGCGCGTCAGCTGCGCGATGCGCAGGTCACGCTCGAGCGGGATCAGTTCCGCTTCCTTCGGAATGCCGGAGAGGCCGAGCCAGCTTGCAAGCAGGCCTTCATGCATGACGCCATTGGCGCCAAGATATTTGTCGCGCGTGGCGCAGGAAAGGACGGCGCCGAATTCGCGTGCATAGGTCATCACCCGGCGCAGCACCTGTGTATCGGAGATGCTGGAATGCGCGTCGGTGAAAGCGACGGCGCCTGCCTGCATCAGGAGGCCGATTTCAGTCATCTCCTCACCAGCGAGCCCCTTGGTAATGGCTGCTGCCGGGTAGACGTTGATGACGGCCGTATCCCGTGCCGTCTTCTTGACGAACTCGACGAGCGCGATGTCGTCGATGACGGGATGCGTATCCGGCATCATGATGATGGAGGTCACACCGCCCGCTGCCGCGGCCCGGCTTGCCGAAGCGATTGTCTCGCGGTGCTCGCCGCCCGGTTCGCCGATATGGACGCGCGCATCGACGAGGCCCGGCGTCGCGACGAGGCCGGTGCAGTCGCGCACGGTAGCACCTTCGGGCGCGCCCTGGTTCTGCGCATCTTCACCGGCCGCGACGATGAGACCATCCTTGACGATGATCGTGCCAACCTCATCAAGATTACGGGAAGGGTCGATGATGCGGACGTTCTTGAGGACGAGATTGCTCATGCGCCCACTCCATCAGTGCGGGGACCCTGGTTCTGGGAAACGAGCAGTACCTCCATGACGGCCATGCGCACTGCGACCCCCATTTCCACCTGTTCGGCGATCACGCTCTGCGGGCCATCGGCGACTTCGGAGGCGATCTCCACGCCGCGGTTCATCGGACCCGGATGCATGACGAGCGCATCCTCCTTCGCCGCCTTCAGCGTTTCCGCGTCGAGGCCGTAGAAGTGGTAATATTCGCGCACCGACGGCACGAAGGCGCCGGACATGCGCTCGCGCTGTAGCCG
>UCCS01000152.1 GCA_900470965.1 Hyphomicrobiales bacterium
GGGTTTGGGGCGGGGTCTTCCTTCAGCGCCGCAGCGGATACAGCAAGGCCCACCACGAACCATGATTCCCGTCAGCGGCCTTTGCGGATCGCCTCACCACCCTACTTCTCTCCCGGTGAGCATTTGGCAACCCCGGCTCCGTCCGGGCATTTCCCTATAGCAACCACAAGAGGAGGGTTTCCCCGTGGGCGTCTTCGACCGCATCAAGAACGCGATTTTCGGCAAAGCGCAGGCGGCACCCGTGCCAGAGCCGGCATCCGCCGCGCCGCAGGCCTCCAGTGCGCCCGCAGCTTCCCCTGCCACTCAGCCCACGGCAGCGACGAAGCCCGCGACCGGCGCGCCGCCACCGGCTCAATCGAGCCCCGCCCAAGCCAGCAGTGCCGATATCGAGCAGATCCTGAACGCCGCCGTGAAGAAGTCCGGCCAGAAGCTCGATTGGCGCCGTTCGATCGTCGACCTCATGAAGGCGCTCGGAATGGATGCGAGCCTTGCCGAACGCAGGGAACTGGCAGCCGAGCTCGGCTACACCGGCGATACGAACGACAGCGCGAAGATGAATATCTTCCTCCACAAGGCGCTCATGAAGAAACTGTCGGAAAACGGCGGCAAGGTGCCGGCCGATCTTCTGGATTGAGTGGCAGTTGGTAGAAACGACGAGAGCAATTTCAGCAAAACTGCGCAGCGGTCTTGCGTCCGGNNATTGCGTGAAGCAAAGAGACGGGGCATTTCCGTGATTTGAAGAAACGGAGATGCTCTAAGTCAGCCCGAAGGCCTTGCGCGCCGTCGAACAGGCGTCGTCTCCGGGAAGGCATGTGCGGCAGACGTCCGGCCTGAGGCCGTAGATCACGCATGATACTTTCGAACCGATGGTGCCCGAGAGCGCAGAGCAACGCTCACCATCACAGCGCATGCCTGATTGATCCGCTGAGACGAACTGAGCCGGCAGCAAATCGAGGTCGGCGTCGCTCTCGGTGGAGAATCTCGGCCATTCGCTCGAATAGGAACAGCACGCGCCGCAGGCCTGACAGTCTAGCTCTGTTGATAGGGTCATGGGCAGGTCTTAGCACCTTACCTGCCAAGGATGCAAAACCATCCGTGCCTCCACGTCGGAGATTTCGCCAGCATCCGT
>UCCS01000077.1 GCA_900470965.1 Hyphomicrobiales bacterium
CGCCTGCTGGGCCGTCTGAGGATCGATGCCATGCATGCCCTTGAAATCCGATTTGCGTCCCTCGCCCGCCCTCTTTTCGGCGCCGCCTTCATTCGCTTCATCGCCTACCTCGGCCTCTGCGCTGCCTATCTGCAGGGCGGCCTCAACAAGCTCACGGACTTTCCGGCCGCGATCGGTGAGATGACGCATTTCGGTCTCTCGCCTGCCCCGCTCTTTGCGGTATTCGTCATCATCCTGGAGCTAGTCGCCTCACTCATGATTCTTACCGGCTTTTTCCGTTGGCTGGGCGCACTCGCCCTCGGTGGCTTCACACTGATGGCCACCTTCCTCGCCCTGCGTTTCTGGGAATTGCCTGATGGAATGGAACGCTTCATGGCCGCCAATTCCTTCTTCGAACATCTGGGCCTCGTCGGCGGTTTTCTGCTCGTCGCCTGGCTCGATCTCAGGGAAAAAGCATAGGGCAACCTGCACCTAAGCATCACTTCCGCTGACCATTGCAAAAATGCTTCCTGACCCTGTCAGCACCGCGGTGCAAACCATCCGCCCCCAGGGCGTAGATCCTGCCAACCTCAGCATAGGACAAGCTCAATGCCGACGATCACAACCAAAGACGGAACGACGATTTACTATCAGGATTGGGGCAACGGCCAGCCGATCCTCTTCTCCCACGGTTGGCCGCTCTCGGGCGACGCATGGGAAGTGCAGATGCTCTATTTCGCCCAGCAGGGCTACCGCGTCATCGCCCACGACCGCCGCGGCCACGGCAAGTCCTCGCAGCCGTGGAACGGCAACAATATGGATCAATATGCCGATGACCTCGCCGAGCTCATCGAGAAGCTCGATCTGAAGAACCTCATTATGATCGGCCATTCCACCGGCGGCGGCGAAGTCGCCCATTATATCGGCCGCCATGGCACCAGCCGCGTCGCCAAGGTCGTGCTCGTCGGCGCCGTTCCGCCGCTGATGCTGAAGACGCCTGCCAATCCCGAAGGCTTGCCGATCGAAGTCTTCGACGGCATCCGCAAGGGCACGGCCGGCGACCGCTCGCAGTTCTACCGCGACCTCACCATGCCCTTCTACGGCTTCAACCGCGATGGCGCCAAGGTCAATGAAGGCCTGCGGGAAACCTTCTGGCTGATGGGCATGGCCGGAGGCATCAAGGGCCACTACGATTGCATCCGCGAATTCTCCGAGGTCGATTACAGCGACGACCTGAAGAAGATCGACGTTCCGGCGCTCCTCATCCATGGCGATGCCGACCAGATCGTGCCGATCCAGGCTGCCGCCGAAAAGGGCATCAAGCTTCTGAAGAACGGCACGCTGAAGGTCTATCCGGGCGCCCCGCATGGCCTCGCCCAGACCGAAGCCGACAAGTTCAACGCCGACGTTCTCGCCTTCATCAAGGCGTAAACCGGGAGTAGCGGCCGGCCAGGCCGAAGGAGATCACGCAATGCTTCGTCTATCGTTAGCCCTTGTTGCCCTTCTCGGCCTAGCCGGTGCCCCGGCCTATGCCGCCTCGCCGCAATTCGGCGTCGGCGCGCAATATGATACGACCCATGTCTATGTCGCTCCTGGCGACGTGGACGCCTTCGCCAAAAGCTTCCTCGCCACTTTCGGCGGCACCAGCACCAAGCAGGTAACGGCAACAGTTACGCCGACGCCGAGCAGCACGACGTCGCAGCTTCTGCAGACACCCGTCGGTACTATCTCGCTCTTCGGCTTCAAGACGCCGATCCCCTATCCGTTCGGTGCTGAACGATCAGGCTATCTCGTCACCGATCTCGACAAGGCCATAGCCGCGGCAAAGGCTGCCGGCGCCGACGTCATTGTCTCCGCCTTCCCGGATCCGATCGGCCGCGATGCCGTCATCCAGTGGCCGGGCGGTGTCAACATGCAGCTCTATTGGCACACGACCACGCCAAACTATCCGGCCTTCACGACCATCCCGGAAAACCGCGTCTACGTGTCCGCCGAGCGCGTGGCCGCCTTCACCCATGCCTTTCTCGCCTTCTCGCATGGCAAGGTCGTCTCCGACGATGAGAAGGCGCCCGGCACCGAGATTGGCCTGCCGGACAAGGCGTTTCACCGCCTGCGCATCGAATCCGTCTTCGGCCGCATGACCGTGCTGGTCACCGATGGCCAGCTGCCTTTCCCCTATGGTCGCGAAATGACTGGCTACGAGACCGCCGATCTTGACGCGACGCTTCAAAAAGCCAAGGAGAGCGGCGCTGAAATTCTCGTCGAACCCTACCAGTCCGGCGATCGCCGCGCCGCCATGGTGGAATTCCCGGGCGGCTATATTGCCGAAATCCACGCCGTCGCGGCACACTAGGCAAACGAATTCATAGAGGAAAAAACAATGCGCCCAGCCCTGCCCGTGCTCCTGAGCCTGACCGGCGGCTATGTTGATACAGCCGGCTTCCTGGCGCTTGGCGGCCTCTTTCCCGCCCATGTCACCGGCAACTTCGTGACGCTTGGCGCAGCGCTCACTCACGGCACGTCTGGCATCATCGCCAAGTTGCTGGCGCTGCCGGTGTTCTGCCTGACGATCCTTCTGCTGCGCTACCTCACCCACAATGTGCCGCCAGGCGATGAGAAGGGCTTGCGCATATTGCTCGTGATCAAGCTTCTCTTCCTGATTGCCGGCGGCGCCTGCGCCATCTGGCTAGCGCCCTTTACCAATCCGGATGGCCTGCCGCTGGTCGCGACCGGCATGCTCCTCGTCATCGCCATGGCGATCCAGAACGCCGCTCACCGCATCCATCTCGGCGCCTCGCCGCCGAGCACGCTGATGACCGGCACCACGACGCAGATCATGATCGACCTTGCCGACCTCGCCCATGGCAGCGCCTACGATCAGGCAAAGCCCGTAAAGAGCCGCCTGTCGCGCATGGCGGTCGCGGTTTTCGCCTTCGCCCTCGGCTGCGGCCTTGCCGCCCTGCTCTTTGCGACCGTTGGCGTCTGGTGCTTGGCCCTGCCGCCGCTCTTTGCGCTGGTTTCGGTCTGCTTGGCTTTTGCCGGCCCGCAGGCCGCTTGAGAGCAGCCCTTAGCGGCCGATGCCGTTGCCGGCCGCCTTTGCCTCTGCCTCGGCAATACGTTGCCGCAGCGTGGCTTTGCGCGCCCGGATCTCAAGCGAAACGAGTTCGGAAATCGACCCATTGCGGCGCAGCAAGGCAATCGTGCTCAACACGGGAGCCACGACGGCGGCGACAAAGAATCCGAGGCCCTCGCCACTGTCCGGCAAACCATTCCCCGCGATCAGCGCAGCAACGATGATCAGCAGGATCAGATTGGCAAGAATGGCGATGACGTGCATATGGCTCTCCCGGCAGCTAGCGCGAGACCATAGTTGAGCTCCAGGAGGACCACAACTCCTGGGCAGGCTTCCCGACCAGGCAAATAAACCGGCTGAGGATAGCACAGCCGCTGGGAATGAAAGCAGAACATCTTTTCTGGTCTTTCCTTCCCGAATCACTACATTACGCGCCATGAGCAATAGTTTCGACGATATGCCCTTCTTCGACGAAGAACCGGGCGATGCGCCGCGCAAGCCGCAACAGCCCGCTGCTCCCGCAAGGGCGCCCGCTGCCGGCGGCGGCATTGCTGCCCGCGCCATGGCGGCGCGCGATGGCGGTCGCCCCGATTATCTCACCGGTCTCAACCCGGAACAGCGCGAAGCCGTCGAGACACTCGAAGGCCCCGTCCTCGTGCTCGCGGGCGCTGGCACGGGCAAGACGCGCGTACTCACCACCCGCATTGCCCATATCCTTCAGACCGGCCGCGCCTTCCCCTCGCAGATCCTCGCCGTGACCTTCACCAACAAGGCCGCCCGCGAGATGAAGGAGCGTATCGCGCTTCTCGTCGGCGGCGCCGTCGAAGGCATGCCTTGGCTCGGCACTTTCCACTCGATTGGTGTCAAGCTTCTGCGCCGCCACGCCGAACTCGTCGGCCTGCGCTCCGATTTCACCATCCTCGATACCGATGATGTGATTCGCCTCATCAAGCAGATCATCCAGGCCGAAGGCCTTGATGACAAGCGCTGGCCGGCCAAGCAATTCGCCGGCATGATCGATACCTGGAAGAACAAAGGTCTCGGCCCCGCCGATATTCCGGAGGGAGACGCTCGCGCCTTCGCCAATGGCCGCGGCCGCGATCTCTACTTCGCCTATCAGAACCGCCTCTCGACGCTGAACGCCTGCGACTTCGGCGATCTCCTGATGCATCCGATCGCGATATTCCGCAAACAGCCGGACCTGCTCAAGGAATATCACCAGAAGTTCCGCTTCATCCTCGTAGACGAGTATCAGGACACCAACAGGCTTCAGTCTTCGATCCTGCTTGCGTTGAAACCGACCGGCCAGGGCCTGACCGTTGTCGGCGACGATGCGCAGTCGATCTATTCCTTCCGCGCGGCCACAGTGCGCAACATCCTCGATTTTCCGGCTTCCTTCAGCCCGGCTGCCAATATCGTCACGCTCGATCGCAACTACCGTTCGACGCAACCGATCCTTGCCGCCGCCAACGCGGTGATCGACCTTGCTTCCGAGCGTTTCACCAAGAACCTCTGGACGGAGCGGGAATCGCCGGAACGGCCACGGCTGGTGACGGTGCGCGACGAGAACGATCAGGCGCGCTATGTGGCCGACAAGGTTCTCGACAATCGCGAGGAGGGCGTGAAGCTGAAAAGCCAAGCCGTGCTCTTCCGCGCCTCGCATCACAGCGGCCCACTTGAGGTGGAGCTAACCCGCCGCAACATTCCTTTCGTGAAGTTTGGCGGGCTGAAATTCCTCGACAGTGCGCATGTGAAGGACATGCTGGCGGCGCTGCGCTTTGCCCAGAACCCGCGCGACCGTGTGGCTGGTTTCCGGCTGATGCAGATCCTTCCGGGGGTCGGCCCGTCCACCGCGCAGAAGGTGCTGGACCAGATGGCTGACGATGCAAGCCCGATCGCAGCGCTTGCCGTCATGCCCGCACCGCCGCGCTCGGGCGAGGAGTGGACCTCCTTCGTTTCCACCATGCAGGAGCTGAAGACCGGCAAGGCTGGCTGGCCGGCCGAGATCGAGCTGGTACGGCGATGGTATGAGCCGCATCTGGAACGGCTGCATGAGGATGCGAGCGCGCGGCTTGCCGATCTCGTGCAACTCGAGCAGATCGCCGGTGGTTATGCCTCGCGTGAGCGCTTCCTGACGGAGCTTACGCTCGATCCGCCCGATGCGACTTCGGATCAGGCAGGCGTGCCGCTGCTCGACGAAGACTATCTCATCCTCTCGACCATCCATTCGGCCAAGGGGCAGGAATGGACCAAGGTCTTCATGCTGAACGTCATCGACGGCTGCATCCCTTCAGATCTCGCAGTCGGCACGACGGCAGAAATCGAGGAGGAGCGGCGATTGCTCTATGTGGCGATGACCCGCGCCAAGGACAGTCTCGATCTCGTCGTGCCGCAGCGCTTCTTCACTTATGGTCAGAATTCGCAGGGCGACCGGCATGTCTATGCGTCGCGCAGCCGCTTCATTCCAGCCACGCTGCTGCAATTCTTCGAGGTCTGCGGCTGGCCGCAGGTCAAGACCGATACGGCAGCCGCCCAGCAGGCGCGGCAAGTGCGTATTGATGTCGGCGCGCGTATGCGCGGCATGTGGCGTTGAAACCTCTCCTGACCAGCAGGGTTAGAGCAAAAGGGGCGGCTTTGCCGGCTCGAAGAAGCGGCCGATCATCTCATCATTGACCAGGGCGATCGTCGGCGGCGACCATTTCGGATTGCGGTCCTTGTCGATGACGGCTGCACGGACGCCCTCGTAGAAATCCGGACCATGCAGGATGTGCATGCAGGCGCCGAGCTCGCGGGCGAGACATTCGCCGAGCGTGCGGCTCTGGCGGCCGGCTCTCAGCAGCCGCAAGGCAAGTTTGAGACTGGTCGGCGAACGTGTGAGCATCACACGGCGGGTTTCGGCGGCGAATTCCCCCTCCTCCGCACCCAGTGCGGATGCGATGTCCTCGACGCGGTTGAAGTGAAAAGCACGGTCGATCATCGCGGCATTGGCCTGCAATCTGCCCTCGCCCGGCTGTTCCGAGAGATCGCGTAGCACTGCGTCCACATCGTCCGACGAACTTCCCGCAGGCAGGTTCGTCAGACGCTGTACCGCCTCTTCGAGACGCGAGGAAAGCATATAGAAATCGGCAAGCCCGGTATGGATCGCATCGGCGGCATTGATATCGAGCCCGGTCAGGGCCATCCACGTACCGCTTTCGCCCGGCGTGCGGGGCAACAGCCATGTGGCGCCGATATCGGGAAAATAGCCGATGCCGGTTTCCGGCATGGCAAGGCGGGTGCGCTCAGTGACGATGCGATGGCGGCCATGGCTGGAAAGGCCGACGCCGCCACCCATGGTGATACCGTCCATCAGCGCCACATAGGGCTTCGGATAGGTGGCGATCCTGTGGTTGAGGCGGAATTCCTCGCGCCAGAAGGTTTCCGCGAGACCATCGCCGGCGCGGCCACTCAGGTGGATGGCGCGGATATCGCCGCCGGCGCAGAAGCCACGCTCGCCTTCACCCATGACGATAATGGTGGCGACGTTTCCGTCGGCGGCGAACTCATCAAGCGCGGCGGTAATCGCGCGCACCATGGGGATCGTCAGGCTGTTCAGCGCCTTTGGGCGGTTCAGCCGGATGAGGCCTGCCGTGCCCCGTCGCTCGACAATGACTTCGCTCTGATTACTGTTATCCATGATCCACCTCGCTCCTGACCCATGAATAAACCGGGTCGGGTCGGGGTTCCAGTGGCTCGCTGATCAATCAGGCCGAGAGGGACTGCGAAACGGCGACATCGCGCCGCACCGCGTAATCGATCGCCAGTTCCAGCGGCAGCGGCCGCGAGAAATAATAGCCCTGCGCCAATCTTACGCCGATGCCTTTCAGTGACTCGGCCACATCCTCGCTTTCGACACCCTCGGCCACGGAGGCGATGCCGAGGTTCTGGCAGAGATTGGCGACAGAGCGCGTGATGTTCATGCAGCGCGCATCGCGATCGAAATTCATCACAAAGGCCTTGTCGATCTTCAGCTTGTCGAAGGCCAGGCGATGGATGTGGCTCAAGCTCGAATAGCCCGTGCCGAAATCGTCAAGCGCAATCGAGATGCCGGCTGCACGCAGCATGCCGATCACCTGATCGGCAGTGTCGAAGTCGGACAGGAGTGCCGTCTCGGTGATCTCGAACTCGATACGTTTCGGATCGACGCCGGCGCGGCTGATCATCGCGAGCAATGCCATCGATGTTTCATGATCGCAGATGTCGCGGGCCGACAGGTTGAAGGAGACGCGCAGATGCGCCGGCATGATCTTCAGTGCGTCGAGCGCCTGGCAGAAGAGAATGCGTGTCATGCGGCCGATCACCGCCGTGCGTTCGGCGGCCGGAATGAAGGCATCCGGACTGATGCGGCCGAAGCGGGCGCTATCCCAGCGCGCAAGGGCCTCAAAACCGACGACGCGGCCGCTGCGCAGCTCCACGATCGGCTGATATTCGAGCTTCAACTCCTTGGCGAAATTGTCAGCCTGCAGCTCCAGCTCGATCAGATAGCGTTGCGTCAGGATCTTTTCGTGTTCCGGAGAGAAGAATTCCACACCGCCGATGCGCTTGCTCTTGACCTGGTAGAGAGCGAAATCCGCTTTCTCGTAGAGATCTTCGGCCGTGTACTCGCCCGCCTCAGGATAGACGATGCCGCAGGAACCGGAAACGCGTACCGAACCATCGGGAATCTCGAAAGGTTCGCGTACGGCCGCACAGAGCGCCACTCCAAGGTCAGAGACGGCCCTGAGCGTCATGTCGGAGGGGAAGATGATGCCGAATTCATCGCCGCCAAGGCGCGAGACGATACCCTGATCGCCCAACAGCGAGACGAAGCGGTGTGCTGTCTCCTTCAGCACGAGATCACCAGCCGCATGGCCGAAGACGTCATTGACCGGCTTGAAGCCATCAAGATCGACGATGCCGATGACAGGCGGTGAAGACGGATCCTTCAACAGCATCCTTTCGAGCGACAGGAAGAAGCTGCGGCGATTGGCAAGGCCGGTCAACTGGTCCTGGAGCGCGTTGCGGCTGTTGACGAGGTTCAGTTCCTCGGCTTCGGCCTGTTTCTGCTTGAGCTCTTCGGCAAGCCGCACCAGGTGCGCGAAATTCTGGAAGTAGCTGTTGATGACACGCAGGAAGGGCAGCACCAGGAACAAGCCGCTGACCGCCGTTGCGACGAAAACCGGATTGCCGGAAAAGAGGAAGGTCACGATCATGGCTGTGAAAGTGATGACCGTGGTGATTGCCGCGGCGAGCGGCAGATGCATCAGGCAAAAGACGCAGGAAATGCCGGTTACGACCAGGAAATAGGCGATCTGGCCCTGCTGCGAGGCATCGCCATACTGATAGAGCGCGATAGCCCAGCCGCCGAAGCCGATCGTGAGGATAACCGCGCCGACCAGCGTCACCTTCATCAGCCGCAGCGCACGCTCCGGCGTGACGTTTTCCTTGCCACTGATCTCCCACCAGCAGAGGCGGAAGACGCAGACGATGCTGAGACCGACGGGGATGTAGAGCGAAAGCCAAAGAGGCGCCGACTTGATGTGGGTGATAGCCACAGCCAGCGCATTGATGACGAGGAGAACGTACAGAATCGGAATCTGTGATGACAAAGCTTCGAACTGCGCCACCAGAAACTTCGGATTATCTTTTTGCAGCCGTAGTGACGCGATGAAGTTCTTCATGATCCTTTTTCCCTTGGCGGAAACGAGCCAGAGAAAGCTTGATTATTCCTTATTCACGTAACGTCAGGCCACCCGCACAGCGCCGGGATGGTAAATGTTCGGTTGCATTTCAGAAAGAAGCCGCAGCCAGTGCGCGATGAATACTGTGCAGATCGTCGACGCTCCTGTTCATTAGGAAGAGTTCCCAATCGAGCGAGCTGCGGACGATGGTTTCCAGCGAGTCGTGTTTCGGTGTCCAGTCCAGCACGCGACGGGCAAGGGTCGCATCGGCGACGACGCTTGCTGCGTCGCCCGGCCGGCGTGGCGCCATGTTGATCTTGAACGAGTGACCGTTCAAGCGGGTGACCATGTTCAACACATCGAGCACGGAATAGCCGTTGCCATAGCCGCAGTTGGCGACAAGTGGCCCCCTGCCCTGGCGCAGATGCTGGAGCGCCTTCAAATGCGCTGCCGTCAAATCGCTCACATGGATGTAGTCGCGCACACCGGTGCCGTCATGGGTCGGGTAGTCGAAGCCGTAGACGGCGATGCTGTCGCGCTTTCCGAGTGCGGCCTCACAGGCGACCTTGATGAGGTGGGTCGCGCCCGAGGTCGACTGGCCGGTGCGCAGCTGCGGATCGGCGCCTGCAACGTTGAAATAACGCAGCGCCACATAGCTGAAGTCATAGGCGGCAGAGGCGTCACGAAGCATCATTTCAGTCATCAGCTTCGACTGGCCGTATGGATTTTCCGGATTGAGCGGCGCCGTCTCCTTCACGGGCGCGGAGCCCTTCTGCTGACCGTAGACAGCGGCTGTCGACGAGAAGACGAAGTTACGGATGCCCGCCTTGATCGCAGCACTCAGCAGGACACGTGTCTTGCCGGAATTGTTGTCGTAATAAGAAAGCGGGTCAGAGACCGAGGCCGGCACGACGGCGGAGCCGGCGAAATGAATGATCGCCTCGATATCGTTTTCGATGAAGATCTTCTTCAGCACATCCGGATCGGCGACATCGCCGAGATAGAAGCGCGCCGCCGGCGCCACGGCCCAGCGAAAACCGGTGGAGAGCCGGTCGAGCACGACCACATCTTCCCCGGCATCGAGCAGCGTCCAAACCATGTGGCTGCCGATATATCCAGCCCCACCTGTCACCAGAACCGCCATGTCTGCATTCCCTGTTTTATCTTTTTCGGGAGCATCAGAACGGCTTTTTCCTTTCCGATTTTGTTATCAAACGGCCTCGGAAAGCCTTTGCGGCCGGTATGTTTGGAGATGTGGTTAGAGGCGGATTTCAGGTATTTCTACAATTTTATCGAACAGCCGGTTTCGGGACAAAACCGCCTTTTGCCGCCCCTTATTCCGGGCGCGTTGACAAGGCGTTCACGGCAAGTCAAAGTAGGTGCATGAACAACTTTGCGTTCCAGGCTATGACGATGGGCATGACGACCACCGTTTGCGGTGGGGGCGTCGGCTTGTGACCTGAAACTGTTCACTACCACCGACCCAACCCCGCCGGACACGCGCGGGGTTTTGTGTTTCTGCCCCGATGTCCGCCCCATGCAAAGGACTTCTCGTGGCACAAGATCTTCTCTCAATGCCGGTTCGTAACCCGCTTCTCCAAAACAGGGAGCGGCAACGATGAGACTCTACCTGTCATCCTACCGGCTCGGCGCCAGCGCCTTCCGGCTGAGGAAACTTCTCAATGGCGGACGGCGCGCCGCCGTCATCCAGAACGCGCTGGACTTCATTCCGGCCGAGGCCCGGCGTGCCTACGAGGCCAATATCTACGATCCCAAGGAAGAACTTGCCGATTGGGGGATCGAGGCGGAAGAAGTGGATTTGCGAGACTATTTTGGGCAACCGCACGCGCTGAAAAAGGCGCTCGCCGGCTTCGACCTCGTCTGGGGCGTCGGCGGCAATGCCTTTCTTCTGCGGCGGGCCATGCGGCAGAGCGGCTTCGATCGCATCATCGGAGAATTGCTACGCGAGGATGCTATCGCCTATGGCGGCTTCAGCGCCGGGGCGGTCGTTGCAACGCCCTCGCTAAAGGGCATCGACATCATGGACGATTCGCAGCAGCTTGCACCGGATTACGACGAAGCAATCCTGTGGGACGGTCTCGGGCTCGTCGATTTCTCCATCGTCCCGCATTACCGCTCTGACCATGACGAGGCCGAAGCTGCCGAAAAGACCGTCCACTTCCTTGAAGAAGCCGGCACGCCCTTTCAGCCGCTGAGAGACGGCGAAGTCATCATCGTCGAGGGCCGGAATGTGACGCTGTTACCCGTGCTACCGGAAGCGATGCGTCGCTCCGCCTAGAGCTTCAGGATATAGTCGCAAAGCCGCTCGGCCGCGACTGTCACCTGCGCCGGATCGCGCAGGAAACAGGCGCGCAGAAAAAGCTCGCCGCCGGGTCCGAAGGCCGTGCCGGGGGCAAGGCCGACGCCGGTCTTGTCGACGATGTCGATCGCAGCCTTGCGGCTGTCGGTAACCCCGTCGATCTTGAGGAAGGCGTAAAGCGCGCCATCGGGCTTCAGTGTTTCGACGCGGTTGGTGGCGATCAGTGCATCGCAGAGGATATCGCGGGAGCGGGTTGCCTTGTCGATATTCGACTGCACGAAGGCGTCACCCTCGTTGAGGGCAGCGACCGCGCCCTTCTGCATGAACTGTGCGACGCCCGAGGTGGAATATTGGATGAGGTTTTCCAGCACCTGGCCGGTTTCGGGCGGGGCGACGATCCAGCCGACCCGCCAGCCGGTCATCGACCAGTTCTTGGAGAAGGAGTTGACGAAGATGATCTTGTCGCCAGGCTCCATGACGTCGAGGAAAGAGGAAGCGCGACCGCCGGCGTAGAAATAACGCGCATAGATCTCATCGGCCATGATCCAGAGATCATGTTTTCGAGCCAGCGTCAGGATATCCGCCAGATCCTTCTTCGTCGCGGTCCAGCCGGTCGGGTTTGATGGGGTATTGATAAAGAGGCCGCGGGTCCTCGGCGTAATCGCCGCTTTGATGCGGTTGAGGTCGACAGCCCAGGTACCGCCTTCGAACTGCAGCTCGACGCCGACCGAACGGGCGCCGGCGATTTCCAGGGCGGCAGCGATATTTGGCCAGGCCGGCGTAAGATAGACAAGTTCGTCACCAGGCGAAGTGAGTGCCTGAACGGCGATCTGGATTGCCTGCATGCCTGAACCGGTGACGTAGAAATGCTCGACCGGAAGGCGGATGCCGAAGTGCCTGAAGTAATAATCCGACAGCGCCTGGCGCAGTTCGGGAATGCCGCGCTGCCAGGTATAGAAGGTCTCGCCGGCGGCGAGCGCCTGCGTGGCCGCCTGATTGATGAAATCGGGGGTGGGAAGATCGCCCTCACCGACCCAGAGCGGCAAGAGGCCCTCACGGCCACGGGCATAATTGACGACTTCGACGATCCCGCTTTCTGGCGCTGCAATGGCGCGCGGGCTGAGGCTGCTTATAATCGACATGCATATCTCCAGTTCACGCCTTCATAGCGGATTTGCGGACGCAAATCCTATGACAATGCGTGATGGCATATCGATTTTCGTGATGGATGAGCCCGGCCGGAGCGAACGGGCTTAGGACCGGATCAGACGGCTGGGCGCTTGGCGAGAAGATCGCGGATTTCAGTCAGCAGCGCGACATCGGCCGGCGGCGGCGGAACCTCTGCCGGCGCTTCCTTTTCCTTGCGCTCGACCTGCTCGCGCAGAATGTTCACAGCCTTTATCATCAGGAAAATGATCACGGCGAGGATCACGAAATTGATGAGGACCGTGATGAAATTGCCGTACGCGAAAACGGCCCCGTGCCTGCGGGCATCTGCAAGGGTTGGCTGCCCATAGGCATCCTTCGCCAGCGGAATGTAGTAGTTGGAGAAGTCGAAACCGCCGAAGATCGCACCGACGATCGGCATGATGATATCTTCGACCAGCGACTTGACGATGCCGCCGAAGGCACCGCCGATGATGACACCGACTGCGAGATCCATGACATTGCCGCGGGCGATAAATGCTTTGAACTCATTGAGCATCAGATCTGTCTCCCCTTGATGCATTTTCAAAGACATGTCGTTGTTTTCATTAGCTACACCTTCATCTCAATTAATCAATCGGCAATTGGAAATATTCGAACACTGTCCCCTTCCGCGTAGAACTTAAGACCAAGGCCGCGGGAATTTTCAAACTTGCTGAATTGCCCTAATCTCGGACTGTTCCGGGAGGACGGCGGATTGTCCGTCGGCGGAGGGTCAATGCTTCCAGGCTGGGTCATATTTGCGTTTGCCTTGGGTTATCTTCTGCTGCTTTTCGCAGTAGCAAGCTACGGCGACCGCCGGAGCCGGAAATTCGGCGTGCCGGAAGGCGGCCGGCCTGTGGTCTATGCGCTCAGCCTGGCGATCTACTGCACCTCCTGGACCTATTTCGGCGGCGTCGGCCTTGCGGCTCATCATGGGCTGGAATTTGCCGGCATCTATATCGGGCCGATCCTCGTCTTCACACTCGGCATGCCGTTGCTGAAGCGCATCATCGAACTCGCCAAGGCCGAGAAGCTTACATCCGTCGCCGATTTCATTGCCGCGCGCTACGGCAAGAATTCCACTGTCGCAACCATCGTGGCGCTGATCTGCCTCATCGGCACCATCCCCTATATCGCGCTGCAGCTGAAATCCATTTCAGCGACGGTCACGGCCATGGTCAATCCGTCCGACTATGGCATCGGCAGCGGCAACCTCTACTTCCTCGACCTTCCACTGATCGTCACGCTGGTGCTTGCCTGCTTCGCGATCATGTTCGGCACCCGCCACACCGATGCGACGGAACATCAGGACGGGCTCATCCTCGCAGTATCGATGGAATCGATGGTGAAGCTGGTTGCTTTCCTGACGGCAGGCATCTGCGTTATCTGGTTCCTGTTCGACGGGCCAAGCGACCTGTGGCAGAAAGGATCGGAGAACGCCTTGGTCACCGCCGCACTCGACTATCAGACACCGCTCAGCCGATGGATCACGCTGACGCTGCTTTCGGCCTTCGCCATTATCATGCTGCCGCGCCAGTTCCATGTCACAGTCGTCGAAAACCGCACGGCAAAGCAGCTCCGGCTCGCGGGCTTTCTCTTCCCGCTTTATCTGATCGCCATCAATCTCTTCGTGCTGCCGGTTGCGATCGGCGGGCTGCTGACCTTCGGCGGCAACGGCAACGCAGACCTTTACGTGCTCTCTCTGCCGCTTGTGGGGCAAATGCCTGTTGTCTCGCTGATCACCTTCATCGGCGGATTTTCGGCGGCGACCGCCATGGTGATCGTCGATTCCGTGGCGCTTTCCATCATGGTGTCGAACGACATCGTCATGCCGTTCTTCCTGCGCCGGAAGCTCGCGGGCCTTGCGAGCCAGCGCGACGACTTCGCAAAAAGCCTGCTCAATATCCGCCGCAGCGCCATCTTCGCCGTGCTGCTGCTTGGCTACGCCTATTACCGTTCGACCGACAGCACGGCAGGGCTCGCCTCGATCGGCCTGCTCTCCTTTGCCGCCATCGCGCAGATTGCGCCCGCCCTCTTCGGCGGCATGATCTGGCGGCGGGCGAATGCACGCGGCGCCATCCTGGGCCTCTCGTCCGGCTTCATCATCTGGGTCTACCTGCTGTTCCTGCCCTCATTCGGAGGCCCGGATTATTCCTATGTAGCGAGCAGTTTCCTCGGCTTCATCTTTCCCGGTACAACGCTCTTCACCGGCCCGGATGCCGATCCGCTCGTCAATGCGACGGCAATGAGCCTGCTCGTCAATACCGCCACCTTCATCGTCGGCTCGTTGACGCGCAACGCCAAGCCGCTGGAACGCATCCAGGCCGGCATCTTCGTCAAGCGGCATTCGCGCTCGCAATTTGCCACGCGGGGCTGGAAGACCCGCATCAGCGTCGGAGATCTCAAGACGGCGATCGCCCGCTATCTCGGCGAGGAGCGCATGCAGCGCTCGCTTGCGACTTACGAGCAGACGTCAGGACGCAAGCTGGAGGACGACCAGCCGGCGGATATGGCGCTCATCCATTTCACCGAGCAGCTTCTCGGCAGCGCCATCGGCTCCTCTTCAGCGCGGCTCGTGCTGTCGTTGATCCTGCAAAAAATCGAGGATGCTTCCTCGGACACGGCCTGGCTGCTCGATCAGGCGAGCGAAGCACTGCAATATAATCAGGACATGCTGCAGACGGCGCTCTCGCAGATGGATCAGGGCATCGCCGTCTTCGACAGTTCCAATCGGCTGACGATCTGGAACCGCCGCTTCCGGCAATTGCTGGACCTGCCGGAAAATGCCGGCCAGGTGGGTTTTCCGCTATCGGAAATCGTCAGTATCCTCAGCCAGCGCGGCGATATTGCGCCCGGCGACCAGGGCCAAGCGGTGCGGCATTTCCTGACGCTCGACAAGCCCTTCCCGCTGGTGCTCGGCGGCGGCGAGCGCATCATCGAAGTGCGTTCCAACGCCATGCCGGACAAGGGCATCGTCGCGACCTTCACCGACATCACCCAGCGTGTGGCCGCCGACCGGGCGCTGAAACAGGCAAACGAGACGCTGGAGCAGCGTGTCGTCGAGCGCACCGCGGAACTGACCCGCGTCAACAAGGAGCTCGCGGAGGCGCGTGCAGCGGCCGAGGAAGCCAATATCGGTAAGACGCGCTTCTTTGCTGCCGCCGGCCACGATATTCTGCAGCCACTTAATGCGGCCCGGCTCTATTCTTCCGCGCTCGTCGAACGCATGGCGCAATCGGAAAACAGCCCGATCGTTCGCAATATCGATTCCGCGCTGGAATCGGTCGAATCCATTCTCGGCGCCGTGCTCGATATTTCCCGGCTGGATACCGGCGCCATGCGCCCGCGGCTGGCTTCCGTGCCGCTTTCAGATCTACTCGAGCGCATCGAGACCGATTTTGCACCGATCGCCCGCGAGAAGAAACTGAAGCTCAAGGTCATGCCGACCTCGCTGCGGGTGCGCTCCGATCCGAACCTGCTGCGCCGTCTCGTACAGAACCTCGTTTCCAATGCCATCAAATATACTGTCAGCGGCAAGGTGCTGGTCGGGGTAAGACGACGTGGCAATCAAGTGATGATCCAGGTGATGGATTCCGGCATCGGCATACCGCCTTCGAAATTCCGGACAGTGTTCAAGGAATTCGCGCGGCTGGATGAGGGTGCCAAGACCGCGTCGGGCCTCGGGCTCGGCCTCTCGATCGTCGACCGCATCGCCCGCGTGCTCAATCACAAGGTCGAGCTTCATTCGACGCATGGCAAGGGCACGGAATTCCGTATTCTGATGCCGCTCGATATCTCGAAGAGCGCGGAAGCCGCGGCAGCCGTCGTTCCCGTCGACCGCACGGCGCAGCCGCTGAAGGGATTGCGCATCCTCTGCATCGACAACGAGACCAAGATCCTCGAAGGCATGCGACTGCTGATCGACGGATGGGGCTGCGACACGCAGGCAGCGGATTCGCTTTCCGTTGTCCAGGCGCTGTCGATGCGTCAGCCGCCCGATCTCGTCATTGCCGACTATCATCTTGCCGACGGGACCGGGGTCGAAGCGATCCTGCATCTGCGGCAGCATTTCGATGTCGATATTCCGGCCCTGCTCGTCACTGCCGACAGGACGCCAGAGGTGCGCGCCGAGGCGGAGAAGCATGGCATCGCCGTTCAGCACAAGCCGGTGCGGCCGGCGGCACTTCGCGCCTATATCACGCAGATTTCCGGCCTGAAGCGCACCGCCGCCGAGTGAAAGTCAGGCTGCCTTACGCCGGCCGAAAACGTGGCCGACAAGCTCCTGCACGCGGGCGGCAGTCGGGACATCGCCGAACAGGATACGGTACATGATGGGGGCGACTACGCGATCCATCACTGCATCGACATCAGGGAACGCCTCGCCCCTCTCCTTCGCCCGACCGGCAATCGCCTCGATCTGCTGACGGGTGAAGTTACAACATTTGTTGGCGTTGTCGCCGGTCTGGGCGGAGAGCACATCGCGGATATATTCACGGCCAGGACCGGAAGACATTTCTTCGGCATATTGCTCGGCCCAGGCCTCCAGATCACCGGCGCCGGTACCGGTATCGGCCGGCTCCATATCGGGGCGCAGTCGCTCCACGGCGACGTCGGCCAGCAATTCCTGCAGGTCACCCCAACGGCGATAGATGGTGGAAGGCGTCACGCCTGCACGCGCAGCGATCAGCGGCACGGTGATCTCTGCACGGCTCATCTCTACGAGGAGGTCACGCACCGCCGCATGCACGGAAGCCTGAACACGCGCGCTTCTGCCACCCGGACGGATATTCTCTTTCACTGCCATTTCGAACCAACCTTATCCGCCTGAAGTGTGCTGCGATCTTTCAGATTCGCCTAGCACGCTTCCAGCTCCTTTTACGCAATTCCGAGTGCAAAACCGCGGCCAACAGTTCAGAAACCTTCATACTTCCATAAACGCAAATTATTTGCTTTTAGGCTTTGTGTGTCCTAGATAGAGCTAACGCAATAAATTAGCTTTAAGGAGCTTATATGGTCGCCGCTTCCGAATCCATCAAGAATTCGTCGCCCATGGGCTTCCATGCTCTGACGCTCGCCATCTTCTTCGGCGCATCGGCCGCGCCGACGCCTCTCTATCGCATCTATCAGGAAAGCTTTGCCGTTTCTCCCATCCTAATCACCGTGATCTTCGCAGTCTACGCCTTCGCACTGCTCGCAGCCCTGCTGATTGCCGGCTCCATCTCCGACCATCTCGGACGGCGGCCCGTCATTTTCGGCGCGCTGGTGCTCGAAATCATCGCCATGGCGCTGTTTTCCATTGCCAGCGGGCCGGAATGGCTGATCGCAGCTCGTATCGTGCAGGGACTTGCGACTGGCATCGCCGGCGCTTCGCTGGGTGCCGCCCTTGTCGATATCGACCGGGCAAAGGGGCAGATCGTCAACTCGCTCGCGCCGCTTTCCGGCATGGCGATCGGCGCCATCGGCACCAGCGCGCTGATCCAATATGGACCCGAGCCACTGCATCTCGTCTATGCCCTGCTGCTTGCCGCCTTTGCCGTGCAGGCCGTTGCGCTGTGGCTGACGCGAGAGACGGGCGGCACGCGGCCCGGTGTCTTCAACTCGCTGAAGCCGACGATTTTCATTCCGCAGCAGGTGAAGAAGCCGCTGTCGCTGGTGACACCGATCAATATCGCCAACTGGACGCTCGGCGGCTTCTACCTGTCGCTCGTGCCCTCCCTGGTCGCTTCGACCACCGGCAGCCCCGCGCCGCTGACGGGTGGCGCGGTCGTGGCAGCGCTGATGCTGTCGGGCGCAATCGCCGTCTTCCTGCGCCGCAACCGCAGCCCGAAAGCCAATCTCATCTTCGGAGTCGCCTCCCAAACATTGGGCATCGCAACGGTCGTCGCGGGCGTGCATCTTGCCAATGTGCCGCTACTGCTCGTCGGCACGCTTTTGACGGGCGCCGGTTTCGGCACCAATTTCCTCGGCTCAATCGGCACGATCATGCCACTTGCCAAGCCGGAAGAACGGGCCGGCCTGCTTTCGGCCTTCTATATTCAGAGCTATCTCGCCTTCAGCCTGCCGGCAATCCTTGCCGGCTTCCTCGTCAAGTCAATCGGCTACGGCATGACCACAGACATCTACGCAACCGCCATCGTCCTCCTCAGCCTTGCCGGGCTGATGGTGATGCGCGCGACAAGGGAGACGGCGACGGCTTAAGGCATGTCGCGATCTTTCAGATCCGCCACGCTTTAAGCTCTTGTTTTCGCAAGTCGTTATCGCAAGATCGCGCACATTTTTGCGCGACATGCTATATGCCATCGCAGGATACGATCACCGCCAGCCGAGCGCCGGCGCGACATATTTCAGGATCGATTCGATGACGTGGGCATTGTATTCCACGCCGAGCTGGTTGGGGACGGTAAGCAGGAGCGTATCGGCCTCGGCGATCGCCTCGTCCTTCTTAAGCTCCTCAATGAGAGCATCGGGCTCGGCGGCATAGGAACGGCCGAAGATTGCCCTCGTATTCTCGTCGATGAAACCGACCTTGTCCTGCTCTTCATTGCCATAGCCGAAATAGGAGCGGTCGCGATCGTTCACCAGCGCGAAGATGCTGCGGCTGACGGAAACGCGCGGCTCACGCTGATGGCCGGCTTCCTTCCAGGCCTCGCGATAAGCACGGATCTGCTTGGCCTGCTGGATATGGAAGGCTTCGCCTGTCTCGTCATCCTTCAGCGTCGAACTCTGCAGGTTCATGCCAAGCTTGGCGGCCCAGACTGCCGTAGCGTTCGAGCCTGCGCCCCACCAGATGCGCTCACGCAGACCAGCCGAATGCGGCTCGAGCCGCAGCAGGCCGGGGGGATTGGGGAACATCGGCCGCGGATTGGGCTCGGCGAAGCCTTCGCCCCGCAGCACTTCCAGGAAGACCTCGGCATGGCGGCGGCCCATATCGGCATCGCTCTGGCCTTCCGGCGGGTTGTAGCCGAAATAGCGCCAGCCATCGATGACCTGCTCGGGCGAGCCGCGGCTGATGCCCAGCTGCAGGCGTCCGCGGGAAATCAGATCGGCCGCGCCGGCGTCTTCCGCCATGTAGAGCGGGTTCTCGTAGCGCATGTCGATGACCGCGGTGCCGATCTCGATGCGGCTGGTCCGAGCGCCGACGGCCGCGAGCAGCGGGTATGGCGAAGCAAGCTGACGAGCAAAATGATGGACGCGGAAATAGGCGCCGTCAGCGCCAAGTTCTTCAGCGGCGACCGCGAGATCGATCGACTGCAGCAGGGTATCACCTGCCGAGCGCGTCTGAGATTGCGGCGAGGGCGTCCAATGCCCGAACGAGAGAAAACCGATCTTCTTCATGATTCCATCGCTTAAACTGAAGTGTGCCCTGCACGCTTCTGTCATGATTCCTGACAGGCATATAGGCGCTCGCAGGAGATTTCTGAACCGGATGACTGATCAAATGCAAATTCGGCGCCGCGCAGTTGCGGCACAGAACGCGGTCTATCGGGAAACCCCACAAAAGCAGGGGGAAAAATTTGTTCCCGGCCATACTCTTAAGACAATTCTTAATTAGTCATATAAATTGCCGTCCGCTAAATTGTGAAGGGAAAGCAATGAATACAGATAGTTTTGAAAAGAAAGCCGACCTGCTGCTGGTCATGGCGAACGCCCATCGACTGCGGATGCTGAAGACGCTTGCCGAGCGCGAGGTGGCGGTCAACAACCTCGCCGATATTATCGGAATCAGCCAATCGGCACTCTCCCAACACCTCGCCAAGCTCCGCAGCAGAGACCTCGTCAAAACGCGACGCGATGCACAGACGATCTACTACTCGGTCAAATCCGAGAAGGTCCATGTGATCCTTGAGATGCTGAGCGAAATGTTCGACGAGGGCCAGACAACGGATCGCCGGCTGGCGGGTTAGGAGACTTCATATCGCCTGCATTCCCCACCGTCACCGGTTAACTGCTCTAGCCTGGCTGCTACGCCGGGCATGAACATTCTTTATTTCTCCACGAGCTTCGCCAATTGCTCGGCGACCGTGCCCCAGCCGTCGTAGAAGCCTAACTCCACATGCGTGTTGCGGGTGTCCTTGTCCTTATGCATGACGACGGCGTTGTAATCGGTGCCTTCGGGATGGTCGGCGAGGGTGATGATGGCTGTCATGAAAGGGGTCGGCGCGGGGCGCCAGCCGCCGAGGAGCGCATTGGTGAAAATGAGGCGCCGGCCTTCCTGAACATCGAGGAAACAGGCGCTGAGATGCGGCTCGAAGGGGCCGCCATCCTCACTCATCTCGGTTACGAGGGCGCCGCCGGGTTTGACTTCCATGGCGGCGACACGGCAGAGCGCCGGCGCGGGGATCCACCATTTTGCGAATTTTGCCGGCGTGGTCCAGGCGCTCCAGACTGTGGCCACCGGTGCCTTGATGATGCGCGAAATGGTCAGATCGAGATCCGGATTCATTTGAGTGTTCACCGGGACATTCATTAGGATTTTTCCCCCTTCGATTGCGTGGCAGTAACGAAAGCTTCGAGCCTGTCCGTGCGGGCTTCCCAGATGGCGCGCTGAGCCGAAAGCCAGCCTTCGACCATCGCGAAACGCTTCTTTTCAAGCGTGCAAGTGCGCACGCGGCCCTGCTTTCTCGTTTCGATCAGGCCTGTCTCTTCCAGAAGGTGGATGTGTTTCATGAAGGACGGCAAGGCCATGTCGAAAGGCTTTGCAAGGTCGCTGATGCTGGCCGGACCGGTGCCCAACCGACCGATGACGGCGCGGCGCGTGGGATCGGCCAGTGCCAGGAAGATGCTGTCGAGTTGATGTGAATAGTAATCCATAAGGCTAAGTATCAGGATCCGATACTTAGCGCAATGGCTAAGTGTTTTGAGTTGGCTTTTCGTGCGTTTGCAGCAGGATTCGCCGCTCAAGCCTAGCCAGAGATGAAGGGAATGTGAGAGCGGCGCCCGCGGCCCTTACGAGCCGCGGCGCCTCACCAATTATGCAGCCTTATCAGCGGCCGGATAGGGATCGAAACGGCCATAGAAGGTTTCGCCCTTGGCGGCCATGTCCTTCAAGAGCGGCGTCGGCTTGAAGTGGTCGCCATAGCTTGAGGCCAGCTTTTCGGCGAGGTCCACGAAGGCCTTTACACCCATGCCGTCGATGTAGCTCAGCGCGCCGCCGGTATAGGGCGCAAAGCCGAAGCCGAGGATGGAGCCGACGTCGGCTTCGCGGGGATCGGTGACGATGCCCTCTTCCATGGTACGGGCGGCTTCGAGCGCGATCGTGACCAGGCAGCGCTGCTTCAGGGTGTTGACGTCGATCTCATCGGCCGGCTTCTGCGGATAGAGGGTCTTCAGCTCCGGCCAGAGGAATTTCTTGGCGGGCTTGGCCGGATATTCATAGAAACCCTTGCCGTTCTTGCGGCCGCGGCGGTCAAGCTCGTCCACCAGCTTATTGATGAGCGCAAGGTGACGTGCGTCGACGGCCGTGGGGCCGAGATCGGCAACCGTTGCCTTGAGGATCTTCTGCGAAAGGTCGATCGCTACTTCATCATTCAGCGACAGCGGGCCGACCGGCATGCCGGCCATCTTGGCGGCGTTTTCGATCATGGCTGCCGGTACGCCTTCGATCAGCATGTCATAGGCTTCGTGGATATAGCGGAAGACGCAACGATTGACGAAGAAGCCCCTGACATCGTTGACGACGATGGGCGTCTTCTTGATGGCGGCAACGTAGTCCAGGGCCACAGCAAGCGCCCGATCACCGGTGCTCTTGCCGAGGATGACCTCTGTCAGCATCATCTTTTCGACCGGCGAGAAGAAATGCACGCCGATGAACTGGTCCGGGCGTTTCGAATTTTCGGCAAGGCCCGTGATCGGCAGAGTCGAGGTGTTGGAGGCAAAGATCGTCGTTTCCGGGATGACGGCTTCCACCTGTTCGATGACCGCCTTCTTGACGGCGCGGTCCTCGAAAACGGCTTCGATGACGAGATCGGCATCTTTCAAATCGGCGTAGTCGGCGGAGGGTGTAAGGCGGGCGAGAAGTGCTGCACCCTCTTCCTGCGTAAGACGGCCCTTACCGACGGAATCCCTGACGAGGCCTTCGCCAACGCCCCTGCCCTTTGTGGCAGCCTCGATATCGCGGTCGATCAGCACGACTTCGAAACCAGCGGCGGCCGTGACATAGGCGATGGAGGCGCCCATGAAGCCGGCGCCGACGACGCCGACCTTCTTGAGTTCTGTCTTCGGCACACCGGCCGGGCGGCGGGCGCCCTTGTTGAGCTCCTGCATGGAGATGAAGAGCGAACGGATCATAGAGAAGGCTTCGGTGGTCTGCAGCACCTGCGTGAAATAACGCTGCTCGATCTTCAGCGCCGTATCGAAGGGAACCTGCAGGCCTTCATAGACGCATTTCAGGATGGCGAGCGCGCCGGGATAATTGCCTGATGTTTCGCGGCGCAGGATCGCCGGCGCTGCCGGCCAGAGCTGGGCTGCGGCGGGCGTCCAGATGCCGCCGCCGGGCACCTTGAAGCCCTTTTCGTCCCAGGGGGCGACGGGCTTCAGGCCGTCCTTGATCATCTGCTTGGCGGCCGGAATGAGCTGATCCGGATCGACCACCTGATGGACGAGGTTCATGGCCTTGGCGCGCGAGGCGTTCAGCGACTGGCCCGTCGTCATCATCTGCAAGGCGGACTGGGCATCGGTCAGGCGCGAGATGCGCTGCGTGCCGCCGGCGCCTGGGAAAATGCCAACCTTGACTTCCGGCAGGGCGATCTTGACGCTCTTGGTGTTGGAGGCCACGCGGCCATGGCAGGCGAGCGACATTTCCAGTGCGCCGCCCATGCAAGTGCCGTTGATGGCGGAAACCCAGGGCTTGCCGCAGGTTTCGAGCTTGCGGAACAGGCCGGTCATGCGGCCGACCAGATCGAAGAGTTTCTGTGCCGCACCGTCAGGATTTGCGGCTTTCTCCTGCTGGTAGAGTGTGAACATGGACTTGATCATCGAGAGATCGGCACCGCCCGAGAAGGAGGACTTGCCCGAGGTGATGACCACGCCCTTGACGGCGCTGTCGGCGACCGTCGCATCGATGATGGCATCGAGCTCGTTCATCACCTCTTCGGTGAAGACGTTCATCGACTTGCCGGGCATGTCCCAGGTGACCAGCGCGATACCATCCGCATCGGTCTCGACGGTGAAGTTGGTGTAGCTCATCGTCTCTCTCCCTTAAACGCGTTCGATGATGGTTGCCGTGCCCATGCCGGCGCCGATGCAGAGGGTGACCAGCGCGGTGTTGAGATCGCGGCGCTCCAGTTCGTCCAGCACGGTGCCGAGGATCATGGCGCCGGTCGCGCCAAGCGGATGGCCCATGGCGATCGCGCCGCCATTGACGTTGATCTGGTCGTGCGGAATGTCGAAAGCCTGCATGTAGCGCAGCACGACGGCGGCGAAGGCTTCGTTCAATTCGAAGAGGTCAATGTCGGCAAGCGTCATGCCCGTGCGCTTCAGGAGCTTTTCGGTGACATCAACCGGGCCGGTCAGCATCAGAGCCGGGTCGGAGCCGATATTGGCGAAGGCTTTGATGCGGGCGCGGGGCTTCAGGCCCATGCTCTCGCCACCGGCTTTGGAGCCGAGGAGGACGGCAGCGGCGCCATCGACGATCCCCGAGGAATTGCCGGCATGGTGGACATAGTTGACGCGCTCGACTTCCGGATGGGCCTGGATGGCGACAGCCTCGAAGCCACCCATTTCGCCGGGCATCTGGAAGGATGGATTAAGTGAGGCGAGCGCCTGCATATCTGTGCCGGGGCGCATGTGTTCGTCATGGGCAAGGATGGTGAGGCCGTTCTGATCCTTGACTGGGATGACGGAATTCTTGAACCAGCCATTGTTCCAGGCGCTTGCCGCGCGCTTCTGGCTTTCGACGGCATAGGCGTCGACGTCGTCACGCGAGAAGCCGTATTTGGTGGCGATCAGATCGGCAGAGACACCCTGCGGCATGAAATAGGCCGGGAAGTTGACGGAGGGATCCATGAACCAGGCGCCGCCGGACATGCCGAGGCCGACGCGGGACATGCTTTCGACGCCGCCGGCGATGACGATATCGTCAGCGCCCTGCGCGATCTTGCCGGCGCCGAAATTCACGGCATCGAGGCCGGAGGCGCAGAAGCGGGAGATCTGCATGCCGGGTGCTTTCGTCGAATAACCGGCCTCGAAGGCAGCAGCCTTGGGGATGACGGCGCCGGCATCCATGACCGGATCGACACAGCCCATAATGATGTCGTCGACCGTTTCCGTATTCAGGCCGTTGCGGTCGCGGATCGCCTCCAGCGTCTTTGCCGCGAGACGGACGGAGGGCACTTCGTGGAGTGAGCCGTCCTTCTTGCCGCGGCCGCGGGGCGTGCGGACGTGGTCGTAAATGAAAACCTCGGTCATTGTCTCATCTCCCTGGCGGCGCAAAGGCGCCGGTGAATTCCATTTTTTCCGACCCTTCGGGCCACTGACCGGGGTCGAGCCACGGGTCTCGACCCGTCCTTCGGCCCCCCGCTGGGGAGAAGGGGATCGCAATCAAAAGGCTTCGGCGGCCAGTTCCATCATCGTGTCGGCGCCGGTTTCGATGCGGGCCTTGCGCAATGCGGTTTCCGGCATCACGCGCTCCATGAAGAATTTCGCCGTGATCAGCTTGTTCTTCAGATAGTCCTCCCTGGCATCGCCGGCGGCAAGACGCTCGTTGGCGGCTTTTGCCATGCGCGCCCACATATAACCGAGAACGACAAGGCCGAAGAGGTGCATGTAATCGGTGGAACCGGCACCGGCATTGTCGGGCTTGGCCATGGCGTTCTGCATGAACCACATGGTCGCGCCCTGTACGTCGTTCAAGCCCTTTTTCAAGTGCTTGGTGAAGAAGCTCAGTTGTTCGTCATTGCGGTTTTCCTCGCAGAAATCGCCGATCTCCTTGAAGAGCGCCATGGCGGCGCGGCCGCCGTTCAGCGCCAATTTCCGGCCGACGAGATCGAGCGCCTGGATGCCGTTCGCCCCTTCATAGATCATGGCGATGCGGGCATCGCGCACATACTGGCTCATGCCGTGCTCTTCGATATAGCCGTGACCGCCGAAGACCTGCTGGGCCATGACGGCATGATCGAAGCCCTTGTCGGTCATCACTCCCTTCAGGATCGGGGTGACGAGGCCGAGAATATCGTCGGCCGTCTGGCGCTCCTTCTCGTCGGTGGCGCGATGGGCGATATCAGACTTGAGCGCGGTCCAGAGCAGGAAGGCGCGGCCGGCCTCGTTGAAGGCGCGGATGGTCATCAGCGAGCGGCGGATATCGGGATGGACGATGATCGGATCGGCCTTCTTGTCCGGCGCCTTGGGGCCGGACAGCGAGCGGCCCTGGATGCGATCGCGGGCGTAATTGGCGGCGTTCTGATAGGCGATCTCGGAAATGGCGATGCCCTGCAGGCCGACCATCAGGCGGGCCTCGTTCATCATCACGAACATAGCGTTGAGGCCGCGGTTTTCGGCGCCGATCAGGAAGCCCGTCGCCTCGTCGTAGTTCATGACGCAGGTGGCGTTGGCATGGATGCCCATCTTGTGTTCGATGGCGCCGCAGGAAACGCCATTGCGGGCGCCCTGCGCGCCGTCGTTGCCGACGAGGAACTTCGGGACGATGAAAAGCGAGATGCCCTTGGTGCCCTCAGGCGCGCCTTCGATGCGGGCCAGCACCAGGTGGATGATGTTGTCGGCCAGGTCATGCTCGCCGGCGGAGATGAAGATCTTCTGGCCTGATATCCTGTAGCTGCCATTCGCCTGCGGCACTGCCTTGGTGCGCAGCATGCCGAGATCGGTGCCGCAATGCGGCTCGGTGAGGTTCATGGTGCCGGACCAGCTGCCGTCCACCATCTTCGGCAAGTAGGTGCTCTTCTGCTCGTCAGTGCCGTGGACGAGGATCGCCGCGATAGCGCCCTGCGTCAGACCCGGATACATCATCAGCGACATATTGGCGGCCGAGGTATATTCGCCAACGGCGGTATGCAGCGTATAGGGAAGCCCCTGCCCGCCGAATTCCTCCGGCACCGCAAGGCCGATCCAGCCCCCTTCGCGATAGGCTTTATAGGCCTCCTTGAAGCCCTTCGGCGTAGAGACGCTGGCATCGTCGTGGCGAGTGCAGCCTTCCTGATCGCCGGAATAATTCAGCGGAAAAAGAGCTTCCTCGGCAACCCTTCCGGCCTCGCCGAGGATCGCTTCGATCATATCGGGCGTCGCATCGGCAAAACCCGGCAGATTATTATAGCGCTCGAGACCCAGCACGTCGTTCAGCACGAAGAGCGTGTCGTTCACCGGGGCCTTGTAGACTGGCATCGTTCGAATTCCTCCAATTCGGCAACCGGATCGCTCCGGTCTCGAGACTCTCTTACAAAATATTGACGTTTGCGTAAACGTCAAATTCTTCATATGCGCGATTTTGTGAAGTGTGTGGAGAGGGGCAACCATGCAGCGCCATTACCGCTTCAGCGGGAATAGTCCGTTGCTTCTCCGGCTAAGCGCGCTACACTTAATCTTGTGACTTTGGAGAAGCCTGGGAGGAGCTGTTTCATGAAGAGAGCGTGGCCTGCGGAGTTCAATTCCATTTTCGATACGGCGGAGGAAGTGACCATCGAGCCCATAACAGTCGAGCCGGTCAACGGCGAACGGCTTGTTGCGCATGACGAGCCTCCGGTTCTGCGCAAGGCGCTGAGAGTGCGTATTCCCATGGAAACCTACGAACGCATCTGGCCGCTGGCAGAGATGCGGTTCCGGCCGGGCGAAGGTCCCTACGCCGGCAAGGCGGTGACACTGATCGCCACCAACCCCCACTATCATCCCTGGCACCCTGCCGATGGCGGCAGCGAGGAGAAAGTCAGCGATAGCGGACGGCATTACAAGATCGATTATCTGATCGTGCATTTCCTCTTAGATGAGGTGCGCGAAACCGTAGCAGCCTGAGCATGGATCTCACGGCTTGAAGGTCCAAACCGCTTGAAGGCAGGACGGCTCCCGGAATAGGCTTGCGCAAGCAAAGTCCATTCGGGGAGCCAAGCCTTGAGCGATTTCGATATCATCCGCCAGCGCGCCGAGCAAAGAAAAGGCGGAGCCGATGCGCTGAAAGCGATGCTGCCGGCCATGCCTGATCATGAGGCGCTGCGCGCGCTGCCCGATGACCGCATTCTTTCGCAGATGACCCGGCGCATCTTCTACAGCGGCTTCGTGCACAAGGTCATCGACAATAAATGGCAGGGCTTCGAAGAAGCTTTCGATGGCTTCGATCCTGCCGCCCTCAACATCGCTCCCGACGAATTTTGGCATGATCTGACTGGTGATGACAGCATCGTCAAGAACGGCGCGAAGATCATGTCGGTACGCGCCAATGCGGCCTTCGTGCGCGAGCTTGCGAACGAGGCCGGCAGCGCCGGCGCCTTCTTCGCCGATTGGCCGCGTGAGGATCATATCGGGCTGCTCGAATTGCTCACCAAGCGCGGCAGCCGGCTGGGCGGAGCCACGGGTCAATATTTCCTGCGCGGCATCGGCCGCGACAGCTTCATCATGACATCAGATGTGCTCGCCTGCCTGAGGGATGCGGGCGTGCCGCTTTCGCCATCCGGGACCGGCAAGAAGGATCAGCAGTTGATCCAGCAGACGTTCAACCGCTGGGCCAATGAAACGGGGCTGCCGCTCGCCTATCTCTCGCGCATCTGCGGGCTTTCGATCGACGCGCCCGAAGAATGAAATATTTCCGGCCAGCGGTTTTTTGACGGGCAGCGACTGCCTACCTCTCCAAAAGGCTCATCCTGAAGGAGAAGATCATGGCCGAGTTTCCCTATCGCAGCGCGCTGATCGTCGGCGCCGGTTCCGGCATCAGCGGCTCGCTTGCCCGCATGCTTTCGGAGCGCGGCGTGAAAGTGGGCCTTGCGGCGCGCAATATCGGCAAGCTCGGGCCGTTGATCGAGGAAACCGGAGCCAAGGCGTTTGCAACCGATGCCTCGCAGCCGGCGGCGGTTTCCGCCCTGTTCGAGCGCGTGGATGCCGAGATCGGAGAGCCTGATATTGTGGTCTACAATGCCAGCGGCCGGGTGCGCGGGCCGATTGCCGAACTGGATCCTATTCAGGTGGAACAGGCAATCGCCACAAGCGCCTTCGGCGGCTTCCTCGTAACCCAGCAGGCGGCAAAACGCATGATCCCGCGGGGACGTGGCGCGATCCTGCTGACGGGGGCGACGGCCAGCATCAAGGGCTATACGCAATCGGCGCCCTTCGCCATGGGAAAATTCGCTCTGCGCGGACTGGCGCAAAGTGCCGCCCGTGAACTCGGGCCGCTCGGCATCCATGTGGCGCATTTCATCATCGATGGCGGGGTACGATCGGCAGTGAGACCCGACCGGGAAGACAAGCCTGATGGTACGCTTTCGCCCGATGCGATCGCGCAGTCCTATATCGGCGTGCTGCTGCAGCACCGCAGCGCCTGGTCGCAAGAGGTGGAACTGCGGCCCTGGACGGAAAGTTTCTGATCCGGCCGGCGCGGCATATGCGCTTTCCCGAAGGCGCTGAAACCGGTAGGATCTGACTGGCTTCGAAAGCTCGGGAGGGAACGATGCTGCGCCTGGACCATGTGACGATCGATACCCGCAATGCGCCTGTCATGATGGGCTTTCTGGAAAGCATTCTCGGCGTGAAGGAAGGCTATCGGCCACCCTTTTCCACGCCGGGCCACTGGCTTTATCTCGACGACCGGCCGGTGATCCATCTGAGCCTGACGGAGCGCGAAGGCGACTTTCCGCCCGGCATCCTCAACCATGTGGCCTTCAGCCTCTTCGAATTCGAACCGGCGCTCGCTCGCATCAAGGCGAGCGGCTATCGCTATGAATATCTCGACATTCCGGATACCGAGCTCGGCCAAGTCTTCGTCTATGGGCCAGAGGGCGTGAAGATCGAGCTACAGTACAAGCGGCCGATCTGAAGATTCCCGCGCTCCAAACTGGCCCGAAAGGGCAAAAGTTAAAAAATTCTCATCCGGGTTAACGAGTTCTTTACCACGTTTCGTAAAAGGTGCGCGGTGAGCATTGGCGATCTGCATTCCTTTTCTTTGTCTCGCGTTTCAGGAGTGCCGCCAAAAAGTCTATCCAGCTTGAGGAAAGTCTAATTGACTATTTCCTTATGGATGGCGCTCTCCGATGCGTACCCCGGTATGCTTCGGAAAAGGCAATGATCGGGCCCAGACCGGGCAATCGAAGCGAGCAAGAACATGAACGGATCGCGATCACATTCTTCCCGGCACTCCGACAGGACCTCGCTCGACGCGTTGAACCGCACCATCGAAGGGCTGGAAGCGCGGATAGAAGGCCTGATGGGCAGCGGGCGCGAACAGCGGCCTCGCAATCCGACGCCCGAACGTGATCCCTACGCCAGTTCCTATGCGCCGCGCGCAGCCGATCCGCTTGCGGAAATCCGCCAGCGCCAGCGCGCGCTTGACGCTACCAGAGAGAACCGCGAGCGCGCCTATACGCGCGAAGCGGCACCGGCCCTTCTGCGTGAACCGGCTCTCGCGCCTGCCCTGCAGCGCGCTCCGGCGCCGCAGCCGGCGACAGCCGCCTTCCGCGCCTCCGACGACACGATGACTGAAATCGCCCAGGCACTCGTCAACCTGCGGCAGGATCTGAAGCGCGACATTTCCGAAGGTGTCACGCGCGAGATGAATGCGTTGCGCACGGAACTGCGCGAGATCAAGACCAGCGCGCAGGACCGGCATTTCGCCGACGACATCCGCGCCGACATGGGTCGTCTGTCGCAGAGCATTGCGCAGCTCACCAACCGCTCGGCCGGACCGGAGGCTACCGGTCTGCGCAACGACTTCGAGGAGCTGCGTTCGTTGATGGACGGGCTGGCGCGCGAAGATTCGATGCGCCACATGGAACAGCGCTGGGACAATGTGGAAAACCGGCTGGCAGAGCTCGACACGGCCGGACTGCAGGGAGAGCTCGTGTCGCTCGCCTACCGGCTTGACGACATCAAGCGGCATCTTGGCGGCATGGGCGAAAGCCCGGCCGTGCAGGCGCTGGAAGACAAGCTCATCACTATCGCCTCCGCTGTCGAGCAGTTCGGCAATCTGATCCAGCCGCACGACCGGATCATGTCCGAACAGTTCGCCGCCATGGACACGCGGCTCGACGAGATCAGCCGCGCGATCGCCGCCAGCGGACGCACTGCCGCGGGTACCGACCCGGCGCTTATGCAGCGGCTGGAAAACCGCCTTTCCGCACTTGGCGACCAGATCGAGCTGATGGGTCGGGCCACCATGAGCCGGCCCGGTCCAGCCGACGACATGGCAGGCCGGCTGGAAGCGCTGACGGCGCGCGTTGAAGACCTCGCCAATACCGAAGCGACTTCACGTCTCGACGAGCGGCTGGAGCACCTTTCCTACCTGCTCGAACGCACACAGAAGGCCGCGCCGCAGCCGGACCTGACCGGCACGCTTTCCGATATCTCCCGCAAGATCGATGCACTGGAAAGCGGCTCGGTCAATGATGCGCTCGCCAAGCGGCTCGACTATCTCGCACGCCGCATCGACGAGATGGAAATCCGCCCCGCCCCGGCGCCTGTTGTCGACGACAGTGCCTTTCAGCGTCTCGAAGGGCGGCTCAGCGACATCGCCGCGCGGCTCGAAGAAAGCACGGCGGCCGCGCCGACTGACACGCGCGCGCTGAAGAACCTCGAAGATCAGATCGCCAATCTCTCCGAACTCTTGAGCGCACCACGCGAAAACGCCGAAGTGTCGGCAAATCTCGACCGCCGCATGGGCGCGATCGAAGATTATATCGCGACGAACGACGAATATATCATCGAGGCAGCGCGGCAGGCGGCAGAAGCGGTGGTCGATGCTTATTCGCGCAATGGCGGAGCGCAGGGCGCTGCACCTGCAGCAGCCGACATGTCGGCTCTGGTCGCGCTTGCCGAAGATCTGCGGCATCTCGAAGATCTGAGCCGCGACGGCGAAGAACGCACCCATAAGACCTTCCAGGCTCTGCACGAGACTTTGGTGCATATTGCCGACCGGCTGGATACGATGGAAGAGCGGGTTCGCCCGGCCGCCCGGATACCGGCGACAGAAGTCGATTTCGACGTCGATCCCTACGCATTGGTCGACGCAGGCCGGGAGCCGGCTAAAGCTCCGGTGATGCAGGCGCCGAACGCTTCGCCCGTGCTGCGCACGGCGGCCATCGCTGACGAGGCGCCGCCGCGTATGCCGGAAGCGGCATTGGCCGACAGCACCAGCGCGATCGCCATCGAAGCCACGAGCCAGCAGGAAAAGTCAGTTGTTCCCGCCAAAGGCAGCCTGCTCGCAAGCCTTGGCCGCAAGCTGATGCCAGCGCGCAAGACGGAAGCAAAGGCGGTTGCCGAGCGCACGGTCATCGATCCCGCTCCGTCGATCGATCCCGTCGACGTGATGCCGACTGAGGCGGCAAACGAGCTGCT
>UCCS01000173.1 GCA_900470965.1 Hyphomicrobiales bacterium
AAGAAGAACGCCCAGCTTGCGAACATCGTCAAGGTGATCGACGGAAACGTGAAGACCTTCAAGCCGGGCGCGGAGGTCGTGCCACAAATAACTTCGGTCGGCTTAAAGGGCCACACACCAGGCCATGTCGGCTATGAAATCGTATCCGGCGAGGGTAAGCTACTGGACATCGGAGACACGGTGCACAGCTCGATCATCTCGCTTGTAAAACCGGAATGGCTAATTGGGTTCGACAATGACGAAAAAGGCGGCGAGAAGAACCGCATCGACACCTTGAAGAAACTAGCGACGGACAACGAACTCGTATTCACGCCGCACTTCCCCTTCCCGGGCGTGGGGCGCATCGCGGCCGACGGTGATCGCTTCTCGTGGGAGCCGAGCGTCCCGACAGCGAAGTAACTCGGAATTGCCGGACCTGGAGTTGGGAAGCAATTGCCGGCAACCAAAGCTTCATCCCGGAACGCGTTAAGTGACGAGCGTTGCGAAAGGGAATCGATGTGACCTCGATTTCCGTGCTGTCTGTTTGCGTTCGGACTCAGGCAGCGTTGAGATCAGCGATCTCGCCATGCTTTGCAAGCAGTCGGGGTGAGCTCATGTCACCGGTCTCTTCGTCGACCATCACTGCATATGCCGCAACGCCAACGAACCTATCCGACATAGACGCCGCGATTTTCTCCGCAGAGGTAGCATTCGAAGCTTGGCGCATCTCCCCCGGAACGAGATTTCCGCGGTTCTTCTTGTACGGCACGATAATGAATTTCTCAGCGCTCGACATCAGAAGGCCTCCTTGTTTGTTCACTCGTTGTTCCCTTCGTCGACCGGAGTCAACAACAATCGGTGATACCTCATCATGAAGGCTTGAGACTGACTACTGTCATGCTGTCGACGACAATCCACAGAGTTCGGACCATGTCAGCGGCTTCGATAACTGCGGCTGTGATTTTCTCCTGGGTCTGCGTGGCCAGGCTTGTTGCGACGAGTTCGAGACGGACGATTGCATCGTATTCGGTGCTACTTCCAGGGATGCCAGCTTGCTCGCGCACCGTGGGTATCGCACGAAGCAACAAGCTGTCGATTTCGCCCACGGTCAGGCGGTCGACTTCATTCGCCGTCCTCACGAGTTCTGCAACGAAAACCGGGATGCTGCTCGTCTCCGCAGTTATCGTCATCACCCCTCTCATTCATGCCGGGCAGCCGCGCGTATAGCCTTTGCTGATGCATGCCCGGGCGATTGCAAGCTGTTCGCGCAGTCGTTCGCGATCCCTAAGCAGAGCATCGATGGTTGCGCGCGGATCCCCTCCGTGCCAGACCATAGCAGCGTCGACGGGGTTGGATTCCGCTGTCGTATGACGTTCAGCAAGCACGTCGAATCCGCGTCAGTTCAGGGAGAGCATGCTCGGAGACAATGTTGCGGTAGCGAACAGAGTCATGCAACGGAGCGCGGATGCGCGAGCGTCGAAAAGCTGGAGGAGAACGCCCGAGATTCCAAAAAGATGCGTGGGGTGGCCGAAGCGGGCAACGCCTTTCTCGATGGGGGGAATGGTAGAAGCCTTCACAACCCTGGTACGAGCCAGAATCGATTTACGAAGAAAAATTCCTAAATCATTGAAAAATGATTCGTTTCGAGTCGGAACGAATCACCCTCGCACGTCTTTGAGTCGCGGCTAAGTGATTCGGAGTGAGCGTCATGGCAAGTGGCATGCGTGCGCAATGGAAGGGATTCCTCAAGTTCGGTGAAGTATCGTGCGGCGTCGCCCTCTACACGGCTGCAAGCACCTCCGACCGCATCACGTTCAACACGATCAACAAGGCGACAGGAAATCGGGTCAACCGCATCTTCATCGACAGCGAGACCGAGGATCCTGTTCCGAAAGAGTTGCAGACCAAGGGTTTCGAGATCGACAACGGTCGGTACATCATCATTGACCCGGAAGAAGTTGCCGCAACAATCCCCGACAGCAACAAGACGCTCGAGATCGAGGCGTTCATTCCGTGCTCGGATGTCGATGACGTTTATTTCGACAAGCCCTACTATCTCACCCCCGACAAAATGAGTGGCGACGCTTTTGTCGCCCTACGCGACGGCATGACGAAGTCTAAGGTGGCAGCCATTGCACGCGCGCTCCTCTTCCGTCGGATGCGCACTGTGCTCATACACCCTCATGGAAAGGGTCTGATCGCAACCACGCTCCAATACGACTACGAGGTTCGGTCTTCCAAGAAGGCGTTCGAGGAGATGCCGAAAATCAAGATCCAGGGCGAGATGATGGATCTCGCCAAGCACATCATCAGCACGAAGAAGGGCGAGTTCGATCCGGCCACATTCGAAGACCGTTACGAAGCCGCCCTCGCCGATCTCGTGAAGGCGAAGATAGAAGGCCGCTCGCTGCCGAAGCCAAAGAAGGTCGAGGTCTCCAAGCCCAATGATCTGTTGGCCGCTCTTCGCCAAAGCGCCGTCATGATGAAGGCTACGGCGGAAAAACCGAAACGTACTGCCGCCAATGCCAACGCTGGCACAGGACGGCAGCCTGTCGCGCGTGGGACGGCTTCGAAGACACCCTCTTCGAGATCCGCGGCGCAGCGTAAGGCTGGCTGAGGAGATAGGTCATGGCCCCTAAATACTATTGGAAAGGCTACCTGAAGCTCTCCCTTGTCACCTGCCCGGTGACGATGACCCCGGCGACATCGGAATCCGAGAAGGTCCGTTTCCACACCCTGAACAAGGACACCGGAAACCGCGTGGTTTCCCAATACATCGACTCGGTGACTGGGAAACCGGTGAAGGAAGCCAACGAGGCCAAGGGTTATGCCCGCGGGGAGAATGACTACGTTATTCTGACCGACGATGATCTCGACGCGGTAGCGCTCGACACCGTGAAGACAATCGACATCGACAAGTTCGTGCCCGCCGACAGCATCGAATGGATCTATCTGGAGAAGCCGCACTACCTGATGCCCAACGATGCCGTCGGGAACGAGGCCTTTGCGGTGATCCGCGACGCGATGAAGGCCGACAAGGTCGTAGGCGTCTCGAAGCTCGTCATGGGTCGGCGGGAACGTGCCGTGATCCTCGAGCCCCGCGATGAAGGCATCGTGCTGTGGAGCTTGCGCTTCGGCGACGAGGTTCGTCCGGAAGAGAATTACTTTGAAGACATCGACGAGAAGGCCGACCCGGATCTCATTCCGTTGATCCAACAACTCATTAAGCAAAAGTCGGCACGCTGGTCGCCGGACATGGTCAGCGACCCGATACAGGAAAGCCTGCTGAAACTCATTGAAGAGAAGAAGAAACTCCTCAAGCCGAGGAAGACTGCCAAGGGTAAGAAAACGGAGGCCGGAGCTCCCGCTTCGAACGTCATCAACATCATGGATGCCCTGCGGAAGTCGATCGAAGGAGATCTGAAGACCAGCAAGACTGGTTAAGGAGGTGCGCCGATGGACTACATCGCATCGATACCGATTAGAGAAGTCGCCATTTTTCTGCCGGGGTCGGATCGCCCCAGGATCGCCAGGACAGTGGAAGACATTATGGGAATCCTGATAGCGAACCAGTGGCGAAAGGAGCCCAACGACACAGGCTGGCAGCACGCACTAGCAACCTGTCTTCGGGCTATGCAGGGCGATCACGATGCCTCGAAAGCAAGGAGCGCCTTCGTGAACGTCGCTAGAGGCGCTGGCTTCAAGGTCCTGCCGGACGATGGGCGGCAGCCGCGACGACGTGCAAAGACCGCGAAGACCCAGAGGTTCGGCGAATGGGGGCACGCAGGCCCGCTAATCCGCCGTGGTTCGGGCACCTAGGTCGGAATCTCAGGCTGTTTCGATAAGCCAAAGGCCTGTCCCTAGAAGAGTTTGCTCATCAATTCGGCCTCGACCGAACCTGCATCAGCTTATTGGAGCGCAGCGTTTACAGCCCGACTATCGAAGTGGTGGATAGCCTGGCCACCGTCTTAGAAGTTATGCGGCAGAGTCGCTGAAAAAATCCTAGCAATTCGATTACTGTGCATGCGCAGTAGCAGACGCGTGCTGATGTCGATGTCAGCTGTAACGTGCCCTTCGATGGCCCAATGGCCGCCTTGAGGAGAAACGAACCCACTAGCCTTTAATTATTCACTAAATCATTGAAAACACACGTCTGAGGCGTCGTCCAGTTTATGGAACTATTTACCGCCGGCAGCAATCTCCGGTCCCAAAAGGCGAAAGATCTGAGCCTTGACCTTCTTTATCTCACCTAAATCCCCAAGAGCACGAGCACGCAGTTGTGCCCCCATGGAAAGCGAACTGACGAGTTGGGCCAATTCTGGCAGCCGGGCAGACCGGAACATATCTAATACCTGAATAACCATCTCCGGTATCGGTAGAGATTTCCGCTGCCCGGCTGGTCCTGCAGCATGGAATGACGATCATTGTCCATGCTGTGAGGCGTCTTAGCGTACGAAGAAGGTAACGCTGCCGTCGGCGGCCTGTTCGGCGTCAACGATGTTGTCGACTTTTACATCGTCCTGATTCAGCTTGCGAACAAGACCCTTGTTTTCGCTGATCGAGACTCGGATCGCGCGCAACTGGTTGTCCGTGCGGCCCGGTGCGGAGAGGCCGCGGGTCTCATGTTCCGGATCGTTGTCCCAGTTTCCGACGTAACGAACATTAAAGTCGGAATTGAAGGAACGAAGGGTCTGGGCAATTTCGGGGCCCGTGTTCATCGCGATGCTTTCGGCACGGCTGACGCCGGCCAGAGCCAGAGATGCAAAGGCTGCAACAAAGGCAATCTTGAATCTGCTGTTCATCTTAATTCTCCTTTAGGGTTGATCTACCTCAATCATGGTCGGCAATCGATGGTGGGGGTCACCATCAACTACCGGCCGTCTTGGGCAGCGGTCAGACGATCGCCCGAAAATGGCAGTTCGAACATCAGACGCCTGTTCAGGCTTGTTCAGACCTATGTCTAGGTGGATTTCCAACATTTGCCATGACTGTGACAAACTTGGGTTGCACGTGCCGAGCGACGATCAGCGAACGCAACGAAGCCGATCTCGTCATTCCCCATGCCGCACGGTTCCTCGTCGGCAGCGCCCATGGCCGCCTGCTGCAAGGGCACCTGTGCCACTGGTTACACGGAGCGATGCGACTGAAGGCCGGGTTCGTCACCCGATAATGGAGAATTTTCGCCAGCGTTGAGAATCAGTTTGCGAACGCCTTGCCTTGGAAGAATTTCGGCAATTCGAAATTATTCCATATCTTTCTCGCGATCAGTTGTGACCAAGATATGATCTATCCGCGGCTAGGAGAGGCCAATTTCACTGCACATATATTTCTTGCGGTTCACGACAGACCGCTTTGCAAGGAATAAGACTATGGTTATGTTTCGTAAGATCATCTCGACGGGCCTTGTTACGCTAACACTGGCTGCTGCTTCTATTGCAGCAACCACACCTGCCCTCGCTCACGAAGGCGGTGGCCACGGCGGTGCCGGTTTCTCGGCTGGTGGCGGCCATTTCGGCGGCGGAAATTTCGCCGGGCGCGGCTTCGGAGGACATCAATTTGGCGGCCCAGGCCATTTTGACGGACAACGCGACGGTCGCTTCGCCTTCCATGATAGAAATCGTCTGTTCTTCGGCGATGATGACGACTACTATCCGGATTACTGCCAGCCGGAATGGCGCCTCAACCGGTACGGCCATCGCGTGCTGGTGGAAGTCTGCTCCTGATGAGGGTCGCATCGGCCCCTGCCGGCGAGCGGCACACGATCTTCGAAGCGCCGCTCGCGCTCCTGCATGCCACATCGTCCCGCCGGGCTGCGATCACACTGACCTGCCAGGACGGGGAGGCCTCATCCTGTGCTCAATGGATTGCTGACCAGACCCAGCCGGAGCAGAGGATGCCAACAAAGGTAATTTTGATACCGGAGCAATAAGCTGAACGATTTTCGTGTCGAAGATCGTGACATAAAAATTCAATACCAGTGGTTCCGGCAGTCCACGCTTGTTAAAATCACCATCGACTTCCACCGTCAGATTCGAATTGTTGTAACTGGTAACTTCGCGCAGGACAAAAAGTGTGAGATTCTCCGCGATGATGTCGCGCATCGCCCAGTCGACAATCTCTCGTTTTCCGGAATATTCGGACAGCTGGTCGTTGACCAGGGCATCCTCTGCAAAACAGCAGACAAGCCCTTCCAAGTCCGCTGCGTTGACTGCCTTGACGAACGTCCGACCGGATAGGGAAGCGGCGGCGTCCGGCTTGGAAGAACCTCTAGGAGTCGGTTCAACCCACCGGCTGTGCCTCCGTCCTTTGACATGTTATGCTATTGAGAAGAAATGTGAATCCGACGAAAGCGTCAGATGGTCTCCCAACACGGGCAGCGCCCTAGCCGTAAAAGATGCGGCCCAAATGTTGAGCCGGCAGGATTTTGAACTGGAACAAGCGAAACGGACAGACCGCATCTGCCCGGCGATGGAAATGATATCAGCTTGGCGTTTGTCTCCCGACGGGAACGCGCTCGACAGCGCGATCGGTTTCGGGCTGCGTTAGTTCCTCCAGGCGCCTTGCCTTCGGTTCGATGCCGAAAACAGCCACGACGATGATCTGAAGCGCCAGTAGGACGATCATCATGACGAGTACACCGGATATTCCATGCGACTGGAAAAGCGAGACGACGATGAAGGGCGTTACGATGGTGGCTCCCCGCCCCAGGGTCTGGCATATCCCGGAAGCGCGCAGGCGCACCTCTGTTGGAAACAGCTCGGGGATATAGATGCCGAAGAGCAGTGCGACCAGAATATAGATCGGCACGGTCAGCGCAAAACCGATGACCGGCAGCCAGACGGGGTCGGATACTTGCGGGTAGATGATGCCGAAGACGATCGCGAGCAGGGATGCACCGATAATCGTCGGTTTGCGGCCCCATGCGTCCGAGGTAAGGGCGCCGATCGCCGAGCCGACAGGAGCGCCCAGACCCATGAGAAGAGCAAAGCCGAAGGATTTCGCCGTGCTGAGTCCCTGGCTGACGAAGAACGTGGGAAGCCAGGTCACGAAGCCGTAAAGCAGTGTGTTCACCACTATCAGCGTAACGCATCCGACGAACATGCGCGACAGCATCGGCGGCCGGAAGAGAGCCGACATCTCGACGCGCGGCAGCACCGCCGCCGGGCTTGGAGGCGGCAGCGGCCGGCCCTCTGAAATCTCGGCCTCGATCCTGGATACGAGCTCCTCAGCTTCACCTGTCCTACCGACCGATTCCAGCCATCGCGGGGATTCCGGCAGCTTTTTACGCATGTACCAGATAGCGAGCGCGGCGACGCCGCCGATGACGAACATCGTTCGCCAGCCGAAGAGCGGAATGATCAGATAGCCCAGAAGCGCGGCGGCGGGCAGTCCTGTTACGACGAGGACCGCCATCAGGCCGAGCCAGCGTCCGCGCGTGCGCGACGGCACGAATTCTGTCATTGTCGAATAGCCGACGACATTTTCCGCGCCCAATCCGACGCCGATCAGGAAGCGGAGGAAGATCAGCACGTTCATGGTTGGAGCAAAAGCCGCGGCGATCGAGGCCAAGCCGAAGAGAAGCAGGTTGATCTGATAGGTGAAGCGTCGTCCATAGCGGTCTCCGAGGAAACCCGTCGCGAATGCGCCAAGCATCATCCCGACAAAGGTTGCGGAAACGAAAAAGGCATTCTGGCCGAGAGTCGAAAATCCGCTTGCAAGCGTCGCTCCAAGCACGGTCGCGGCAAGGTAGATGTCGAAGCCATCGAGGAACATACCGATCCCGATGAGCCACATGATTCGATAGTGGAACATACCGGTGGGCAGCCGATCGAGGCGCCCACCTGCATTGACGATGGTCGACATTATCTCCTCCTGAGGTCAATCCTGGGTCGCGAGGCGGAGAATTCCTCCGCTACCGCCTCGCGCTATCCGTCAGTTCAGACGGGTTTGCGTTGCGGTGGCGCTGTACCAGTCGAAGGGCTTGTCTACGGTTGCCACCATGACGCTCTTGACGTTGAAGTGGTCGTTGAAGCTTTCCAGCCCGAACTCACGGCCGATGCCGCTTTCGCCGACACCTCCCCACGGAGATGCCGGATCCAGGCGGTGGTGGTCGTTGACCCAGACAATCCCAGCCTTCACGCCGGCGGCGACGCGGTGTGCGCGGGCAACATCGCGGGTGCGGATTGCAGCTCCGAGACCGAAGGGCGAATCATTGGCGAGGCGCAGCGCCTCCGCTTCATCCTTGAAGGGCGTAACGCTGGTGAATGGTCCGAATACCTCTTCCTGAAAGACGCGCATATCCGCCTTGACGTCGGCAAACACGGTCGGCTGGACGAAATAGCCGCCTTCAAATCCCGGTACGTTTGCGACGTCGCCGCCCGCGACCGCACGGGCTCCGGCTTCGCGGCCGAGCTGCGAATAAGTCAGGACGCGCTCGCGTTGTCTGGCCGAAATAACCGGGCCAAGCTGGGTCTCAGGATCGAACGGGTTTCCGATCCGGAGGGAGCGCGCCTTGGCGGCAAGTTTTTCGACAAAGGCATCGTAGATCGATTCCTGGACGAGATGCCGGCTGCCGCACACGCATGTCTGGCCCGCCCCGATGAAGGCGCTAAAGGCGGCATAGTTCACTGCCTGATCGACGTCGAAGTCGTCAAACACCATGACGGCCGTCTTGCCGCCGAGCTCCAGCGTCTGATGCGCGAACACTTTCGCTGCGGCGCTGCCTGCAATCCGGCCTGCTTCAGTGCCGCCGGTCAGCACGAGCTTGTTGATGTCGGGGTGCTCTGCCAGGAATCGGCCGGCTTCGGGGCCGTAGCCAAGGACGACGTTGAACACACCTTTCGGGAGGCCGGCCTCAACGAAGATCTCCGCAAGTTTCAAGGTGGTCAGCGGGGTATATTCCGACGGCTTCACGACGGTCGTGCATCCAGATGCCAAAACCGCGGCAAGAGACTTGCACATGATCATCAGCGGATGGTTGAACGGCGTGCAGTTGGCGACGACGCCGATCGGCGTGCGCAGCGTGTAGTTGAGATAGGACCCTTCGACCGGAATGACATCGTCGCGGCGGGCAATTGCAAGGCCAGCAAAGTAGCGGAAGAAATCCGGAAGCCGCGAGAGTTGCGCCCGCGTCTCATTGAGCGGCCTGCCGTTGTTCAGCGTCTCCAGGCGGTACAGGGTCTCAAGGTTAGCCTCGAAAGCATCGGCCAGCCTGTTGACGAGGCGTGCTCGCGCGCGAATATCCATTCCACCCCATTCGCGGCCTTCGAAAGCTGCACGGGCACTCTTCATCGCACGATCGATATCGGCAGGTGTCGAGTTCGGGATGCGCGCGATCACCATCCCGGTCGCCGGGTTGCGGACATCGATGAACGTGCCGTTGCCAGCTTCGATTTCCTTGCCATCTACGAAATTACCGTGGGTCTCCACGGCAGGATCACGGGTCGTCTGGTTCATGGGTTTTCTCCAATCAAGACCTGACAGCGCTCCGCCCGAGGGCGGATAGGACACGCTTCTGGCCATCAATCACATGGGCACTGATAAGTTTGCGCGCGGCGCGGACATCGCGCCGCTGCACAGCCTCGATGATAGCGCCGTGTTCACCAACGAGCTTTTGCGGGTCTCGTCCCTTGATGGCGCTGACGGAAAGGCGGACCAGGCGGTCGGCCTGATCAAGAACATCCCTGATGGCAGCCTCCATTCGGCTATTGCCGGAGGCTGCGGCGAGCGCATCATGAAAGGCTCTGTTGTAGTCGATAAAATCCTCCTCAGGCCCGATGGATCGAAAACGATCGAGGGCCGACAGCGTCTGATCGTCGGCGCTCTCGATCGCAGCCGCGACACATGCGGGTTCCAGTGCAAGGCGGAACTGGAAGAGATCCCGGACATCCTTCATCGAAATCGGATTGACCTGATAGCCTTGGCGCGGCTGCACAGTCACCAGCCGATCCTGCTGCAATCGCAATAATGCTTCCCGGATCGGCTGTCGGCTGACCTCATAACGGGCAGCGAGATCCTGTTCGCGGATCTCCTCGCCCGGCATCAAGCGGCAGGTCAAGATTTCGGTGCGAAGCGCGTCGTAGATATTTTCTCTGAGCAGCAAGTTCGTATCTCGCTTCTGGCATAAGTGCATTTCGTGATATTTCACAAGACGAGTCTTACACCTGAAAAATAAGGATTTGCAATACACGAAAATGGGATTTATGAAATATCAAGACAGACGCATTTGTGGATTTGTGATGGACAAGAAAACGAACCTTTACGTGGCCGGTCGCGGACAGCCGCTGATCCTGCTTCATTCGCTGCTGTCCGACCGTGAAAGTTTCGATCGGATAATGCCCGCGCTCACGGCGCATTATCGAGTGATCGTCCCCGATCTTCCAGGTTTTGGCGGATCGCCCGCGAGCCTGGAAGGTTTTGACGAAACCGCCGATCGTATCGCAAGCCTGATCGAAGCATTTGCGGCGAATGGGGAAGCTGCCCTGCTCGGAAATGGTTTCGGCGCATTCGTGGCGCTCCAGACTGCGATCAGCCATCCTGCGCTGGTATCCCGTCTTGTCCTGATAGGCTGTGGGGCAAGATTTTCGGACGACGGCAGGGAGGCCTTTCGAAAGATGGCGGCGGCCGCGTCAGCGGCCGGGCTTGCCGCGATTGCCGAAACCGCGATGAACAGATTGTTTGCCGCCGAATTTCAAGAAAGCCATCCTGATCTAATGCAGGATCGTCGCCAGGCGTTTCTCCGCACGAATGTGGGTGTTTTTTGCGAGGCCTGCGACGCACTCGCTTCGCTTGATCTGTCGGCCAGCGCTTCGGCGGTGCGCTGCCCGACACTGGTCATTGTCGGAGATGAGGATCGGGCAACACCACCAGAGATGGCCTATGATCTGGTCGGACGGCTTCGCGATGCCAGATTATCCATACTCAAGGGCTGTGCGCATGTACCGCCACTGCAAGCGCCCGACGAGGTTATCGCCCTACTTGATCAATTTCTCGCAGCCCCTGCTTCTGCCCACCCAAAGACGATCTCACTCGATCGGTAGGAAGGGTTTCTTCGTGTCGCTGGCTGGGTTTTACAAAATCCGACCACGATCGCCTCTTGAAGGGGACATCTTTCGCTGAGCGGAAAGTGACGCGACTATCTTTTGCAGTCGAGGTCTAAGGATTTTGAGCAATGCCTCGTCAAGCTCCGGTCTGCCTGGCGCATCGATGTTCGAACAGTCCATATAATTGGAATAGCGAAGCTCGATCTGGATCGCTTCGACGGATGCACGATGGTGGCGTCTCAAGATGTAAGCACCGGCGAATGGTTCGTTAAGCGCCGTTATGAAACCCTCGCCGATGCCGAGGCCATAGAGCGCATCGAGTGTATCGGCTTTGCTCGATCGACCTTTAAGATTGCCCAGGCAAATGTCACTATCGGATGGCGCCATAAAGGCGTGCAGGTCCAGCAGTATCGCTGAACCGAATTGATCCACCACTTCGTCGAGCATTGCTGCCAGCTTCCGGTGGTAAGGTGCGTGATAGTTCTCAACCCGAGCGCCCAAGTCCTCGGCGCTGGGGCGCGATATGTTGGTGCGGCACCCAAACGCATCAAATTCGGCGACGGCTGCGATGCCAAATCGCGCGATTGGCGGGAAGGCCGATCGTGTGCACCAATCCCTGAGGCATACGCAGATACCGGAGCATCTGGTTGGAAAACCTGGGCAGTTGAGGCCACAGACGAAGTGCGCATTTCCACGTACATATCCAATATCCAGGCCGCTCCACCGGTAAATCTAGGCATACAATAGCGCTGCTCGAAAGCTGCCCGATGCGCAGCCAATGCAATTGCCCCGCCTTCCGGCCGCAAGACGCTGGAGGCGACTTCTTTCCAGAAAGGTTCTGTCGCCACTTCGGCGTCCAAGATGTGATGGATTGCCATCGTATAAGGAGAGATCGGTCGCCCTGGATTTATAAGCAGTGAGCCGCGCTCATCATCAACTCGCCATCCTCCGTCACGCCCAAGCATAACGTCCTGCCATCCGATCTCGCAAACGTCATTCGGGCCGTTCCCACTTGTTTCGAGGTCTATGACCCGGATGCGAGATTTTTGATTTGCAGGAGTTAATGCGATCCCGCCGCTATCACAACATGCTTAGATATTTCGGCCCGCTCCCGGAAAAGTCCAGAGACCAATCCGGCGGCGGTTCGACAGGCTTGCCAACTATTTTCGGAACCTTAAAGTTCGCCTCGCCGGTCCGTCAAGAATTCGCACCGCAATCACGCTGCAGCAAGCGTTGCGATTTTCGCTTTCACGGCCGGAACGACTTCCTGCCCATACAGCTTGATGCTCCGCGCAAGGGACTCATGTGGCATCGTGCCAATGCTGTACTTCAGCTGAAACCGCTGAATACCGAGCGCCTCTATGACCGGAGCAAGCTTTGCGGCCACGGTGTCCGGCGAGCCCACGTAAAGCGAACCCTGATCGATCTCCGCTTCGTATTCTCTTTCCGTGACGGGGCCCCAACCTCGTTCACGACCGATGCGATCCCGCATTGCCCGATAGTGAGGCCAGAACTCGGCCTTTGCCTCGGCATCAGTCTGCCCGATGTAGCCTGGCGAATGAACGCCAACAGGAAGCGTCGGTTGCTTCAGCTTTTCCAACGCCTGGCGATACAGGTCGACGTAGGGTGCAAAGCGATAGGGACTTCCGCCGATAATAGCCAACATCAGGGGTAGACCGTATTGGGCAGCCCGGATTACGGAGTTCGGACTGCCGCCAACGCCAAGCCAGGTCTTCAATGGCCCCTTCTCCACGAGAGGAAACACCCGTTGCCCGGTTAATGGCGCCCTGGTCGTGCCGGACCAGGTCACAGGCTGCTGGTCCAGAAGCCGGGCAAACAGCTCGACCTTCTCCTTAAAGAGCGTCTCATAGTCGTCGAGCGAATATCCGAATAGTGGGAAGGACTCGGTGAAAGACCCCCTCCCCAGGATGACTTCTGCACGGCCATTCGAGGCAGCATCGACAGTCGCGAAGCGCTGAAACACTCGCACAGGGTCGTCGGAACTCAATACGGTCACACTGTTGCGATTGCAGCCAGGACGGTTTCAGGAGTGGAGATCGCAAAGTCTTTGCGGTGATGTTCGCCAATACCAAAGAAATCGATACCGACCTCATCAGCAAGGACGGCCTCTTTGATGACGTTGCGAATGACCTGGGCATAGCTTTCAGGTTGGCCGTTTGGATCGTGCGTTACGTCACCAAACGTGTCCAATCCGAACTCGACATCGGAGTTTGTCATGATCATTTTTTCCCTCGGGCCAGGTCGGCCAAGTTTGCCGACGCCCTCTCGCGTGGATTTTGGGAATTAAGTGATGTGCTGGACTCGGAAATGAAATGGCGAAAAATTCGATCGTCACCATCGAAATCGTCGAACGGGGTGAAACTACGCGATGACCCTCGTTCGGTGCAGCTTAGTCCCCGCCGAGTTCAACAGCAATCCAGACGGACAGGATTTTATCCTGTCCGTCGCGTGTTGTGATGTCGATTGAAGGGATACTGAGCAGGAATTTAGTAAAGCTCTTTGATCAGCTGGCAACATGTATTTGGAATAGTCAGTAAGCGCAAGAAAGCGCATTTGTGGGCCTGAAACCCTGGCTGCAGGCGGGGTTCCTGGAATGCCCTGGTTGGTATTGAAAATCGCCGCGATTTGAAGTGTGGGCTGTCGTGCAGATGATGTCCCTAGAGGT
>UCCS01000117.1 GCA_900470965.1 Hyphomicrobiales bacterium
CCTATCACCGCCGCCGGCTGAATGAGCTGAAGGAGGTTCGCCAGCCATGGGAGGCCGAGTGGCGGGCGCTGGCAGAGCATATCGAGCCGACGCGGCTCAGGCTCCATTCCGGCCGGGAAGGCCCGCGCTCGCGTGACAAGATCATCGACAGCACCGGCACCCATGCTTACGAGACGCTGAAATCGGGCATGCATTCGGGGCTGACCTCGCCGGCGCGACCCTGGTTTCGGCTGACGACCTTCGATCCCGATCTGAAGAAGCGGGATTCCGTAAAAGTCTATCTCGCCGCCGTGCAGGACAAGATGCGCGAGGTCTTTGCCGCCTCCAATCTCTACCGTGCCTTCCATATCGGCTATGGCGATCTCGGCCAGTTCGGCCAGTCGGTGGCGATCCTCGTGGAAGATGAGGAGACGGTCATCCGCGTGCAGCAGCTGGTGCATGGCCGCTTCTGGATCGCGAGGGATCACAAGGGCAAGGCGACCACGCTCTACCGCACCTTCCGCTGGAGCGTGCAGCGCATCATCGAGCGCTTCGGTTACGACAACGTGCCGGAGCGGCTGCAGAGCCTCTATGACACGTCGAAATATGGCGAGTGCTTCGATGTCTACCACGCCATCGAACCACGCTATGACCGCGACCCCAAACTGATCGACAAGCGCAACAAGCCCTTTCTCTCCAATTACTGGATCGACGAGATCGGCAGCGAATTGCTGGAAGAAAGCGGCTTCGACAGCAATCCCATCATCGCGCCCGCCTGGGAGCTCTCCGAGGACGATCATTACGCGCTGTCGCCCGGCCAGAAGGCGCTCGGCGACATCAGGATGCTGCAGCTGGAACAGACGCGAAAGCTCGAGGGCATCGACAAGAAGGTGCGCCCGCCGATGAACGCGCCGACCTCCATGCAGAACAGCCCGGCCTCGCTGCTGCCGGGTGCGGTCAACTATGTGGACGATCCGACCGGCAAGGGTTTCCGCCCGGCGATGGAGGTCAATCTCAGCCTGATGGAGCTGCGCGAAGATATCCAGGAAGTGCAGAACCGCATCGAGAAGACCTTCTTTGCCGATCTCTTCTTCGCGATCACCAATATGGAAGGTGTGCAGCCGCGCAACCAGTTCGAGTTGACCCAGCGCAAGGAAGAGCAGCTCTTGCAGCTCGGCCCCGTGCTCGAAAACGTCTTCGGCGATCAGCTAGGCCCGACCATCGACCGCACCTTCGATATTCTCGCCGCCCGCGACGAGCTGCCCCCGCCCCCGCCGGAGCTGCAGGGCACGGAGCTGAAGGTGGAATATATTTCGACGCTCGCCCAGGCGCAGCAGGCGGTTGCGACAGGTGCGATCGAGCGCGGCGTCGCCTTCATGGGTCAGGTCTCGGCGGTCAAGCCGGAAGCGCTCGACAAGCTCGATGTCGACGAGGCGATCGACCTCTATTTCGATGCGATCGGCGCCCCACCCTCGATGATCCTGGCCGATGACAAGGTGGAGGATATCCGCGCGCAGCGGGCCCAGCAGATGCAGGCGGCTCAGACCGCGCAGATGGCCTCGCAGGTGGCGCCTGCCCTCAATCAGGGCGCCAAGGCCGCACAGGTACTGGCCGATGCCAATGACAACCCGAATGGATCAGCGCTTCTGCGCCAGCTGGGTCTCGCCTGATGGATCATTTTAAGGATCAACCGTCTCTGCCCCACAACGTCGAGCGGGATGAGATCACCGCGGCCTTCCGCGAGGTCTTCGCCACCGCATCCGGCAAGCGCGTGCTGTTCTGGATGCTGGAACAGTGCGCGATCTACCAGGAGGCTTACGCGGGGGAACTCGTCAACGCCACGCATTACACGCTGGGCAAGCAGGGCGCCGGCCGGAGGCTGATCGCCGAGCTCGACCGCATCGACCCGACGCTCTACCCGCGCCTGCTGCTGGCGATCGCGGATCTCAAGGCAAATGACAAGGCAGCGGCGGCAAGCCGCGCCGCAAGTGAGGAAGGCGAAGACCATGACAGCGATGCTTAAGATCGGCAGGCCGGAAATCGCGATGGGCGCCGAGGGCCCAAATAGCGGCGGCGGTGGCAGCGGCAGCAGTGAAAGTGCTGCACCGGAAACCATTCTCTTTCCCGATGATATGCCATCACCGGATGGTGACGCCGGTGGCGATGACCACGCCGAAACCGAAGACCGCGACGCCGGCAAGCCCGATGATAGCACCGACGACCCTGCCGACCGCGTGCCCGACGATGGCCGCTACACGTTGACCATGCCCGAAGGCATCGAGGTGGATCAGGAGCTGATCGACGCGCTCGGCCCCGATTTCCACGATCTCGGCCTCACAAACCGCCAGGCGCAGCAGCTGGCCGACCGCTTCATCGAGATCCAGGGCCGGCGCGGCAAGGCGGCATCCGAAGCCTGGGCCGGCCGCGTTCAGGGCTGGGCCGATGAGGCCCGCCGGGACCGCGAGATCGGCGGCGCAAAATGGGGCGGCACCGTGGGCTCGGCCCAGCGCGCGCTTTCGCGCCTCGGCACCCCGGCGCTGCGCGAGTACCTGAATACCAGCGGTGGCGGCAACCACCCCGAAATGATCAGAATTTTCGCAAAGGTCGGATCGATGATCCAGGAGGACAACCCACCGAACGGCGGCGCGGGCGGAAACGGCCGGAAAGCCGAAACCGCGCACCTGATGTTTCCCAAAGACGCACCGAAGGGCTGATAAGACATGGCCACCATTGGCAGCTACTACCCCAACCTCGTTGACGCATTCAAAGGCTCTGCCGAAGGCGCCGTCATCGAGCTTCTCTCCCAGCAGAACCCGATCCTCGACGACGCGATGGCCGTCGAATGCAACATGGATGCCGTGCACCGCCATATGGTGCGCACCGGCCTGCCCTCGGTCTCCTGGGGCCGGCTCTACCAGGGCATCAAGCAGTCCAAGGCGACGATGCAGCAGGTGGACGACACGACCGGCTTCGTGCATGCCCGCTCCGAAATCGACATGCGCCTGCTCGATCTGGCGCCCGACAAGGCCAAGGCCCGCCTCGTCGATACGATGCCCTTCATCGAGTCGCTGAGCCAGGAAATGGCCTCCGGCCTCTTCTACCATGATACGGCAACGACGCCGGAGAAGTTCAAGGGCCTGTCTGCCCGCTACTCCGCCTTTAACCCCAACCTGCCGAACCCGGCGCAGCCGAACATCGCCAACCAGGTCGTCCATGGCGGCGGCACGGGAGCCGACAATACCTCGATCTGGTTCGTCACCTGGGGCGACCATGCCACCCACCTTCTCTACCCGAAGGGTACTAAGGCGGGCGTCAAGATCGACGACAAGGGCGAGCAGCGCGTGCTCGATGCCAATGGCGACCCCTACTATGCCAAGGAAACGCTCTATACCTGGCATATCGGCGCTGCCGTGAAGGACTGGCGCTACAATGCCCGCGTCGCCAATATCGACGTCTCCGACATGATATCAGGCACCGTCGATCTCTGGGCGCTGATGCGCAAGGGCTACTACCGCCTGCAGTCGCGCCGCCTCAACGCCAAGGCCAGCCGCATCGCCATCTACATGAACAAGGATGTGCTCGAAGTGCTCGACGTCCAGTCCACCGACCGGGCGCTGACCTCCGACCGGCAGAACACGGTCCACCTGACCACGCAGTTCGTCGAGGGCCAGGAAGTGAAGTTCTATCGCGGCATCCCGATCCGCGAGACGGACGCCATTCTCAACACCGAAGCCGCCGTTCCGGCGCTCGCCTGATCGTCTCCATCAGCCCGCCGTCATCGGGCGGCGGGCGCTTCTCTTTAACGAAAGGCACTTCTCATGATTTTCGACCGGCAGACGCTGCTTTCGGACGCGCAGGTTATCACCGCAACCGGCCCCAGCACCAATGTCATCAATCTCGGCCCGATCAGGACGGGTCTAACCCGCGATATCGGCAAGGGCGAACCGATCCCCTTCCTCATGCAGGTGGTGGAAAGCTTCAACAACCTGACGTCGCTCGCCGTCACCATCCAGACCGACGACAACGAGGCTTTCCCCTCGCCGAAGGCGGTCATCACCACCACGCTCACCCTCGCCGATCTCAAGGCCGGCAAGATCATCCCGCCGAGCCATATCCCGCGCGGCACGGATGAGCTTTACCTGCGCCTGCTCTACACGGTAACGGGTACTGCGCCGACCACGGGCAAGATCACCGCCGGCTTCACCGCTGGGGTTCCCTCGCATGGTTGATGTGATCGCCATCGAGCGCGGCTATTTCGGCGGCGCCAGACGCGAACCCGGCGAGCGCTTCGCCCTGCCGGACGCGCTCTGGAAGGACGAAAAGCGCCGCCCGAAATGGGTGCGCCTTGCCCATCTGGGTGGCAAGCTCAGCGCCAAGGCGGAAGCGGAACCGGCCGAGAAAAAGCCGGCCGCAAAGCCTGCCAAGCCCGCCACGCATCCCGAGCCAATCGGCAACGGCGTGCAGGAAGCCCTTGGCGGCCCCGCCCCGGACTGGGTGGCGCCGGAAATCCAGAACTCCTCCCAGCCTGGCGACTGACACTCGCTGATCGACAGGCCACCTCTGGAGCGCCGTGCGCCCACTCGGACGCACAAAGGACGCTCCAGCTCTTTTATTCGACGCATCGGGCTTCCGAAAATCGATGCCGATTTTCGGGCCGATGCCGTAGCGGCCTCGGCCGCTCTTTTTTCTCTCCGAGCGAAGGCAAGGCGCCAATGGCGAAACTCTATAATATGCAGCGCGTCCAGGGCGTCGTGATCGTTCCCGACGGCACGCGCATGTTCAACAACCGCCCTGTCATCGGCATCCGCGATGTGGGCGGCTCCACCCTGTTTACCGATAACAAGCCCGTCCTCGGCATCGATATCATCAGCGATGGCGCGACTGTCTATAACGACCTGCCCGTGCTCGGCGCCGTCAGGATATCAGACGGGCGCAACCTCTACGGCAATGCGCCGGTCATTCCCGTGAAGGGTGCGGATATCGCAGTGCCGCTTCCCGCCCTGCCCCTGGCGACAGGCGCAAAGATCATGGGCCTCGGCCACAGCTTCATCGGCCTCGGTGCCGCGCAGACCTATACCGCAGGACAGACGGCGACGAGCGGCCATACCGGCTTCTATGAGAATGGCCGAACCGTCCTCTCGTGGATCAAGGCAGCCGATGGCCGCTTCAACCTCGACATGTTCGCCGAACTCAACCATCCGTTCTTCACGCCGAGTTCCTTTGCGGCCTTCTCGGGCGCCATGGGCGGAAAATCAGGCGATTGCCTTTTTCCCGTGCCAGGCCTGGAAGCGCAATTCCCCGGCACGCTGGCCCGCACCGATTATGCGCTGAGCCAGAAACCCGACATCGTCTATATCGACATCGGCTACAACGATATCGTCCGCAGCAGGACGCTTGCGCAGATCGTTGCGGATCTCGACACCCAAGTGCAGCGCATCGTCGATGCCGGCATTTACGTGATCCTGCAGACACTGAGCTGGACAAACACGCTCGACGATCAGCCCGGCACCGACGATCCGGCATGGCCCGGCATCCTTGACGGCGTCAATGGGTGGATCGTCGCGCAGGCGGGCCGCGAAGGCGTCATGCTCTGCAACACGCTTGCGCTCGATGGCCCCGCCTCCGGCATCTCGCCGGCCATGTTCGTCGACGGACTTCACCCCAAGCCCGACCTGATGGCAAAACGATCAGACATCCTCCTGCCGATCCTGCAGGGCATGGTTTCGGCCGGGGAAAGGCGCCCGCTCGATCCGCTTGCCGCCTACAACATCTTCCCGCCCAAGGGCACGCCCGGCACGACAGGCACCAAGACTAACGTCACCGGCGATGTCGCCACCGGCATGCGCCTGGTTCGCGGCACCGGCACGTCGACCTATGTCGGCAGCAAGGAAGTGGTGGCAGCCGGAAACGAGAAACAAGTGATCACGATCACGCCCGTCAACGACGCGCTTGCCGTCCATACCGTGACCTACGGCCTGCCGGCCAATCTCAGCCTGACAACGCTCGGCCTCGTCGCCGGCGACTGGCTCGAAATCCAGATCCCGGTCGAGCTGAACGACTGGGCGGGCTGGGATTACCTCGACAGCTCCATCCGCGGCCCCGTCCAGATCGGCAACACGGTGACGGTCACCAACGGCGGCTGGACGACGGGCAACTACATTGGCGGTCGCAACCGCTCGCTCATCTGCGGCTCGAAACTCTGGCTCCCGACCGGGCTGACGATGACGAACATCCGGCTCGATAATTTGCTGGTCCTGCGGCACCTCTGCAATACGGGAGGCACCGGGATTGCCAAGATCGGCGCGCCGATCATCCGCAAGATTGCTGCTGATCCTCGGGCCGCATGGAAGCTGGCTGCCTGACCCCCGCCGTATCTATCCTGGATGCCTTCAGTTTGTCCCTCAGCAACAAGAGCAATATCCCTGCTAAAATGAAGGCCTGCAAGGACAAGTAGGCGTACAAGATCCACCAGAACATGGCTCATCCATTCTCCCCCCGGGTGGGTGTGAAATAGGACAGCAGTTACTTCGGAAAACAGGGACCAAGGTCTGATGTAGCGACCTCGCGTGGAAAAGGGTGCCTCCCGGTCAGGGAAAGACACCCTTTTCTTGCCGACTCTGAAGGCGCCAGCAGGAAAGAAATTAGCGGACAGACCGCAGTCTGCAATCGGACCAAAGTCCGACGCCGACTAATTCGATGCCTCCGGCCAGCGCATCGCTCAAGCGGCGAGTAGCCAAGGCCAGAAACAGCCGTTCCACCGACATCAGGCGATCGGTTGCGGCATCCGCTACCCTCATCTGCTAGCGAGGACCTTCTTGCCGAAGAGCCTCGTAATGAAAGCCGTTGCCACGCGCAATGCAACGGGTGCGGCAGAGGGCCGGCGAATGCTCGGCTGCAGGCCCGCCTTCAGGCGGGAACGTGGTGTCGGATGGATCTCATCTCTCATGGACCAACCATCGCCTTTCCGGGCGTCTACGCCCCGAGGCGAAATCGCTTCTTTGACGACCTTGTCCTTTGAGCTGACGATACCGGAAACGTTGCCTTTGTTCACAGCTACGGTCTGTATCAACTCGTCTATGTCGTAAACCTGCTGCGTTTCTTCAAACAGCTGCTCGATGCCCATTCCACCCGACCCCGGAAGCTCAACCCGAAGGGAGCGGTATCAGGCTGGAAATTGCACGTAAATCGCGCAATGCAACAAGGCCGAGAGAAAATCAGATCAAGGTCAACCGGTAAGGTTAAATACCGCAAGGCGGCGGGTCCACTGCCCTCATCACCGCCGATCGTCGATCGCCGGAGTGTTCCTTCAGGCCAATGAAGAACCGCAAGCGCTGTAACGCCAGCGTCGTCTGAAGCTTTTGCTGGCAGCGGATCTTTTATTCCCTGATCTTCTCGTTAAGCTGCAGGAAGCATTGGGGGATTACATGAAAAAGCTATTGTTTCTATTGGTTTCGCTAGTCTTATTGGCGTCAGGCGCAAACGCACAATATCGTGAGGCCGACACCGTCAACCTATGGATCGACGAAATTAGAGCTCGCAACCCAGTGGCATATGCAATCCTCAAGGATCATATGCCTGAAGCGCGCAAGATAGACAGGATGTTTCAGGCCGGAAACGCAGATGCTGCTCAAAGAGAAATGGTCGCGGTTGTCTGGAAATATCGCGATCGTGCATTCTCACGCGCTGGCGACGCCGCGGCGATCGAGGTGGTAAGAAAGACGAATGAAATCATTGATTTCCTCAGCAAAAACTATCCGCAAGGATGCCTTGAACTCCTCCGCCAACAATTGTCTCTGAAAACCCTGTCAATTCTCGAAGAGACACAAATCTATCCGCGTTATCTCGAGGCCCAGCGGCTGGCCTATGAGGATGGGAAAAATCACGCCCCGATTGCAAGGATGGACATACCGACCATGTATGACGTGGTGACCAACGATTTGGGAGTGAGCGACGCCGAGATACACATGATCGTCAAGCCCGAGAGCATCCCTGCCGCGCAACTATGTTCCCTCGCAAGAAAGAACCTCAATATCGACGCCATCAGGGAGTCTCAAAGGGGTCAATACGCAAGAGCGAATATCTCGTCGAAGAGAGCACAGTGAATATCTGGCGTCGGTTCATCCAGCTATGGCAGTACTTTACGCTCGCCTGGATCGTCACTCTTTCATCAGTCTGCTGGCCGCTCGTCACCAATGATTTGTGGTGGGCGGGCGAGACTAAGGTAGAAGAATACGCCTTGACCAAGTTGCCGGTGCGCTGCATCGAGGCCCGTGGCACGTTTGCCGTCGACTACGAAATGCGCGACCCGGCGGAGCCATGGAATCGCGACCCCTATGAAGGGTACGACCTAGCGTGCTGGTACGGCGAAGAGCAATTCAAAGCACTTTGGCCAGAATATAAGAATGCGTCGTTCAACGAGATCTCAGCCGCTCGATATTGGTCTTTGGGCTGGGCCAAGACAATAGATCGCTATATCTTGACGAAGCTGGCCGCGTTTATCGTATTGGGACCGCCGCTGATTGCTCTTGCAATCGGTTACCTCCTCCGGTTGGCATATTCAGGTCTGCCTCCCGGCGCCTCACGATGAAGCGACCATCCTCGACGCACCCGCCGACTTGACGCCTACGCAAGCTATGTCCTTGCCGACTCCGTCATATGCGTCGACGGGCGCAATCGCTCGCTCATCTGTGGCTCGAAACTCTGGCTTCCGCCTGGGCTGACGATGACGAACATCCGCCTCGACAACCTGCTGATCCCAAGACACCTCTGCAACACTTGCGGCACCGGGGTCGCTAAAATCGGGGCGCCGATCATCCGCAAGATCGGCAGTCCGAGAGCTGTCTCGGAACTGGCGGCCTGACCCGCCACCCCAAAACGAAGCCCGCCAAAGGGTGTTGGCGAACTTCCCAGGAGAAAGAGTTGAAAAGGGTGCTCGGGGTCAGGAAAGAGACACCCTTTTCGTGCTGACTCTGGAGGCATCAGCCGAACAGAAATTAGCGGGCAGATCGCGGTCTTCAATCGGACTAAAGTCCCACACGCCGCGCCCGCCCCTCCTGCACGACCGCACATCCGAAACGTGGCGAACCGCGAGACGCGAAAACTTTAGAAAATACGAAAATAAAAAACTATTCGTGTAATTTGATGATACTGTAGCCGATGATAGAATAATATTTTAACTGAGGTGAAATCATGAAATCTCTTTTTCCTGAAATGTCTACAAGGCAGATAGTCGTATTCATGATCGAGACATCCGTTCTCGTCGCATCGCTCGTTGCTGTCCTCTCTGTAACGATACCTTTGCTCTGATTTCGACGCCCTTGTGCGTTTAATCGGGACCGTTTTTGAAAACGACGTTCCTCTGACAAATAAAAGCGGCGACGGAGAAATCGCAAAAAGAGGCCCGCCGAAGCGGGCAAGTTTTTGAGGAAAGGTCAGACAGCGCGGCCGAGACTATTGAAGGGTCAAGCGGCCGTGCATCCGCCGCGCGGTCCATGCGACCTTAACTGGCCCGATATCTAAAAGTTCCGATCAGATTTTACCTCTGGCAGCAGAGACCAAAACCTTCAACTGGTCGAAATTGTGCACGCCCTCGCGGAACAGTTCGATGGTAATTGCGGCGATGCGCGCCGTCTCCTCGTCATCCCTGGCAAGCTGAAATTCCGCCTGCACGGCATCCAGCACGCGCTGGCAAATGGCGAGGTCTTCCGACGTCATCGGTTGATCGCGCCCGCTTATGTGACGTTCAATCATTCGATCCCTCCATCATTGGAAATCGGGATTCGAGATAATTTCGGATAGCGGATTTTCAAGCGTGTTTCGCCAGAATTTACGGGCAGGCAGAGGCCCGGCCCCTCGTGCTGACCAGGCCTCCCCATCACCACCTCGTCAGTGCTGAGCATGGCGGCGGGTCCACTACCCTCATCGCCGCTGCTCGTCAATCGTCGGAGCGTTCCTTGGGGTCAATGAAGAACGGTAAGCGCTGTAACACCAGCTTCGTCTGCGGCCCGGATGATGGCCGCTCTGAGCTCGTCGGCTCCGGCTTTACCGGTCATCACGTCCAGGCAGGCTTTCACGGCAGACAGGAACTCCTCGCCATCGTCGGATGGCCATTCTCTCATCAGCGCGTTGGCAGCTTCCCCGACCGTCCGGACAATCAAACGTCTGTTCTCTTCCTTGAAGACAAGGATGACCGGATCGAACGATGCAGAAGTGTCCCATTTCATTACGCTTGGTTCCCGACGAACTAACATATCGGTAACCTTGCAAAAGTCATGCCGCTGCACGCTGCGGTTAGGCAATTGCCGTTGGCCGCATGGCTGAATGACGAAAAACGGCCGGCGAAAGCCGGCCGTTTCAGATGCGATCACCGGCGCTTCTCAGACCAGGAGAGAGCTGTTGATCAGGATATCGCTATGGTCGAAGAATGCCTTGTTCGCACCGACGAAGGCGATGTCCTGTGCGGCATGGGCCGTGCCGGCGCCGTCGGCGTCGTAGGCGAGAATGCCGGAAGCGGCATTGTAGATCAGCTCCGGACCGGCCTTCGTCCCGGTTGCACCCCACTTGCTGACGATCTCAAAGGACGCGGCATCCACCACGCCGTTATTGTCGAGATCGAGGCCCGTGAAGGCATTGCCGAGCGAAATCTTGTCGTTGGCATCGAAATCCCAGATCGAGTCCTTGTTGGCGGCACCCATCTCATTGAAATGGAACGTATCCGCCCCGCCCTTGCCATAGAGGCTGTCATTGCCTGAGCCGCCGGCGATGACGTTGTTGCCGGCATTGCCGGTGATCATGTTGGCGAGACCATTGCCGATGCCGTTGATGTTTGCCGCGCCGTTCATGCGCAGGTTTTCGACGTAGGCATTGTCGTTGAGGTTGACGCTGACGGTCGCCCAGATCGTATCCGTGCCGCCGCCTGCCGCTTCGTCAACCACGCGGTCGCCGGTATTGTCGAAGACGTAGCCATCGTCACCTGCAGAGCCATGGATCGCATCGGCGCCGGCGCCGCCGTCGATCCAGTCCTTGCCCGAGGTGCCGTAGAATGTGTCAGCAGCGGCCGAACCGGTGATCGTCACGCGCTCCACCGAGGTCAGCGAGACCTTCGAGTGGTAGCCGTCAGCACCAAGGATATCGTAGACGACCTTAGCGCCATTCACGGTTGCGGTAACCTGCTGGGCGAGCGAGAAGTCCAGCGCCGCAGAGTCGTTGCCGTCTTCACCGTCGAAATTGGCTGACTGGCCGTGGTCGATTGCCCAGGGAAGCTCTCCGCCGCCCAAGCCCTGCTTGTAGACCAGCGTATCGTCGCCGGTGCCGCCGAAGATTGCGTTGCGCGATTGGTCGCTTGTAACGAGGAACTTGTCGTTGCCTTCTCTGCCCTCGAGCACGTTGTTGCCCGCGAAGCCGTTGAGGATGTTATTGCCATCGCTTCCAGTGATGCGGTTGTCGAGTTCGTTGCCATAACCCGACGCGTCCCCCTTCCGCAGGTCGAGGTTCTCAATGTTCGCCCCGAGAGTGTAGGTCAGAAGTGTTGTGCCAACGGTATCGCCAAAACCAAACTGGCCGCCGAGCTCGATCACCTGATCGCCAACATCATCGACCGAATAGTAGTCCATCTCCCTTCCGCCAATCATTATGTCGGCGCCAGCGCCGCCATTTAGGAAGGCGTTTGCAAAGCCGCTGACGGAAATGTAATCGTTGCCTGCACCCGTCACGATGTCGGCGAACATTGAATCGGTTACCTCAACGTGATCATCGCCATTGCCTCCATACGCTTTGACGGATTGGGCGGTTACATTCGCGTTTAGCGGTGAATTGGAAGTCACGCCGGAAGAATAGGCGCTGTACATCGCGATATCGCCGGAGAAATATTGATCAAACGACGACCCTGATCCGAGAGTAACGCCTAGCGACGTGTCGAAAGAACCGATCGACAGAGAGGATGTATTTGTTGATCCCCCGGTAAATGTTGTTCCGTTGATGAACTGGCCCAAATAAGTGCCATCATTGGTGTAGCTAATGACAAGCGTTCCCATAAAAACCCCACAAAAATTCTTCGAACGGGGGATTTCTTTCATGGCTGCAACCAGAAGTCAAAGCATTGGTTAACAAATACTTAACGCTGTTGCAGCGCGGCAATATTTTAGATAATACAAATATATAGATACTATAGGGCGCCACCTCGCCCATCAAAAATGAAGGGCAACCGGCTTCCCGCGGGGCCGAAATACAGCAATATTGCGCCCGAAAGACGCAAATTCCGATCATCAGGTGGCCGGCAAACTAGAAAAGAAGCCACAAAAAAGCGGCCAGCAACAACGCCGCGGCGACGAACTTCAGGATCGTGACTCGAGACGGGGGTGGCTTCCTGCGCGCGACGATATATGGCTCGATGATATTCTGGAAAAAGATGTCCCGGTCTTCGGGTCGCGTGGACATCAGTTGTACGTACCGGGATATCGTGATGCCGCTTGCCTGGGCGCTGCCGCCATCGGCGTATTGGATCTCAAGGGTGCGATCGCTCTCATTGTACTTCACCTTCCGCACCTTGTGACACTCAAAGGAAGTCCAGGTCATTGTGACATCCGAATAGAATTGTTCCCGATGTGAAGGACTATTGCTCGCTTTAGGCGATAGCCAGGCTGGCTACATAGTCATACATGACGCTGATCTTGACAAATTGCCCATAATAGTTAGTTGCGAACAATTATTTAGCCGCAATGCCACCCGCCACCGGTTTGCAACCAGGATGTGACAGTCGTTATATCTTTTGACTGAAAGCCGGGGTAGGAGATGGCAGAGAGATCCAGGTTCGTCTCCTGCTGCGTTTGCAGCATCGGCAGCGGGCAAGTGAGAGTGGGCAGCAGGAAAGTCTACTGAAACTTGCGGATTGCAACCGAGCGAAGAAAGCGCTGCTCAGGTGAAGAGCTCACCTGCTACGATACGCGATGAAGCCACAGCATTACCTCTTGATCATCTTCGTTGCGCCGCCGCTCATTGCGCTTGCGCTCGGGATTTTCATGATCGCCGCATCATTCCATCATGAGCCGGCGGACCCGCGTTCGACAGGAACGATCGGTGTCAAAAAAGGCGGCAGGATCGGCAATCCCGGCTACACGCTTCCGCCCCCGCAACCAGGCGGCGACTTTCAATAGACCTGTCAAACCGTGGCCACCCCTCGCCCACCGCTGTCAGCGCTGCTTCAGCTCGCGCCGTCTCTCAGGATCTGCGCGCCAGCGGCGGCAGGGTAATGAAGGGATTGTCGGGATCGTAGCTCATCTTCGGCTTCCCCTTTCCGGCCTTGAGCAATCCCGGCGCAAGATGCCCGTTCGGGCCGAAGAGATAGGCGCTTCCCGCGCAGAGATGGGCAAGCGCGCGGTAATCGAAATAGCGGAAGGTGCTGTCTGCGAGGAAGGCCGCCTCGTTATAGGCCTTGCCCTTGATCTCGGCAAAGCGGGTCTCGGCCATATAGGCGTAGAACGCCTTCTTGTTGAGCGATGCACCGCTGCACAGAGTGGCGAGCGAACTGGCAAGCTTGACGACCCTCAATGTCTGGGCATCCGGGTTGTCGAGCGGCTTCATCGCCTGGGCGACGTAATAATTCGCCGCCGGATCGTTCGTCATGGATTTCTTCCAGGAGGAAGGCAGCTCCGCCGCGGTGGCCCAGTCAACAGAAGCAAGGCCTGCAGAAGCGATCGCAAGAATTGCGGCGAATAAAGCGAATCTGAAATTATAGGTCACACCATTCCCCGTCTGGCACACCTGCCCTGCATCGTCAGCGTTGCTTCAGCTCAAGCCGGATCCTGTAAAAATTCTCTGCATCCGCCATGGCCTTCACGTCGCATTGCTTCGTGCCGACGGCCACGGTGACGATATCGCGGACATCGGTGGTCAGCCAGATCGGCGCCTCGCGCGTATAAGAGCGTCCGGGAAGCGCGCGCCAGTTGACGAAGAAAATGCCCACCTCTTCGCCGGCCGCATTGAGGAAGCCCGCGACGACACAGACCTGGTCGTCATCATCAGGGTCTTCGTTCCTGAGCGTGATTCGCGAGGTGACGGAGTTCGTCTTCGGGTCGGTGCGGAAGGCGAAGCTGTAATATTGCGGCCGCTTCCAATCCCATTTGTCCTCGACGAGTTTGCAATATCCATTCTCGACGGAGAGACATTCCTGCGCGGCGTGCACGCGCCAGACGTAGTTCTGCCATCCGTCCTCGTTGGGAATGGGGGCATGGTCGCTGGTCAGGAGGCCAAGGGCGATGGAGAGCTGTTTGAGGGTCGGCATAATAGGATGCTCGCCGGATTCGCCGCAGCGCGCAAGCCCCTGATAGCAGGGGCCTGCAGGCCGGACCGGACGATCCTGCCTGCATCATCTCAATGTCTTGCAGGCACGATCAGGACAATTGACCGCGCTTGCCGGTGACCATGCGAAGCACCTGTTTCGCGCGTCCTTCGGCACCTTCGGCCGAGCGCGGATAGGCATCGCGGATATGGCGCGTGTAATACCAGCCGGGGGACGTGGCCGTGACCAGGTTTTCATACACGACCAGTGGCACGTTGAAATATCTGCGGTGGCCCTTGAGGCGAATCTCGATGTCGAGGACCCCAGTCGACGGGTCGTAGGCAACGGATTTCACGAGTTTTGACGAAAGTTCCATCGTTGCTCCTATGCTGCGTCGCACAATGGAACCCCGGTTGGGACAATAGTCAAGCCTTTGTAATGTTTCGGGACACATTACCTCACAAACCTTGCCTTACGTGAATGCCGCTCTAAAAGGCGCCGAACCCAGGCAGATTGCCGCCCTGCAGCATTTCGCCTCACCCGCTCCTTAACCCAAAATCCGTTTTCCATTGAATGCACCCGACTTCTCCAGCTATATAGGAGAAAACACGAAATCTCGGAGACAAGCATGCGGCAGGAAGATATCGAGGAGTCCGTCGCCGAGAGTGGCTACAGGCAGATTCGCGCGGATATCATCTTCGGGCGGCTTTCGCCGGGGCAGAAGCTGAAACTCGAAAATCTCAAAGGCGCCTATGGCACGAGCGTCAGCACGCTGCGCGAGATCCTCAACAGGCTGACCTCGGAAGGTCTCGTCGTGGCCGAGGGTCAGCGGGGTTTTGAGGTCGCCGGCGTTTCCGTCGCCGATCTCCGGGAGATTGCGGCGCTGAGATTGCTGCTCGAGGAACACGCGCTGGAACAATCCTTCGAACAGGGGGATGTGGAATGGGAGGCGCAGCTGGTCTCCGCCCATTACAAGCTGGCGCGCATGGAAAAGGTCATGGCGACGGGCGATACAGCCCAAGCCGAGGACTGGAAGCGCTATGACTGGGAGTTTCACCAGGCGCTGATTGCCGCCTGCGGCTCGCGGCTTTTGATGGAAACGCATTCGGCCGTCTTCGACAAATATCTGCGCTATCAGATGGTGGCGCTTTCCTATCGCGGCAGCGTGGCGGAAGAGGAGCATCGGCAGCTTCTGGAGACCGCCCTCAAGCGCGACAGCAAGACCGCCAAGGAAATCCTTCAGCGCCATATTCAGGCGGGCGTCGAACATGCGCTCGGCAGGGGGCTGTTGTCCTCCCTGCCCGCGCAGGCCAGGGGATGACGGCCTGATGCGCAGCGAAAAACCCATGCCGAAGATGGCGAGCGAAGCCTCCGAGACGATCAGCGATGTCGTCTTCCGGCAGATCCGGCAGGATATCATATCCGGGGCACTCGCCCCCGGCGCCAAGATCAAGCTCGAACAGGCCAAGGAGCATTATTCGATCAGCGTCTCGTCGCTGCGCGAGATCCTGAGCCGCCTTGCCATGGAAAATCTCGTGCTTGCCGAAGGACAGCGCGGCTTCGAGGTAAGCCCGGCATCAGTCAAGGAGCTGGAGGAGCTTGCCGATCTCAGGACCGTGCTCGAAACCCACGCGATCGGTCTTTCCTTTGCCGCCGGAAACCTGGAATGGGAAGGCCGCATCGTCGCCGCCCACCACAAGCTGGCGGCGGCCGAGCGGAAGCTTCTGGCGGGGGACGCCTCTCGCACTGTCGACTGGGTGCGCTATGATTGGGAATTCCATCAGGCGATCGTTTCCGCCTGCAATTCCGCGACGCTGATGGCGACGCTGTCCTCGGTCTTCGACCGGTTCTTGCGCTATCATATGCTGGCGCAAAGCTTTCGCGGGCAGGCTGTGGTCGATGATCACAAGCTGCTGTTCGAGCTGGCGCTGAAACGCGATGTCGAAGGTGCAAGGGCCGTGATCCGCAGGCATGTGCAGAGCGGTGTGGATCATGTGCTAAAAAGCGGGCGGATCAGCTGACGGCAGAGGTTGGGATTCACGCCTGTGCCATGCTGGATCAGCGAGGCCGTGCGAAGGGTTTCGGCTCACTCTCTACGTCATCCTCGGGCTTGTCCCGAGGATCTAATGATATCGGGAGGTGGCAGATAGCCATGGCGAAATCGCGTCAGGCTCCTACCCGATACCAACTGTGTGTCGAGACCACGGCAGATCCTCGGGACAAGCCCAAGGATGACGAAAGAGATGATGGCGTCGTCCGGCGACTCCTACCTCACCCCGCATCCCTCGGAATCCCCTCCGGCCGCATCTGCTTCTTCAGCGCCGCAATCCGGAAGATCGCATTCGGCGCCCCGTATCCGCGATAGGCGCGGCGCTCCACCACCTCGAAGAAGAAGCCCTCCCCGTAAGTCCCGCTATAGAGTTGGAAGTATTCGCCCTCTCCATCGCGGTCATAGAGGATGTTTTCCGCCTTCAGGCGTTCGGTCAGCTCCGGCTCCAGTCCGAAGCGGGCCTCCACATCGTCGTAATAGTTCGGCGAGATCGGCAGTGGCTTGAAGCCTTTGGCGCGTAAGGCTGCGGCGGTAGCGAAGATATCCTTGGTCGAAAACGCCAGATGCTGGATACCGGAGCCGAATTTTTCGGCGATGAAATGGCCGGCGAGCGTGCGGCGGTTTTCCGCACCGTTCATGGTGATGCGGAGTGTCCCCGCCTCGTTTTCGATCACCTGGCTGCGCACCACGCCAGCGGGGTCGATGATATCGACCATGGGGGTTTTGCGGGTTTCGAAGATCGAGGTGTAGAAGAGCAGCCAGGTCAGCATCTCGTCATAGGCGACGGTCTGGGCGATGTGATCGACCTGCAGCAAGCCAGCATCTTCGGCCTCGCCCGCCTGTTCCGCCGGTTCGAAATCGATCTCGGAGAAGCGGCCGAGCGGGCTTTTCTCGTCGATGAGATAGATCAGCCCGCCGCCCACACCGCGGATCGCCGGCAGCTGCAGCTCGCCCTCGACGACGGCCTGTGTGAGGGGCTCGGCATCGAGCGCCAGCGCGCGGGCATAGGCCTCCGCGGCATCCTCGACAACAAGCGCCACCGCATAGGCAAACGTGCCGTGCACGGCATAGGCGGCATTGGCAAAACCTTCGGGATCGACATTGATGAGGATACGGATAGTGCCCTGCTGGAAGAGCGTCACCTTCTTGGAGCGATGCACCGCGGTCTTGCGGAAGCCGAGCGCTTCCAGAATGCCGACCAGCTCCACCGCTTCCTCATCATCGGTGGCGAATTCGATGAAGCCGACGCCTTTGACGGCCGCGCGCGGGGGCATATCGATGCCGACTGGCGTCTCCACCTTGCGGCGGATCTGGTCGGCCAGATAGATCAGCGAACGGTGGCCATCGGCAGCGATCGCCCGCGTCGAGCCGCCGCGGAACTGGNNGAACTGGTCGTTGAAGATCTCCAGCGAGAAGAAGCCGTCATAGCCGGTGGAGGCCACGGCCTCGGTAAATTCCGTCACCGGCAGATCGCCCTCGCCCGGCATGTTGCGGAAATGCCTGGACCAGTAGAGCAGGTCCATATCGATCAGCGGCGCATCGGCAAGCTGCACGATGAAGATCTTTTCCTTCGGGATCGAGCGGATGGACGTGATGTCGATCTTGCGCGACAGCGAGTGGAAACTGTCGAGGATCAGCCCGACATTCTCGTGATCGGCACGGCGCACGATCTCCCAGGCATCGCGGTGGTCGTTGACATAGCGGCCCCAGGCGAGTGCCTCGTAACCCACCTTCAGCCCGCGCTTGGCCGCTCGTTCTCCCAGCTCGTGGAAATCGGCCGCTGCCCTATCGATACCGCCAAGGGCTGCCTGCGAGACATTGGAGCAGACGAGCACCATGTCCGTGCCGAGTTCCTGCATGATGTCGAACTTGCGTTCGGCCCGGTCGAAAGTGCGGCTGCGCAACCCCTCCGGCATGCCCTCGAAATCGCGGAAGGGCTGGAAGAGCGTAATGACAAGGCCGAGGTCGCGCGCCATGCGGCCGACATCGGCGGGGCTGCCGTCAAAGGCCAGGAAGTCGTTTTCGAAAATCTCCACGCCGTCGAAGCCGGCGCGCGCAATCGCTTCGAGTTTTTCCGGCAATTCGCCTGAGAGCGTCACCGTCGCAATCGAGGTCTTCATGGCTCGCAAATCCTCCTCGTTATCGGGCGCGATGGCGGAAACCAGCGACCCTCCTCATGGCATTATGGCAAACGTCGTTAGGATTGCAATTCAATTGATCAAATCAAAAGTCTCATATGATTTTCAAAAACTATGTTGATTTATGAGCGGCCCTCTGGCAAACATGATGTGAACAGTCGGGAGAGGATGACTGTGAGGCCGTTTTTGACGGCCGCCAAAAAGGAGGAGATTCCAATGCTGAAATCGTTGCTGACGCGGCGTGGCGCCATGCTGGGTGCCGCCGCTCTCGTGGCCGCCATCGGGCTTGCAAACCCGGCCGCCGCCGTCACCCCGGAAGAAATCAAGGCCCGCGGCAAGCTGATCGTCGGCATCCAGGGCGACAATCCGCCATGGGGCTTCGTGACCAGCGCCGGCAAGCAGGATGGCCTGGATGCCGATATCGCCACGCTCTATGCCAAGGAACTCGGCGTCGAAGTCGAATTCGTGCCGCTGGAAGTGAATAACCGCATTCCGGCGCTGACAACCGGCCGTGTCGACGTGCTCTTCGCCACCATGGCCATGCTGCCGGACCGCGCCAAGGCCGTGCAGTTTTCCAAGCCCTATGTCGCCAATGCCATCGTGCTGATCGGCGCCAAGTCCACCTCGATCAAGACCAATGAGGATATGGCGAACCTCACGATCGGTGTCGCCAAGGGTGCCGCGCAGGATACGCAGGTAACGAAGAACGCGCCCTCCACCGCCACGATCCGCCGTTTCGATGGTGACGCGGCAAGCGTTCAGGCGCTGGCTTCCGGCCAGGTGCAGGCGCTCGGCGGCAACATCTTCTATATGGATCGCGTCGAAAAGGCCCGCCCCGGCGAGTTCGAAAACAAGCTTGAATTCCAGAAGCTCTACAACGGCGCCTGCACGCGTCTGGGCGAAAAGGAAATCAACGCCTCGATCAATACGTTCATCGACAAGATCAAGGCCAACGGCGAACTGAAGAAGATCTACGACAAGTGGATGAAGGTTCCGGTTCCGGAATTCCCGGAAAAGCTTGAGGGCATCCCCTTCGCCGTAAACTGAGCGATCCGCTCTCTTTCATGACAGCAATAAGGGCGGGCATGCCAATGCCCGTCAACGCAACAGCCATGCCCAACCACGGCATAAGGCCCTGCCCCGTTTGAGGTGCGCGACATGACCAGAACCATCTTTGTGCTCAACGGACCGAACCTGAACCTGCTCGGCGAGCGCGAGCCCGCCATCTACGGCTCGACGACGCTTGCCGATATCAGGCAGATGTGTCTCGCAAAGGCCGAAAGCCTCGGTTTCTCCGTCGATTTCCGCCAGACCAATTTCGAGGGCGAGCTGGTGGAAAGCGTGCATCAGGCCCGCAAGGCCGCCTGCGGCATCATCATCAATCCCGCCGGCTATACGTTCACCTCGATTGCCCTGCTCGATGCGCTGAAAACCTTCGATGCGCCGAAGATCGAGCTGCATATTTCCAATGTCCATGCCCGCGAGGAGATCTATCACAAATCGCTCGTCTCCCGCGTCGCCACCGCCATCATGATCGGCTTCGGCGCCCGCGGTTATGAGCTAGCGATAGAGGCGATGGCGGATATGGTCGGAGCGGCAAAAGCAGCATGAATTATGAACTGGATTTCACGCCCGTCATCGACGGCTTGCCGAGCCTGCTGCTCGGCTGTCTCGGCACCTTTCTTCTGGCGCTTTGCGGCATGGCCCTGGCGATTGTCATCGGCATCGGCGGTGTGGCGTTGAGGGATTCCCATATCAAGGCGCTGCGCTGGCTGGTGATCGGCTTTGTCGAGCTCATCCGCAACACGCCCTTCCTGGTACAGATCTTCTTTCTCTTCTTCGCCCTGCCGCTGATCGGCATCCGCCTCGACCCGACACCGACGGCCATCATCGCGCTCGGCATCAATGGCGGCGCCTATGCGATCGAGATCATCAGGGGTGGCGTGCAATCCATCCCCAAGGGGCAGATGGAAGCGGGCCTGGCGCTCGGCCTGCACAAGGTGCAGGTGTTCCGGCTGATCATCCTGAAGCCGGCGCTGAGGGCCATCTACCCCTCGCTGACGAGCCAGTTCGTGCTCTTGACACTCTCGACCAGCATCGCCTCGGCAATCTCGGCCTATGAGCTGACCTCGGTCGCCCAGCGCATCGAATCCGACAGCTTCCGCAGCTTCGAGGTCTATTTCACCGTGACGGTGTTCTACCTCATCATTTCCTGGCTGATGATGCGCCTCTTCGCGCTCTTCTCGGCCCGTTATTTCACCTATCCGGTCAAGTGAGGGCACCATGGGCAGCGAAGAATTCATCTTCCTTCTGATCGGCCTGAAATGGACCGTGTTACTCTCGGCCGTCGGTTTCGTCTGCGGCTGCATCGCCGGCCTTGGCGTAGCGCTGGCGCGCACCTGCGGCATAGTGTGGGTGGAGCGGCTGACATCGGCCTATATCGCTGTCTTCCAGGGCACGCCGCTCCTGATGCAGCTCTTCGTCACCTATTACGGACTGGCCCTCATCGGGTTCAAGCTCGATGCCTGGGTGGCGGTGGCGATCGGCCTCACGCTCCATGCCAGCGCCTATCTCGGCGAGATCTGGCGCGGCGCAATCGAGGCCGTGCCGCGCGGCCAGACGGAGGCGGCAAAGGCGCTCAGCCTCAAATATGTCTCGCGCATGAAGGATATCATCCTGCCGCAGGCGCTGCGCATATCCCTGCCGGCGACGATCGGCTTCCTGGTGCAGCTCATCAAGGGCACGTCGCTCGCCTCCATCGTCGGCTTCACGGAGCTGACGCGCGCCGGCAACATCATCTCCAACCAGATCTTCCAGCCGCTCACCGTCTTCGGCATCGTCGGCATCCTTTATTTCCTGATGTGCTGCCCGCTGACCATTTTTGGCGCGCGCCTTGAGCGTCGCTTCAACGCCGCGCACGCGCGCTGATGCCGCGCCCTAGCGAAACGGACCAGAGACCATGACCAACGTTCCCGCCCCATCATCTGAAACCATGATCACCATGAGCCACGTGGAGAAATGGTACGGCGCCTTCCAGGCCCTGCATGACATCAATATCGATGTGCACAAGGGCGAGCGCATCGTGCTCTGCGGCCCCTCGGGAAGCGGAAAATCGACGCTGATCCGCTGCATCAACCATCTGGAGACCTACGAGAAGGGCGAGATCCGCGTCGGCGGCATATTGCTCGGCAATCAGGCCAAGGCGATCGACGCGATCAGGCGCGAGGTCGGCATGGTCTTCCAGCAGTTCAACCTCTTCCCGCACCTGACCGTGCTGCAGAACTGCATGCTGGCGCCGATGCGCGCCCTTGGCGTGACGAAAGCGGAAGCCGAAGACCGCGCCCGCACTCTGCTTGCGCGTGTAAAAATCTCCGAACAGGCCGATAAATATCCGGTGCAGCTCTCGGGCGGCCAGCAGCAGCGCGTGGCGATTGCGCGTGCGCTCTGCATGCGCCCCAAGGTGATGCTCTTCGACGAACCGACCTCGGCGCTCGACCCCGAGATGGTCAAGGAAGTGCTGGATACGATGATCAGCCTTGCCGAGGAAGGCATGACGATGATCTGCGTGACCCATGAAATGGGCTTTGCCCGCCAGGTCGCCAACCGGGTGATCTTCATGGCAAGCGGCGCGATCGTCGAGGAGGCGGCCCCCGCCGAATTCTTCACCAATCCCCGCAATGAGCGCACCCGCAAATTCCTCGGCGAAATCCTGCGCAACTAGGATCTGAAGGAGTTTCAATGTCGGATCTTTCGCGCACACGCCCCCTCGACATAGCCGTCATGGGCGCCGGGCTGATCGGCAAGCGCCACATTGAAGGCGTATTGGCCGAGCCGCGCACCGCCCTTGCCGCCATCATCGACCCCTCGCCCGCCGCCCGCGACGAGGCCCGCGCCAATGGCCTGCCCTGGTTTGCAAGCCTTGCCGAGGCGCTGGCAAACACCCGGCCCGATGGCGTGATCGTCGCGACACCCAACCAGCTGCATGTGGCAAACGCGCTGGATGTGGTCGCCGCCGGTATCCCCGTCATCATCGAAAAGCCTGTTGCCGATAACGCCGAGGCCGCGGCAGGTCTCGTACGCCGCGCCGAAGCATCGGGCGTGCCCATCCTCGTCGGCCACCACCGCCGCTACAACCCCATTATCCGGCAGGCCAAGCGTCTGATCGAAAGCGGCCGGCTCGGCCGCATCCGCTCCGTTCACGGCAGCTTCTGGGTCGCCAAGCCCGATGACTATTTCGAGGTGACATGGCGCCGCGAACCGGGCGCCGGGCCGATCTTCATCAACCTCATCCATGATGTCGATCTCTTCCGCCATCTGCTCGGCGAAGTCGAAAGCGTGCATGCGATGGAATCCAATGCCGCCCGCGGCCATGCCGTCGAAGATACCGCCGCAGTACTCCTGCGTTTCGAAAGCGGCGCGCTCGCCACCCTCAGCGCCTCCGATGCCGTGCCCTCGCCCTGGAGCTGGGAGCGCACCTCGGGCGAAAACCCCGGCTTCCCGCAGGAGGACCAGTTCTGCTACCAGATCGGCGGCACCGATGGCGCACTGACGATCCCCGATCTCACCCTCTGGAGCAATGAGGGCCGCCCCGACTGGCGCGAGAAGCTGACCGAGGAACGCCTGCCCGTCACACCGGCCGATCCGCTCACCCTGCAGCTCCAGCATTTCTGCGATGTCATCGAAGGCATGGCGACACCCCTCGTCAGCGGCCGTGAAGGGCTCGCGACACTTGAGGTCATCGAGGCGATCAAGGCGTCGGCGAGCACGGGAAGGACCATATTCCTAAAAGGCGAAACCCCATGATTAGCGGCACCACACGGCTGATCGCCCATCTCGGCTACCCGACGGAAAGCTTCAAGGCGCCGCTGATCTACAATCCCTATTTCGAGGAACAGGGCATCGACGCCGTCGTCGTGCCGATGGGCTGCAAACCGCAGCATTATCCTGACTTCCTGAAGCTCGTCTTCCGCCTCTCGAACATCCACGGCGCCCTCATCACCATGCCGCACAAGATCACCACGATGGGCCTGCTGGACGAGATCTCCACCAATGCCCGCGTCGCCGGCTCCTGCAACGCCATCAGGCTCGGCAAGGACGGCAGACTGATCGGCGACATGTTCGACGGCGAAGGTTTTGTGCGCGGCCTGAAACGCAAGGGCCAGACCATATCAGGCGCCAAAGCCCTCCTCATCGGCGCCGGCGGCGTCGGCTCGGCCATCGCCGCCTCGCTCGCCTCCGCCGCCATCGGCCACCTCGCCCTCCACGATGACAACAAGGCCGCACTCGAAGGCCTCAAAACCCGGCTCAACACCTACTATCCCGCAACCAGGGTCACCACCGGCTCCAACGACCCCGAAGGATTCGACATCGTCATCAACGCCACGCCGCTCGGCATGCGCAAGGATGACCCGCTGCCGCTGGATGTGAACAGGCTTGCGCCCGAGATGTTCGTCGGCGAAGTGGTGATGAAGGAGGAGATCACGCCGTTTCTCGCCGCAGCAAGGGAGCAAGGATGCCGGTATCAGGTGGGGACGGATATGCTGTTTGAGCAGATACCGGCCTATCTGGAGTTTTTTGGGTTTGCGACGACGACTGCGGAGCATTTGAGAAGGGTGGCGCGGTTGTGAGGGCTCGGCGCCGCGCAGAGTTATTCTGCCCGCCAGACGACAACGACGAACAGCCATACCGGTTTCTATGAAAATGACCCAGCATGCGCCTTGTCCGCGGGACTGGTACAACTGGCGGCGTAACCCGGCCACGTCATCATTAAGTGATGGTGGGGTGGCTGGCGTTGCTCGACATCAGCTTACGAAGATAACCAATTTGCCGTATCCATTTCGACGCAAGCTTGAAATTGGAAAATTCTTCATGACATTCGTGCTTGTCAGATCTAAGAGGATGGAACGGTCAAGGGGAGCGCTGTGGCATTCGATCCTGTGAGTGGCGGTCACGCAATCGCCGAAGTAGTGTTTGGGTTGAGTTTTTCGCGGCCATTCGCGCCGCCGGAGATAGAGCGCGTAGCAAAAAGCCATTCCGTATGGCAGCGGGACTTGCCTCGGCTTAGCCGAACAGCAGGTTTCCCCTTCATGATTGGAAACAACCCTCAGTTTGCTGAAGGTATTCAGTTCGGAGGTATTCCCGGAGGTGTTTCCTTCGAACGCATCAAACCTGATGGAACGCTCGACTGGAGGATCTTGGTCGATCAAAACAATATTTTTGTGAATTGTTTGTCTTACACCAGATGGGCCGATGTTTGGCCTCGCGCCTCCAAGTATATCGTAGACGTGATCGGAGTAGCTGGCGCAGGTGATGCTTTGGTGTCAAGCGCAACCCTTCAGTATATAGATATATTCAAGTGGAATTCTGATATCGCCGATTACAACGCAAGGGAGGTCATGAGGCCGGGGGAGAATGTGCCTCCGATTTTGTTTGATAAAGGCCACCTATGGCACCTTCATCAAGGGTGGTTTGAGCCTGCGGAAAACGGCAGAGTCTTATCAAGGGTTCACATTGATGCGGTCGAGGACGACGAGCGCATTCCAATTGTGAAATTTGATACCTATATGCAGCATCAGCTAGCAACTTTTTATACACCATCAGAAGCTATTTCAGGTGGATGGTTCGAATCAACTTTTGCTAGTATGCATGATAAGAACAAAAATTTGCTTGCCTCGTTTATCACTGATGAGATGGCAAATAGGATAGATCTCAATGTGGCGTGACACATCGACATTCGCCTCCGGTGAATATTCGAAATCTGAGCTTGCAGCTGCCATCCACTCAGCCACGACTGGTAATGTCGCTTCTATGACCGGCGTTGGACCAAGCAGGGCGTTCAACTTGATGTTCACAGGCTTCACGGCTGCCGCTGCTCTGCTCGCGTTGACGAATGATATCTCTGCCCAGACGCTTCGAGCTCCGAATTATGCGGAGACCGCGAGCCGATTCCCCTGCGATCGGTGGGCTGTTGCAGTTCCGTTGGCATTCCAAGATGCGGTGCGCGAAATGGTCCGCTACAAAAGTTTACTGCCTGGATGGGACGGTATCGGCAGTGTTGCACCACGCGCTACTGTTATTGAGTCAGCAGTTGCCTTCGTGAGGGCGTTTCCTCTTGACCTCTTGGCACCGGAACCGTCGGTGTCAGCAGATGGATCGGTAAGCTGGTTTTGGAACACCAACACCATCTATGCTGCTGTGTCTTTCACGCGGCCTGGTAAGTTCGTCTATTACGCAAAGAACAAGCTCGACGGTTGTAGAGTTAAAGGCGTGGGCGTCTTAGATAACACCGTTCCTCAAGAGCTTATCGACTTCATCAAGGTTGCATAAGCCGTGACGAGTGATGCGCAATATTGTGCATGCGAAGCCGAAAGCCACGGCGATCTGGGACCTGTAGACGATCGGGAGCGGCTTGCTCGATTGGTGACAAGCCCTAATCACTTTCGAAAAGATGGCGGCTTAAAGCCAGGTGTGTTCCCTTTGTCGCATATTAGGACTTCTGGCCTCTCCCTTATGCGTGTGGACCACATGGCCGAGACGGTGATCACCGACATCTCTCACAAGATTGCTGCGCAGAAGCGGGGAGAAAGTCCTAGCGGATTACTGATTGGGACTGCCTTGCAACTGCGGGCTCTAAAGGATGACGCGGAACACCGACTTCTATGCGTTATTGATGACCCTGTTCTCGATGCGCCGCCCTTTCCAGATAACCCAGCTCATGCAATCGCCGTGAGCGCCAAAGAACGCTCCGACGAGGAGATTCTAGAAATTCAATCGACGCTGCTTGAATTATTCGAGGGAGCGATGGTGCCTTTGGGAACAGTTCACGCGTAGCATCCCCATCCTCAAATGCTGAGGGCGGTGGCTTTTTGGCTGGCGAACACCCTGCCTCAAGTAAGTTATTCATCGCGCCGACGCACACTGGCTGGATCTCTGTGACATCCTTGGCGCTAGCGTCAGAGGTGCCGGTGGAGAGGGTGGCCGCCCGGC
>UCCS01000063.1 GCA_900470965.1 Hyphomicrobiales bacterium
GCCGTGCTCGGCGCGATCACCGGCACGGTGGCCGCCTCGGTCATCACCATGGGTGTGATTTCGCTGCCGATCATGCTGCGCTACGGCTACAATCCGCGCCTTGCTACCGGCGTCATCGCCGCCTCCGGCACGATCACCCAGGTGATCCCGCCCTCGCTGGTACTCGTCGTTCTCGCCGACCAGCTCGGCAAATCGGTCGGCGACATGTATCGCGGCGCGATCGGCCCGTCGATCCTGCAGGTAGCGATCTTCGTGCTCTTCATCCTGGTGCTGTCGATCTTCCGGCCAAAATCGATGCCGCCGCTGCCAAAGGAAGTGCGCGGCGACTTCAATTGGGCGCTGCTCATGAAGGTACTGATGGGCATGGTGCCTTCGATCGTGCTGATCTTCCTCGTGCTCGGCACGATCTTCATGGGTCTTGCGACGCCGANNGCCGGCGCGCTCGGCGTCGTCGGCGCCATGGCGCTCGCGGCCATGAACCGGCGCCTCACCTGGCCGCTGATCCGCGAGGCGATGACATCGACCACGCACATCACTTCCATGGTTGTGATGATCCTTATCGGCTCCACCTGTTTCAGCCTGGTCTTCCAGGGCATGGACGGCTCGCGCTGGATCGAGCATATGCTATCGGGCATTCCCGGCGGCCCGGTCGGCTTCCTGATCTTTGTCAACATCTTCATCTTCGTGCTCGCCTTCTTCCTCGATTTCTTCGAGATCGCCTTCATCGTCATCCCCATGCTCGCCCCGGTCGCCTCCAATCTCGGCATCGACCTGATCTGGTTCGGTGTGCTGATCTGCGTCAACATGCAGACGAGCTTCATGCACCCGCCCTTTGGCTTCGCGCTCTTCTACCTGCGCTCGATCGCCGGCCGCGAGGTCAAGACCTCGGATATTTACATGGGTGCGCTTCCCTGGGTCGGCATGCAGCTGATCCTGGTGGCGATCGTGATCTTCTGGCCACAATCGGTGACCTACTGGCTGGACCATGGCCCGAAGGTCGACCCGAACTCGATCAAGATTGAAGTCCCGGGCTTCGGCGGTCAGCTCGGCCTGCCCCCGCTCGGCGGCAACAACGGCTCGCCGCAGATCCCGGGCCTGACCCTGCCGCCGCTGAATGGCCTGCCGGGAGCGCCGCCGGCGCCTGCCAAATAGCCAGCAAAAAAGCAAAACCCCGGATCGAAATCCGGGGTTCTGGTATCGTGTGCGTGTAAACCACCAATGTTAGCGGCGGGGGCTCCTCAGATCTTGCCCGCGCGCTGCTGGATCATCATGAACGTATCGAACGTGTATTCCGAAAGCTGCATCCAGAGATAGGCATCCCGCTTGAAAGCAGTCTGGTCATCGTAGATCTTCTTGAAATATTGGTTCGTGCCTGAGATTTCGCCGTAGATGCCCATCGCGGCCTGGAAGCAGGCCTCCATGATCTCCTGGCTGAACGGCCGCAGCGTTGCGCCTTCCGCAACAAGCTGCTTCAGCGCGCTCGGGTTCTTCGTGTCGTATTTTGCCAGCATGTTGGTGTTGGCGAAGGCGCAGGCGTCGTTGAGCGCTGCCTGATAGTGCTTCGGCAGGCTGCTCCACTTATCGAGGTTGAAGAAGGCATGCACCGTCGGGCCGCCTTCCCACCAGCCCGGGTAATAGTAGTACTTCGCCACCTTGTGGAAGCCGAGCTTCAGGTCGTCATAGGGGCCGACGAATTCTGCCGCGTCGATCGTTCCCTTTTCCAGCGCCGGATAGATGTCGCCGCCGGCGATCTGCTGCGGGATGACGCCTACCTTCTCCATGACGCGACCGGCGAGACCGGCAATGCGCATCTTGACGCCCTTGAGGTCGTCGAGCGTATTGATTTCCTTGCGGAACCAGCCGCCCATCTGCGCACCGGTATTGCCGGCCGGCAGGGCATACATGCCCTGCGTGGCATAGAATTCGTTCATCAGTGTATTGCCGTTGCCCTGGTAAAACCAGGCATTGGTCAGGCGGCTGTTCAGTCCGAACGGAATGGCAGTTCCGATGGCGTAGGTCGGGTCCTTGCCGACGAAATAATAGGAGGTGGTGTGGGCTGCCTCGACAGTACCGGCCGCCACCGCATCGACGGCCTGCAGGCCG
>UCCS01000061.1:0-3557 GCA_900470965.1 Hyphomicrobiales bacterium
ACGGCGATGTTTCAAGGATTGCTGGAGAAGTTGGAGCAGAGGGAGCGAGCTCAGTCGGCTGCTTCTACCTGACGTCATGCGCTCTGCGGCCTCCACGCAACTGAAGAGCAGAGCGCCCCGCCATCAGGGCTGGCTGTCAGCGGGCACAGATGGAGGCTCGTGTACCCGCCAGTCCCTCACACCAAACGCCTGATCGGAAACCTGTCCTCGCCGTAGTGATGAAGCCGAGTATGATGGCGCCTGCATAACCACCGTACTCTCAAAGGCTCGTCCTATTGATCGTGATGGGCGTCAACCGCCTTAACGCCGCAGACGTCGCAGGTTTCATTGTCGAGTTCGCCTTCCTTGAGGGCCCGCTGCACAGCGAGGTGCGCTTCGTACTTGCCAGGGTTGGCTCGGCGCCAGTTCGCCTGCCGGGTGTCGGTTTTCAGCATTGTACAAACGCCCTTTGTCAGTCCTTGCAAACTCTGCACCACAAGGTGGCCCGTTTCAAAAAGCGGCACGGGCAAGCCGAGAGGCGGACCCAATTTTATCGCTTTATTATCCCCGGTCTCGGTGTGTAGCTCTTAAACATTGTCATCACCCGATCCCGGGACACGATGGACGGCCGGTGCATGCTATGATCCTTCTATTCCCTTGATCTTCCCGTACTGCGCGGAGGAAAGCCCAGCCGATCGCGACGATAGCTGCAACGCGATGGTGGGACGTCGACTGAGTTCCTATCCCACCATTCACCAAAGCCGCATCCAGGTCCCACGGTATAAGCCAGCACTCGTCGTTCGCATGGTCCTCGCAAAATCCAGGAGCAAAGGCTGACGGAAAGCATCAAGGCGTCCGTCCTCTCTTTGGCAGCCAATGCTACGCCCATGGCCCCGATAAGACGATCATCAAAAAATATGAGATCGGTGGGTCTTGAGCCATCCCGACGAGACAAGACCGCGAACGACAAAGCTCAATGCGGAGAGAGAGTAAAAAGTGACATGCTCGGCCATTGTCTTAACGCCGCCTGCGGTTTCCCTGAGGCCTTCCCCACTGGCGAAGGCTGGCTGTACATTCCGAGTCTAACTTGACAGCCGTGCAAAATTGCACTTTTCCACGCGAAATCAGAAGGATACGCCGAGCCAAGGTCGTTTTTTCGTGGCCTCAATTCGCCGTTAAGGCTCTGTTAACTAAAAACAGTTTGCCGAACAGGTAGAATCGCCGGTATTAATAACGCTTATTGAGCTGCGTTTGAGCTAAAAGCGTTATTCTGGAATCGGCTGTATGAACATGGAAATCAACATCGAGGCATCGGATTTCGATCAGGAAATTCTCCAGCAGGGAGAATTGATTTCTGACAATTTGAACATGCTCCGATTGGAGCAATATCCGCCAGACGCAGAAAAAGGTCTACGCTCTTTCTCGCTGGCTGAAGTCGCAGATTATCTCGGCGTCACTCAAAACCACATTAAGAAGCTCCACCTCGAAGGCAAGGGGCCAGTTCCTGCGACAACCTCGTCCGGCCGCAGAACCTACACGGCCGTGCAGATGCTGGAACTGCGCCACTTCCTCGACAAGAACGGGCGCAGCGATTTCAAGCGCTATGTGCCTCATCGCAGGGCAGGGGAGCCGTTGCAGATCGTCTCGGTCGTCAATTTCAAAGGCGGCTCCGGCAAGACAACAACGACTGCCCACCTCGCTCAATATCTGGCTCTTACCGGTCATCGTGTTCTTGCCATCGATCTCGATCCCCAGGCATCGCTGACTTCACTTCACGGCATTCAGCCTGAGCTCGACAAAAATCCGTCCCTCTTCGAAACGCTCCGTTACGACGACCAGCGCAAGTCGATCAAGGAAATCATCCAACCGACGAACTTTCCCGGGCTCGACATTATCCCGGCAAATCTTGAGCTGCAGGAATACGAGTATCAGACGCCACTTGCGGCATCGAACAAATCGTCCCCGGAGGGGAGGTTGTTTTTCACGCGCATTTCCAGCGCCCTCAAAGAAGTCGATGATCGTTACGATGTGGTTGTGATCGACTGCCCTCCGCAACTCGGTTATCTTACCCTGACCGCGCTGACGGCCTCGACCTCCGTCCTCATTACCGTCCATCCGCAGATGCTTGACATCATGTCGATGAGCCAATTCCTTCTCATGCTAGGCGGGATCCTTGAATCGATCAAAGGAGCAGGTGCACGCGTCAGGCTGAACTGGTTCAGGTACCTGGTCACACGATATGAACCGACCGATGGCCCCCAAGCTCAGATGGTCGGTTTCATGCAGGCCATGTTCTCGAAGCGCATGCTGCAGAACCACATGCTGAAATCCACCGCCATTAGCGATGCCGGCATTACGAAGCAGACGCTTTACGAGGTGGAAAAGAATCAGTTCACGCGATCGACCTACGACCGCGCGCTTGAGTGTCTGAATGCGGTCAATGGCGAAGTCACAAGCCTCATCCACAAGGCATGGGGGCGCAAATGACGGGACCTTTTGACAGCCGTGCAGAAGCGTTAAATCTATCAGCAAATCATCGACTTGAAGGCGTTAGGGAGGCAAACAATGGCTAGAAACCATTCTTTGGCAAAGTTCGTGCAGCCAACGGCCGAAGAGCACCAGCGGACGGCTGACACTCGCGCGGAGTACACCCGCCGTGGTGCTTCACGCTCCATGATGCAGTCGCTCGACGAGCTGGCCGAGACTTCGATTCGCATGCTCGAAGGCGAGACGGTGGTCCCACTCGATCCAGAGTTGCTCGACGGTTCATTCGTGGCCGACCGCATCGGCGATGATCAAGAAGACTATGTCCAGCTTCGCGAAGCCATTCGTCAGTCGGGCCAGTCAACCCCGATCCTCGTACGTCCCCATCCTGACGCCGAGGGGCGATATATGATCGTCTTTGGGCATCGTCGTGCCCGCGCCGCGCGGGACCTTCAGATCCCAGTCCGGGCCGTGATCAAGCCCCTCGAAGACATCGCCCATGTGATAGCCCAGGGTCAAGAAAACACCGCCCGCTCCGACCTGACCTTCATCGAGAAGGCACTCTTTGCCAGGAAGCTCGTCGCCAATGGCATGAGCAAAGATGTCGTGAAAATCGCCCTAACGATCGACGATACCCTGCTTTCAAGAATGCTGGCTGTCGCTGAGTCCATTCCCGAGTCCGTCCTTGACGCTGTCGGCGCTGCAAAAGGCGTCGGACGCGATCGCTGGGAAGAATTGAAAAAGCTTGTTCAGGTTCCAGCCAATGCTGACAGGGCGTGTGCATTTATTCTCGCAGCCGATTTCCGTCACACTGCAGAGGCCGAGCGATTCAACGCACTTCTAGGCGAACTTAAAACAGCAAAGAAGCCGAAGAAAAAGAAGGACGCGTCTCCGTCCGTCCGTCAGTTTGAGGTTGCCGCGAAATCCGTTGCCGTGACGACCAAGTCGTCCGGAAGAACATTTACGCTCGCGCTGACATCAAAAGATGCGTCAAAATTCGGAGCGTTTCTATCAGACCAGCTGGAGTCGCTCTATCAGACGTTCCAGCGTGAAGTACAGACTGAAGCAGGAGATTAACCGCAAAAGAAAAAGGC
>UCCS01000061.1:3585-5974 GCA_900470965.1 Hyphomicrobiales bacterium
TCGTGGAAGCCTTCCTCTGTATGTAGCAACCAGAGAATCGCATTTTCACGAATCCCCGTCAAGAGTCTTGGCACCGTTTCGGTGAACGAATTTCTTTTGCCTACGTAAAGGTGGAAGAACATGGATGCCGCATGCATAACGACGCCCTTTGGGCGGCGGGCGATGACGTTTGCCTTGCTGACAAAGCATAGGCAAGCCGAGAAAGCCTCGCCAGACATCAAGCGTAACAAGTGGAAGCTCTTTCGAGCCGTCTGCGAGGCTCGCCATGACCTTCACGTCAGTGACCGCTCTCTAACGGTCCTGGACGCGTTGCTGTCATTTTATCCTTCGGACGAGCTCTCCGCCTCGAACAGCATGATCGTGTTTCCGTCCAACGCTCAGCTTTCTATCCGGGCGCGCGGCATGACTGCTGCGACGCTCAGACGGCATCTAGCCGCGCTCGTCGATGCGGGTCTCATCCTGCGCAAGGACAGCCCCAACGGAAAGCGTTATGCTCGCAGGGGGAGGGCAGGGGACGTCAGAGAAGCCTTCGGGTTCAGCCTAGCGCCGCTTTTGTCTCGTGCGCAGGAGATTGAGACGATTGCCGGCCGCATCGCCGCCGATCGTGAACTTCTCCATTCCACTCGAGAGAAAATTAGTCTTTGCCGGCGTGAGATCACCAAGCTCATTCAGCTAACACGGGCAGGTACTGTCGAAGGTGACTGGGCAGAGCTTCACGACCTCTTTCGCTCGTTCTTGTCATCCCTTCCTCGGCGCCCGTTGCTTGATCAGCTTCAGGCAGTGCTGATGCAATTGACAGGACTCCGTATGCGGATCATCAACTTGTTGGAAGAACACGATAAATCACAAAAAATGTGCGCCAATGAATCTCAGAATGAGCGCCACATACAGGATTCACATACATATTCCCATTTTGAATCTGAAAACGATGATGAAGTCTCAAGCAACCGGGCCTCATCTTCGAGATCTGAGTTTAATGATGCCTTCGGATGCCACGAGAAGCGCCACCCAACCAGCAAAGATACCGTTGAGCCATGTGTTTCGTTAGATATGGTGCTGCGGGCTTGCCCAGAAATCACACACTATGGGCCAGGAGGTTCTATCAAAAGCTGGAGAGAGCTTGTGGCAGCAAGCTCGATCCTTGGTTCCATGCTCCAGATCAACCAGCCTGCCTTTCAAACCGCGTGCCGGACTATGGGCCCGGAGAATGCAGCCGTCGTTATCGCGTGCATTTACGAGAGGGGAGGGGGCATCAACTCAGCCGGAGCTTATCTCAGGGACTTGAGCCGGCGGGCGGCCGTCGGTCGGTTTTCCGTGGGGCCGATGCTCCTGGCACTTGTTCGGGCAAGACCAGGCGCGATAGTCTGAGAACGGAAAGTCAGACTGTTCTCAGACCCTGTTAGCGTAAAATCTACCCAGGCCTGCACTTCAGCAGGCCGTGCAGCCGGCGGGGTGTTGGGGTACGTGTGATTTTTGCGTGTTGCAGTCTGCGCCCAGGTTCTCAGGTGCAGATCCCTGTTGGCAAACGAGGGTATATCGTTTGAGAAGCGACTGGGGTGGCGCTCGACTTCGGCTCAAGACGCGGTGGCTGACGTGTGCTGCATTTTTCTGCGGCCGAGAACGCTCGCACGGATCTGCTCCTGCTTTTGTCGTTCCTGCCGTCGAGGAGGGGGAGCGTGAAGACGGTTCTGAGTTTCGCTCACCGCCTGTTGCCTTTTGCTTTAGACTTAGAAAACGGTTCGGCGCTGTCATGCGATCGTCCTCGCTCAGGCTCCAGCGGCCTACCCTCGGCTTCCAAGTCTATTTCTGCGACCCCTTCCGCCTTGAGACGGGAATAAAGCTTGAAGCTGGCTCTCCCTCAGCGCGTCCACTCTCAAAGGCTGATGAGTCGCTACCGTGCGCCTGACTACCCGTCGCTGGTTCGGCATTGAGATCGTCGATACCGGGATCCATTTCCGAGGCTTCGACATGCACGACATCCGTATTCGAAAGATTTCCAGTCAAATAAACTCGACGCTGACGGTGGCTCATGGGCACGCTCCGTTTTCGTCAGATCCAGGTTTCAAGAACGCCATGCCATAAGCATAGGCGGCCGGCTACTACTACGTTCGGCCGGGCGCAGCGGTCAGGCGGCGCGATTGTTTTCGAAGGAGGGTATAACGCCGCCTTCGCTGCTCTGGCGGAACCTGAAGAGACTAAAATGCGATTATCCGCTGGAGCGTTGAGTTATAGAGAAGGTGGCTAAAATTCGTGTCCTGGAATTGGTCACAGGCAGTTCGCCTGATTTCTTCTATGACATCGTTCCAATCGCGTGGGACAACGTAGCCGCGCGGAAGCGCCATTGACGACGCCGCCCCGAAGGCACGGCGTGGGTTGATCTGGCGGAATG
>UCCS01000059.1 GCA_900470965.1 Hyphomicrobiales bacterium
CCCGGAGCAACCGGCGCGATGACCGGGATCATCTCGGAGCGGGCAAGAAGGTCGAGCAGCGTGCGGTCGACTTCCACGACTTCGCCCACGAAGCCGAGATCGAGCACGCGCTCGATGTTGGAATCGGGATCCTTGACGGTCTTGCGAGCCTTTTCGGCGAAGACCATGTTGCCATCTTTGCCGCAGAGGCCGATCGCCCATTCGCCGGTCTGGTTGATCAGCGCGACGATTTCCTTGTTGATCGAGCCGGCAAGCACCATTTCGACGATCTCGACCGTCTTCTGGTCGGTAACGCGCAGGCCGCCTTCGAATTTGGATTCGATACCCATCTTCGTCAGCATCGCGCCGATCTGCGGACCGCCGCCATGCACGACGATCGGGTTGACGCCGGATTGCTTCAAAAGTGCGATATCGCTGGCGAAGGCCTTGCCGAGCTCGGGATTGCCCATGGCATGGCCACCGTACTTCACGACGATCGTCTTGTTTTCGTAGCGCTGCATGAAGGGCAGCGCCTGCGCGAGAAGACGCGCCTGGATTTCGCTTTCGGACTCGTTCATGGGGGACCCCGCGGAATTGATCGCGGCCTTTTATCTCAAGTTTTTGACAGATGGAATAATCCGGCACGCAATAGTTTTTCGTATCTAAGGCCGACCTGGGAACCTGCCAGCTCATATTGAAACTATCGAATCGGAAATCGTTCATTCGAGGGCGACATGACTGGGGATTTTGCAGATTTAATCGGCCGCGTAGCGCTCGGCGACCGCAGGGCCTTCGCCGCACTCTATAACCAGACCAGTCCGAAACTTCTGGCGATCTGCCTTCGTATTCTTGGAAGCAGGAACGAGGCGGAAGAGGTGCTGCAGGAGGTCTACATCAAGATATGGCAGCGCGCCGGTGCCTTTACTGCTGGCTCCTCGACATCGGTCGCCTGGCTTGCGGCAATTGCCCGCAATCAGTCGATCGATGCGTTGCGGGCGCGCAAGCCGGTAGCCGACGAAATCGACAAAGCGCTCGATCTTGCCGATGCCGGTCCCGATCCTGAAGCGCAAGTCGTGATTAAGGATGAAGGAAGGCGGATTGACACCTGCATGGAAGAGTTGGAAGCTGATCGTGCGGTCGCGGTGAAACGGGCTTATGTCGAAGGGCTGAGCTATCAGGAACTGGCCGATCAGTTTGGTGTCCCGCTGAACACGGTGAGGACATGGCTAAGACGCAGCCTGCTGAAACTGAGAGAGTGCATGGAACGATGACATCGCCCGACAAAAGCAAGGGAGACCGCTCCCGGGATGAGGTTCTCGCCGGCGAGTATGTGCTGGGCGTCCTCTCTCTTCAGGATCGCAGGATCGTCGAGGAGCGCATGCGCCGCGACCGGCAGTTTGCCGCCATCGTCAGCCGCTGGGAGGTCAACCTCTCCAGCTTCAACGACGAATATGGCACGGCTGCTCCAAGCAGCGAGACCTTCAAGCAGATCGAGGCGCGCCTCTTCGCCAATGCAGAAAGTGAGCCGCGCTTTTCGCACGGCCTCTGGAATTCCGCCGGTTTCTGGCGCTCGCTGACATTTGCCTCGCTTGCGGTCACCTTGGGCGTCATCGCCTTTGCCTCCGGTCTCGTGCCCCAGCCTCCGGCATCGCCACCGCTGGTGGCGGACCTCTCGGGACAGAACAATCAGGTCAATCTGACGGCCTCCTACGATATCCAGAGTGGGCGATTGAAGATCATACCGGTTGCGGCCGGCAAGCCGGAGGAGAAATCCCTGGAGCTCTGGCTCGTGCCGGGTAGCGGGACGCCCCGTTCTCTCGGCGTTTTCCAACCGGGTATGAACGGTGCATTGCTGATCCCGACCGATATGCGCAGCCAGATTTCCGATGGCACGACGCTGGCCGTCAGCCTGGAGCCATTCGGCGGTTCGCCCACACATCAGCCGTCAGGCCCCGTCATAGCCAGCGGTTCGATCCACAGGCCGTAAAACAAAATCATTTTCTGAAACTCTTCTGCAGCGCCTTCCGTAGTTGCTGATATCCGGGCGGCGCAGGGCATAAAGCCGGCGGCTGCGACCGGGTGCAGAGGAGAAAACCATGATCAAGTCCGCACTGCGTGCCGCAGCGCTCACCGCCGCCTTTTCGGCTATCGCCTTCGCCGCTCAGGCAAAGAACCCGATGGTCGGCGGCGCCGCGATGTATGCGAACAAGAACATCGTCGAGAATGCCGTCAATTCCAAGGATCACACCACCCTGGTTGCTGCCGTGAAGGCAGCCGGCCTCGTCAGCACGCTGGAAGGCAAGGGGCCTTTCACCGTCTTCGCGCCGACCAATGAAGCCTTCGCTGCCCTGCCGAAAGGCACTGTCGATACGTTGCTGAAGCCAGAAAACAAGGGCAAGCTTGTCAAGGTTCTGACCTGCCATGTCGTTGCCGCAGATGCCATGTCGAAGACCGTCGCCAAGATGATCAAGGACGATGGCGGCGAGCACGACATCAAAACGGTCGGCGGCTGCGTGCTCAAGGCAAAGGAAAGCATGGGCAAGATCACGCTGACGGATGAAAATGGCGGTGTCGCCCACGTCACCATCGCCGACGTCAAACAGTCGAACGGCGTCATCCACGTCGTCGACGAAGTGCTGCTGCCGAAGATGTAAATTCAAATACAGGCTGTCGGGGGCGCCCTTCTGGGCGCCTCTTTTTATTTCCAGTTGCTGACGCCGACCGTTTCGGCAATCGCCTGCCGCAGCTCGTCCAATCCTTCGTTCTTTTCCGAGGAGGTGGAAAGCACGCCCGGATAGGCGGCGGGGCGCTTGCGGATCTTCTCCGATGTTTCAGCCAGCAGCTTTGGCACGGCAGGCGCTTTGATCTTGTCCGTCTTGGTCAGCACGATCTGGTAGGAGACGGCCGCCTTGTCGAGCAGCGTCAGGACGTCATCGTCGTTCTTCTTGATGCCGTGGCGGCTGTCGATCAGCACATAGACGCGCTTCAGCGTCGAGCGGCCGCGCAAATAGTCGAAGACGAGCTTTGTCCAGTTATCCACCTGCTCCTTCGGCGCCTGTGCATAGCCATAGCCCGGCATATCGACCAGCGCCATCGGCGGCAGGTCGTTGCCCTCGCCGGAATAGCCGTCCGGAACGAAGTAGTTAAGCTCCTGCGTGCGGCCCGGCGTATTGGAGGTGCGCGCCAGACCTTTCTGACCGACCAGCGCGTTGATCAGCGACGATTTGCCGACATTCGACCGGCCGGCGAAAGCGACTTCCAAGGGGCCTTCCGGCGGAAGGAATTTCATGGAAGGCACGCCGCGGATGAATATCCAGGGGTGGCCGAAGAGCGGCTTTGCGATTTCAGTCATATGAATTCTGCAATCTCCGGGTTCGGTAATGAAACCGGCTTCATGTTTTTAAGACGTATTGTCAAGGTTCGCACGGTTGAGCGCTTCTGTGGCCCGAAACAAAAAGCCCCGCCGAAGCAGGGCTTTTCGACTATTTCGATGGCGCCGGTTTTCGCTTGAACAGGCCCTTCAGATTGTCGAAGAGCTCGATCTTCACGCCGTGACGCTTCATGATCACCGACTGCTGCAGCACCGAGAGCGTGTTGTTCCAGGCCCAGTAGATGACGAGGCCGGCCGGGAAGCTTGCCAGCATGAACATGAACACCAGCGGCATCCAGTTGAAGATCATTGCCTGCGTCGGGTCGGGCGGGGTCGGGTTCATGCGCATCTGCACGAACATGGTGACGCCCATGATCAGCGGCCAGACGCCGAGATGCAGCAAGGCCGGTGCCTCGAAAGGCAGCAGGCCGAACAGGTTGACGATCGTCGTCGGGTCGGGCGCCGAAAGATCGCGGATCCAGCCGAAGAACGGCGCATGGCGCATTTCGATGGTGATGTAGATCACCTTGTAGAGCGAGAAGAAGATCGGAATCTGCAGCGCAACCGGCCAGCAGCCGGCGATCGGGTTGATCTTCTCTTCCTTGTAGAGCTGCATCGTCGCCTGCTGCAGGCCCATGCGGTCGTCGCCGAATTTTGCCTTCAGCTCTTCCATCTTCGGCTGCATGCGCTTCATGTTCGCCATCGAAGCGTACTGCTTGCTGGCGAGCGGGAAGAACAGCGCCTTGACGACGATAGTCGTGCAGAGGATCGCCACGCCAAAATTGCCGAAGTAGCGGAAGAAGAAGTCCATCAGCTTGAACATCGGCTGCGTGAGGAACCAGAACCAGCCCCAGTCGATCAGGCGATCGAAATTCGGGATGGAATATTTCGTTTCATATTCATCGACGACAGGCACTTCCTTGGCGCCGGCAAAGACGAGGTTCTTGACGTCGACCGTCGCTCCGGGAGCGATCGACAGGCCTTCACCCTTGAAATCGGCTTGATAGCGCGGCTGACCGTCCGTGAAATGCGAGAAGCGGGAATCGAAGGGAATGGTCTGGCTCGGAATGAGAGCCGCAGCCCAATACTTGTCGGTAATGCCGATCCAGCCGCCGGTGACCGTCGGGTTGGACTGGTTTTCCTTTTCGATCGCCGTGTACTTGCTCTCGGAAATGCCGCTGCCGGCGCCGAGCACGCCGAGGAAGCCCTCATGCAGCACGTAGACCGAAGGCGTGGTCGGCTTGTTGTAGCGCGTCACGCGTCCATAATTGGACAGCGATACGCCGGCGTCGCCGCTATTGGTGATCTTGTCGACGACCGTGAACATGTAACGGTCATCGACGGAAATCGTCCGGGCAAAGGTCAGGCCCTTGTCATTGGTATAGGTCAGCGTCACCGGCGTCTTTTCGGTGAGCTTCGCACCCTCGGGCGCGGTCCAGATGGTAGACGGGCCGGGAACGGCGCCTGTCGCATCAGTGCCGATATAGCCGAACTCGGTGAAATAGCCGTCCTTGGTTTCAGCCGGCGAGAACAGGGTGATGATCGGGCTCGAGTTGTCGACGGTCTCGTGATAGCCCTTCAGCCTCAGGTCGTCGAGGCGCGCGCCGGCGAGGTTGATGGAGCCGGAAAGGGCAGCCGTGTCGATGGCAACACGCGGCGATTTCGCCAGAGCTTCCTCGCGGGTCGCCGTCGCCGTGGCCTGACCGGTGGGAGCTGCGCCATTCGGCTGCGCGCTCTGGCCGCCGGCGGCAGGCTGCTGCGTCTGCTCGGTCTGCTGCTGTGCCTTCTGGGCTTCCTGAGCCTTGCGCTGAGCCTCGATGCGCGGGTTCATATAGAGGAACTGCCAGCCAAGGACGATCAGCACCGAGAGAGCGATCGCAATGAAGTAATTGCGGTTGTTTTGCATCATACGTTCCTGGGGCGCTCGTCTTTCGGGCGCCTGTGTTTCGGCCTGGTTTCCACGCGGGTTTTCAGTTCCGCGGCCAGTTCATCGAAGGACGCTGTCAAGACGTCCCTGCGGGCGACAACCACATAGTCGTGTCCGGGCTGCATTGCAAACCCTGCATGAAGCCGCACCGCCTCTTTCAGGCGTCGCCGCATGCGGTTTCTTTCGACCGCGTTGCCATGTTTTTTGGTGACTGTGAAGCCGACGCGGGCTTCGCTTTCTTCTTCCTTGCGGTTCAGGACCTCGAGAAGGAAGAGTGGGCCGCGGCGCTTTTCGCCTTCGCGGACTGCAAGAAATTGCGGGCGGCTCAAGAGCCGCCCGACAATCTGTTTGTCTTCTTTGGTCTTCAAGTCGCCCGTCATTTGCTATCGGGCAATTCCGGCCTTAGGCCGAAAGACGCTTGCGGCCGCGTGCGCGGCGAGCAACGATGACCTTGCGGCCGCCCTTAGTGGCCATACGCGCACGGAAACCGTGGCGGCGCTTGCGAACAAGCTTCGAGGGCTGATAGGTACGCTTCATTTATTTAAACACCGCGGAGTGCGGCCCTTCTTGAATTTGCATAATGCAAGGAGCGTGGTTTTTCGAACGGGCGAGGTCGCAAAAGACCTGAAACGACCGGACGTGCGGCGGCTTATACAAATGAAGCCTGCCAAAGTCAATTATGACAGGCAGATTCCCCGGAGCTGCGTGGCGGATGGCAAGATTTCGCACTCTGGTGTTAACGAATTTGGTTCTTCACTATATGGTTGTATATTTCATCCATAAGCTTCCGAAAGCTCTCAGCCGCAACTTTTATTCCTTGAAGATGCTCGGCCCGAGACAAAGCATAATGCGCGCAACAGTAAATATGGGTAATTTCTTGTAGTCGATATTGTTAATATTCGAAATACAACATTAACGAATTTACCCGATCTTTCAGTACATCGGCTGGGAATTTGCTTTCCAGCCATTGTGCGAAGCGAGGGAGCGTTCAGTGAAAATTCGCGGCAAAATCAATCTTCTTGTCTCCGTCATGGGTGGCGTTGCGCTTCTGATCGGTGCCACCGCGCTGTCGGCGATGAGCGAGTACAACGCGAACCTGACTGCTTATGAACATGCCGCGGCCCGCGCCTACGCCGGCGAACGTCTCAACCGCTTCGTCACCGCCGTCGTCATGGAGTCGCGCGGCATCTATGCTGCAAAGAGCCTGGAACAGACGCCGGCCTTCGCCAAGGGCCTGATGGCCGATCTGGATGAGATCGACAAGGTCATCGCCGGTTGGGCGCCGCTTGTGCCTGATAGCGAGAAGGATACTTTCACCAAGCTCATCGACCGCGCCAAGGAATTCCGCACCTTCCGCACTGAGACAGCCCGTCTCGGCACGCAGGTGAGCCCGCAGGCCGCAAACGAGCAGGGCAACAATGACGCCAACCGCGCCAACCGCAAGGCTTTCCAGGCCGAGATCGACGCGATCGTCAACACTGACAAGGCCGCACTGACGGCCGTCGACGACCAGATCGAGAGCTTCCGCAGCTGGATCCTGATGCTGGTGCTCAGCATCACCGGCATCGGTATCGCGGTCGGCGTCGGTATGGGCTTTTACATCGGCACCAGCCACCTGAGTCGGCCGATCAAGAAGGTGACGCAGGCGATCAAGGACGTCGCAGACGGCAATTTCCAGGCGGAAGTGCCGTTCGCCGGTCGCAAGGACGAAATCGGTGAGATGGCCGCTGCCGTCGCCATCTTCAAGGAAAACGGCCTCGTCATCCAGCGCATGAACGCACAGGAAGCGGCAATGCGTGCAAAGAGCGACGACCTGCAGTCCAGCATGTCCGTCGTCGTTGCAGCCGCTGCTGCCGGCGATTTCAGCCACCGCATCAACAAGGATTATCAGGACGAAAGCCTCAACCAGTTCGCCGGCAATATCAACACGCTGCTGTCGAGCGTCGATGCCGGCGTCGACGAAACCCGCCGCGTCATAGCAAGCCTTGCTGAAGGCGACCTGACGCAGACTATGCGCGGTCAATTCCAGGGCGCCTTTGCCGAATTGCAGAAAAACGTCAACAGCACGTTCGTGACGCTGCAGACGACCATGCGCGAAGTGCGCGAGACGACCGAAGCGATCAACGGAAATACCAACGAACTCAGGAACGCCAGCGACGATCTTTCCAAGCGCACGGAACAGCAGGCTGCCGCACTTGAGGAAACCTCTGCTGCTCTCGATGAGATCACAGCCGTTGTGCAGAACTCGACGGAACGCGCCCAGGAAGCGACCGTCATGGTCTCCGAGGCGAAGGACAATGCCGGTCGTTCCGGGGTCGTGGTCCGCAACGCCGTCGATGCCATGGGTCGTATCGAGCAGGCCTCCCGCGAAATCAGTCAGATCATCAACGTCATCGATGAGATCGCCTTCCAGACCAACCTGCTGGCGCTGAATGCCGGCGTCGAGGCCGCACGCGCTGGTGAAGCCGGCAAGGGCTTCGCTGTGGTCGCCCAGGAAGTGCGCGAACTCGCCCAGCGCTCGGCAACGGCCGCCAAGGATATCAAGGCGCTCATCAACAAGTCGGGCGACGAAGTGCAGGTCGGCGTCAAGCTGGTCCAAGCGACCGGCAATGCGCTCTCGGAGATCGAGACGCGGGTCATCGCCATCAACGACCATATCCATTCGATCGCAACGGCGGCAAAGGAACAGTCGACCGGCCTCAAGGAGGTCAACACGGCCGTCAACCAGATGGACCAGGTGACTCAGCAGAACGCCGCAATGGTGGAAGAAACCTCGGCTGCGACCCACAAGCTGTCAGCCGAAGCCGATGGCCTCGTGCGCCTCATCTCCCGCTTCAAGGTTTCCAACGAGGCGCCCGTTGCCGTTGCCCGCCAGCAGCATCACCAGCCAGTCGCCTCTCCGGCGCGCCGTGCTATCGGCCGCGTCGCCCGCGCCTTCAGCGGCAATGCCGCTGTTGCGGAGCAGAGCTGGGAAGAGTTCTGATAGCCTTTATGACCGGGATCGGAACGCCGCCTGCGGGCGGCGTTTTCGTTTGTGACGACTTGCCGCTCCTCGCAAAGATTTGAAAGCGGAGCATTCTCGTCTAATATAAGAGCTCATTCTGATGGCGGCCTTTCGCCGCACGGACAAGACGAGATGCCGGTTCAAGACCAGGGCGAGCCTTTCAAGGCGGAAAACATCGCGGCCGGTGAGGCTGCTAGGGGTTCCTATCCGCGTGCCGGCATGTTCAGCCGCCTCTCCGGCAAGCTGCTCTGGCTCACTGTCTTCTTCATCATGCTGGCGGAAATCCTGATCTTCTTTCCTTCGATCGCGAGCATGCGTGTGCGTTGGCTGGAGGATCGGTTGAATACGGCCGCCGCTGCCGCAATCGTCATCGATGGCCTGCAGCCGGTGGATCTGCCGCGTGCGCTGCAGAAGGAGACGCTGGAGGCGACCGGTACCAAGGCGATTGTGCTGCGCAAGGACGGCACCTCCCGCCTGCTTGCCATGAGCGAAATGCCGACCTCGGTCGACGAATCCTACGATCTCAGCAACATCCCGCCGTTGACCGCGATGCGCGACGCGCTGGACACGATGATCTTCGGCGGCAACCGCATGATCCGCGTCTATGGTGCGGTGGGCGAGACCAATACCGGCGTCGAGGTGGTCATGAAAGACCGGCCTCTGCGTAAGGCGATGTTCGTCTATGCCCGTAACGTGCTGCTGCTGTCGATCCTGATCTCGCTGTTTACCGCGACACTGATTTTCTTCTCCATCAATCGCATTCTCATCCGCCCGATCCGCAGACTGACGGGCAGCATGCAGCAATTCGCCTCGGATCCCGAAAATCCGCTGCATGTCTATGTCGGCGACGGCGGCCGTGACGAACTGGCTGTTGCCGGCCGCAATCTTACATCCATGCAGCTCGAACTGCAGAAGACGCTGAAGCAGCAGAAAAACCTTGCAGCACTTGGCCTCGCGGTCTCGAAGATCAACCACGACATGCGCAACATCCTGGCATCCGCCCAGCTCATGTCTGACCGCCTCGTCGATGTCGACGATCCCTTGGTGAAAAGCTTCGCGCCGAAGCTACTGCGCACCATCGATCGCGCCGTCGGCTACACGACCGAAGTCCTCTCTTACGGCAAGGCAACTGAATCGGCGCCGCGCCGCCGCCGAATCCATCTTTACGAGCTTGTGCAGGAGGTGAAGGACATCCTCGCCATCGAGCCACAAAGCGGCGTCGAGTTCATCGAGCAGATGGGGCCGGATCTGGAAGTGGACGCTGATAGCGAGCAATTGTTCCGGATCATCCACAATCTCTGCCGCAACGCTCTGCAGGCGTTGACCTCGCCGGGCGAGCAGGGGGCTGGGATCGTCAGGCGCATCACAGTCGCCGCCCAGCGCGTCGGCAGCGTCGTCAGCATCACGGTGGACGATACAGGCCCCGGCATGCCGCTGAAGGCGCGCCAGAACCTGTTTGCGGCCTTCCGCGGCTCGGCCCGCTCCGGCGGCACCGGTCTAGGCCTCACCATCGCCCGCGAGCTGGTGCTGGCCCACGGCGGCACCATCGCGCTTGTGGAAAAGCCCTCGGTCGGCACGCAGTTCCGTATCGAAATTCCGGATCGCCCCGTTTCACTGGAAGATTACCGCAGCCGGTCGCACGCCGAAAAGTGATGCAATTTCCGCAAGCGAGCCTTGCCGAACCAAAGTCGCGATTTTTTTCGAATTGCTCTTGCATTGCCCGAAAAGACCCTTTAGAGAACCGCCCACGCAAGCGGCACGGCCGCCACTGCAGACGCACCCGTAGCTCAGCTGGATAGAGCACCAGACTACGAATCTGGGGGTCAGGAGTTCGAATCTCTTCGGGTGCGCCATTTTCCAATTGTTCATGGTCATGACTTGGCAGCAGGCTCTTCATCGCGCCCGGCGCCATTGCTCTTGTCGCAAGCAAAACGGCTTCGGCCAACTTGGGCCTGATTGGTTCCCGCCTCTCCACCACCTCGACGATGTAAGATAACCCAGCGCGAGCGCCAGGGCGGCGACCGCAATTCCGGCGCTGATCACGCTCGTCGGCGTTATTCCGAAACTGGCGTGCAAGGCAATGTACTTCCCCGGCGCAGATCAAACACTGACTGATTTGCCGAGGATGTGAAGGACCGCGGTCAAAGGTTCTTCTTCCTGAACAACTGTCATTTTGAAGCTCCGATGCAGATGGTGCCGCGACCGAGCGTCCATTCTGAAGCCTGCCGCAAGCTTCGACGGGCGCCACGATACCATCGCTCCCCACCTCCATGCCTAGTTTCGCGCAACCTTCGGCGTCTATCTGCGGAAGTGATGGATTGTGTCGGGCGGGAAGCCGGAGGGTTGGATGATGACGAGAATTGTTGGTGTCGTTGGTCTCGTCGCGATGATGGCTGCTCTGGCGGGCTGTATCGATCGCGCCAATGCGCCGGTGCTCGTGCCGGTCGCTTCACCCGTTAATCCGCCTGGTGTCACCCACAGCCTCTGTATGTCCGATGCCAACGCCATGTATGATGAGGCAAACAAGCAGTACGACCTGCGTGCGCAGATGACCGGGCACCGCGACGCGATGGAACGGGAAACCAATGCAAGCGGCGCGGCCCACAGGCAATATGTCGCCTGCGTCGCAAGCCAGGGCTACCGTCCTTTGTACGCGAATTGAGAACGGTGAATTCACACAGCTGATGAATTGTCGCAGGCGCTGCTCTCGCGGCTTTTGCAAAATCGCAATTTTTGATTTTTTGTGTCTTTCAGTCACGCCGGATCGCCTGCAATCACAAGTGTAGGAAGCTGCGTGTCGTGATGGAACTTCGCGCGTATAGAACGCATTTTTCATAGGTAAATCCAGAAGGAGGGTTTATCATGAAAATGCTTAATCTAGCCCCAGCCGCCTTTGCGCTCAGCGCTCTTCTCGCCCTCTCGTCTACCGTTCCCGCGCTGGCGGCGCCCGTTCAGCAGGCCCGGATCCCGGTCCCATCGAATGTGGAAATGGTGCAATATAAAGCACATGCCGGCTATTGGCATGGCTATCATGGATTCCGCACGGAACGCCCCGGTACCCGCCGTCACTCCGACGGCTACTGGTATCCGCTTGCCGCGTTCGGCGTTGAAGCCGGCACCACGGGCTCGATTGTCCGCGAACCGGTCAACCGCCCCGAGCCGAAAACTATGTGCAACCCCTCGTTTAATGGCACGATCGGCCCCGGCAGCATGCCCTGTGACAACGGCTATTGAGCCAGCAAAGAAAAAGGCGGCCAAAAGCCGCCTTTTTCTTGTCCGCAATCGCAACTCACGTCGTCGTGATCGCCGTTTCAAGGCAGTAGAATATGACAATTCCGCTTCCTAGCTCCTTGGCGTAAATTCCAACCATCCTCCCAAGGAGACAAGAAATGATCAATGTCGTGAAGAATGGCCTCGTGGCCGTAGCCCTTGGCGCAATCATCACCGTTTCGGCTTTCGCATCTGCCAACGCAGCCCCGGCGCAACAGCAGCAGCAGGTCGTAAAGCAGCAGAAGAACACGACCGCTCGCAATGAGCCCCACACCACGGGTTCGGTCAATGGTACTTCCAGCAGCTCCGAACCTTACCAGTATGGCCGGAAGAAGTCGCTCAACATGGCTTGCGGCCTGCGCTTCAACCCGACCAGTAGCTCGGGCTGCAACTATTGAACCCGGATTGCAGGCATAGGCGAGGGAACTGACATCCCTGTCACGAAAAGAGGGCAGCCTTCATGGCTGCCTTTTTCGTTCCAGGGAAGCCTCGGTCACGTTGTCGAGGGAGAGCCCGGTCAGATCTTCAGAGACCTGCCACAGCTTTCGCCAGACCGTTTTGTCCTGCGCTGCGTGAACAATCTTTGCGAGCCTCGGCGAACCCTTCAGCTCATAGAAACCATCGGGGCCGTACATGACGCCGCCCTTCGCATCCGGTGAGGTCGCGGCAAACAGCGTCGGCAATGCGCCGGCAGCAGCCGACTGGGAAAGCAGAGGCTCCAGCAATTTGCCGAAACGCTCCTGCCAGCTTGGGCCGGTGCGTCCCATGCGCGGGCCCGTGCTCTGCAGGCCGGTCACGGCGTAGCCGGGATGCGCCGCCGTGCTCGTCAGGTTCCAGCCTTCCGCCCGGGCAATACGGTCGAGTTCCAGGCTGAACATCAGCGTTGCGAGCTTGGACTGCGCATAGGCTGACCAGTAGCCGTAGCGTTTCTCGCATTGCAGGTCGTCGAAATTGATCTTGCCGGAGCGGTGCGCAAGGCTGCTCACGGTCACGACGCGCGGTGCCTTTCCCGAGAGCACCATGGGCAGTAGCCGCAGGCTCCAGGCGAAATGGCCGATATAATTGGCGCCGAGCTGCATCTCGAACCCATCCTCGGTGACGTGGCGCGTCGGGATCGCCATCACACCTGCATTGTTGATGAGCAGGTCGATGCGCGGCAGCGAGGCAGAGAGACGAGCAGCGCAGTTTGCGACCGATGTCAGGCTCGCAAGATCGAGCGGTTCGAAGCTCACCTCGGCCCCGGCATGCGTCGCCCGGATCTTCGCGAGCACCTCGTTGCCCTTTTCCACATTGCGTGATGCGATGATCACACGGGCGCCGGCTCCGGCGAGCGCCTTGGCCGTTTCATTTCCGATGCCGCTGGTCGCGCCGGTAATGACTGCGATGCGGCCCGTCTGGTCCGGTATGTTCGTCGTTGTCCAGTCAGTCATGGAAATTTCCTTTTGCGGTGTGAGGCGGCGCGGACCGATCGGTAAATCACGCGATGAGAATTATTGCATTAACTGCAAAAATGCAATAGATACAAAAATACACGAAATGTTGTTGGAAAAAGACATGCGCGAAAACGATGGATTGACGAGGCTGCCATGGAATTGCCATGCTGCGAGAGATCGTCGCATCGATAGTCAATCGCATTTCAGGCAGGTGGGATAATCATGATCGCAAAGACTGCATTCTCCGATTTCCTGCATTTTTTCCGTTCCTGGCTGAGCAACCCGCTGAGGGTTGCCGCCATTGCACCCTCCGGCGACTCGCTCGCCCGGATCATGACCAGCGAGATTGCTGCTCTGGATGGTCCGATCATCGAGCTCGGTCCGGGCACCGGCGTCTTTACCCGCGCGCTGCTTGCGCGCGGCATCAGCGAAGCCGATCTTACCCTTATCGAATATGGTCCTGAATTCATCGGGTCGCTTCAGAAGCGTTTTCCCGACGCGCGCATCCTGCAGATGGACGCCGGCCAACTGGCGCAGGCCAATATTTTCGAGGGTGAACCTGTCGGCGCCGTCGTCAGCGGCCTGCCGCTGCTTTCCATGTCGCCGCGCAAGATCGCCTCGATCCTGGCAGGCGCCTTCGTCTATATGCGGGCCGGCGGTGCCTTCTATCAGTTTACCTACGGACCGCGTTGTCCTGTGCCACGTCCGATCCTCGATCGCCTCGGCCTTAAGGCGACGCGCATCGGTGGCACGGTCCGCAACCTGCCGCCGGCTTCCGTCTACCGGATTTCGCGCCGCAAGCCGCTGGAGCTCTCGCGTGAGCGCTTCAAATATCGCAGCAGCGGAGTGGATATGGAGATCACCGCTTTCTCCGAAGCGGATGACTGAATAACATCTGATGGAAATGACAGAGAAGAAATTGCCTGAAGCCGTCGAGGGCAGGCGCGAGCGCAAGCGGCGCCAGACCCGGGAGCGCATCGAGCAAGCAGCGATGAGCCTCTTTCTGGAGCGCGGCTTTGACGCGACGACCATCGAGGAGATCACCGAAGCAGCCGATGTCTCGAAGCGCAGTTTCTTTGACTATTTCCCGTCGAAGGAAGAAGTCGTCTTCGCCTGGCAGGATTCCTTTGCTGACCGGTTGATGGCGGCGATTGCCGCCCGCCCGGCCGGTGAGTCTGACGTCAAGGCGGTCGAGGAAGCCCTGATCGTCACTGTGACCGCTTCGGCCGACGAGCGCGCCATGGCGCTTGGCGAACTCATCCATTGCACGCCGACCCTCAAGGCCCGCGATCAGCTCAAATATGCCAAGCTGGAGCAGAAGTTGACCGAGGCGCTGATTACCCGCAGGGGCGGCGATCTTGAAGCGCGGGCGCACATGCGTTTGCTTTCGGCAATCGTCATCGGCGCGCTGCGCGTTGGCAGCGAGGTCTGGCAAGAGCGCACCCAGGGTGTTTCGATGGAGGGCGTTTCAATGGAAGCCTTCGCACGCGAGATCTTTGGCGAACTCTGGAAGATGCTGGCCGAATTCGGCGATGAGACGAAAGCCTACCTCCAAAGCAGTTCTATACGCTAGATAATCACGCTTTCCGTTGCCGGCGGCGCTTCGGATCGATGCTTTCTCAGGAAATCGATGAGCGCGCGCAGCTTTGCAGGCACCCGCCGGCGATCCGGATAATAGAGCGTCAGGCCGGACAGCGGCGGGCTCCAGTCGGCAAGGATCCGCACGAGCCGGCCATCTTCGAGAAAACGCTCGATATAGCCGTTGATCATGTAGGAAATGCCGATTCCATCGAGGGCTGCCTGGGTCAGTGCAGCGGAATCGTTGAGGATCAGCCGCGGATGGAGCGTAATATCGACGCGTTCGCCATCCTTCTCGAATTCCCAGCGCTCGACCTGGCCGCTCGTCACGAAGCGGAAGCCGATGCAATCATGCTGCAGCAGGTCGCGTGGATGCTTCGGCATGCCGCGGCGGCCGAGATATTCCGGCGAGGCGATGACATGGGCGCTGATAGGCGGGCCGATCGGAATGGCCACCATGTCCTTTGCCACCGTCTCTCCGAAGCGGATGCCGGCGTCGAAGCCTTCCGCGACGATATCGTTCATCGAGGCTTCTATCTTCACCTCGACCTGAATGTCGGGATAGGCATCCAGAAAATCGCGAAGCAGCGGCTGGATGGCAATCATATAGCCGGCGCGCAGCACATTGAGCCGCAAAAGGCCCGCCGGCCGGCCGACATCCGCATCGAGATCCTTGCTCGCGGCCGCAAGCTCGCCGAGGGCGGGAAGCACTCGCTCCAGATAGCGGCCGCCAGCTTCCGTCAGGCTCACGCTGCGGGTGGTGCGGTTGAAGAGCGGCAGACGCAATCGGCTCTCCAGCTTGCTGATCGTCTGGCTGATGGCGGACGGCGATACGCCAAGCCGAATGGCGGCAGCCGAAAAGCTCTTTTCCTCGGCGACGACGACAAAGGTTACCATGCCGTCAAGCATGTCCTGGCGCATTCCATTCTCCGGTTTCAAGACCGAGATTAATAAGTTTCTCTAAAAAGGCCATTGCCATTTAATGAGCTTATCGAAATTATCTCCGCGGCCTAACTTCCCCTCCACCAACAGCCAGACGGAGTGAAGGCCATGACAACAAGGGCTAGGATCCTTTTCATTACAGGTGTTTCCACCGGTTTCGGCCGCGCCCTTGCAGAGGCTGCCCTCGCCGAGGGCCATAAGGTGGTTGGCACCTTGCGCAATGAAGAATCCCGCAAAGCGTTCGAGGCGCTGAAGCCCAGCTTCGCCTTCGGTATGCTGCTCGATGTCACTGATACCACAGCGATCGCGCCTGTCGTTGCCGAGATCGAAAGGGAGGTCGGCCCGATCGACGTTCTCGTCAACAATGCCGGATACGGCCATGAAGGCCTCGTCGAGGAATCGAGCATGGAAGATCTGCGCCACCAGTTCGAGGTCAATGTTTTCGGTCCGGTGGCTGTCATGCAGGCGGTACTGCCCTATATGCGCAAGCGCCGCAGTGGCCATATCCTCAATGTCACCTCGATGGGCGGGATCATCACCATGCCAGGCATTGCCTTCTATCATGGCAGCAAGTTTGCCCTCGAGGGCATTTCGGAAAGCCTCGGCAAGGAAGTCAGGAGCTTCGGCATCCATGTGACGGCTGTCGAGCCCGGCGGTTTCCGCACTGATTGGGCCGGCCGCTCGATGGTGCGTGCGGAGCGTTCGATCGAAGATTATGATGAGGTTTTCGAGCCATTGCGCCAGCGCCGCCTCGAACGCAACGGCAACCAGCCGGGCGACCCCAAAAGGGCCGCGGCCGCAATGCTGACGCTCATTGCATCCGATAATCCGCCGGCCCATCTCTTGCTGGGGCGGGACGCGATCAGCCTCGTTCGTGAGAAACTGGGCTCTCTCAAGAGCGAATTCGACGCCTGGGAGCAAGTCTCCAGCTCCACCGATTTTGAGTGATTTGATTGACCAAGAGAGGAAAATACGATGACTGATTACAACGCAGCGAAATCCGGCACCTTCAAGATTGGTGGCGATATGGAGGTCAACCGCCTCGGTTTCGGCGCCATGCGCATTACCGGCGATGGCATCTGGGGTGATCCCAAGGATCATGCAGAATCGATCCGCACACTAAAACGCCTGCCGGAACTCGGCATCAACTTCATCGATACGGCCGATTCCTATGGTCCTGACGTTTCCGAACAGCTGATCAAGGAAGCGCTTCACCCCTATAAGAAAGGCCTCGTCGTCGCCACCAAGGGCGGCCTCACGCGCCACGGTCCGAATATCTGGCTGCCGCTCGGCCGCCCGGAATATCTGATCCAGCAGGTGCACAAGAGCCTGCGCAACCTCGGCGTCGAGCAGATCGATCTCTGGCAGCTTCACCGCATCGACCCGAAGGTTCCGGCCAAGGAACAGTTCGACACCATCAAGTCGCTGCTCGATTCCGGCCTGATCCGCCATGCGGGCCTCAGCGAAGTCTCGGTCTCCGATATCGAAGCCGCTTCCAAGGTCTTCAAGGTCGCAACGGTCCAGAACCGCTACAATCTCGTCGACCGCACCAGCGAGGATGTGTTGGACTATTGCGCAAAGCACAATATCGGCTTCATCCCCTGGTATCCGCTGGCGGCCGGCGATCTCGCCAAGCCGGGCTCGCTGCTCGACACGATCGCCAAGAAGCACAATGCCGCCCCGAGCCAGATCGCGCTCGACTGGGTGCTGAAGCGCAGCCCCGTCATGTTGCCGATTCCCGGCACCTCCAAGGTCAAGCATCTGGAAGAAAACGTCGCTGCGGTAAACATCACGCTGTCGGACGAGGAATTCAAAGCCCTCGATGCAGAAGGCAAGAAGCTCTTCAAGGCTGCCTGATAAACATAAAATCAGTCGTGAAACGGCCGCGGTTTCAGCCGCGGCCGTTTTCGTTTCGCGCCGCGCCGTCATTTCCCGCGCGATATCGAGAAAGGCGCGCAGCGTTGGCGGCATTTGCCGGTGGCCGGAATGATAGAGGCACAGGCCCGGGAAGGGCGTCCTGCGACATCGGTCCCGACATTTTGCCTTGGACGATCAGGCCTATATCGACTTCATGCGCGAGCATTTTGCCCAATAATTTGACCAGCTGATCAAAGATGCCGCAAAATGAGGCGCAGACGTGACCTCAGTGAGGCAAGCATTGCGTCCAATGCATTGCTGCATTGCGGTATTTTCGCTATTCCCCATCAAATGAATTGGGTATTAATAATCACGAAGGCAGCGCACTCCTCCTCCCAGCGCTCCTTCATCGGACTGACAACACTCCTCCTCCCAGTTGTCAGTCAGGATCAAGAGCCCGGTGCACCTCCTCCCGCGCCGGGCTCTTTTCTTTTCCGGGTCATGCCTATCCCAAACTTTCGTAAAATTGACTCTCTCGCTGGCCTCGGACTATCTGGAGGCGCGCGGCAAGCGCATGTCGGTGGCTTGGCGCGATGACGCCTGAACCTGCGGAGTAGTCATGATCGGCGGATGCGGCGTTTCGCGCAAAGCCCTCACAGCCCTGCTCGTCCTGTGTATTGGTCTTGCATCCTGCGGGCGGCCGATCGGTGTCATGCAGGCGGCCGGCACGGTTCCTCCGGGCACATCTCGCGTCGATCTGCTGGTTGCCACAACCCGCGCTGCGGACAAGGATCCCGGCGTTCTTTTCTCCGGCGAGCGTGGCACCGGCCTGATGGTCAATGCCGTCGATATCTCCATTCCGCCTGAAGCCAATCGCAAGGTCGGGCAGGTGCAGTGGCCATCCCGCTTGCCTGCCGACCCGCTCAAGAATTTCGTGACGGTGGCGGTTGATCCGCTCGATGGCGAGAAGGCTGGTGAGAACTGGCTGAAGACGCATATGCCTGGGAGCAAGCGCGTCCTCATCTTCGTTCATGGCTTCAACAACCGCTACGAGGATGCGGTCTATCGTTTCGCGCAGATCGTCCATGATTCGCATGCCGACGTTGCGCCCGTCGTTTTCACCTGGCCGTCGCGCGCCAGCATCTTCGATTACAACTACGACAAGGAAAGCACCAACTATTCGCGCGATGCGCTGGAAGAGCTGCTGCGGCGCACGGCCAACAATCCGGCCGTTGGCGACATCACCGTCATGGCCCACTCCATGGGCACGTGGCTGACGGTCGAAGCCCTGCGCCAGATGGCGATCCGCGACGGCCACGTTGCCTCCAAGATCAACGACGTCATTCTTGCCTCACCGGATCTAGACGTCGACGTGTTCGGCCGCCAGTTTATGAGCCTCGGTAAGGACAAGCCGCATTTCACCATCTTCGTATCCCAGGATGATCGGGCGCTGGCGCTTTCGCGCCGCATCTCCGGCAATGTCGATCGCCTCGGCCAGATTGATCCTTCCGCCGAGCCCTATCGCAGCAAGCTGGAAGCGGCTGGCATCACCGTGCTTGACCTTACCAAGCTGAAGACCGGCGATCGCCTGAACCATGGCAAGTTCGCCGAAAGCCCCGAAGTGGTGAAACTCATCGGTGACCGGCTGATCGCCGGCCAGACCATCACCGATTCCGAGGTCGGCCTTGGTGAGGCGGTCGGTGCTGTCGCGATCGGCGCGGCCCAGACCGCCGGCAGCGCGGTCAGCCTTGCTGTTAGCACGCCAATCGCCATTTTCGATCCCCGCACCCGCCGCAACTATGACGACCAGGTGCGCCGTCTCGGCCAGTCAATGAACAATACCGTGGGTTCCGTGGGCGATAGCGTCGGCGCCGGACTGCCGGAAGATGCTCAGTAAAAAATCATAGGCATTCGCTTCGTTGTGATATATCACATCTCCAACGGCATCGACTCTGCCGTGCGGTGGACAAGACATGGCGAATGAAACGAATAAGACGGTAGCCGTCGTCGGCGCCGGTGTGATCGGCGCTTCGATTGCTTTCGAACTGCAGCGGCGCGGCTTTCAAGTAACGCTGATCGACAAGGGTGAGCCGGGCAGGGGAACCTCCTACGGCAATATGGCGAGCATCGCGCTCGACTTTGCAGCCGGTTCCGGTCCGTCGACCTGGAAGAAGCTGCCGCGCTGGTTGATCGATCCGGAAGGCCCGGTCTGGCTGCGCCCAGGCTATGCGCCGAAAATCCTGCCCTGGTTCCTGCGCTTCCTCGCCGCCGGTCGTCCCTCGCGCCTGAGGGAGATCGAGGATGCGGGTATGAGCCTCTCCAGGACCGCGCTCGGCGATATCAGCACCATGCTCGACGCCATCGGGGCGCCTGAGCTGATGACCGACGAAGGCTGCCTGGCGATCTACGGGACGGAAGCCGAATTCGATGCCGATCGCGGCCATCTCGAGCTGATGCGGCGTTACGGCCTCGATTTCGAAGTGCTGAGCAACGGCGCGATCCAGTATTACGAGCCGACGCTGTCGCCGAAAGTCGCCAAAGCCGTGCTGATGCCGGACAACAAGTCGATCCGCGATCCCTATAAGCTCGTCGTCAAGCTTGCCGATGCCGCCAATGCTGCCGGCGCCACTTTCGTCTCAGGTCAGGCAAAGGGCGTGGAGCGCAAGGCTGACGGCAAGACCGTTGTCCTTCTCGACAATGGCAGCCGTATCGAAGCCGATAAGGTTATCCTCGCAGCCGGCGTCCACACGCGCTTCCTGGCAGAAAGCCTCGGCGAGCCGATCCCGCTCGAAACCGAGCGCGGCTATCATACGCAAATCATGCAACCCGGTATTTCCATGCGCTATTCGGTCATCTGGCCGCATCGCGCCTTCATGGTCACGCCGACGGCAGGCGGCATCCGTGTCGGCGGCAATGTCGAGCTCGCCGGACTGACGGCCGCGCCCGATTTCCGTCGTCCGCGCGTGCTCGTGCGCCATGCGCAGCGCATCCTGCCCGATCTCAAGGTTCAGGACACCAGCGAATGGATGGGGCACCGCCCGGCGCTGCCGGATACGATCCCAATCATCTCGCCCTCATCGAAAATGCCTGGCGTCTTCTATGCCACCGGCCACGGCCATCTCGGCCTGACCTATTCGGCAACGACAGCGCGGCTGATCGCGGATATGGTGGCAGGTGTCAAAACATCAGTTGATATCAAGCCATTCCGCATCAACAGGTACTAGGGCTGGTCATGGCCGGAACCTTCGTCACCCGCAAAAATATCCGCGTCGATGGCGGCATCGCGCGTCACGTCTGATTTGGAGTTTGAAAGATGAGATGGAAGCGCACGATCCAGCTTCTGGATGTTCACGCCGAAGGTGAGATCGGCAAGGTCGCCATCGGTGGCGTGCCGAAAATTCCGGGCGAGACGGTCGCCGCCCAGCTTCACTGGCTGAACACCGACCCCAAGGGGCAGGAGCTTCGTCGCTTCCTCTGCCTCGAGCCGCGCGGCGCACCGATCGGCTCCGTCAACCTGTTGCTGCCGCCAAAGCATCCCGATGCTGACGCTGCCTTTATTATCCTGCAGCCAGACCAGGCGCATGCGAGCTCCGGCTCGAACTCCATCTGCGTGACCACCGCTCTCCTGGAATCCGGCATCGTCGAGATGAAGGAGCCGGAAACCATCGTCACGCTGGAAACCGCAGCCGGTCTGGTGAAGGCGACGGCCACTTGCCGCGACGGTCGCTGCGAGAAGGTTAAACTCACCATGGTGCCGTCCTTCGTCCACGAGCTTGATGTCGAGATCGACACCCCGCATTGGGGAAAGATCAAGGCCGACATCTGCTATGGCGGCATCTTCTATGCGCTGGTCGATGTCGGCCAGATCAACCTGACGATCGAGAAGGCCAATGCCGCAGCACTGGTGCAGGCCGGCATGATCCTCAAAGAGCTGATCAATCGCAATATCCACGTTGTGCATCCGGAAATCCCGGCAATCTCGGGCGTCGCCTATGTCATGTTCCGCGATATCGAGGCTGATGGCACGGTGCGCACCTGCACCACCATGTGGCCGGGCCGCGCCGACCGTTCGCCCTGCGGCACAGGCAATTCGGCCAATCTGGCGACCCTATACGCCCGCGGAAAGGCCAAGGTCGGCGATGTCTTCAAGTCGAAGTCGATCATCGGTTCGGAATTCGAGGTCGGTCTGCAGGCGGTGACGGAAGTGGCCGGCAAATCGGCTGTCATCCCGACGATCACCGGCCGCGGCTTCACCTTCGGCCTGTCGCAGGTCGCACTCGACCCCTTCGATCCGCATCCCCTCGGCTTTGCGCTGACGGATGTCTGGGGCCCGTCGGCCGGCGAGATCTAGAGCAATTCCAGCAAAAGCGCGCAGCGGTTTTGTGTCTGGAATTGCTCTGCGGCAGACCTCAATAGACGAAGGGATCGACTTCGGCCTTGACGGGGTCGTCATCAGCCGAGGGATAGATTACGCCCTTGCGCAGGATGATATTGGCATAGAGCCGCGGCTCACTGGTCTGGATGACAGCATGGGCCGCCCGCACGCGGCCATAGAAATCCTGCCCGACGAGTGGAATGACCTCGCGATCCGGCTCGTGCTTGGCGCAACAGGCGATCATTTCCTCGTGCACCGGATCGAGCTTGTCGCGCTCGGCCTTCACGGTCGAGCGGAAGATCGCTTCGTCCACAAAGTCGTCGATCGGCAGCACGCTCAAAACGGCATCAAGAACCGGGATGAGATGGTGCCCGTCGAGCCGGATCAGCCGCCGCGCATGCTCGATACCCGGATAGTTGCCATCGACGATGGCAATTTCATCGCCATGGCCCATGCCGCGCAATGTCGCGAGCAGGTCCGGGCTCAGAAGCGGGTCAAGCCCTTTCAGCATTGTCGATCTCCTTGAAAAGCACATTCTGGTCTGTGAGATAACGCGCAAAGATCGGCAGGCTGGCGCCGCCGATGGCGCGCGCCTGTGCGCCGACCACGCCTTCGACGATATCGGGCATGACGACGCCTTGCAGGTCGAGCTTTTCAGCTTCGTAGATCGTCGCCTGCACGATGCGCCGGCGCACCCAGTCGGGAAAGCCGCCATCGATGACAGCGGCACTGAAGTCGATGATCGAGGCGGCAGCCACGATCGCCTGTGCCAGCGCCTTGGCCGTATCCTGGATCCAGGCCTCCATCGGCTCGCCGAAATCCACCCAGTCATCGGCTGAATACCAGAGGGGCGAAGGATCTATGCCGCGCTCGCGCAGCATGTTTTCCAGCACGAAGATGGAAGCGATCTCCAGAAGCTGCAGTGTCTCGCCGTTCTTGCCGCGCACAGGCAGCGGACCGATGGCTCCTGCCGTTCCCGTCTTGCCGGAAAAGATCGCTGAATTCAGCACGATCCCGCCACCGATGAAGGAGCCGATGAAGAAATAGACGAAATCCGGATAGGACGGACCGATGCCGAACACCAGTTCTGCACCGCAGGCGCTGGTCGCGTCGTTCTGCAGGAAGACCTGATAGGATACCTGCGTGGCGATTTCTGACTGCAGGTCGAAATCGCGCCAGACCTCCATCGCGCCCTCGGGTGCGCCTACCTCATCGGCCCAGTTCCAAAGCTCGAAGGGCGCCGCGATGCCGAGGCCGGCGATGCGGCTGCGCTCACGCTCGTCGAGCTTGCCTTCCAGCTCCTTGATCCCGTGGGTCACGAAAGACAGGATCTCGTCGGGCAGGGGATAGGCATAGATTCTGTGCAGCTGCAGCCGAATTCTGCCGACGAAATCCATCAATACGAGGTCGGCGCTCCGTCGGCCGATCTTCACGCCGAAGGAATAGACGGCATCCGGATTGAGCCGCATGGGTATGGATGGCTGGCCGACGCGACCGCGGATGGGCTCGCCACGCGACAGCAGCCCTTCCTTCTCCAGCACCCGCATGATGACGGAGACGGTCTGGGCAGACAGCCCGCTACGACGTGCGATATCGGCCTTCGACAGGGCGCCGTAGAGGCGCACCAGCGACAGCACGAGCCGTTCGTTATAGGCGCGCACCCTGATCTGGTTCGCGCCTCCGGACGGATTCAGAATTGGCAGTGGGGCCGGCATGGAATCCGGACCATCCAAGGACGACATTGGCCACTCCTCCCGATTAACGGCCTATGCCCGATTTCCCGCCAGCATGCCACATCGAATTAATAATTCAATTGGATTTATTTATTGACAAGCAGTTTTCTTTCGCTCTTAATTACCAGCGTCAAGGGCACGGGACGGCTTTTGGAGGGGGCTGATGTCACATTCCGCAAGTCTCGCCGTGCATGAATTCCGGCACCGCCTTGGGGGTGGGCCGGCTAATCTCTGGGAGGAGTTCATGAAGAAATCAGTTCTCGCTTTCGGCGCTCTCGCGCTCGGCGTCGCCTTTTCCGCTCCGGCGATGGCGGCAGATGTTTCTGCATGCTTGATCACCAAGACCGACACCAACCCCTTCTTCGTCAAGATGAAGGAAGGTGCTACGGCCAAGGCCAAGGAACTCGGCGTTTCGCTGAAGTCCTATGCCGGCAAGATCGATGGCGACAGCGAAAGCCAGGTCGCGGCGATCGAAAGCTGCATTGCCGACGGCGCAAAGGGCATCCTGCTCACCGCTTCCGACACCAAGGGCATCGTCTCTTCGGTTAAGAAAGCGCGTGATGCCGGTCTGCTGGTCATCGCGCTCGACACGCCGCTTGAGCCGGCCGATGCCGCCGACGCCACCTTCGCCACCGACAACCTGCTCGCCGGCAAGCTGATCGGTCAGTGGGCCAAGGAAACGCTCGGCGACAAGGCCAAGGACGCCAAGGTAGGCTTCCTCGACTTGACGCCGTCGCAGCCGACGGTCGACGTTCTGCGCGACCAGGGCTTCATGATCGGCTTCGGCATCGACCCGAAGAACCCGAACAAGATCGGCGATGAAGATGACAAGCGCATCGTCGGCCATGACGTGACGAACGGCAACGAGGAAGGCGGCCGCAAGGCCATGGAAAACCTTCTGCAGAAGGATCCTGGCATCAACGTCATCCACACGATCAACGAACCGGCCGCAGTCGGTGCCTATCAGGCACTGAAGGCCGTCGGTATGGAAAAGAACGTGCTGATCGTATCGGTCGACGGCGGTTGCCCGGGTGTCAAGTCGGTCAAGGAAGGCGTCATCGGCGCCACCTCGCAGCAATATCCGCTGCTGATGGCGTCGCTCGGCATCGAGGCGATCAAGAAGTTCGCCGACAGCGGTGAAAAGCCGAAGCCGACTGAAGGCAAGTCCTTCTTCGACACCGGCGTCTCCCTCGTCACCGACAAGCCGGTCTCCGGCGTCAAGTCGATCGACACGAAGGAAGGCACGGACAAGTGCTGGGGCTAAGCCCTGCCTGAATAAGTGCAGAGTGGCCGGGGCTTGATCCCCGGCCGTTTTGGGCGGACCATATGCCGTCGCCCGACAAACCGGCTGAACAAAGACCGGAAAACGATCGGCGACGGCTTTCGCGTGAGTTCGGCGCGCGGCTGCGGAGGAGGAACAATGACCGGAGCACAGGAATTTGAACGCGTCCTCGACGAAAGCGACAAGAGCGTCGCCTCGTTCGAGCACGAGAGTGTCTCGCTGATAAAGCGCGCGCAGCATTTTCTGCACTCGACACCGGCCGCCGTGCCGCTGATCGTGCTGATATTGTCGATCGTGATCTTCGGATTGGCGATCGGCGGACGGTTCTTCTCGTCCTATACGCTGACGCTCATCCTGCAGCAGATCGCCATCGTCGGTATTCTGGGAGCTGGCCAGACGCTGGTCATCCTGACCGCCGGCATCGATCTGTCGATCGGCGTCATCATGGTCATCTCGGCCGTCATCATGGGCAATGTGGCCATCACCTATGGCATCCCGACACCGATCGCTGTTATCGCCGGCCTCATCGTCGGTGGCCTCTGCGGATTGCTGAACGGGTTCCTCGTCGCCTTCATGAAGCTGCCGCCGTTCATCGTGACACTCGGCACGTGGAATATCGTCATGGCGACGAATTTTATCTATTCCGCCAATGAGACGATCCGCGATACCGATGTCGACGAACAGGCGCCGCTGCTCCATCTCTTCGCCACAAGCTTCAAGCTTGGCAGCGCAGTGCTGACCCTCGGCGTGATCGCCATGGTGCTGCTCGTCGTGCTGCTCTGGTATGTCCTCAATCACACCGCCTGGGGCCGGCATGTCTATGCCGTCGGCGATGATCCGGAAGCTGCCAAGCTCTCCGGCATCCAGACCAAGAAGGTGCTGCTGACCGTTTACACTATATCCGGCGTCATCGCTGCCTTCGCCGCCTGGGTCTCGATCGGCCGCAACGGCTCGATTTCTCCGTCTTCGGCCGTCACGGACTATAACCTCCAGGCAATCACCGCGACTGTTATCGGCGGCATCTCGTTGTTCGGCGGCCGTGGCTCCATTCTCGGCACGCTCTTCGGCACCATGATCGTCGGCGTCGTGTCGATGGGGCTCAACATGCTCGGCGCCGACCCACAATGGAAAGTCCTGCTGACAGGCGTGCTGATCATTGCCGCCGTCGCTATCGATCAGTGGATCAGAAAGGTTTCGGTGTAATCATGGCTGGCGAACCCATTCTTACTGCCCGGGGCCTCGTCAAGCGTTACGGACGTGTGACGGCGCTCGACAATGCCGATTTCGACCTCTATCCGGGCGAAATCCTTGCCGTCATCGGCGACAACGGCGCCGGCAAATCCTCGCTCATCAAGGCGATATCGGGCGCAATCACGCCCGATGACGGGGTGATCACCCTGGAAGGCCGGCAGGTACAGTTCAGATCGCCGATGGAAGCGCGCGACGCGGGCATCGAAACCGTCTATCAGAACCTCGCCCTTTCGCCGGCACTATCGATCGCCGACAATATGTTCCTCGGCCGCGAGATCCGCAAACCGGGTCCGCTCGGCTCCTGGTTCCGCATGCTCGACCGTCCGACGATGGAAAAGCAGGCACGCAGCAAGCTTTCCGAACTCGGCCTGATGACCATCCAGAATATCAACCAGGCAGTGGAAACGCTCTCCGGCGGCCAGCGTCAGGGCGTGGCCGTTGCCCGTGCCGCTGCCTTCGGCTCAAAGGTCATCATCATGGACGAGCCGACTGCCGCTCTCGGCGTCAAGGAAAGCCGCCGAGTGCTGGAACTCATCCTCGACGTGCGCGCCCGCGGCATTCCGATCGTGCTCATCTCGCATAACATGCCGCATGTCTTCGAGGTGGCGGACCGCATCCATATCCATCGCCTTGGGCGCCGCTTGACGGTCATCAACCCCAAGGAATACACGATGTCCGATGCCGTCGCCTTCATGACCGGCGCCAAGGCGGTCCCTGCGGAGCCCGTCGCTGCATGAATGCAAGAATAGACGAAATTGTCGGCGAGGTTCTAAACCGCGCCGGCAACACGAGGCGCTTCCTCATCGCGATCGCCGGGCCGCCCGGCGCCGGAAAATCCACCATGGCCGACAATGTCGCCAGCGCCCTGAAGGCCAAGGGCGAGAGTGTCTCGGTGCTTCCCATGGATGGCTTCCATATGGACAACGCCATTCTCATCGAGCGTGGTCTGCTGGCCCGCAAGGGCATTCCGGAGACCTTCGATGTACGCGGCTTCCTTGATATCGTCAAAGCCGTGCGCCCCGCCGATCAGGAGGTCCTCGTTCCCGTCTTCGACCGTTCGCGCGAACTTGCCATCGCCTCCGCCCGGCCGATCGATCCTCAGGACCGCTTCATCATAATCGAGGGCAACTATCTGCTCTTCACGCTGGGCAAATGGGCCGAACTCGACGGTATCTTCGATTACACGATCATGCTCGCCCCGCCGATGGAGGTGCTGGAAGAGCGCCTCTGGGATCGCTGGCGCGGCTACAAGCTGACTGAGGAAGAAGCGAGCGCCAAAGTCTATGGCAACGACCTGCCGAACGGTCGCCTCATCCTCGAAAATCGCCGGCCTGCAGACATCACATTGGAAATCGCGCTGGCCTGAACAGTTGTTTCCGTACCGGTGTTGATGCTATCGAGGCGAAACCCGCATCGCTTCGGAGGCTCCCATGCAATCGATCACAATCCGCCGTCCTGACGACTGGCATCTGCATCTGCGCGACGGCGCCATGCTGGAAGGTGTGATCGGGGATACGAGCAGCACCTTTGCGCGCGCCATCATCATGCCGAACCTAGTGCCACCCGTCGTCACGACGTCAGATGCGACCGCCTATCGCGAGCGCATCATGAAGGCGCTTCCGGCTGGCCATCGCTTCCAGCCGCTGATGACGCTCTATCTCACCGAGAATACGAGCCCCGATGACGTGGAAGAGGGAAAGAAGAGCGGCCTCATCACCGCCGTGAAACTCTATCCCGCCGGCGCCACGACGAATTCACACGGTGGTGTGCGCGACATGGAAAAGGCCATGCCGGTGCTGGAGCGCATGGCCAGGATCGGCCTGCCGCTCTGCGTTCATGGCGAGGTGACGACACCTGATGTCGATATCTTCGATCGTGAGGCCGTCTTCATCGAGACGGTGCTCGACCCGCTGCGCAAGCGCCTGCCGGAGCTGAAAGTGACGATGGAACATGTCACGACGGCCGATGGCATCGACTACATCAAGTCGGCCAAGGCCAATCTCGCTGGCTCCATCACCACCCATCACCTGATCATCAACCGTAACGCCATCCTCGTCGGCGGCATTCGCCCGCATTATTACTGCCTGCCGGTCGCAAAACGCGAGAACCACAGGCTGGCGCTGCGGGCCGCGGCGACGAGCGGCGATGCTAGGTTCTTCCTCGGCACGGATTCAGCGCCCCATGTCGACCCGCTCAAGGAATGCGCCTGCGGCTGCGCGGGGATCTATACCTCGATCAATACGATGAGCTGCCTTGCCCATGTGTTCGAGCAGGATAGTGCGCTCGACAGGTTGGAGGCCTTTGCCTCCCTGAATGGCCCGGCCTGGTATGGGCTGGCGCCCAACGAGGAACGTATCACGCTGGAGCGGCAGGCCGAACCCGTGGTCTTCCCCGCCAGGATTGAGACCGGCGCCGGTCCGGTTACCGTCTTCGATCCGATGTTTGCACTGCATTGGCAGATCAAAGCCTGAGAAAAGACGTTGCGGGCTTAAATATTATTCTTCTTATAGTTGCTGCCGAATGTTGAATTTGTAACGCCCGGCTGCGAAATCCATGTTTTTTTAACGGAATGCGTAAGACATTCGTCAGCAATGACGAGATAGATTTCAGAACGTTATCGGCGCGGCAAGAGCCGCGGAGATTTAAAGCATGATGCTTGACTATAATTCATTGCTGCTGGCGCTTGGCGTGTCAGCAACCTGCCTTGCCGTGACGCTCACGGGAAGTTGGCTCGCGCGCCGGGCCGAAACCTTTCTTCTCACCGGCGCATTCGGCCTCGTTCTCGTCGTCGCCGGCATTTTTGCCTATGCCTTCTATGTGGAGCAGCCCGGGCGCCTGCTTGGTGCAGGTAATTTCGTGCTGTTTCATGCCGGTTTTGCCACTATCTGGGGCGCTGGCTATCAGTTCCGTACCGGCAGGCTCCCGATATCAGGCATCGTCGTCCGTGCACTTGTCGCCATGGCCACATCCATTCCGCCGATGATCGCCGGGCTGGATGGTCTGGCTTTCATGGCCGATAATCTCGCTATCGCCTTTCTGCTCTTCGCGACCGCCTGGCAATATTGGCTCGACCGCGCCGAAGCACCTGCGCCGATATCGGGCATTACCGCTCTCTATACATTGACGGCGATTTCCTTCGTACTCTGCGCTGCCGTGTTGATCTGGGACGGCAAACTGGTGCTTGGCGCCGCACCCAGCAATTGGGCGGAAGATCTGAGCCTTGCCATATGCATTGCCGGCATGACCGGTATCGGTGCCCTGTCGCTGGCGCTGCATCAATGGCGGCTTGCCGCCCGTCACCGCATGGATGCGATCACCGATCCGCTGACCGGCTTGCTGAACCGCCGCGCTCTGTTCGACCAATATGGCGTCCGCGCCATGGGCGCTTCGACTGCTGTCATCGTCTTCGACATCGATCATTTCAAATCGGTCAACGACCGCTATGGCCATGCGGCCGGTGATCACGTCCTGAAGGTCTTTTCCGGCGAACTCTCGGCCAATTGCCGTAGCGGCGATACGGCCGCCCGCCTCGGCGGCGAGGAATTCGCGCTGGTGCTGAAGGAAATCATGCCCGGCCGCGCCGAGCTTGCTGCCGAGCGCATCCGCAAGGCTTTCGAGGATCGCGACATCTATATCGAGGACGACGTGCTGAAATGCACCGTCAGCGTCGGCGTCGCCCCCGGTCGCTCCAATCCGATGGATTTCGATGCCATGCTGGGGGAGGCGGACAAGGCGCTCTATGTCGCAAAACGCGCCGGCCGCAATCGTGTCGAACTCGCCAGCCACCTGCATTCGGTACCGTCAGGGGATGCGCGATCGGCCTCTTGATCCTTCTCCCGAGCTTTCGTAAGCTCACAGCCGGCCGGATGCAGCCAGCCGCCCCGCGATGCGCAAGCATTATGGTGAAGGCATCCAAATCCAGTTTCACATCCTTGCTCTTGGCAATCGATGGCGAACGGGTCAGCAGACGCGGGCACTGATCTTCCTGTTTGCCGCCAACGGAGAAGGATGAACCATGCGCGATTTTCGCGATGCCAAGCTTATGGCAAAAAACCTGCGTCAGGCGCTTGCCGACCGCGATATTTCCCTCACCCATAGCGAAACCCTGGAGATTGTCGCCAGACAATTCGGCTTCGACCAGTGGAATATTCTCTCCGCAAAACTGGATGACACCAAAGGCGTAAAATCGGCTGTGGGCATCGAGCCACCGGTGCCGATCTTCCGCATCTTCTCGGTCGAAAAAGCCATGGAATTTTATTGCGGCTTCCTGGGCTTCACGCTCGACTGGGAGCACCGTTTCGGCGAGAACTCCCCGCTTTATTGCCAGGTCTCGCGTGAAAGCATGCAATTACATCTGAGCGAGCATTCCGGCGATGCCAGCCCCGGCGCGCGAGCCTTCGTTCGGGTGAGGGATGTCAGAGCCTATCAGGCCGAACTCGCCGCCAAGAACTACCGCTATATGAACCCGGGCATCGAGGAAGCGCCCTGGGGCCTCGAAATGGGCGTCATCGATCCCTTCAACAACCGCATCACCTTCTGCCAACAGAACTGAGCAATTACAGCAAAACTGTGCAGCGGTTCTGCGTCGGGAATTGCGTGAAAACAAAGGAAGGGCGGAGGGTATTGCCTCAGCCCTTTTCAGATCAGCATCAGCGCACGGACGAACGCGACCGAGGCCAGCAGCGAGGCGATGGTGCGCACATGGTTCCACCATGTCCAGTCCCTGAGATAGGTCATCCAGAGCTGCACCGCTTCTGGCCCGTTGCCGCTGACTTTCGCCAGCGCATCATTCATCGGCACGTTGAAGACGATGGTCGAGAGGAAGGACGCGATGACATAGAGTGCCGCGCCGGCGAGCATCATCGAAGAGGCGCCGCCGCGCCAATTCATGAAGGCCAACGCTGCGATGACGACGCAGAGGATCGCCGTCGGCACGAAAAGTAGCATGAAGGGCGAGCGGACGATGGTCACGTTGATGGAATTCATCGCAGCAATGCCCTGTTCGGCCGGGATGCGCGAAAAAGCAGTCATGATAAAGGTGGAGAAGGCAAAGAAGATGCCGGCGACAAGGCCGCTGCCGATCGCGGCGGCAACGAGGGAAATGACGAGAACGATCTGCATGGTCAGGCGCTCCACAATCCGGTTGCCGCGGTCTCTCGCGCGTATTGGCTGAAATCCCTTGCGGGGCGGCCGAGTATCTCTGTCACGCCACCCATCACCTCGGAATTGCGCCCATCGAGCACCTGTCCGAAGAGTTCTTCCAGTAGCGCGATAACAGGCTCTGGCATTCCCGCAGCGGAGAGACCCTCTTTAAAATCCGCCATCGATACTTGTTCATAGTCGATAGACCGGCCCGAGGCCGCGGCGATCTCGGCAACGGCTTCGCGGAAGCTCAGCGCGCGAGGACCGGTCAGCTCGTAGATCCTGTTGCGATGCCTGATATCGGTCAGTGCCGCCACTGCCGCATCGGCAATGTCATCGGCATCGACGAAAGGCTCCTTGATATTGCCAGCCGGAAGCTCCAGCCTGCCGGCAATGAGCGGCTCGACGAAAGCGCCCTCGCTGAAATTCTGGCAGAACCAGGAGGCGCGCAGGATCGTGGTGTCGATCCCCGCTGCCTTGAGTGCTTCCTCGCTCCGCTGCGCCCCTTCTTCGCCACGGCCGGAAAGCAGCACGATATGCTGCAACCCGCACTCTCTCGCGAGCTTTGAAAGCGCCTCGATGGCCTCTGCCGCCCAGGAGACGGAAAGGTCCGGCTGGAAGGCGACATAGGCGCTCGCTGCACCCGTGAGCGCACCGCGCCAGGTCGCGCGATCCTCCCAGTCGAAGGCCGGTATCGTGGAGCGGGACGCCTTGCGCACGTTAAGTCCCAGCTCTTCCAGCCTGTCGGAAATGCGGCCACCGGTTTTGCCCGATCCGCCGATCAGAACGATTTCGGAATTCTGCATATCGAAACTCCTCCTCGGTTTAAAACAAGAGAAACTCTCTTATTTGCAAAATGAGATAAACTCTCTTATTTTCTTTGTCAACAGTCGAAGGAAGCGGAAGATGGCAGAAGAAGTGATCGCACGGCGCAGGCGCCAGCAGGAGTCGACCGGTCAGCCACGCCGCATCCCGAGCCAGCAGCGCGGCCGCGAGCGCTTCGAAAAAATCCTGACGGTCGCCTCCGGCCTCATCGAAAAGAATGGCAGCGATGCCCTGAAGATGAGCGAGATCGTTGAAAAAGCTGAGCTTTCCTTCGGCGCCCTCTATCAGTATTTCCCGGACAAAACCTCGATCATCCGCACGCTCGCCGAGCGCTTCAACGAGCAGGGCCGGCAATGTGTAGCCGATGAACTGGCGCAGGTGACGGATGCCGACAATCTGCGGACGGCGCTCTGTGTCATCGCCGATGAATATTATGCTTTCTTCCGCCGTGAGCCCGTCATGCGCGATATCTGGCATGCGACCCATACGGACAAGCTTCTCCAGGAAGTCGATGCCGAAGACATGGAATTTCACGCGCAGGCGCTGTTTTCAGTGCTAAAACAGCTGTGGCCGGAGCGGACCGAGACGGAGCTTCTGGCCATCGCCCGGCTGACGATGCAGCTTCTTGCTGCTGCCGTCCGCTATGCTGTTTCGCTGGACGAGGAAGACGGTGTGCAGGCAATCGCGCTCTTCAAGAAGATGCAGATTGCGGATATCGCCCGTCTGCTCGGCTGACGGGCTGCCTTCCATCTGGAAACCGGCCGCTCTTGCTGCTATTGCCGCTGGAACGTCAGCCGAAGGAGTAAGCCGCATGATCCAGACCACATTCCCTGATCGCGCCGTTATGGCAGAGCTGCTGGCCAAGATGCTCTGGGAGATCAAGGCGGTGCATTTCAACGCCGAGACGCCCTATAAGTATGCCTCGGGTATCATGAGCCCCGTCTATATCGATTGCCGCAAGCTCCTGTCCTTCCCGCGCATCCGCTCGACGGTGATGGATTTTGCCGCCAGCAGCCTGCTGCGCGATGCCGGTTTCGAGCAGTTCGATTGCATCGCCGGCGGTGAGACCGCGGGCATTCCCTTTGCCGCACTGCTTGCCGATCGTCTCGGCCTGCCGATGATCTATGTCCGCAAAAAGCCGAAGGGCCATGGCCGCAATGCGCAGATCGAAGGCGAGATGAAGGACGGCGCCCGCGTTCTCGTCATCGAGGATCTGACGACGGCCGGCGGCAGCATGTTCACCTTCATCGATGCCATCAGAGCCGCCGGCGGTGTCGTCGATCACGGCATCGCGCTCTTCTTCTACGGCATCTTCCCGGAGGCACATCAGCGCTTTGAGAATGGCAAGGTCCAGCTCCATTATATCGCCACCTGGCGCGAGGTTCTGGCAATCGCCAGGCAGCAGAAGCTCTTCGACGACAGGACGCTGCAGGAAGTCGAGGCCTTCCTCGATGCGCCGCTCGCCTGGTCGGCAAGGAATGGTGGCGTAAGTGAGCTTTCGCTCTAGCCTTTTGACAAAAGCTCGCTTAATCGATTGAGAAACGCGCAAGTCCTGTTGGGAGGAATTCGATGATTTTGTGCTGCGGCGAAGCCCTAATCGACATGCTGCCGAGGGATACGACTCTCGGCGAAAAGGGCTTTGCGCCCTATGCCGGCGGCGCAATCTTCAATACGGCGATTGCGCTTGGTCGCCTGGGCATCCCCACGGCCTTCTTCACCGGCATTGCCGATGACATGATGGGCGAAATCCTGCTTGATACGCTGAAGGCGAGCAATGTCGATTACGGCCCTTGCGCCATCACGCCGCGCCCCTCGACGATCGCCTTCGTCAAGCTGGTCAATGGTCAGGCGACCTATGCCTTCTACGATGAAGGCACGGCCGGCCGGATGATCACCACGGATGATCTGCCGGCCCTTGGCGATGATTGCGAAGCCCTGCATTTCGGTGCGATCAGCCTGATCCCGAGCCCCTGCGGCGAAACCTACGAGGCTCTGCTCGACCGCGAGGCCGCCACGCGCGTCATCTCGCTCGACCCGAACATCCGCCCCGGCTTCATCAAGGACAAGCCGGCGCACATGGCCCGCATCAAGCGCATGGCCGCCAAGTCCGATATCGTGAAATTCTCCGACGAGGACCTCGAATGGTTCGGCCTGGAAGGCGATCATGATGCCCTGGCCGCCCACTGGCTGAACCACGGGGCCAAGCTCGTCGTCATCACCAAGGGCGCGGAAGGCGCTACCGGATACACCAGCGCGCGCAAGGTCACGGTCCCGAGCGAACGCGTCACTGTGGTCGATACCGTCGGCGCCGGTGACACATTCGATGCCGGCGTTCTCGCCTCGTTGAAGATGGATAACCTGCTAACCAAGGCGCAGGTCGCCAATCTTGATGAGCAGGCCCTGCGAAACGCCCTGGCGCTTGGCGCCAAGGCTGCCGCGGTCACCGTCTCGCGCGCTGGTGCTAATCCGCCCTGGGCGCGCGAAATCGGCCTCTGAAGCTTAGGCGATCCGATCGAGAAAGGCACGGACCTCCCGATTGAAGAGGTCCGGCTGCTGCAGCGGCGCAAAATGGCTGACGCCGGGCAGCAGCACGAATTCCGCATCCGGGATCGTCCTTGCCAGATAATCGGCATGGTCAGGCTTGATGAATTCGTCGTGTTCGCCGAGCACGATGGAAACCGGAACCTTGATGCCTGCCAGTTGTTCGGCGGTATAATTCGGCTCCGTCGACATCATCTTCGACACGTCGGCGACAAAGGCCTCGAACTGGTCCGGCGTTTCCGACAGCGCCTGATAGTCCTTCCTGTGGCGGCTGAAGCAGCGCTCGATGACGGGCGTTGCCTTGAATTCCTTGGTACCGCTGGGGTCCATGTTGCAGGCGAAGAAGAATACGCCGCAGACACGGTCCGGCTGCTGATCAGCGAGGATCAGCGCCGTGCAGGCGCCGTCGCTCCAACCGACGAGGGCTGCTTCCTGAAGTCCGATATGATCCATGACGGCTAGCACGTCCGAAGCCATCAGATGATAGCTATAGGGCCGGTCGTCACGTGTGCTGCGGCCATGCCCACGACTATCGATCACCACGACCCGATGGCCGGCTTCGATGAATGCAGGAACCTGATAACCCCAATTGCCGCTATTGCCGAGGCCGCCATGCAGCAGGATGACAGCCGGGCCTGCGCCGTAGCTCGCGTACCAGATGCGCGCGCCTTCGTGGTCGACGAGGCCTTGCTCATGCGAGGGCGGCAGTGGCGGTGCGCCGTTTGCCTCGAAGTTCACCAGTTCGTCATCATCAGCGGTCATCAGCTCCTCCTCCGTCAATTTCTCTATAGACGACGAGATGCCCTGCAATTCGACAGGGTCAAACAAAAAACCCACCGGTGTCGCTAATGGGCTTTGTCCCCACCTGCGCGGGTTCAATGAAAACGGATCAATCGACAAATCTCGCACGCGTGATGTAAATGCTGTCCGGCCACAGTGCTCCAAGTGTTCCGCCGAGAAAGGTCGTTACCTCAGCACTTTTCCGTCGATTGAAGAAGGGTAACGGATTTGAGGAGTAGCCTCTCGCTAAAACAAAAGGACATTTGCGACCGCTTTGGATCCCCTATGTTTGTTCCTTCTGCCAGCGAAACTGTAGGGATATCGCTAGATGTAAAGTCCGGAATTATGCCGCTGAATGGCCTTCGGCATCATCCGGTTGGAGGAACATCGGGTTGGTATATTTGGGCTGGTGAATACAGCGCGGCGGACGACTTTTTCAAACCCCTGCATGCCAATCATCTGAGCGGTTGGTTGCCCGCCGTTGAACCGTATCTTGCTTTGGCGCCGGGTTGGCGATTCTTGATTGCAGATGATTATCAGGATGTTTGGTTCGATAAAAATCTGCTTGTCGAGAACTGAACCCGGCGACCGTTTGCGGATCGCCGAATTACTTGGCGAGCTTTGCCAGCGCGGCAACGAGACCCTGCGTCGAGGAGTCGTGACCTGCAGCGCTTTCCTTGCCTTCGACGACGGGCAGCAGGCCGGTCGCTAGCTCCTTGCCGAGCTCCACACCCCACTGGTCGAAGGAGTTGATGCGGAAGAGCACGCCTTCAACGAAAACGCGATGCTCATAGAGTGCGATCAGGCGGCCGAGTGCATAGGGCGTCAGCTTGTCGTAGACGAAGGTGATCGACGGGCGATTGCCGTTAAAGACGCGGTGCGGGGCGATGAAATCGGCCTGCTTGTCTTCCATGCCCTTGTCGGTCAGCTGCTTCTTGGCTTCCGCGAAGGTGCGGCCCTTCATCAGCGCTTCCGACTGGGCGAGAACGTTCGATATCAGAAGCTGATGCTGATGGCGCAGCTCCGGCTCGAAGCCGTTGGCAGCGATCATGAATTCGGCCGGGATGATGCTCGTGCCCTGATGGATGAGCTGGTAGAAGGCGTGCTGGCCGTTGGTGCCAGGCTCGCCCCAGACAACCGGGCCGGAATTGCCTTCGACAGGCGTGCCGTCGATGGTCACACCCTTGCCGTTCGATTCCATGTCGAGCTGCTGCAGATAGGCCGGGAAGCGAGACAGGCGCTGGTCATAAGGGAGCACGGCGCGTGTCGGGTAACCCAGTACATTGCGATGGTAGAAGCCGATGAGGCCGAGCAGGACAGGCAGGTTCTCGGTAATCGGTGCCTTACGGAAATGGTTGTCGACGGCATACGCGCCATCGAGGAACTTGCCGAAATTCTCCGGACCGATCGCGATCATCAGCGGCAGGCCGATCGCCGACCAGATCGAGTAGCGGCCGCCGACCCAGTCCCAGAAGCCGAAGACACGCTCGCTCTCGATACCGAATGCGGAGACCTTGTCGAGGGCGGTGGAGACGGCGGCGAAATGGTGCTGAACGGCCGCTTCGCCAAGCGCGTTGGCGATGAACTTGCGCGCCGTCTGCGCATTGGTCATCGTCTCGACCGTTGTGAAGGTCTTGGAAGCGACGATGAACAGCGTCGTTTCCGGCTCCACAAGTTTCAGGATGTCGGCGATATGGGCGCCGTCGATATTGGAGACGAAATGGGCGCGCGGGCCGTCATGGAAGGGGGCGAGCGCCAGTGTCGCCATGACCGGACCGAGATCCGAGCCGCCGATGCCGATATTGATGACGTCGGTGATCTTCTTGCCGGTCGCGCCCTTCAGCGCGCCCGAGCGGACACCATCGGCAAACTTGCCCATGGCAGCGAGCACGGCGTTGACGTCAGGCATGACATCCTTGCCGTCGACCAGGACAGGGGTGTTGGAACGGTTGCGGAGCGCGGTATGCAGCACGGCGCGGTTTTCGGTGAAGTTGATCGCCTTGCCGGAGAACATCTCCTCACGCTTCTTCTCGACGCCGCCTTCTTCGGCGAGCTTCACCAGAAGCTTCAGGATCTCGTCGTTCACGGCCGTCTTGGAAAAATCCATCAGCAGGTCGTCAAGCGATACGGAAAAGCGCGAGAAGCGCTTCGGATCATTAGCGAATGCGGCGCGCAGATCAGTGGCCTTGGTGGCAGCCGCGGTGCTCTTCAGTTGTTCGACGATGGCATTCATGGGAGACTCCTTTGGAGGCGGAGAGGGTTGCGGAAACTATTCTCTTTCCCGCAGTCAAATCAAGTTCAGCCATCTGACGAAATATGAAAAAAGCCACCCGCGACAAGCGGATGGCCCTCAATTTCATGAGACCGTCAAATTCAGCCGCGCAGGTCCTTGCGCAGGATCTTGCCGACGGGGCTCTTCGGCAGCTCGGTGCGGAATTCGATGAAGCGCGGCCGCTTGTAGTTGGTGAGATTGGCCGCGCAATGGGCCTTCACATCGGCTTCGGTGAGAGCAGGATCCTTGCGCACGATGAAGAGCTTGACCGCCTCGCCGGAATGCCCGTCCGGCACGCCGATCGCAGCCGCCTCCAGAATGCCGGCATGCATGGCGGCCACTTCCTCGATCTCGTTCGGATAGACGTTGAAGCCGGAGACGAGGATCATGTCCTTCTTGCGGTCGACGATCTTGGTATAGCCGCGCTCGTCCATGAAGCCCATGTCGCCGGTCCGGAAATAACCATCCGGCGTCATCACCTGCGCCGTCTCCTCCGGCTTGTTCCAATATCCGGCCATGACCTGCGGGCCGCGAATGCAGATCTCACCGATCTCGCCAAGCGGCAGCGAATTGCCGTCCTCGTCGCGGATATCGAGTTCCGTCGAGGGGATGGGAAGGCCGATCGAGCCGGTGAATTCAGGCGAATCGAAGCGGTTTGCGGTTGCAACGGGCGAGGTCTCGGAGAGGCCGTAACCCTCGGTCACGTGCGAGCCCGTCACCTTCAGCCAGCGTTCGGCCACCGGCCGCTGCACGGCCATGCCGCCGCCGAGCGACATGACGAGAGAGGAGAAATCGAGCTTGGCGAAGTCGGCGTTGTTGAGCAGCGCGTTGAAGAGCGTATTGAGGCCGGGGAAGATATGGATATCAGACTTCTGGAATTCCTTCACAAGCCCTGGAATGTCGCGCGGATTGGCGATCAGCACATTATGGGCGCCGAGCGACATGCCCATCAGCGAATTCACCGTCAGTGCGAAGATGTGATAGAGCGGCAGCGCACAGAGGAAGTTCAGGACCTCAGGCTGCTTCTTTTTGTCGAAGGCGGATTTCAGCCAGAGCTGCAGCTGCATCTTGTTGGCAAGCAGGTTCTGATGCGTCAGCATCGCACCCTTGGCAATACCTGTCGTCCCACCCGTATATTGCAGGAAGGCAATGTCGCTGCCGGTGAGCGCGACGGGCGCAAGCGTCCTGTTCGCTCCCGCCGATAGCACCTGCCTGAAACTTTTGTGTTGCGGAATGGACCAGGACGGAACGAGCTTCTTCACCCGGCGGACGACGAAATTGACGATATGCCCCTTTGGGCCGAGCATTTCGCCGAGAGAGCTGACGACGACATGGCGCAGGTCCGTCTTGTTGATGACCTGTTCGACAGTGCGCGCGAAGTTTTCCAGAACGAAGATCGCCTTGGCGCCGGAATCGTTAAGCTGGTGCTCAAGCTCGCGCGGCGTATAGAGCGGGTTGACGTTTACGACGACAAGTCCGGCGCGCAGGATGCCATAGACCGCGATGGGATTCTGCAGAACGTTCGGCATCATCACGGCGACACGATCGCCTTTTTGCAGACCCGCACTTTGCAGCCAGGCAGCCACCTTACGGGTCTGGGCCTCGAGTTCGCGATAGGTCATCGATTTGCCCATGCTGGAAAAGGCCTTCCGCTCGGCAAAACGCGCGCAGGTTTTTTCCAGGAGATCCGGCAGCGATGAAAATTCCAGCGGGGGGATTTCAGCCGGTACGGTGTCCGGATAGGTGGCGAGCCATGGTTTTTCCGATTTCGCACCGCCAGGGTGCACGGAAATGCTGTTCATATTCTCTCTCCCGTTCGCCGCCGAAACCGGGTCGCACCGGCATCGATCGGAAGATCCTCCGTCTTCCGTCAAGGCAGCTTATGCCATTGCTTGAGCGGTTCAAGCGGATTGAGGCTACAATAACCTTGACGTAAACGTCAATATCGCGGTGGTCGCATATGAACAGCATGTGACGGGGAACTTTGAAGCATAGGGCACGTTTTCTCGATGTGGAAGAACCACGAGGAAACGACAAGGAGGTGCACAATGCTGAATCAGGATACTGACGCCACCCGACGCGACCCGAATGTGAAGGATACCCCGACGCTGATCGCCAGCGACCGCGTCGAAGGCACCCGCGTCTATGGCGCCGATGGCAAACACATCGGTTCCATCGAACGCCTCATCCTCGGGAAGCAGGACGGCCGCGTCGCTTATGCTGTTCTGAGTTTCGGCGGCTTTCTCGGCATCGGCAGTGATCACTATCCGCTGCCGTGGGAAAAGCTGACCTACGATACCCAGCTGGACGGCTATCGCATCGATCTCACCAAGGAGCAGATCGAAGGCGCGCCGAGCTACGCGGATGATGATGACACCTGGTACAACGATAATGGCCGCCGCGTTTATGATTATTATGGCGTGCCGCCCTACTGGATGTAACACCGTCCGCGAGGACGAGCCGGTAGAGGCCCCGCCAGAGCGGGGCCTTTCAGTTTTTGTTCACGAGATCATTGGCAGTGCGAAGCACTGTGCCAAACACGATATCTTCGGCCGACAGGGACTTGTCGGTCGTCACACGGAAGACATGGCTTTCACCCGGCAACAGGGTCACCAGCATGGAATCCACCACCGCCGCCGGATCGAGCCGATCCGCCATCAGGCAGAGATCTTTCAGGAAGCTCTTGGCGGTGACCGTAACCTCATAGCCGCCAGCCGATTTTGCCAGTGAAATGTCGAGATCAGGGGCCGGCAGCTTCAGGTCGATATCCTCGACGAAATAGTGGAAGGCGCGCTTGTCGAGCATCTTGACAACGATGACTTCCTCATCCGCCGTGCCGGCTTTTGCGATATCCTCAGGCAGAGGAAATTCCTTCGCTTCGAACCGGTCGCAGAGCAGCCGCCAGAATTCAAATTCCGCCAGCACCGTACCATCAAGCCGCATGCGCTTGCCGCTGATCTTCGAGCGCCAGAACAGTGTCTGCTCGTTGACCGCGATAGCCGACAGGCCGTCACCACGCGGCTGGATCGTCAGCAGGCGAGGATGGAACGCCTGTTGCATCGCATACCAGAGCGGCTTGCGCCGACCGGCAGAATCGAGCGCTGCCCACGAGGTGACCGGCCAGCAATCATTGAACTGCCAAACGACCGCCCCTTTGCAGATATCGCGATGCGAGCGCATGTGCTCGACGGCGAAGCGGATGGCACGCGCCTGATTGAGTTGCGTCGCAAAATGCCAGTCATCCATCGTCTGCGGCACGGGCAGGTGTCCGGCAAGCCCCTTGATGAGCTTGTCATTGCCCTGCGTCGCCTTCTGATGATGGAAGACGCCGCGCGATTCCGGCGTCAGCGGCGCGTCATGCACGCTCTCCTGAAGTGTCGCCCATGCCGGCGGCGCCTGCCAGCCGAATTCGGAGCAGAAGCGCGGGACGTAGTTGCGATAGACTTCGTAACCGACGTCGTTCCAGACATCCCAGATGTGTTTGCAGCCATGCCGGTCGTCATTCGGTTGGATATCCATCGAGCCCGAATAGGGGCTGCCGGGATAATAGGGTCTGTCAGGATCGAGTTCGGCGCAGAGCTTCGGCAGGACATCGAGATAGTAGCCGAGCCCCCAGCTCACGCCATCCTTGATGATCGGCCGCCAGCCCCACTCGTCGAAGCCCCAGATATTCTCGTTATTGCCGTTCCAGATGATCAGCGATGCATGCGGCATCAGCCGCACGACATTGTCCCGCACCTCGGCGATCACCTCGCTGCGCAGCGGCTCTTCCTCCGGATAGGAGGCGCAGGCAAAGAGGAAATCCTGCCAGACCAGCATGCCGGTACGGTCACAGGTCTCGTAGAATTCGTCCCGCTCGAAGATGCCGCCGCCCCAGACGCGCAGCAGATTGATATTGGCAGCCTTGGCTTCCTCGATCCGCGCCGCATAGCGCTCCGCCGTCACCCGCGAGGGGAAACAATCATCCGGTATCCAGTTGGCGCCACAGGCAAAGATCGGCACGTCGTTGATGACGAAGGTAAAGGCCGAGCCATGCGCATCCGGCTCGGTGTCTAGCCGCAGCGAACGGAAGCCGATCTGCTTCGAATAGAGGTCGAGGACATCTCCGCTCTCATCTTCCAGCCGGATCTCCAGCGGATAAAGCGGCTGCGCGCCGAGGTGATGCGGCCACCAGAGCTGCGGCGAGGGCACGCGAACCTCGAACGAAACCTCATCGGCATCCGATTCGACCGTGACCGTCTGCGTCACGCCGCCGATTTCGGCCGTGAGTTTCGTTGGTCCGGCCTCGCCATGTCTCGCCAGCCGCGCATGCACCTTGACCAGTCCATCACCACCGGCAAGCGTGGCCGAAACCCTTGTAGCGGCAAGCCGCGCCCGATCCCAGCTCTCCAGCCGCACCGGCTTCCAGAGTCCGGCCGTCACAAGCGTCGGCCCCCAGTCCCAGCCGAAATTGCAGGCCATCTTGCGCATCAGGTTGCCCGGTCCCGGATAGTTGTTCGGGCGATAGCCGTAATGCTTCTCCATCTCGGCGCCATAGGCATAGGCGGAATGGAAGGTGATGCTGAGCTCGTTTGCACCTTCCCGCAGCAGCGACGAAACGTCGAAGCGATAGGTGCGGTGCATGTTGAAGGTGCGGCCGATCTCCTCGCCGTTCAGGCGGATCGTCGCAATCGTATCGATGCCGTCGAAGACCAGCTCCTGCACCTGGCCCGCATCAGGCTCGGCTTCGAAGTCCAGCCGGTAGACCCATTCCGTCTTGCCGATCCAGTCATTGGTGATCTCGTTGATATCGAGATAGGGATCGGGGATCAGCCGGTTTGCGAGCAGGTCGAGATGCACGCAGCCAGGCACCGTTGCTGGAATCGAAGCGGGCAGACTGGATCTTCCTGTATCGTTACAGGAAAGCGTCCAGCCGTTATGAAGGTCTCTCCTCCCAATCATTTCAGCCTCTTATGTTTATTGAAAACGGCCGTGGCGCTGCAGCACCTCGATCTTGTAGCCGTCAGGATCGGTGATGAAGAAGAACAGCCCGAACAGCTTGCCGTCGCGGTTGAGTTCCACGAGCTTGCCGGGGTTGAGACCGAGCTCCGTCAGCCGCTTGTGTTCGACCTGCACTTCCTGAACGGAAACAGCGAGATGGCCATAGGCATCGCCGAGATTATAGGGCGCCGTGCGACCCTTATTGATCGTCAGCTCCAGCTCGAAACCGGTCTCTTCATTGCTCATATAGATCAGCGTGAAGGTCTCGAAATCGACACGGTCGGCAACCGCGAGCCCGAAGACTTTGCTGTAGAAATCGACCGAGCGCGCCTCGTCCAGAACGCGGATCATCGAATGGATCATCTTGGCCAAGGCGGTCTCCCATCGCTGACATTACCGCTGCCTTGGTAGCCGTCCTCTCAAGCCGGACGCAAGCCCATTCTGCGCGTGATGACGCCTTCGAGCATGCCGACGACATCATAGATCAGCACAGCCATCAGGCCGACGATCAACCCACCCTGCAGAATGAAGGCGGTATTGTCGGAGATCAGGCCGGCAATGATGACCTCGCCGAGACCCTTTGCCGCAACCGTCGAGCCGATCGTCGCCGTGCCGATATTGATGACGGTTGCAACCTTCAGCCCTTCGAGGATCAGCGGCAACGCCAGCGGCAGCTCGACCTTGAAGAGACGCTGCGTCCCGTTCATGCCCATCCCGTCGGCGGCATCCAGTACCTGCGGTGACACCTGCTTGAGGCCGGCGACCGTATTTTCGAAGATCGGCAGCAGACCGTAGAGGAAGAGCGCAATCAGCGTCGGCGCAGCACCAAAACCGGTGGCGGGAACGGCAAGCGCCAGCACCGCCACGGGCGGAAAGGTCTGGCCGGCATTGGCAATGGCGCGCGACAGCGGCAGGAAATCTGCTCCGCTCGGGCGGGTGACGAAAATGCCGCCGAGCACGGCAAGCACCGCGCTGCCGATAATCGAAATGAAAACCAGCTCCAGGTGCCCGAGCGCCAGCGAGGCGAGGCTGTTCTGCATATAGACCGGCGGTGCATTGTTGTTGGTCAGCGGCACCAGCATGAAGGAGAGCCACTCTGTCCTGAAGATCAGGATGAGCAGCATCACCAGCGCCAGCGCGCGAAACAGGTTGGCGAGGATGAATTTCATGCCTTGCGGCCCAGTTCGAGCAGCCGACCCATGGAGATCGAACCAACGGGCGCCTTGTTCGCATCCTGCACGGCCGCCTCGTCGACACCCTGCCAGATCATTTCGGCGAGAGCATCGCGAAGACTGAGCGACTGCGCCAGCGAATAAGGCAGGCCCGGCTTGGCCGGCTGCATGCTGTCCTTCAACGGTGTCAGCGACATCAGCTTCAGCGCCCGGTCGGAGGTGCCGGTCAATTGCTGCACGAAAGGATCGGCCGGTTCCGTCAGGATCTTCTCCGGCGTCGAGCATTGCAGGAGCTTGCCGCCGCTCATGACGGCGATCTGGTTGCCGAGATGAAAGGCCTCGTCCATGTCATGCGTGACGAGCACGACCGTGGTGCCGAACTGCTTCTGGATCGCCAGCAGATCGTCCTGCGCCTTGCCGCGAATAACGGGGTCGAGCGCGCCGAAGGGCTCGTCCATCAATAGCAGCTCAGGCTCGGCTGCCAGCGCCCGGGCGACGCCGACGCGCTGCTGCTGGCCACCGGACAGCTGATGCGGATATTTCTCGGCAAAGATCGACGGGTCGAGATTGAAGAGGCCGAGCAGTTCCGTCACCCGACTGCCGATGCGGGCCGTATCCCAGCCGAGAAGCTCCGGCACGGTTGCAATGTTCTGCGCCACCGTCCGGTGCGGAAACAGGCCGTGTCCCTGGATGGCATAGCCGATCTTGCGGCGAAGCTCGGTCGCCGGCACGTCCATGATGTTCTGCCCGCCGACGAAGATATGTCCCTCGGTGATCGGCACCAGCCGGTTGATCATCCGCATCAGCGTCGACTTGCCGGAGCCCGACGTGCCGACGACAACGGTAATCGAACCCTTCTCGACGCTCATGGAGACATTGTCGACGACGGTTGCAGAGCCGTAGCGCTTCGTGACGTTCCTGATCTCGATCTTGCTCATGCGGCTGGCCCCTGGATGCTTTCGATGACCGCATCAAGGATGACGGCCGAGGAGAAGGCGAAGAAAACGGTCGGCACGGCGCCGAGAAGAACGAGGTCCATGGCCGTCTGGCCAAGCCCCTGGAAGATGAAGATGCCGAAGCCGCCACCGCCGATCAGCGCGGCGATCGTTACCATGCCGATCGCCTGCACCAGCACGATGCGGATGCCCGTGAGGATGACGGGAAAGGCGAGCGGCAGGTCTATGCCGGTCAAGATCTGCCGGCGTGTCAGTCCCATGCCGGCTGCAGCATCACGCACTGAGGGATCGACGCCTTCGAGGCCGACGACGGTATTGGCGACGATCGGCAGCAGCGAATAGAGCACGAGCGCAATCAGCGCCGGCGCAGTACCGATGCCGCGAATACCGATATCGGCAGCAAGCGGCACATTTGCAGCGAGATAGCCGAGCGGCAGCATCAGGAGGCCGAAGAGTGCCAGGCTTGGAATGGTCTGGATGAGGCTCAGTGTCCGCAGCACGATCGCCCGCAGTTTCGGCACCCAGAAACAGAGGATGCCGAGTGGCAGCCCGAGAATGATGGCGATTGCGAGCGAACCGAGCGCCAGGAGCAGGTGAGAGACGGCTTCGGTCCAGAACTGGTCGGCCCGTGTCGAAAATTCCCGAAGGATCGACAGGCTGTCGAGCAGGCCGGACGAGAGGCAGATGGCGAGCAAGGCTGTGTAAGCGGCCAGTGCTGCAACACGCATCCACGGTGTCAGCTTTATCTTCACCAGCGCATCGGAAATGATGAGGCCGATGACGCCGAGGAGCACCCAGAAACTGCCGCCGGGCGTCATGCGCGCCACGGTGCTGCCTGATGGTGTCGCAGCCGTCGCCGCAAGGCCGATTGCAACAATCAGTGCAGCAAGGCAGAGCGTGCCAAGTCCCAGGCGAATGAAAGCGTTGCGCAGGAAAAGCGTCGCCAGGGCAGTGGCAACAAGCAGGACCATCAGGATGGCGACGGAAGGCTGGGGAAGAAGCTGTGTCAGCAGCATCGGCTTGCCGGCAGCGATACGGTTTGCCTTCACATAGATGAAAGGCAGAAGAGCCGTCGCCACAATGCCGCCTGCCACCAGTACCACGCCGAGCCGGTCCAGCTTGCGGACCGCTAAGGTTTCTTCCATCGATCCAACCCTGTCCGGAGAGTGCCCCGCCCGAATGCCGGGCGGGGCACTACAGCGCCGCGCGTCTTTTCAGACGCGCAAAGGACGCTATAGCACTTGAAACTGCTGCATAATTTTATCCTTAAATCGATTCCGATTTAAGGAATTAGGCAGTAGGCAATTACTTCAGGAACCCTTTTTCCTTCAGATAGGCTTCGGCAACGGACTTCGCCGGCTCACCATCGACCTGGATCTTGGCGTTGAGCTTGCGCAGCTCGTCTGCCGTCAGGCTCTGGAAGATCGGGGTAAGGATTTCCTGGATCTTCGGGTTTGCCTGCAGCACGGCTTCGCGGATGATCGGGGTCGGTGCATAGACCTGCTGCACGCTCTTGTCGTCTTCGAGAACCGTCAGCTCGGCCGCCTGAATTGCGCCGTCAGTACCATAGACCATGGCGGTATTGACGCCGTTGGTCTGGTCGGCCGCAGCCTTGATCGTTGCAGCGGTGTCACCGCCCGAAAGCACGACTTCCTGATCCGGCTTCAGCGTGAAGCCATAGGTCGTCTGGAAGGCAGGCAGGGCGCCGGCGGAGTTTACGAATTCGGCCGAAGCCGCGAGCTTGGCGGCGCCGCCGCCCGAAACCCACTTGCCGAAGTCGGACAAGGTCTTGAGCTTGTTCGGGCCGGCAACGTCATTGCGCACGGCGAGCGCCCAGGTATTGTTGGCGGGCGAGGGTGTCAGCCAGACGATCTTGTTGGCGTCATAGTCCAGCTTCTTTGCCAGCTGGTAACCCTGGTCGAGGTTCTTCCAGGCGGCGTCATCGGCCTTGTTGAAGAAGAAGCCGGCATTGCCGGTATATTCCGGGTAGATATCGATTTCGCCTGCGGTGATCGCCTTGCGCACGACAGGCGTAGCACCAAGTGCGATGCGGTCCTGCGTCTTGATGCCATTGGCATTGAGCGCCAGCGCGATGACGTTGCCGAGCAGCGTGCCTTCCGTGTCGATCTTCGATGAAACGACGACGTCTGCGGCGTGGGCCGCGCCGGCCGCAAAGGCGGCAAGCGAAACGGCAAGTGCGAATTTCTTCAGCATGATTATCCCCTTGGTTGAACACCGTTAAACGTCGCGAAAGCCCCGGACGCGAAGCCTGCGCGCATAAAACCCGCCGGCATGGTCAGCCATCAGGCCATCATGCCGGAAATACGTGCGTCATGGAAATAGTGTGCCCGCCCGAAAAATCGATGACCGAAAAATCGATGCCCGAAAATCGAAGCAGCCCCCTCCAGTATTCGCTCTCGCGACGCGATTATGGCGGCGAATGCAAACCGTTGCGCGGAATTGCATTCCCTTTTCCAAGGTCGGCGCGATTTGTTTTTGTCCCCTTGCGTGTTTCCACGGTGTTCCGGTGCTTTTGATCGGTTCTGTCGCCGCCCGGATTTCTTATGGAGTGAACGATAGCCTGCACCTCTATGGGCAGGGATATCTTTTTTCACGAACACGTCATATCCTCCGCCTTTTCAGTAGTTTCCGGAGAAAGCCTTGCATCTCGGCGCCCTCTTCATCGCAAGCCATGTTCTCTCTTCCGGCTCCATGCGCGAAACGGCGCGTCGCTTCAACATCTCCGTCTCGACCGCGTCGGCAGCGATCGATAGTCTGGAGACGGAACTCGCCCTGAAGCTCGCCGAACGTTCCTCGGGCGAACTGGTCATTCTGCTTGCCGGAGGCAGAGTTCTGGAGGGATTGGCGCCGATCCTTGCTGCGACAGCGCAGCTTGGCGACAAGCTTGGCTATCGTGAACCGGAAGCTTACGGACAATGGGCCGCCCGCATCCCCGTCAAGCTCGTCACCATGGAGCGTTATCTGGAGGTTGCCGATCAAGGCAGCATCAACAGGGCAGCACGCCGCCTTCGTCTTGGTCAGCCGCAGCTTTCATTGCAGATTGCCAATCTTGAGAAATTCTTTGGAGACCGGCTCTTCGAGCGTCAGGCACAAGGCTCTGCGCTGACGGAGGAGGGCCGCTTTGCCTATACCGTCTTTTCAACCATCAGCCTCGCCTGGAACGAGTTGAAATCCGCTGCGGACGAACGCTATCAGCGCACCGCCCGGTCGCTCCGCATCGGCGCCATCATCCCCACGGGCTCGGAAAGCTGGGTTGCGCGCTGCCTGGGTAGCCTCGTTGCCGAGTGGAATGCCGGCCGCAACAAGAATGCTTTATCGCTGGTCTCGATGACTGCCGACGATCTGCGTGAGGCGCTGAAATCCGGGCGCATCGATGTTGCGATTCTCGATTCCGTCTTCGGCCTGGAAAGCTTCCGTCATCGCGAATTGCTGCGCACCGATATGGTGGCGATCGCCCCGCTCGACAGTATGGAAGCAACCGCCAAGGAACTTGTGGCCAGCCATCCGATCTGCACGCCGAGCCCGCGCACCGGCATCGGCCACGCCGCCATGACCTTCGGCTACGACCGCACCCTGCATCGTCGTTTGAGGGATCGCGATATTACCGCGGCGGATTCACTGCCCGTCATCGTCGATCTCGTCGCCAATCACGGCTACGTCTCCTTTCTCGGCCGCGTCAGCGCCATGCCGATCGCAGACCGGGTGCGTATCGTCGAACTCGCCGAGCCGATGCTGATGTCCTACCACGTGGCCTTCAATCATCGGAAAGCCGCCGCTGACGCTTGCGACCTGCTGATTGCGACCGCGGCAAAAATTGTCCCGGCACCCGTCGCGCAAAATGCCGCCTTCGCATAAACAAGCTGTGGCAGGCCGCAGCCTGCGAAGATGAGTACGACATGTACGCCATTGGCGCCGTACAACTTCAGTGATCGGCGGAACTCGAATGCACGCTCTCCAATGCCTTCTGGCCGGCCAGGCGTAACGCTGCCTGCGCTACGAGGTGGGCGATGCGGTCCGACAACTCCGGGTCCGATACGGCTCGGGCAACCGTAACGCCGCCGCTCAACATGGCGAGCAGCACGATCGCCCGATCTTCTTGCGAACCGATGGGAGTGCCTGAAGCATCGTTCTCCGGCAAACCTGCGGCGACCTCGTCGATTAGGCGCATCAACTCCGCCGTATAAGCAGCGCGGGTATCGTCATCGGCGCGCATCACGTCAGTGGAAAGGCTCGGCAAGGCGCAACTTTCGCCGAGATCGCAGGTCCGTTTGTAGCCGAGATAGAATCCCACGAAGGTCGTCAGCCAGTTTGTCTGGTCGTTGCCTTTGAGCGCTGCAATCCCTTGCCGCAACTCTTCCAAACCTGACAGCACGGCGGTGCGGAAGGCTTGGCTTTTGGATTTAAAGTGCCCATAGAAGGCGCCGTTGGTTACGCCAGCAGCCTTGGTCAATGCTTCGATGCCGCCGCCACCATAGCCCTCCTTCCGGAAAACTCGGCCCGCTGCCGCCACGATCTTGGATTTGGTCTCCTCTTTATGCTCTGGACTGTAGCGCATAGTCATCCTTATTGAGAGTGATCACTCTTTATGGCTTGCATAGAGAGCGATCCATGTTTATGGATAGAGAGTGTTCGGTATATATGAAATGCCGTTCTCGTTCAAATGAGGAGAACCCTATGCCCATTACGCTCACCGTGCCCGAAGGACTGCTATCGTCACAAGCGCAGGCTGAGGTCTTTTCCGGACTGACAGACGCGCTTCTCGAAGTCTCGGAACTGACTGGAAATGCCTTTATGGCGGCCAACATCGCCGGCTCGATCAACGTGTTGCCGAAGGAGCACGTACTTGCCGGTGGCAAGATGGCGGCGGCAGCTTTTGTCGAACTCAAGCTTCCCGAGATCGCGCTGACGACGCCCGAGGCGAAAAGCGCTTTCATTAAAAAGGCAACGGATATCGTTGAAAAGGCAGCCGAGGGACGGCTGAAGCGTGAACATATCTGGTCAAATGTCGTCTATGCTCCTGAAGGAGCTTGGGGCATCGGTGGCCGCAGCTACGACAATGCCAGCTTGATCGAGGCCATAGTGGGCACCGGTGTCGCCCCGTAGCGTTTCGCATCACTAGTTCCTCAAGGCCAGACTGCGAGACGCGAAGATTTCGCGGTCTGGAAGATTATTGGGAGGTCACGCCATGCAGCTTGCCAACTACCTCTTTTTTACCGACCAGTGTGAAGCAGCGCTCGACTTCTACACCAAATGTGGCCTTGGTCGGGTCTCCGCACTCATGCGTCATGGCGACCACGGAGTGCCGCTCGCCAGCGAAGGCATGCGCGGAAAAGTCATGCATTCCCGCTTCGAGGGACCGGGTCTTCTTTTCTTTGCCTCGGACAATCACGATGCCGAGCCGATGCGAGGCTCCGCCCACATGCTCGTCATGGACGATCGCGCCACTACAGATGAATTATTCGCGACACTTGCCGATGGCGGCAAGATTACTACACATCTCGCGGTGCAGCCGTGGGGGAGTTATTACGGCAAACTCACCGATCGATTCGGTGTCCAGTGGATGTTGGACTGTCTATCGTAGACTGCCCTGCGATAGACATGCAGTGATCGAAACGTAATAGCTGCCGCGCAGAATATCGCGCCGTAGCCGGCAATTGGCGGCATTTGGCGGAAGAAGAGGGATTTGATGACGGTTTTGCTGGAAGTATGCGTCGATAGCGCTCAGGGCCTTGCGGCTGCAATCGAGGGCGGTGCTGGCCGCATCGAGCTCTGCTCGGCGCTGGAGCTTGGCGGGCTGACGCCATTGCCGAGCCTGATGCGGATCGCGGCGCAAGCGCCGATCCCCGTCTATGCAATGATCCGCCCGCATGCCGGCCCCTTCATCTTCGATACGACGGATGAAAAGGCGATGCTGGCCGATATCGATGCTGTCAGGGCCGCAGGCCTCGCTGGCGTCGTCATCGGCGCCAACCGACTGGACGGCACGCTCGACATGCCGCTCATTCATCGCCTGAAGGCGCATGCTGCCGGCCTCGGTTCGACGCTGCATCGCGCTTTCGATCTGGTGCCGGATCCCGACGCTGCACTGGAGCAGGCGGTCGAGCTCGGCTGTGAGCGCATCCTAACCTCAGGCTGCGTACCGAAGGCGATGGACGGGCTCGAAACGCTGAAGCGCATCGCCGCCAAGGCGGCAGGTCGCATCTCCATCATGCCGGGCAGCGGCGTGCGTCCGGCTAATGCCGTCGAGATCCTGCGGGCAACAGGCGCGCACGAAGTTCACGGCTCCTGCAGTTCTGCCGTTGCCAGCGCCGATCCGCGCGCCGTTTCTTTCGGCTTCGATGTGCTGAGCTCGAACCGCACCGATGTCGTGGTCGTCAGGCAGATGCGTGCGGCAATCGACGCGGCTTAAGCGGCGACCTTGATGACGGCCTTGATGAGGCCGCTCTTCTCATGCGCCCAGCGGGCGAGATCGCGCGGCGCATCGGCAAGCGTCGTGCGATGGGTGATCAGCTTGTCGACCGGAACGAGACCCTTGGCGATCGAATCCGCGACATGTTCGAAGTCGACTCGCGTCGCATTGCGGCTGCCGATGACCATCATTTCCCGCTTGTGGAATTCCGGATCGGAGAAGCGGATATCGTCTTTCACGACGCTGACCAGCACCAGGGCGCCGCCATGGGCGACAAAGCTGAAGGCCTTCTCTATCGAAGGTCCAAAGCCCGTCGCGTCAAAGACGACATCAAAACCATCGCCGTCCGTCCTGGCCTTCACGGCATCCGCAGTCCCATCATTGGCGACGATCCCTGACGTAAAGCCGAAGCGTTCCGACGCCATCTGCAGCCGTTCCGCACTCGTATCCAGCAGCGTCACATCGTGACCGGCGATACGCGAGAAGATCGCCGCGCCAAGGCCAATCGGACCTGCGCCGATGACAAGCGAGCGGGAACCCGCAGGGGCCATGGATCGGCGTACCGCATGCGCCCCGATAGCCAGGAATTCGACGGTCGCCGCGGCCTCGAGGCTGAGGCCCTTGGCGGCATAGAGATTGCCCGCGGGCACTACGATTTCCTCGCAGAAAGCACCATCCGTATGTACGCCGAGAACCTTGATATTGGTGCAGCAATTGGGCTTGCCCTGCCGGCAGGCGACACAGCTTCCGCAGGAGAGATAGGGATTGACGATGACGGGCGTACCGACGGCCATCGCCACCCCGTCGCCGGTCTCCAGCACCGTCGCTGAGATCTCATGTCCCATGACGCGCGGATATTCGAGAAAGGGGTGCTTGCCTTCGAAGATATGATAGTCCGTGCCGCAGATGCCGACATGGCTGACGGCAAGCCGTACCCAGCCGGTATCAGGTTTATCGGGGGAAGGGCGCTCGACGAGATCGAGGACACCGGGTTCGCGGCAAAGGACAGCTTTCATGATAGTTCTCGCATTGCTGAAAAGAAGAAAGCCGGCCTTTGGGCCGGCTTCGTTTTGCGTCTCGCTCAGCCCGTCCGGCGCCGGCGAAGCTGGTCGAAGTAGACGATGACGATGATCAGCAGGCCGGTGATGATGCGCTGCCAGAACGAGTTGACGTTCAGGAGATTTGCGCCGTTGTTGATCGTCGCCAGAATGAACGCACCGATCAGCGGACCATGCACGGAGCCGACGGCTCCGAAGAGCGACGTGCCGCCGATGACCGAGGAGGCGATCGCCTGCAGTTCCCAACCGTCGGCCTGTGTCGCGTTACCGATTGCGATACGTGAGGCAAGCAGCACGCCGACGAAAGCCGCAAACGAAGCCGAAAGGATATAGGCGAGGTAGATCATCCCCTTGACGTTGACGCCGGAAAGGCGCGCCGCCTCGGCATTCGAACCGACGGCGAAGAGATAGCGGCCCCAGCGGCTCAGATGCAGGAAGACGAAGGAGGGGATCGCAACCAGGATGACCATCCAGAACAGGCTTGGGACGCCAAGGAAATCGGCGCGGGCGAAGTTGCTGAAGCCCTCGTCGGTGATGCTGATCGTAGAGCCGTTGGTGATCAGCAGGCCAATGCCACGCAGCGATGTCAGCGTCGCCAGCGTGATGATAAACGGCGGCAGGCCCATATGCACGATGCCGAAGCCATGGAAGGAGCCGATCGCGACACCGATTGCCAGCGTCAGCAAGATTGCCGCCCAGAGCGGTACGCCCGCCTGCAGCAGCCAGGCGATGATGACCGTGCAGAAGCCGACGATTGCACCGACCGAAAGGTCGATGCCGGCGGTGATGATGACGAAGGTCTGGCCGAGCGCCAGGATCGCCGTCATCGCGCCTTGGCGCAGCAGGTTGGAGATGTTGAGCGGCGTCCAGAAGCTGGCTGTCGAGAAGCCGAGCACGACCCAGAGGAAGATCAGCAACCCGATCAGCGTCAGGCCGAACAGGATGTTCATCTTCCGGCGCGGCGGCGGCGCGACGATTTCGGTGGGGGTGACAGTCATGAATTTTCTCCCTCTTATTCTTCTGGCTCAGACGCCGATCGCTTCGCTGAGCACTTCTTCATGCGTCGCCGCGTGGAAATCATGGCTCGCGACAAGCTTGCCGCTGCGGAAGACGTGCAGCCGGTCGGCCAGTTCGTAGACCTCAGGCAGGTAGGAGGAGATCAGGATGATGCCCGCCCCGTCCTTTAGAAGCTTGGCGAAGAGCCGGTAGATTTCCGCCTTGGTGCCGACGTCGACGCCGACGGTCGGCTCGTCGAAAATGAAAAGCCGGGCGCCGTGGCTCAGCCACTTGCCGATGACGATCTTCTGCTGGTTGCCGCCCGACATGCTGGAGGCCGGAACGCGCCGGCTCGGCGTCTTGATGCTGAGATCGCGGATCTGCTTGTCGGCATTTGCCGATTCGCGTGCGTGATTGATGACCGGGCCGTGGCTGAGGCGTCCGAACACCGGCAGGTTGATGTTGAGGCCGATCGGCAGGTTGAGGCAGAGCCCCTGGTCGCGCCGGCTTTCGGGCGCGAGCGCAATGCCGAGCTCCATCGCAGTGCGTTCGTTCTTGATATCGACGCGCTTGCCCATCCAGTGGATTTCGCCCGCACTTGTCGGCTGGCGCCCGTAGAGCCCGAGAGCAAATTCGCTGCGCCCGGCGCCGATCAGGCCATAGAGCCCGACGATCTGTCCTGCCTTGACGCTCAGCGACACGTCTTCGAAGCCCGGGCCGGTAAGCCCCCTGACGTCGAGGATCGTCTCGCCGATCGGAATCTCTTCCTTATGGTAGATCTGCTCGATCGAGCGATTGATCATCAGCGCGATCAGCTCGGCGTCATTGGTTTCGCCGATGAGGCGCGTGCCGACATGCGTGCCGTCGCGCAGCACCGAGACACGGTCGGCAAGCTCGAAGACTTCCTCCATGCGGTGGCTGATATAGACGATGGTGACGCCTTCGCCTTGTAGGCGGCGGATCAGCTTGAAGAGCTGTGCGGATTCCTGGCGGGTGAGATAGGCGGTCGGCTCGTCGAAGATCAGGAACTGCGTGCCGCGCATGGCCGCACGCGCGGTGGCAACGAGCTGCTGCTGACCGATCGTCAGCGAGCTCAGAAGCGCACCGGCCGGCAGGCCGAAGCCGAGATCGTCGAGAACGGCCTGCGCCATCTTCTCCATCTGCTTCTTGCGCATGATGCCGAAGCGGTTGACCTCGTCGCCGAGGAAGAGATTGGCGGCCACCGTCAGGTGCCGGCAGAGCACGACTTCCTGGTGGACGGCGTTGATGCCGCGGGCGATCGCCTCGTTCGGCGTCGACAGCCCCACCGGATGGCCGCACCACAACACCTCGCCGGCCGTGCGTGTGATGACGCCGGTGAGCAATTTGATGAGGGTGGATTTGCCGGCGCCGTTTTCGCCGACGATGGCGTGGATTTCACCGGCAAGGAAGGTCAGCGTCGCAGGCTTCAGCGCCTGCACGTGACCGTAATTCTTCTGCAGGCCTTTCAGTTCGAGGATGGGCGATCCGGCGGGAATTCGATTGGCTTCTTTCAGCGTCGCGCTGTCATCGTGGCGATGACTGACCTCTTCCAGTCCGACCATGGACCTCTCCTCCTCTTGTCACGTCTGCTCCATCCCTGGTGAAACATACCATGGATGAGAAAGGCCGCGCCGGTTTTTGAAGCCGGCGCGGCCGCCTGTTGTTTTACTTGATCTTCGGGTTCAAGAGCGCGTCGATCTTCGGCTCAGCCATATTCGCCTTGGTGACGAGGTTTGCGCCGGTGTCGACGTTCTTCTCGACCTTTTCGCCCTTGGAGACGGCAAGAGCGGTCTTCACGCCGTCATAACCCATGCGATAGGGGTCCTGAACGACGAGGCCGGCGATCGCACCATCCTTGAGGAAGCCGACCGTCTTGTCGTCGCTGTCGAAGCCGATGACCTTGATCTTGTCGCCGAGCTTGTTTTCGGCGATCGCCTGGCCAACGCCCTGCGCCATGATGAGGTTCGAGGCGAAGACGCCGACGAGCTTCGGGTTTGCGGTGATCAGGTCGGTCATCATGTTAAGGCCGGTCGTTGCCTGGCCGTCGCCGTACTTATCGGCAATCACCTTAAGGCCGGGATGCTTGGTCTTCACCTGATCCAGGAAGCCTTCGCGGCGCTGTTCCAGCGAGCCGACGCCGGGAAGGTTGGTCAGGATGACGACTTCGCCCTCTTCCTTGCCGGTGGCGCCCTTGATGGCGGCGGCAAGACCGTCAGCAGCGATACGGCCGCCCTGGACGTTGTCGGTCGTCAGGAACGACTTGAATGCCTTGGAGTCGGCGCCAGAGTCGATGCCGATGATCGGAACCGACTTGGCGGCTTCATCGATCGGCTTGCCGAGCGCCTTGAACTCGGTCGGGGAGATCACGACGGCGGCCGGCTTGCCGGCAACGGCGTTCTCAAGAATGCTGATCTGGCCGTTGATGTCGGATTCGGCCTGGGCGCCGAGCTCCGGCACGTTGACGCCGAGATCCTTGCCGGCCTTGCGCGCGCCGGCCAGAACGATCTGCCAGTAGAAGGACGTCGTGTCCTTCACGATGATCGGGATCGTCACCTCGGCCGCAAAGGACGTGGCCGGCATCGCCGTCGCAATGACAGCGGCGCCTGCAAGTGCCGTAAAGGCACGGCGAGACAGAATGGATTTCACGATGCTCATAAGGGTTCTCCTCTCAGGGTGCGTTCTCCTCCAATGAAACCGGACCGCTGAACGCAGGCGGACGATTTTTATCGATAAAAAACATTTACGATCAGAAGCTAGCTGAGGCGCAGGCAAATTGCAAGTATGCCCAATTCGCTTTTTTACCCGCTAAATTCTCTCTCAAGCAATTGTTTTTATTTCAAATACATAAGGACCTAAAATACGGTCTCAGTCGAATTGCACCTCGTGCGGATGGACGACGCCCTTCTTCAAGATCAGGTTGCCGTAGAGCCGGAACTCGGTGGTCGCGACGATATAGGCGGCCTTCCGCGCCATCTCATAGAAGGCGAAGCGTTCGACGGATGCGATGGAAAAATCGCCGGCGCGCCGGGTGACGATCTCCTGGAATTCGGCACAAACCTCCGGCACCGCCTTGGGGTCGCCAACCACCTCCATCCGCCATGCCGTTTGCGGCACGAACGTATCGAGTGGCATGTGGGTGAGGATCGCCTCGGCCATATCAGTGGCACTGACGCCATCGGCACGGATGACATCAGGTCCCATGCTGCTTGCCGGGAAATTGGCATCGGCAATGACGATATCGTCGCCATGCCCCATGCTCTTCAGCGCATAGAGCAGATCGGGGCCGAGAAGCGGATGAATACCTCTAAGCATAGTGTCTCCTTAGACCCGCACGGCCTCTTCGCCGAGCGGTGCGGCGACAAGCGTATAGGGTTCGAATTCGGGATAGATATCGGCAGGAAGCTGCGGCTCGATATTTTCCATGTTGCGCACGAGGCTCGAGGGCTTTGCCGTGCCGATCAGCACCGAGGAGACGACGGGGTCGCGCAGCGGAAACTGCAGGGCAGGGGCGGCAAGCGGCAGGCCGTGGCGCTTGGCCACCTCTTCCATCGCGCCCACCTTGCCGAGCACCTCGTCATTTGCCGGCATATAGTCGAAATGCGACCCCGGCACCGGACCGGTTGCAAGAATACCGGAATTGAACACACCGCCGACGACGAGTGAGGTGCCCTTCTGCCGGCAGAGCGGAATGAGCTCGGCAACCGCCGAGCGGTCGAGCAGCGTGTAGCGTCCGGCAAGCAGGATGACGTCGATATCGCCATTGCGCATCACGTCGAGGCAGACGGGCACTTCGTTGACGCCGAGGCCGAAAGCCTTGATCGCGCCTGACGATTTCAGCTGTTCCAGCGCCTTGATGCCGCTATCGAGGAAGTTCTTCAGATGCACGGCATTCTTGGCGGCGCCATGCGTATAGGCGCCGATGTCATGGACGAACAGAATATCGATGCGGTTGAGGCCGAGGCGCGCATAGCTGAAGTCGACCGAACGCATGATGCCGTCATAGGAATAGTCGTAATCGGCATCGAAGGAGAGTGGCTCGACATAGCCATAATCAGGAACAGTGCCCGTCGGTACCGGGCGCATCAGACGACCGACCTTGGTGGACAGCACATAATTGTTTTCCGGCTTGTCGCGCAGGAAATCGCCGACGCGTCGTTCGCCAAGCCCAAGGCCATACCACGGCGCTACGTCGAAATAGCGGATGCCGTGGCTCCATGCGGATTCCAGCGTCTCCATCGCCTGCTCGCGCGGGCAGGCGCGATAAAGACCGCCGAGTGCAGCGGCGCCGAAGCTGATTTCGGTTACCTCGAGCGCCGTCTTGCCAATCTTCCTCGTCTTCATCATTCCTCCTTGTGAAGACCCTGATATCAATAAATATTATTTAGAGCGTGGCGCCGAGATGCCACGGAACAAATTCGTTATCGCCGTAGCCGAAGATCTCACTTTTCGTCTTCTTGCCGGAGGCCGTATCGACGATCAGCTCGAATATCTCGCGGCCCTTGCCGCTGATGGTCGCATCGCCGGTGACGATAGTGCCGCAATCGATGTCCATATCCTCTTCCATCGAGGTATAGAGCGCCGAATTGCTGGCGAGCTTCAGCGAAGGCGCCGGGCGACAGCCGAAGCAGCTGCCGCGGCCGGTGGTAAAGGCGATCATGTTCGCACCGCCGGCAACCTGGCCGGTGGCGGAAACCGGGTCGTAACCGGGCGTATCCATGAAGACGAGGCCGGGTGCCGTGACGCGCTCGGCATAGCCGTAAACGGCAGTCAGCGGCGAGCGGCCGCCCTTGGCAACGGCGCCGAGCGACTTTTCGAGAATGGTCGTCAGACCGCCGCGCTTGTTGCCCGGAGACGGGTTGTTGTCGAGCGAGGCGCCGTGCAGGGCGACATAGTCTTCCCACCAGGCGATTTTCTCATCGAGCTTTTTGGCGACATCGTCGCTGACGGCGCGGCTGCGCAGCAGATGCTCCGCGCCATAGATCTCGGAGGTTTCCGAAAGGATTGCCGTACCACCGGCTGCCGCCAGCAGATCGGCGGCAACACCGAGCGCCGGATTGGCGGTGATGCCCGAAAAACCGTCGGAACCACCGCATTGCAGACCGATGATGATCTCACCGATCGACATCGGAACACGCTTTTCGCGGCCGACATCGGCGGCGATTTCGCGCAGCACGCCCATGGCGCGCTCGACCGCGCGGCGGGAGCCGCCGGCGTCCTGAATGTTGAAATGCCGCTTGGAAGCGCCGGCACCGCTCTGGCCGTAAAGCGTCAACTGGTTGACCTCGCAGCCGAGGCCGATCATCAGCACACCGCCGAAATTCACATGGCGCGTGTAGCCGGCAAGTGTGCGGTGCAGCACGTTCATGCCGTCACCCGTCGAGCTCATGCCGCAGCCCTGGTCGTGAACGATCGGCACGAAACCGTCGATGCCGTCATAATGCGGCAGGATCGTCCGGTTGGCCTCGTCGGCAATCGCCCGACAGACCGTGGTGGAACAGTTCACGCTGGCGATGATGCCGATATAATTGCGCGTCGCCGCCCGTCCGTCGGCGCGGCGGTAACCCATGAAGGTGCGCGCCCTGTCCTCGGCACTTGCTTCTTCCGGAGCGGAATTGGCCGTCGCAGCAAGGCGGTCGTTTTCGAAATGCAGATTATGGCTGTGAACGTGGTCGCCCGCTTTCACATCCGCCGTGGTGCGGCCGATCGCCTGGCCGTATTTCACGACCGGCGTACCGAGCGGAATGTCTGCTATGGCGACCTTGTGGCCGGGGTCGATCTTCTGGCGCGTCGTGACGCCCGCAACCGTTGATCCCTCGGCGATCTGCGCCGTTGCGACCGCGACATTGTCTCCGGCCGACAGGATGATCCAAGGCTGTCTGTCCAATTTCTTCTCCCTGACGAAACGCCCGCTACATAGACGAATGCGCATTGATTTTGTTTTTTATCTACAATAAACATTTTCAAGTCAACGGGAATATTGATCCTGTGGACGAGGGAGGCAAACAGCCGCAGGCGACTGAAAATAAGATAGAGGTCGCTTGAAGAGGCTCCTGGTCCGGCTGTGCCCGTTCTTGGTGGGCGGGTATCATCGCCGTGTCGCTCGGGCGGAAAGCCCGTATCGCTTGGGCAGAAAGCAAGGTCTGATGGCAAGGCAGAATACGGTCTTCAAGGAAGCCTATAACCGATATGCGGCAGCATTGCGCACGGATACCGCGCTGCCTTCGGAGCCGGAAATCGCAGCCCAGCTCGGCGTCAGCCGCAGCACGGCACGCGCCATTCTGACCCGTCTCAGCGAAGAGGGCATCATCCGCTGGAACAAGCGCCAGAAGATCGTGCTGCGCCAGCCGATCGACCGCGACTTCTTCCCCTCGGAAGAAACGGATTCATTGCATGACATCATCGAGCGCAGCTTCATGCAGCGCATTCTTTCCGATGAAGCAGCCCCCGGCATGCAGATCAACGAGCTGGAGCTTGCCCGCGAGATCGGCACAGGTACCACCAGCGTGCGTGAATTCCTCATCCGCTTCTCGCGCTTCGGGCTCATCGAAAAACGGCCGAACAGCCACTGGACGCTGAAGGGCTTTACCCGTGAATTTGCGCTGGAACTTGCCGATGTGCGCGAAATGTTCGAGCTGCATTCGGCGGCCGAGTTCGGCAGGCTGCCTGCCGACCATCACGCCTGGTCTGATTTGGCGGCGATCAAGGAGGAGCATCTCTCCGTGCTCTCTGACATCAATAACCGCTTCAAGGAATTCTCGGCACTCGACGAGCGTTTTCACTTGCTGATCCATCGCGCCTCGAAGAACCGTTTCATTGCCGACTTCTATGACGCGATCGCCATTATCTTCCACTATCATTATCAGTGGAACAAGGCGGCCGCCCGCGAACGCAACGAACGCGCGATCCACGAACATCTCGATTATATAGCGGCGCTCGAAGCCAACGATCAGGCGAAGATTGAGGCCGCCTGTCGCATACACCTTCGCTCCGCTCGCCAGACCCTGCTGCAATCCATCCCGCAGAGCTCCACGGAAGGCGCTCCGGGCTAAAAGGTTGGCACCTGATCAGTGCGACGCGGCCTCGCTTGCCGCGCTGCTCGCGCCCCCGCTCTTCACGCCGCGGCTGATCGGAATGAGCCAGGTGGTCGCAAAGGTCAGCACCGCCACGACTACGACACCCCAGAAGCTCCAGTGCAGCGCCGCATCGAAGACACCGCGCACCGCCGGATCGTTTGCAAGCGCCGAGAGGCCGGTCGGCTCGTTCAGGACATTGTGCAGGCGGTTTGCCGCATCCCCCGTCGCATAGTGATTGATGCCGGCATTCAAGATCGCGCCGAGCACGGTGGCACCCAGCGTATTGCCGAGGCTGCGGGCAAAGATGATCGAGGCTGTGGCGCTTCCGCGCATCGACCATTCCACGCTGTCCTGCACCAGCGCGATGCTGGTGAGGTTGATGAGCCCCATGCCGAAGCCCATGAAGAAGGAACCTGCGCCCGCAACGGCCGGATGGCTTTCCGGCGTCAGGAACAGCAGGAAGAAGGCCCCGAAGGGAAACATGAAGCTGCCGACCCGAAGCGTATTGCGGATGCCGAATGCCTTGAAGAAACGGCCGGAAAGCATCACCGACAGCGGCCAGCCGACGACCAGCATGGTCAGCGTGAAACCGGCGACAACAGGCGAGCGGCCGAGCACGCCCTGTACGTACATCGGCAGGATCGTCGAAAGACCGATCAGCGCCATACCGGCAAGCAGCATGCAGGCATTGCTGGTCGCAACGAGCCGGCGGCTCCAGAGCGCGATGGAAATGATGGGCTCCGGCGTGCGCTTTTCCTGCAATACAAAGAGAATGCCGGTCACGACGAAGAGGGCGGCAAGCGAGAGAAGCACCCAGGCCGGCGCATCCGTTTCCGTCAGGATCGTCAGCAGCGCGATGATGGAAATCGAAAACAGGATGGCGCCGAGATAGTCGATCTTGGCATCCTTATGCGCCACATCCTCCTTCAGAAACATCATGAAGGCAATGATCGAGAAGATGCCGATCGGCAGGTTGATCCAGAAGATCCAGGCCCAGGAGATCGTATCGACGATGATGCCGCCGGCGAGTGGTCCGACGACCGCCGAAGTCGCCCAAACTGTCGCCATCACGCCCTGCACCTTGCCGCGTTCCTCCAGCTTGAACAGGTCGCCGATGATCGTCATCGTCACCGGTTGGATCGCGCCGGCACCAAGGCCCTGCACCAGACGGAACACGATGAGCGAGGCCATCGACCAGGCAAGCCCGCAGAAGAGCGAACCGACGAGGAAAACGAGGATGCCGCCGATCAGCACCGGCTTGCGGCCGAAAATGTCGGAGAGCTTGCCGTAGATGACCGTCGTCGTCGACTGCGCCAGCAGGAAGGCGGAAAAGACCCAGCTGTAATAGGTGAAGCCGCCGAGCTGGCCGACGATCCGCGGCATGGCGGTCGCCACGATCGTGGCCTCGATCGCCACCATGAAGGTCGCGAGCATGATCGTGGCAACGACGAGCGTGCGGTTGGATTGCTTCGATGTAGCGGACATGATGAACCTCTCGAAGCTTTCTCCGTGAAACGGGAAAACCGCTGTCGGCTGGTGGGGCAGGTGCAACGCGTGATGTCGGCAGTCTTTTATGCTCCTGCTGGTAGCAGGTAAAGCGCAAGTGATATGCTTTCTTTTGTGTCGACGCTTTAAACCGCTTCCGGCCCTGACAAATTTAAAATACAAGGCATTTTGCGAAGGAAAGTTTCGGTGGGTATCCGCCGGAAATAAAGAGATCTGGCAGGCCAGGCCTCTCGGATCTCAGGATTGCATTTCCGCCAGGTTATTCCCATTTGAAAACCTGATGCAGGCCTGTGAACCGCGCCATCGCGGCTGCGAAGGGTTTCGGATCCGGGCACGGAAATGGCGGGCTATGATGACGCATGTTTTGGCTGCGAGCGGCGGCGTTAAACAGGTAATTTGCATCAACTGGGGTACAAGATACGGGCCGACTTTCATCAACCGGCTCTATGCGATGGTGGCGCGCAACATCACGCCGCCGTTTACCTTCACATGTTTCACCGACTGCCGGGATGATCTCCATCCCGGTATCCTGTGCGAGGACCTGCCGCCTCTGGATGTCGAAATGCCCGTCAATACGAGGGGCATCTGGCCGAAGGCGAGGCTCTGGGGACCGAAGCTCGGAAGCCTGAGCGGGCCGGTCCTCTATCTGGACCTCGACCTGGTCATCGTCGCCTCTCTGGATGACTTTTTCAAAGTTGGAGGGCCTGATGATGTCGTCATGGCCCGCAACCAGACAACGCCTTTCGAAAGGCTCGGCCAGAGCTCGCTCTTTCGCTTTCCGGTCGGCAAGCTCCTGCCGCTGCAGGAAAAGTTCAGGGCCAACCCGCAGAAAGTGGCCGATGAGTATCAGTATGAACAGCGCTTCGTCACCCGCAATGCGCCCGGAGGCGTGAAATTCTTCCCGCGGAGCTGGGTTCTGCATTTCCGGCAGGACTGCCACTGGGCCTTTCCGCTGAACTACTTCCTCGCACCGCGCCTGCCATCCAGTGCCCGCGTTGTCCTCTTCCCGCGCGGCTTCCACCCGCAGAACGCCATTGATGGGAAATTCGGCCCGAAGGGCCGGGCCGAAACAAGGCTCGATCACATCAAGGGCGTGTTCGATGTCAGCAAACGCGGCGGCAAGCAACCCTTCCGCTACCTGCGCCACTATATCCTCCCGACACCCTGGGTGGCGGATCACTGGCATGAGTAGGAACGCAAGTTCCGGATCGCAGCGGAACAATTTCTCGCTTTGAATGTTGTCAGCTCAGGGAAACGTCGGGTGCTCTCATGCGTCCTCATCTGATCGCAACATTGCTCTCGCTTTCATGTCTGTCTGCCAACGCGAATGCGGCGGACGCGGACTTTCTGAACTCGCTGGCAGGCGACTGGGATGGAGGCGGAATGGTCCTGACCAAGATCGGCGGCAAGAAGGTCAATGTATCGTGCAATCTGAAATCCAGCGCGAGTGCTTCCGCAGTGTCCATGAATGGCAGTTGTCGCGCGCTCGCCGTCATCACAAGAAGCTTCTCGGCAAGTGTAAAGGCGGCCGGTCAACGTTACACCGGCAACTACACGGGACCATCGGGCCAGCCTTCCATGCTCGTCGGCAGCAGGAAAGGCGATGCTCTCAACTTCAATGTCACCTGGGCTCGCGTCACCAATGGCGACCGAAGCGCACAATTGATGATCGAAAAGCTGGGGCAGAACGGGCTTCGCCTGCAGACTGTTGATCGCGACCTCGCCTCCGGCCGATCCGTGGTGACGAGCCGCATTGATCTGCAGCGGCAGTGACCCGAGTCTCGGATTTTGTGATGCGCCCGGCCCGTCGGGGCTTACGACCGCTTCCTGATGGTGGCGTAAATGATATTGCGGTTGGCACCGAACCAGACCGTCTTATCATCAGTGTCTTCCGTCGCACTACGATGGGAAATGCGCCACATGTCGGCTTCGGAACGCTGGAGAAGCTCCCAGTTCATGTAGGATTCCATGTACCCGTCATCGGCCATCTCGTCGGAAAAGTTGGCAAATAGAAAGACGCCGCCTGGCTTCAGCATTTCCATGCAAATCTGCGTGAGCCGGATTGCCACTTTATCGGTGAGATAATCGTACAATCCTGCTGCGTAGATCAGATCGAAAGTGCCGATCCGATGCTTTCGTGCGAGCAAGCCGCGCACGGATCCATTGATAGGCTCGACGGAAGTTCCATGGAATTGGCTCGAGATCGAGCCGATACTTTCCGGATCCTGGTCAAGAGCAACCCAGCGTTTAAGGCGGCCTTCCGCAAGTGCCTTCGATGCCTCCGCTTCGCGCAGGTGACCGGCAGCGATGGCCAGGACTTCGGTATCCGAACCGGTTCGCGCAGCGGTCTCGTCGACGTAGCGGGTCAGGATGTCGCGACGTTCCCTTACGGCGACCGGGCCGGGGGCGTTTATCGTGTAATCGAAGATATCCAGGCCGAGGCGGGTGGATCTGGCCACTTCTTCGGCCACCGCCGGATGCCCATAAATGAAGTCGATGAGACTGGCATCACCGGAATAGCCGCGAGGTTTGTCAAAGGACCAACGGGTGAACGGGCACTGCTGGAGGATCTTTGCCGAGGGATGGGCCTGAATGATCGGGATGAGCTTCTGCCACACGGCAGCGCCGAATTTATGACGGACGTCATGGAGCTGGCCAATCAGCCACCTGACTGCATCAGGCAGGTTCTTGCCCGCGGAGAACCGTTGTATCGCAATGTTGATGACGATCGCAAACTCAGCCTCCGCGGTTCGCAGGCGGTCTGTTTCGTCATCTCGGTTCGGTGAGGGAAGCTTATTGCTGAAGGACTGCGGCGTGATCAGGCTTTGGCCATCAAGAGAAAAGAGCGGCTGAGCCACTGAAACCTCACTGGTGAATAAGAACTTAAAACATTGCGTAAAATCCTTACCATTTTCACGCGAGTCAAGCGTTAAGGTTGGGCTGCGGCGCCAGTGCACGTCTTAGCTTTAGAAAATATTAGTGAACCCGAGAGATAGCCCGCCCGCTTGGGGACCGTTTGAGCGTTATCGGTTGATGTGGACTCTGCGTACGGCTATCCAGCGTCAGTTGGCAGTCTGCGAAGGGCAACTGCTGCAAGATGTTGGGTGGCAGGGGCATGATGCACGTGTTAGCCGAGACCGCAGCTGCTACCGTGCTGCCGACGCTGTCGCCAGAACAGTTGCGTTGCCTCTATGAGCAGAAGAGCGAGAGCGGCCGAAAGAGCGCGACGCGCAAAGGCCTCTGGACGGCGGTCGCTGCTTACCTTGCATATTCCTTCACGGACTATCTTTTTATCGGCGATGTCGTCCAGTACACGGTCGCCGGCCGGCTGGCGGTTGGCGTCAGTGCGTTATGCGTGCTGGAATTTCTGCTCTACCGCAAGGCAAAAGCCGATACGGTCGACATGGCCGCGGCGATGTCGGTGCTCGTAGCCTATCTTGTCTGGCTTCTCACCGCCCGGATGACCGCGGCCGGGGATGCGTTCTCATATTATATGGTGTTTGGCGCGATCTTCATGATGAGCGTCAACTTGTTCTTCAGCTTCCGGTTTCCGGTTGCTCTTGCGGCCTCCGCAACGAACGTGCTCATCTTCACTGGCGCCCTCTATCTGTTCGCGCCCATGTTGCTTCTCCACAAGCTCATCCTCGGTGCGTTCTGTATTTCTTGCTTTGTTTTCACGTCTTACGTGAACCTTCAGCTCAATAGGGAGCGCTACAAAGTCTTCCTCAATGCATTTGAAGCGAGTTTGCAGCAAGCTGCCGCCGACGAAAGAGGCAAGGCTCTTTTGCACCTCTCGAACACGGACTCGTTGACCGGCCTCGAAAATCGCCGGGCAGTCGATCAGCGTCTGCGTGATCATTGGCAACGCTGGCAGGACGACAGTGTGCCCTTTGCCGTCCTGCTTATCGATGTGGATTATTTCAAACGCTATAACGACTGCTACGGCCATCAAGAAGGTGACCGCTGTCTTATAGCGGTCTCTGAGCTTCTTCAAAGCGTGGCCGAGTCCTGGGGTTCGATCATCGGGCGATACGGCGGTGAGGAATTCATCGTCATCACACCGATGCCGAATTCGCAACGGGCGGTCGAGCTCGCAGAAGCAATGTGTGCTGCCATCAGGGCCTTGGCTTGGCCACACGAACACAGGCGAGACGGGACCACTGTCATCACCGTGAGTGTCGGCGTGTCCTATACGCGGGACGAGAGCAAGCAGGTAGAGAAGGTCATTCACGAAGCTGATCGCGCGCTTTACGCCGCCAAGGCTGCGGGCCGCAACACCCTCGTGGTCTTCGATCCCGAAGATCCTGAGAGCAGCGATGACAGCGAGGATATAGCTGCGACCCTGAAGATCGCGCTCGAGCACGGCCTTGTCTCCCTCGTCTATCAACCGATCCGCAACGTCCAGACGGGCAAGATGGACGCTGTCGAAGCTTTGATGCGTTTGAGCATGTTGGATGGAACGCCTGTATCGCCTGGTAAATTCATCCCGGTTGCGGAAAGGACGGGCTCGATCGTCGAACTCGGCCGGTGGGCAATCCGCACTGTTTGCCGAGACCTGTTGGCGACCGACCTCGTGCAGGTTGCCAGCGTCAACGTTTCCCCGATTGAACTCAAGATGCCGGGTTTCGCCACCTATGTGGCGGCAACACTGGCAGAATTCGGCGTGACGGGTGCCCGACTTGCTTTCGAGATTACCGAAGGCGTGGAGTTGGAAATCGACCAGGATGTGGTTCGTTGCATTAGCGACCTGAGAAAGCTCGGCGCTCAAGTCTGGCTCGACGACTTTGGCACAGGCTTCGCAGGGCTCTCGTGGCTTCGCCTCATAGAGTTCGACACCGTCAAGATCGATCGATCCTTCCTCCATGACAGCAACACGGAGAGAGGCAAGAGGATGTTGCTCGACATCATCAGCCTGCTGCGCAATCGCGGCGTGAGGATACTCATTGAAGGCGTCGAGACCATCGAACATCAGCGGCTGATGCAGCAGTACGGAATCAACCAACTCCAGGGATATTTCATTGGAAGGCCCGCGCCGGCAGCCCAGTTTGAAACTGATAACGTGCTGCCGTTCAGCATGGTCAGGAACCTTGATTCAAAACGCCTGTTCCGGAATGGGTTATAGGTTCAGACCGCTTCAAGACCTCCATGGACAACGGCTGCCGCGTCGGGCCCGACCGCATTGCCTTCCGTGCGGCGAGCCGCCGATACAGTGAACGTCGCCCTGCGTCGGCTGTATCGCGTTGAACTACATCGCATTTGTTATGAACAGCCGTCGTCGCGCATTCTGCCTCTGATCGGTCTCAGCGGAACGAGCATGACTGGCAGCGCAATCACCTGCACACTGTTGAGCACGAGCGACGTCCAGAAGATCGCGCCCGTTTCGAGCGGGACGCTATGGGTCAGGGACGGCAAGTTTCCCGGTCCGATACAGGTCGCAAAAAACAATCTCTGGCGGTCGGACGAAGTCGGCGCCTGGATGGATGAAATGTCCCTGAGACGCACTGCGCCAAATCCGAAAGCCCCTGCGCAGGAACGCAGATAGCAGTCGGCCTTCATATTTCGCGCGGATCATCAAATGGATAGACTATCGCAATACGCGCCGTCGTCGGGGACGGCCGCGCCGCGCCGGTAAGATTATGGCCGTCAGGGTTTTCGCGAAAATCGCAATGTCAGCGTGTGCCGCGATACCAGAGCGCAACTCATGCGGCGAGTAGCAAGTCTACCGATGATCCAAGTCTACCGATGATCTCGGTCAAGGTGGGGTCGGCCCACCGCTTACCGTCAACGGGCATCCAAATAGCCAGATCAACGACCTGCTGCAGTGGGTCTACGTCGCAAGCCCGAACTCAAAGCCGTGACCAGAAAGCACGGCATATCCTACACCAACGTATGGTTATGGAACACACACTAACGGGATAATTTTCACCCATCGCATCACTGCCTTCCCAGTCGGGTCGGCCGGCTGGCTGAACCCAACTTGCTGGAATCCCTAAATCCCGGTGCAGCCCAAACCGCCAGTTGGCTATTCAGGGGCAGGAGCCCCCATGAACATGAATGTCACCAATCATCCTGCGAACACAAACCTAAAAACTTCAGATGAGAGCGATCAAGCGGAGACAGGGGCACCTGCTCCGCCGACGCGAAAGCCGAAATGGCGGATGCTGGTGCTGGGTACGATAGGGATGGTGGCGCTTGGTGCAGCGGCCTATGGCGGCTGGGAATACTGGACGGTGTGGCAATTCGAACAATCGACGGACGATGCATATGTGCAGGCCGACGTGGTCGCGATAGCGCCACAGGTGGCGGGCTATATCCAGACGCTTCTTGTCAATGACAATCAGCCGGTCAAAGCCGGTGACATTCTCGCTACGATTGATCCGCGCGACTTTCAGGCGGCGGTCGATCAGGCCAAGGCGGATGTCGCCGAGGCCGAAGCGGCCATCGTCAGTATTGCCGCCCAACTCAGCGAACAAAAGGCCCTGATCGACGAAGCGCAAGCGACGATCAATACCGACCAGGCATCGGAGGTGTTCGCTGAACAGAACAACCAGCGCTTCATGACCCTGTCAAAAACGGGTTCGGCAACAGTGGAAGAGGCCCAACAGGCAGCGTCGCAGGCCGATTCGGCGAAGGCCGTCGTAGTCAAGGACAAGGCTGCACTGGTCGCCGCGCAGAAGCAGATCGCTACGCTGGACGCTCAACAGTCCGAAGCAGAAGCAACTCTTGATCACAATCGTGCCGCGCTGGCTCAGGCCGAACTCAACCTCGGATACACGGTGCTACGAGCACCCGTCGACGGAGTTGTCGGCGCGCGGGCAGTCCGGGTTGGCCTCTACGCCCAGCCTGGTCAACTGTTGCTGGCTGTGGTGCCGCTCCAGGCGGCCTATGTCGTCGCCAATTACAAGGAGACCCAACTCGCCAACGTCAAGCCAGGCCAACCGGTCAGGATCGACGTGGATACATTTTCAGGTATCACCGTGCGCGGCATCGTAAACAGCCTAGCGCCGGCAAGCGGTCAGGAGTTCGCCTTGCTGCCGCCCGACAACGCGACCGGCAACTTTACCAAGATCGTCCAGCGTGTTCCCGTCAAGATCACCATCGACAAGTCGGATCCACTTGCCGGTCGCCTGCTTCCGGGGATGTCGGTAACGACCACAATCAAGGTTGGACCGGCCGTTGATGGCAACCCTCCTGGGAACGCAAGCAAGTAATTCTTGGGAGGTCTACGGCGATGGCGGGCATGGAGACATCTGGAGTTGAGCGCGAGGCGGGCGCCAGCATGCGCACTTGGATCGCGGTTGGCGGCTGTATGGTAGGGGCGCTGATTGCCGTCCTCGACATTCAGATCACCAACTCCTCGCTTCCACAGATCGAAGGCGGAATCGGTACCGGTTCCGACAACGGCACCTGGATCTCGACCGCCTATCTGATCGGCGAAATCATCATGATCCCGCTGACGGACTATCTCAGCCGCGTCTTCACCTTCCGCCGCGCATTGCTCGGCAATCTCGGCCTGTTTCTGTTGTTTTCCGTCTGCTGCGCCTTTGCCACGAACCTATCGGAAATGATCATGTTCCGTGGATTGCAGGGCCTCACGGGCGGGGTGATGATTCCGATGGCCTTCACTCGCGTGTTGACGACGATCCCGCTGCGCCAGCAGCCGACGGGGTTGGCGGCTTTCGCTCTGACTGCGACCTTCGGACCAGCAATCGGGCCGACCATCGGCGGCTACCTGACCGAAAACTACGGATGGCAGTATATCTTCTTCATCAACCTTGTCCCCGGGGCGTTGATGTTTGGCTTGCTCTATCCGACGCTGGAACGATCCAAGATGAACCTCGCATTGCTGCGCGACGGCGACTGGCTCGGCATCGCATTCATGGCGGTTGGCTTGGCATCGCTGCAAACAGTGCTCGATGAAGGCAACAAGGACGACTGGTTCGGGTCACCCTACATAGTGCACTTGGCCATCCTGGCAGCCATTGCACTGACGATTTTCATCATCATCGAGTTGGTCGTCGAGAAACCTGCTGTCCAACTACGTCTGCTCGCCCGCCGAAATTTTGGATTGGGTACCCTCGCCAATATCATTGTTGGCTTCGCCCTCTATGGCTCGGTGTACGTGCTGCCTGCGTACCTGAACGGAGTTCAAGGCTACAATGCCGAGCAAACGGGCTTGGTGCTGGCCTGGGCCGGCCTGCCGCAGCTTCTGATCATCCCCTTCGTGCCTTTGCTGCAAAAGCACTTCGATCGGCGTGCCATCGTCTCCGTCGGTCTGGCTATCTTCGCAGCAAGCTGCTTTCTGAACACGCATCTGAGCTTCGACGACGGTGGTCCCCAGTTCATGATTACCAACATTGTGCGTGCAATTGGTCAGGCCGTGGTGATCGCACCGTTGATCGGTATCGCAACTATTGGAATCCCCAGAGAGCAATCAGGAGCGGCATCCGGGCTGTTCAACATGATGCGAAGCCTCGGTGGCGCAGTGGGAACGGCCACACTGGCAACGATCATCACCAAACGTGAACAATTCCATTCCAACATCATCGGCCAGTCGGTCACGCCCTATGGAAACAACGTCGGGCAGTTTCTGACGGACATGCAGCAGTATTTTATGGCGCATGGCGCCGGTGATATCGGTCATGCACATCATGAGGCCGAGATCTTGCTCGGCACGCTCGTCCAGCAACAATCCTTCGTCATGGCGTTTTCCGACACATTCTATGTACTCGGAGTGCTCCTGTCGCTCGCAGTCGTCGTGGTCCTTTTGACACGAGGGCCTTCGCCGACTTAGGCTGGTTCGGCGGGGTGCCTAGGCGCTATATGGCCTGAACTCGTTGTACAACGCGGCGTTAGAACACCTTTGGCCAATGTAAACGAACGTTTGACCATCGTCGTCCGGATCGGGGCCAACAAGAAAGTACACTCCCGCCCTTTTGACTTCGGGCCATGATAGAAGACCTGCGAGCTTAGAGCGCGATACACTTAGGACGTGACGTGTCCAGTTTATGATCTCAGCGGTCATGACCTTGCCCCGTTGAAATAATCCATTTTGAAGTAAGCTCTGGCCCATCGAGAGGACCAGGGAATGAAGCGCAACCGTTTCACGGACGAACAGATCATCGGCATTCTGAAGGAGCACGAGGCTGGCACGCCGGTCTCTGAACTTTGCCGCAAGCACGGCGTTAGCGATGCCAGCATCTATAAGTGGAAGGCCAAGTTCGGCGGCATGGACGTATCGGAGGCCAAGCGGCTGAAGACGCTGGAAGACGAGAACACGAAGCTGAAGCGGCTTCTGGCGGATGCGATGCTCGACAATGCCGCTTTGAAAGACCTTTTGGGAAAGAAGTGGTGACGCCCGCAGCAAGGCGGAAAGCTGTCGCTCATCTGATGGATCACCACCAGATGAGCGAACGGCGGGCGTGTAAAGCCATCGGCTTTTGCCGGATGACGATCCGCTACGAAACCAGGCGCAGCGATGACCATGACCTTCGCGAGCGGATGAAGGCGCTGGCGCATGAACGCCGCCGCTTCGGCTATCGACGCCTTCATGTGCTGCTTAGGCGTGAGGGGCACCTTGTGAACCACAAACGGCTCTTCCGGCTCTATCGGGAAGAGAAGCTGACGGTGCGCAAGCGCGGTGGCCGCAAGCGGGCGATCGGCACACGCGCGCCGATGCTGATCCCGCTTGCCGCCAATGATCGCTGGTCGCTGGACTTCGTGTCGGATCAACTCACCGATGGTCGCAGGTTCCGGGTTCTGACGGTCGTCGACGATTGCACCAGGGAATGCCTGGGCCTCGTCGCCGACACATCGCTTTCCGGACTGCGGGTTGCTCGCGAACTTGATCGGATCATCGAGAGGCGCGGCAAGCCGAAGATGATCGTCAGCGACAATGGCAGCGAGTTCACCGGCAATGTGATCCTGCAATGGACGGATCGGACCAAGGTGAATTGGCACTATATCGCGCCAGGCAAGCCAATCCAGAACGCCTTTATCGAAAGCTTCAATGGGCGGCTGCGAGACGAGTTCCTGAATGAAACTCTCTTCTCGTCACTGCCCCATGCTCGATCAGCGCTTTCAAACTGGCGAAGCGATTACAACGATCATCGACCCCACTCCGGCCTCGGTTGGCTGACACCTGCCGAGTTCGCTCACACCATCAACCCGCGACGTGATGCGGTGCTGCGCAGCCGGAATGGCTCCGCACCGCAACCCGCCGCTACCGCCGCAAATACCGAAACCAAAAACCGCTGGAGCGAACTCAAAATTGGATAAAACTTGGGGGCAAGGTCAGTCAGGATGCCCTGGGGGTCCCTCCACAAGGTGGAGCCGAACCGACTTTCCTTGCGCTCATAATTTTCCCTGAAACATTCCTAGAATCACGATTCCAATACAACTAACGCGATTTCGTAGAGTCAATGACAATCGAACGCTGACATTTCACGCGCCGAGTTCGTATTGACAGACTCGAGTGGTTACGACGTTCTGGCAGGCAATTGCGCTACATGCGTGGCGACTTGAGCGCGTCGTCAGCAGGTAATATCTGAAGACGTCGAGAATTTATACTTACAATCAAGAGGCTAATGGTGCCGCTTACGTGACTCGAACACGTGACCCCATCATTACGAATGATGTGCTCTACCGACTGAGCTAAAGCGGCAATCCGGCGGGCGAAGCATGCGGCCCGCGATTTGCATGGGGCTGATACAGGCATTGTCTGAAGATTTCAAGCACCCTCTTATGCCCCCGGGCAAAAAAGCTGAGCCTGTGGAAAGGCTCCCTTCAGTGGAGGGCCCCCCCTTAGCGGAAAGGCCTGTGCTTCAGAGCGCCAGCCGGGTGCGGGCGGCCCGGTATTCCGCTTCCAGCCGGTCGACCAGCTTTGCCACCGGCTCCACGGCCTTGATCGCGCCGATGCCCTGGCCGCTGCCCCAGATGTCCTTCCAGGCCTTTGCGCCGCCCGTCGCCTGTTCGAAATCCATCTTCGAGGGATCGGCATCAGGCAGATCGTCCGGGTCGAGGCCTGCCGCGCGAATGGAGGGCTTCAGGTAGTTGCCGTGCACGCCGGTGAAATAGTTCGAGTAGACGATATCGGCGGCGGCTCCTTCGACGATCGCATGCTTGTAGGCATCGGAGGCGCGCGCCTCCTCGGTCGCGATGAAGGGCGTGCCGATATAGGCCATGTCGGCGCCAACAGCCTGTGCTGCGAGGATAGCGCCGCCGGTCGCAATCGAGCCGGCAAGCAGAAGCGGGCCGTCGAACCATTCGCGGATCTCCTGCACCAATGCGAAGGGAGAAAGCGTGCCCGCATGTCCGCCCGCACCTGCCGCAACCGCGATCAGTCCGTCGGCACCCTTGCGGATTGCCGAATTGGCATGGCGGTTGTTGATGACGTCGTGAAGCACGATACCGCCGTAGGAATGCACCGCCGCATTCACTTCCGGCACGGCGCCGAGCGAGGAAATGACGACAGGCACCTTGTATTTCACGCAGAGCATCAGATCGTGCTCCAGCCGTTTGTTCGACATATGGACGATCTGGTTGACCGCGAAGGGGGCTGCCGGCCGCTCCGGATGCCCGGCATTATGGGCGGCGAGTTCTTCGGTGATCATGGCCAGCCACTCGTCGAGTTGGCTTTCCGGCCGCGCGTTCAAGGCCGGAAACGCGCCGATCACGCCGGCCTTGCATTGCGCCAGTGTCAGCGCCGGATGGGAGACGATGAAAAGCGGCGAGCCGATGACCGGCAGTCTCAGATTATCCCTAAGTATCGGGGGCAGGGCCATGCTTTCACCGCTTTTTGACGTTTACGAAAACGTCAATTGATTAGCAGAGCCATCGCCTGAGGAAAAGAGCGCCTGAGGAAAAGAGCGACCAAGGAAAAGAGTGTGGTCTTCTTCTTGCTGCCTTTTCCGTAATCCTGTCCATTTTCACTATATCTAATGGAGAATTCGGAACGTCCGGCGGCTGCTTATCCCCCGCCGATGCGCTCCGGAAGGGCTGCAAGGCTTGCGGTTTGCCGCACTTGCCGCTACCGAATTTTGACAGGCATTCAATCTTTTGGGGTTGATGCCGGCACGAAACGTGAAGGGCCCGACGTGAGCGGACTAGAAACGGCTATCAGAACTGCGCTGGATAATTCCGACCGCGACAGTGCGGAAGTTCGTGCACGCATCTATCAGTCCGCGCGTCAGGCGCTGGAAGCCGGCCTGCGCAAGCAGGATATCACCGATGCCGAAGTGGTGGCCCATCACCGCCACCGCCTCGAAACCACGATCCACACCATCGAGAGTGAAGAGCGCGCCCGCCTTCACCCGCGGCAGGGGCCTCCGGAAGTTCCGGTTCCGCCTGTTGTGGAGATCCCTGAGCCCGCCCATCACGTGGAAGAGCCCGCCTATCGTGCGGAAGAGCCTGCCTATCGCGAGGGCGAGGACGACAGCCTGGCCGTTACAGGTGAAACGCGCGGCTACAACGCCACTTCCCGGCGCACGGACGATGCAAGCCTGGATGATGTCCACGCCAGCAGCGCCGATCAGCTGGGGGCCGCGTCAGATGGAGAGATGCGTGGAGAGACGCGCGCGACGCCGGACAGGCGTGGCGGCATGGATTTCCGCCCCGAACGGGCCGCTGTTCGCCGCAGGCCGCGCAAGTTCTTCTCGCGCCTGCTTGTCTGGTGCGTGCTGCTCGCCTTCATCGGGACGGGTGCCTGGTGGGCTTATAGTTCTGGCCTGCTGAAGACGGCGGCTGAGCGTGACACCAGCGTCGCCAATCCGCCCGCCAGCACGCAGCCGGAAGATTTCGATGGCGAGGAGAGTGCCGGCAACAGCGCCCCCTCGGATGGCGACCAACCTGCGGCGATCGACCCGCAAAACAGCTTCTCGGCAGACTGGATCGAGGTCTTCAAGCCCTCGGATGCCGACAAGATCGAGAGCGGCCCGCGTGCCCGTAAGGAAAGTGTCACCGAAACCGAAGGCCCGGCCGTCCGCCTGACCTCCCAGAGCGGCAATACGGATGGCAATGTTTCCATCACCATTCCGGCCGATGTCCTGCAGCAGCTTGCCGGCAAGTCCTCGACCATCGCGCTGACCCTGCAGTCCACCACGGACGAGCCTACACAGATCACCGTCGAGTGCGATTTCCAGTCGCTCGGCAATTGCGCCCGCCATCGTTTCAACGTCACGCGCGAAAAGTCGGACGCGCTGCTGCAGGTGCGCTTCGACCGCTCCCTGGCGCCGAATTCCCCGGGCCGGCTGATGATCAACAGCGATGTCGACGGCAAGGCCCGTGGCATCAATCTCTTTGCCGTGCGGATCCTGCCGGGCCAATAAACGACGCGATTACCTCAAGAAGTCTATTTCAGGAAGCCGGGACCGGAGCCGATGATCTTGTCGTCGAGCGTGCCGATCGCGTCCTTGTCCTTGCCGTCATAGTCGATGGTTTTCAGCATATGGCGGATGAGGTTGAGCCTCGTCCGGTGTTTGTCATTGGCGTGGATCACGGTCCAGGGCGCAAACTCCGTGTGGGTTTCCTTCAGCATGCGGTCGCGCTTCTCGCTGTAGTCGTCCCATTTGATCAATGCGGCTATATCCATCGAGGAGAGCTTCCAGACAGCGAGCGGATCGTGCCGCCGGTCATGGAACCGCTTGATCTGCATTTCCCGGCCGATATCCAGATAGAACTTGAAGAAGAATATGCCTTCGTGGGCGATGACCTTTTCCACCTGCGGCGCCTGATTGAGAAAGTCCTCGTATTGTTTCGGCGTGCAGAAGCCCATGACCGGCTCCACGCCGGCGCGATTGTACCAGGAACGGTCGAAGAGCACGAATTCGCCCGATGTCGGAAACTGTGCGATATACCGCTGGAAGTACCATTGGCCCTGTTCCCGCTCCGTAGGCTTGGCGAGCGCCACCACGCGGGCAAGGCGCGGGTTCATGTGCGCCGAGGATGCCTGGATCGCGCCGCCCTTGCCGGCCGCGTCGCGCCCTTCGAAGAGCGCCATCACCCGTTTGCCCGTCGCCTGCAGCCAGAACTGCACCTTCACGAGCTCGGCCTGCAGCTTCCTGAGCTCGTCGAGATATTCGTCGTCCTTCAGCTTCTTCTTGTAGGGGTAGTCGCCGGATTCCAGCGCATGCTCATCCGCCCAGTCGGGCAGCACGGGATCATCGATATCGAAGACGCGTCTCTTGCCCCGGATCTCCAGCTCCACAACTCTGCTTTCGACGTCTTCGGCCATCGTCTCCTCCTGCGCTTGATGATTTCATTTTTCAGCAGGCGAACATATTTATCATTGAAAATCAAATCCTCTGCGTAAGCAAAGCGCAATTCGGTGACGCGCGCTGCGGCTTTTCGCGCAAGTTTCTCAAATGGAAAACTTCTGTCATGAAACGCGGCTATCAGGCAGAGTTTGAATATAAAGAAAAACGAATCGACGCCGCGAGGGGCAGCTTGGAAGACGAAACGCCGTGGACAAAAAGCCTGTTGGCGCGCATCCGGCGCGAGCGCCCGGTTTTGCTGGCGACGCTGCTGAGCGCGCTGGTGGCGCTTGCCGCGGGCATGAACAAATGGATCGTGCTCGCCCTGCTGCTGGTGATGATCTTCACCTCGCTCTTCAACGAGGCGCCGGTCATCAGACCCGATGTAGACGAGCCGGTCGAACCCGAGCCTGAAGTGCTCCCAAGCCGCCTGCCGGAAGTCTCCGCCACGCTGGCCGGTCTCGATATTCCTGTCATGGTGCTCTCGGAAGATGCCTCGGTGCTGTTTCAGAACCGTGCGGCCGAAAAGGCCTTCGGCGAGGTGGCGCTCGGCTCCCATATATCGGCGCGGCTGCGTTCTCCTGGTGTCTTGGACATGGTGCGCGAAACCATCGCCACCAACGCCCCGAACCAGATCGAACATTCCGAGCGGCTGCCTTCAGAGCGCGTATATATCGTTCGCAGCGCTCCTGTCGAATTCAAGGACGACGACGGCCGCAACGAGCGCTATTACATCCTCTCCTTCCGGGATATTTCCGAAATACGCCGCATCGATCGCATGCGCTCGGATTTTGTCGCCAATGCCAGCCATGAGCTGCGCACGCCGCTTGCCTCGCTGCGTGGCTTCATCGAGACGATCCAGGGTCCGGCTAAGAACGATCCGAAGGCGCAGGCACGTTTCCTCGGCATCATGTTCGACCAGACGACGCGTATGAGCAGGCTCGTCGACGATCTCCTGTCTCTGTCGAGGCTTGAGCTCAAGTCGCATATCGCCCCCGATGAGAAAGTGGATCTCGTGCCGCTTCTCGGCCACGTCAGGGATTCGCTCGTGCCGCTTGCGAAGGATGTCGGCGTCTCGATCAACCTGCACCTGCCCGACGGCAAGGTCGAAGTGTTGGGGGACCGCGACGAGCTCGTTCAGGTCTTCGAGAACCTGATGGAAAATGCCTGCAAATATGGCCAGGAAGGCGAAGTCGTCGATGTCTGGCTGAAGAATGGATCGGGCCAGCCGGTTGAAGTCAGCGTCGTCGACAGGGGGCCAGGCATTCCGGCCGAACATGTACCGCGCTTGACGGAGCGCTTCTACCGCGTCAGCATCGAAGACAGCCGTTCCAAGAAGGGCACGGGCCTCGGGCTTGCCATCGTCAAGCATATTCTGACGCGCCATCGTGCACGGCTGATCGTAAAATCAGAGGTGGGCAAGGGAACGGAGTTTACCGTGCGCTTCTGACGCAGTATGTCGCACGCAATTTTTCGACGTCATATTTTTGCATTTAAAATCAAGAATTTGTCCTGTCATAAATGTTTCATCGATCTGACATAAAAGGACGGTGCTTAAGGCGCTAAGAGAGTCCTGCCGATGAAAAAAGGCAATGCGAGGGCCTCTTTGAGGCCGCACTCACACAAGCCCAAATGCCGGGAGATTCAAATGAACACCTTTAAACTTACTGTTGCCGCGCTTGCTGCAACCGCCGCTTTCGCTGGCGTTGCAGTTGCTCGCGACCAGATTCAGGTTGCTGGTTCGTCCACCGTCCTGCCTTACGCAAAGATCGTCGCCGAATCCTTTGGCGAAACCTTCACCAACTTCAAGACGCCGGTCGTCGAATCCGGCGGCACGGGCGCTGGTCTGAAGGAATTCTGCAAGGGCGTCGGTGAAGACACGATCGACATCGCCAACGCCTCGCGTCCGATCAACAAGAATGAAGCGGAAGCCTGCAAGGCTGCCGGCGTAACGGACATCCAGGAAGTCAAGATCGGTTATGACGGCATCGTCTTCGCAACCGACTCTTCCAACCCGGACGTTGCCTACGTTCCGGCCGACATCTACAAGGCCCTCGCTGCCCAGGTTGTCGTTGACGGCAAGCTCGTCGCCAACCCCTACAAGAAGTGGTCTGAAGTCAACCCGAAGCTTCCGGCTGTTGATATCGCCGCCTACATCCCGGGCGAAAAGCACGGCACGCGCGAAGTCTTCGAACAGAACGTTCTCGCCGCCGGCTGCAAGGCTTCCGGCGCTCAGGAAGTCATCGCCAAGGAAATCGCCGACAAGGCTGCCCAGGGCAAGGCTTGCGTCGCGGTTCGCAAGGACGGCGCTGCTGTCGACATCGACGGCGACTATCCGGAAACTCTGGCACGCATCGCTGCCAACAAGACCGGCGTTGGCGTATTCGGTCTCTCCTTCTACGAAAACAACGCTGACAAGCTCAAGGTTGCGACCATGAGCGGCATCGTTCCGTCGACGGAAACCATCGCTAACGGCACCTACCCGGTTTCCCGTCCGCTGTTCTTCTATGTCAAGAAGGCACATCTGGGCGCCGTTCCGGGCCTGAAGGAATATGTCAACTTCTTCGTATCCGACCAGATGATCGGCCCTGACAGCCCGCTCGTCGAATACGGTCTCGTTGCTGCTCCGGATGCAGAGCGCGAAGCGATCCGTAAGGCCGTAGAAGCTGGCAAGACCATGTAATGACTTTGCCGGCGCGACGCTCGGGGGCGTCGCGCCGGCATCACCTTATCCGCCCGGCTCCATTGGGGTGCCGGGCGGATGAACTTCTTCTCCATGATATTGAAGCCGATGGCACGCTCCTGGAGCTGCTGGGCTCTTTGGGGGCTGTGGGCCTGGGGACGTAACGAATGAGCACATCCATCATACTCTTGTGCCTGGTAGTGATCGGCGCCGTTGCCTATGTGGCTGCGCGCAGCCGCGCGATGGCGCTTTCCGGAGGCAGGTCTTCTGCCCTGCATTCGCGGCCGGCCTATTATGGCTCCTATGCCGCGATCTGGGCTGTTCTGCCTTCCCTGATCGTTCTGTTTGCCTGGCTGGCTATCAGCCCGGGCATCATCTCTTCCTCCGTTCGCGGCGCCTTTCCTGATGACGTGAAGGCGCAGCCGACCGTCCAGCAGGACCTCGCCTACAGCATGGTCGCCACGGTTGCCCGCGGCATGAACCTGCTGACCTCGGATGAGGTTTCCTCCTTGTCGAGCAATCCTGCGGGTCTGCAGGCAAAGCTCAGCGAGAAGGGCGTACCGCTCGCCGGCGAGCCGCAGCCCTACATGATCGCTGCCGCAAAGACCCTGAACTCGGAGAGCATGACGAGCCGCGTCATCATGACGGCGATCGTGCTGCTCATATCTGTCGCAGGTGCTTTCTATGCGCTGCGCTCCGTTGCTCCGCGCTTCCGTGCCCGCAACCGCGTCGAGCGCGTTATGCTCTGGGCGCTGCTCGTTGCATCCTCCATCGCCATTCTGACGACGATCGGCATCGTGCTCTCGATGCTGACAGAAGCGAGCCGCTTCTTCGCGGTCGTTCCCTTCGTCGACTTCTTCTTCGGAACGGTCTGGGATCCGCGTTTTGCCGGTGCGGGCAGCTCCTCCTTCGGCCAGTTCGGGCTCATCCCACTCCTGCTCGGCACGCTCTATATCGGCTTGGTCGCCATGCTGGTCGCCGTGCCGGTCGGCCTCTTTGCCGCCATCTACATGGCCGAGTATGCTTCTTCGAGAGTGCGCTCGATTGCCAAGCCGCTTCTCGAAGTGCTCGCCGGCATTCCGACGATCGTCTATGGCTTCTTTGCACTCGTCACCGTCGGGCCGTTCCTGCGTGATTTCTCGGCGCAGATCAGCGGTCTTTTGAGCGGCAGCTATACGAACTTCATCCAGGCACAGAGCGTCATCACCGCAGGCATCGTCATGGGCATCATGTTGATCCCTTACGTTTCCTCGCTGTCGGACGATATCATCACCGCAGTTCCGCGGGCACTGCGTGACGGCTCGCTCGGTCTCGGCGCCACACGCTCCGAAACCATCAAAAAGGTGGTCTTGCCCGCAGCCCTTCCCGGTATCGTCGGCGCGCTGCTGATGACCGCTTCGCGTGCCATCGGCGAAACCATGATCGTGGTTCTGGCCGCCGGTGTCGCCGCCCGTATCCAGATCAATCCCTTCGAGCCGATGACGACAGTGACCGTCAAGATCGTCAACCAGCTGACCGGCGACCTTGAGTTCACCTCGCCGCAGACGCTGGTTGCCTTCGCACTTGGCATCACGCTGTTCTGCATCACGCTTTGCCTCAACATCTACGCGCTCTATATCGTGCGCAAATATCGGGAGCAGTACGAATGACGAATATTGTTTCCCCCGTCGCCGGCGTTACCGTTTCCAAGGCGCCCGCGCGTCGCGATATCGGCATCAAGCGTCGCTACGCTGCCGAGCGCCGGTTCCAGGCCTATGGCATCGCAGCCATAGCATTCGGCCTCGTCTTCCTCTTCATTCTGCTTTGGACGGTCATCAGCAACGGCTATACGGCCTTCCTGCAGACGTCGATCACCCTGCCGATCGAATTCTCCGAGAAGACGATCGACCCGGACAACAAGCGTGCAACCGACCCTTCGGTGCTGGTCGCTGCCAACTATCCGGTTCTGCTGCGCGACGCGATCGTCAAGCAGCTCGGCATCAATGCCGCAAGCCGTCCTGACGTGCGCGATGCATCCGCCATGCTGTCCAAGGGGGCGCCCATTCAGCTGCGCGACATGGTCGTTGCCGACCCGTCGATCATTGGCAAGACCGTCAATATTACAGTGCTTGCAGATGCCAATATCGACAGCGCCAACAAGGGCCAGATCAATCTTTCGGTCGATGAGAAGAACCGTAAGGTCAACGACAAGCAGGTTGCCTGGATGAATGAGCTGAAGGCGAGCGGTGCTCTCCACAAGACGTTCAACACCGGCCTCTTCGTCAACGGCAATTCCAGCCGTCCGGAAGCCGCAGGTCTCGGCGTCGCCCTCATCGGCTCGCTCTACCTGATGCTGATCGTTCTCGTGCTTTCGCTGCCGATCGGCGTCGCTGCCTCGATTTACCTTGAGGAATTCGCGCCGAAGAACAAGCTGACGGACCTGATCGAGGTCAATATCAACAACCTCGCCGCCGTCCCGTCGATCGTCTACGGTCTGCTCGGCCTGTCGGTCTTCATCAACTTCGCCGGCCTGCCGCGTTCGGCACCGCTGGTCGGCGGCCTGGTGCTGACGCTGATGACGCTGCCGACGATCATCATCGCCACGCGTGCAGCGCTCCGTGCCGTGCCGCCGTCGATCCGCGCGGCTGCCCTCGGCCTCGGCGCCTCGAAGATGCAGATGGTGTTTCACCACGTGCTGCCGCTTGCAATGCCCGGCATCCTGACCGGCACGATCATCGGCCTTGCCCACGCACTCGGCGAAACTGCGCCGCTGCTGCTGATCGGCATGGTCGCCTTCGTCGCCCAGGCGCCGAGCAGTCCACTCGATCCCTCCACGGCGCTTCCGGTTCAGGTCTACATGTGGGCCAACGAAGCCGAGCGCGCATTCGTGGAAAGAACCTCGGGTGCCATTATCGTCCTGCTCCTGTTCCTGATCGTCATGAACATGGGAGCTATCCTCTTGCGTCGTCGCTTTGAGCGCCGCTGGTAAACGGAGTAGAGATCATGAACATGTTGACGGAAGCTGCAGTTGAGAAGGCGCTGGACCAGAAAATGAGCAACGTCCCGTATAAGATGATCGGACAGGATGTCTCCGTTTATTACGGCGAGAAGCGCGCGCTTTTCGATGTCAATCTGAACGTCCGCGAAAACACCGTGACCGCCCTGATCGGCCCGTCGGGCTGCGGCAAGTCCACCTTCCTGCGGTCGCTGAACCGCATGAACGACACGATCGATGGCTGCCGCGTCACCGGCAAGATCACGCTCGACAGCGACGATATCTACGATCCTGACATCGACGTCGTCGAACTCCGCGCCCGTGTCGGCATGGTGTTCCAGAAGCCGAATCCGTTCCCGAAAACAATCTATGAAAACGTCTCCTACGGACCGCGCATCCACGGCCTCGCCAAATCCAAGGCCGACCTGGACCAGATCGTCGAGACGAGCCTGCAGCGCGCCGGCCTCTGGAATGAGGTCAAGGATCGCGTGCATGAATCCGGCACCGGCCTTTCCGGCGGTCAGCAGCAGCGTCTGTGCATCGCACGCGCCGTTGCCGTCAGCCCGGAAGTCATCTTGATGGACGAGCCCTGCTCGGCGCTCGACCCGATCGCGACTGCCAAGGTCGAAGAGCTGATCCATGAGCTGCGTGAAAACTACACCATCGTCATCGTGACGCATTCCATGCAGCAGGCCGCGCGCGTATCACAGCGTACGGCCATGTTCCACCTCGGCAACCTGGTCGAGGAAAACGACACCGACAAGATGTTCACCAATCCCGACGATCCGCGCACCCAGGACTATATCATGGGCCGGTTCGGCTGATTTTGGCGATGTGAAGCCTTCCCGATTTTCGAGGACAAAGCCCCATGGCATCGACACATATTTTTTCCGCTTACGATGACGATCTGAAATTCCTGTCCCGGCGCATTTCCGAGATGGGTGGTCTTGCCGAACAGATGGTCGGCGAGGCCGTCCGTGCGCTGGTCAACGGCGACACTGCGCTCGCCCAGAAGGTCATTTCCGACGACGTGATCCTTGATCACGCGGAACGCGAAATCAACGACAAGGCGATCGTCACGATCGCCCGTCGCCAGCCGATGGCCTCCGACCTTCGCGAGATCATGGGTTCGATCCGCATCGCCGCCGACCTCGAGCGTGTCGGGGACCTCGGCAAGAACACCGCAAAGCGCGTCATCGCCGTCCAGAGCACCGGCGTTCCGCGCAAGCTCGCCCGCGGTCTCGAGCATCTCTCCGAACTGGCGCTCGTCCAGCTCAAGGAAGTGCTCGACGTCTATACGACGCGTTCTGCGGACAAGGCCAAGTCCATCCGCGAGCGCGACGACGAGATCGACGCGATGTACACCTCGCTGTTCCGCGAACTCCTCACCTACATGATGGAAGATCCGCGCAACATCACGAGCTGCACGCATCTTCTCTTCTGCGCCAAGAACATCGAGCGCATCGGCGACCATGCGACCAACATCGCTGAGACGATCTATTACATGGCAACCGGCGCCCAGCCGGAGGGTGAGCGTCCGAAGGACGACAGCTCCAATACCGTCGGTGCGGTGACGGAGTAATCCGGACCTGCCAATTGCGTGCGCGCCCTGCGCTGGGGCGCGCAAAGGTCGCAGCCAATTCCAAGTTTCTGCATGGTCCCTTGCTTAAATCACCCCCGGTTTAAGGATCATGCATTAGGAGACTGACACGCATGATCCCAAGAGTTGCAGTTGTTGAAGATGAAGAGGCGCTGAGTGTGCTTCTCCGCTACAACCTCGAGGCTGAAGGTTTCGAGGTGGATACGATCCTCCGTGGCGACGAGGCCGAAATCCGGCTTCAGGAGCGCACGCCGGACCTGCTCATCCTTGACTGGATGCTGCCGGGCGTTTCCGGCATCGAACTCTGCCGCCGGCTGCGCATGCGGCCGGAGACCGAGCGCCTGCCGATCATCATGCTGACGGCACGCGGCGAAGAGAGCGAACGCGTTCGCGGTCTCTCGACCGGCGCGGACGACTATGTCGTCAAGCCCTTCTCCACGCCGGAACTCGTTGCCCGCGTCAAGGCGATGCTGCGACGCGCCCGTCCGGAGGTTCTCTCCACCGTTCTGAAATGTGGTGATATCGAGCTCGATCGCGAAACTCATCGCGTTCATCGCAAGAGCCGCGAAGTGCGCCTCGGCCCGACCGAATTCCGTCTGCTCGAATTCCTGATGTCGTCGCCGGGCAGGGTCTTCTCCCGCTCGCAGCTTCTCGATGGCGTCTGGGGCCACGATATCTACGTGGACGAACGTACCGTCGACGTCCATGTCGGCCGCCTGCGCAAGGCGCTGAACTTCTCCAACATGCAGGATGTCATCCGCACCGTCCGCGGCGCGGGATATTCCATGGAAGCCTGATCCGAGCGATCGGAGGTCACGAACGGGTCGCTCGGTTTCGCCGGGCGGCCCGTTTGTCTATCTGGCACCCCCAGCTTCTTATGAAAGCCACACCAGGCGCCGAAAGCGGACCTCGAGAGAACCTGCTTTCTACAGACGAATGCGTGCGAGAACTCGATCAAGAGCCTTTTGCAGAGCCGCAGTGCCGCCGAACTCGCGAAAGTCTTCGAGCACCTGTTCATTCAATCCGCCCTTGGTCGAATGCTCACCGATGAGTTCATCAAAACTCGCGACAGGTTTTGAACGGGCAGCATGGGCGAGGCCGGAAAACAATTGACGGAGGTAGGCGTCGCCAGCCGTTCCCGAAAGCCCCTGGCTCTGCAGCCAGGTCGACGTCTCGTCCAGGATGCCGAAATAGGTGGCCATCAGGCAGCTCGCCACCGCGAGAAGTTCGAACTCAGGTCTGTTTTCAACCTGGATCGCCGTTCCGAGCGCCGAAAAGAGGGCGTGGGAAACCTTGTCGGGCGGGTAGATCGCAGTCGCGCCCTGAAGATCTGCGATGAACGGAAGTGGAATTGCCAGGCTCAGGCGAACTGGCTGATCGATCCACGCCAGCAGTTGATCCATTGGCGTGGCCGCGACGAAGCTGATGACATGGTGGCCCGGCCGAAATCGGAGCGAGCGGATCACCTCCTCGGCAATTTGCGGCCTCACTGCCACAAATACGAGATCGGATCGGTCGAGAACATCCTGGTTCCCCAAAGCGATCGACACATTCCGGTTTGCCGCCGCAAGGCGGGCGGCGACGCTTGCGCTGCGCGGTGACAGCACGATCGGTGTGTCGCGAAACGCTGTCTTGCCCAATCCGGTGACGACGGCCTCGGTAATCGTGCCCGTCCCGACGAACCCCATTGTCATCCGCTTTGGATCGATCTCCATTGGCACCCCTGACCGACTGTTTGCGCCGTGCTACTCCACGAGAATACCGCATCTGTATCAGAAAATCGCGTTACAGCGCCATGACCACCGTTCCATACCGGTCTAGGGCTGAAACGCATCGGCGGCGTTGGGCCAAGTTCGCATCGTCAGGCATGGTGAACGGCAGGCAGAGATCGGCCTCCGGCAGATAGTCGTGGTCAGGAGCGGTTTTCCAGCCCTCCTGTGCCGACTAAAAAATACGCCCCTCTGCGCGTCAGCGAAGAGGGGCGGCGGATGCTGCATCTGTTGAGAAGGCGCGGGTCAGGCGACCCGGACAGCCTTGCGGCGTTCGCTGACCGGCTGGTAGGCGAGGCGCTGGTGATAGTTGCAATAGGGCGAGGAATCCGGGGAGTCGCAGCCGCAGAAGTAGAAGTCGTCCTTCAGCGGATCGCCGACCGGCCACTTGCAGGTGCGCTCCGTCAGTTCCGTCAGGCCGAGACGACGCGAAATCGGCACGACCACGTTTTTGGCCGGCACATATTCCATTTCCTCGACCGTTTCGATCTCGATCTCTTCCTTCAGCATCGTTGCGCCCTGCTGGCGGGTAACGGTGCGGGTGGTGATGCGAGACGCATAGTTCGGTGCGCGCGGAGCCGACGTATTGCGCTTCGGTGCGCGCGCAGCGGTTGCCGTGCCGCCGGCCTTGGCGCGGCCGGGAAGACTGAGCCGGTGAACCTTGCCGATAACAGCGTTTCTACTCACTCCGCCAAGCTGCGCAGCGATCTGGCTGGCGCTCAGCCCTTCCGACCAAAGCTTCTTGAGCTTCTCGACACGCTCGTCTGTCCAGTTCATTGCCCTGTCTCCACCTTTCGCGTTGGTGATGGCAGAATCCCTCACCGTTGCCTCGGAAGTCTCCGAAGCAAGAAACGCCTGATCAATTTTGGTGACTAGTTCCGCCGCATGCAGTCTAGTAATTGAACTTTAACCTAGTGTGAGCCTGACTCTGTGACAAGAGTCGCAGGAATCCGATGAATCCGAATTCGGGGTTTTCCCCAACTTGCTTTCCCGGCGAGTCATTTCTGCAACATTAGCTGTTGATAGACCTGCAAGTCTGATTTGAGGCTTGACGCATGTGCTAAATCCTCAGTTTTGTTGACATTGCAGTGCGAAAAGTAAATAGTGCTCCCTGCCGCCGCAAGGCGGCATTTTTGATTTTTCGGGCCTGGTTTTCTTAGCCGGAGTCCATTGCCTCAGAGCCTGACCAGGAGATTGCGCCATGGCTGAAGCCTCGCCGCTTTATGATACCTATTCTCGTGCCCCGCTGCGGTTCGAGCGAGGCGAAGGCGTGTGGCTGATCACCGAAACCGGCGAGCGATATCTGGATTTCGGCGCGGGCGTTGCCGTCACCTCCGTCGGTCATGGCAATCCGCACGTTGTGGCCGCCCTCAAGGATCAGGCCGACAAGGTCTGGCATCTCTCCAATATCTATGAGGTGTCGGGACAGGAGAAGCTTGCCAAGCGCCTGACGGATGCCACTTTCGCCGACAAGGTGTTCTTCACCAATTCAGGCGCCGAGGCGCTCGAATGCGCCATCAAGACGGCGCGCCGCTATCAGTTCTCCAAGGGCCATCCCGAGCGCTTCCACATCATTACTTTCGAAGGCGCCTTCCACGGCCGCACGCTCGCGACCATCGCCGCCGGCGGCCAGGAGAAATATCTCGAAGGTTTCGGCCCGAAGACCCCTGGTTTCGATCAGGTGCCCTTTGGCGATGTCGAGGCTGTCCGTGCCGCTATTACCGACAAGACCGCCGGCATCCTCATCGAGCCGGTGCAGGGCGAGGGCGGTGTCCGCCCGGCAACGTCCGAATTCATGAAAGCGCTCCGCCAGCTCTGCGATGAGCATGGCCTGCTGCTGATCCTCGACGAGGTGCAGACCGGCGTCGGCCGTACCGGCAAGCTCTTCGCTCATGAATGGTCGGGTATAACGCCCGACATCATGGCGGTTGCCAAGGGCATCGGCGGCGGCTTTCCGCTCGGCGCCTGCCTTGCGACGGCAGAGGCCGCTTCCGGCATGAAGGCGGGCACGCATGGTTCCACCTATGGCGGCAACCCGCTGGCCATGGCTGTCGGTAACGCGGTGCTCGATGTCATCCTGGCCGAGGGCTTCCTGCAGCATGTGCGTGATGTCACTCTCGTCTTCCGCCAGGGCCTTGCATCGCTCAAGGATCGCTATCCCGACGTGATCGAAGATATCAGGGGCGAAGGGCTGTTGCTCGGCGTCAAGGCTGCCATTCCCTCGGCAGAGCTGCTGAAGGAAATCCGCGCAGCCCATCTTCTGGCGATCCCGGCAGGCGATAATGTCATCCGCCTGCTGCCGCCGCTGGTCGTAACCGCCGAGGAGGCGCGCGAGGGTCTTTCCCGTCTCGAACGCGCTGCCGAAAACATCCGTGCCGCCAAGGTCAAGAAGACCGCTTGATAGGACAATGCCCCGCCCGCCGGCGGGCGTAGCAGGTAACGAACAATGGCTTCCCCCAAACACTTCCTCGATCTTTCCGCCGTCACCGGATCCGACCTCAGAACCATCATGGACGATGCCAAGCTGCGAAAGCAGGCTTTCAAGGCCGGCATGGCCGACAAGCCGCTCGCCGGCAAGATGCTCGCCATGATCTTCGAGAAGCCGTCCACGCGAACCCGCGTCTCCTTCGATGTCGGCATGCGCCAGCTCGGCGGCGAGACCTTGTTCTTGTCGGGCACTGAAATGCAGCTCGGCCGCGCCGAAACGATCGGCGACACCGCCAAGGTTCTGTCGCGCTATGTCGACGCGATCATGATCCGCACGACCGACCACAACCGTATGCTGGAGCTCGCTGAGCATGCGACCGTGCCGGTCATCAACGCGCTGACGGATGATACCCATCCCTGCCAGATCATGGCCGATATCATGACCTTTGAAGAGCATCGCGGTCCGATCAAGGGCAAGACGATCGCCTGGACGGGTGACGGCAACAACGTGCTGCATTCCCTGGTGGAGGGGGCTGCCCGTTTCGGCTACCGCATGAACATGGCAGTACCCCTTGGTTCCGAGCCGAAGGATCACTATCTGAACTGGGCCCGCAATGAGGGCGCCGAAATCATGCTTTACCATGATGCTGACCGTGCGGTCGCCGGCGTCGATTGCGTGGTGACCGATACCTGGGTCTCCATGAATCAGGAACATCGGGCTCGCGGTCACAATGTCTTCCAGCCTTATCAGGTCAATGCGCATTTGATGGCGCAGGCCGGCAAAGACGCATTGTTCATGCACTGCCTCCCCGCTCACCGCGGTGAGGAGGTGACGGACGAAGTGATCGATGGCCCGCAATCTGTGGTCTTCGATGAAGCGGAAAACCGTCTTCATGCGCAGAAGTCGATTCTTGCTTGGTGCCTGGGCGCGATCTGAACCATAATCGGATGTCGCGAGTTCCAAACTCGCGGCTGCGCAAGCAGCCGGTGCGCTGGCCGGCTGCTCTGACAAAACAGGAGTGAAAGCCATGGCAGAAGCTGCCGCCGCCCTCGGCGAGTTCGATTTCGCCGGCGATGATCATGTCGTCCCCTTCCAGGTGGAAGGGCTGGATGTGCGCGGTCGCGCCGTCCAGCTCGGCCCAATGCTGGATTCAATCCTCGAACGCCACCATTATCCCACGCCCGTCGCCCGCCTTCTGGCGGAGGTGGTGGTGCTCACGGTGCTGCTCGGCACCTCGCTGAAGTTCGAGGGCAAATTCACTGTCCAGACCAAGAGCGACGGTCCCGTCGATCTCTTGGTTGCCGATTTCTCCACGCCGGAAAATGTCCGGGCCTACGCCCGCTTCGATCAGGCCTTGCTCGATAAGGCGATCGCTGCAGGCGAAACGGAGCCGGAACAGCTTCTCGGCAAGGGCGTTCTCGCCTTCACCATTGATCAGGGCAAGTTCAGCCAGCCCTATCAGGGTATCGTGGCACTTGACGGTACCTCGCTGGAAGACATTGCAGGTGTCTATTTCCGCCAGTCGGAGCAGATCCCGACGCGCGTGCGCCTTGCCGCAGCCGAGCTCTTCGACCGCGACGAGAACGGTAAGCCGCGTCACCGCTGGCGGGCAGGGGGCCTCGTCGCCCAATTCCTGCCGGAAGCGCCGGAGCGTATGCGCCGGCCCGATCTTCACGGCGGTGATGGCGACACGGCTGCGCGCGCCCATGTTGAGGATGATGCCTGGACGGAAGCCCGCTCGCTCGTTGAAACCGTGGATGCCGATGAACTGACCGATCCGCTTGTTGGCACCGAACGCCTGCTCTTTCGCCTCTTTCACGAACGCGGCGTGCGCGTCTACGATCCGCGCGCCGTCTTCGATCGTTGCAGCTGTTCACGGGAAAAGATCGGCGGCGTGCTGAAGGGCTTCAGCGCCGAGGAAATCGAGGCGAGCCAGGAAAATGGCGAGATCTCGGTCACCTGCGAATTCTGCTCCACGACCTACCGCTTCCCGGTGCAGGAAGTTGCGGCGGCGGAGTGAGTGCGCGGAGAATGGGGCAGGCTCTAGTTCAATACCCTGAGCAGGCCGGGTGAATCCAAAGAGAAGGCGGGTATGTCGACATCGAACGTCTCGCCTTCGTCCGTCTCCATCTGGTAGTGGCCGAACATCAGGCCGGACGGCGTATCCAGCGGGCAGCCCGACGAATATTCATAGGTGTCACCTGGCTGCAGCCGCGGCTGCTCGCCGACGACGCCGGGGCCGCTGACCTCGTCGATCTGCCCGTTCTGGTCGGTAATGTTCCAGTAGCGGTTGACGAGACGTACGGCGATGCCGGAATTGTTGCTGATGACCACACGGTAACCCCAGACATAGCGATCGTCATCCGGATCGGATTGCTCCTCCAGATAAAACGGCTCGACAACGACTTCGATATCTCGTGTGAGGGCGCGATACATGCCTTACACCTTAGTCAGGATATGTTACCCGTATCTTATAAGAGGCCTCTGCCGTCAAGAAACGGTACAGTGATCGCGGCCTCACCACCCACGGTTGGACCGCCTTTCGTTCATTAAGCCTAACTCTCAGTGTTAATTTCAAGGCAAATGCGACGGCCGCAGCGTCTGCCGACGGCCGTGCCTTGATGGTCAGGCCGAAACCTTCGCCAGAGCGCGGGCGAAATCTTCTATCAGATCGTCCGTATCCTCGATGCCGGCCGACAGGCGCACAGTACCAGGCGAGATGCCGAGTTCGGCGCGAGCTTCGTCCGTCAGGTTCTTGTGCGTGGTCGTGGCCGGATGCGTGATCAGGCTCTTGGAGTCGCCGAGATTGTTGGAAATCTTGACGATCTCAAGCGCGTTCTGCAGCGCGAAGGCAGCTTCCTTGCCACCTTTGAGCTCGAAGCAGACGAGCGTCGACCCACCGGACATCTGTTTGGCGATGATATCGGCCTGCGGATGGTCTTTGCGGCCGGGATAGATGACCTTGGCGACCTTGCCCTGATCGGCCAGGAAATCCGCGATCTTCGCTGCATTCTGCGTCTGCTGCTTGACGCGCAGCGGCAGCGTCTCGATGCCCTTCAGGAGCGTCCAAGCGTTGAAGGGCGACATGGCCGGACCGGTATGGCGGAAGTAGTCGTGCAGGTTCTCGTCGATCCATTCCTTGTCGGAGAGAACGACGCCACCGAGGCAGCGGCCCTGGCCGTCGATATGCTTGGTCGCGGAATAGACGACGATATGGGCGCCGAGTTCCAGCGGCTTCTGGAAGAGCGGCGTCGCAAAGACGTTGTCGACGACGACCTTCGCGCCGATCTGGTTGGCGAGCTTGGCGACACCGGCGATGTCGATCACTTCAAGCGTCGGGTTGGTCGGGCTTTCCAGGAAGAACACCTTGGTCTTCGGGGTAACAGCCTTTTCCCAGTTTCCGAGGTCGCGACCGTCGATCAGCGTGCAGTCGATGCCGTATTTCGGCGCCAGCGTCTCGACGACCCAGCGGCAGGAGCCGAAGAGGGCACGGGCGGCAACGATATGATCGCCGGCCTTCAGCTGGCAGAGAATGGCGGCGGTGACTGCAGCCATGCCGGAAGCGGTGGCGCGGGCGTCTTCGGCGCCTTCCAGCATGCACATGCGCTTTTCGAACATGTCATTGGTGGGGCTGCCGTAGCGCGCATAGATGAAACCTTCGGTCTCGCCCTTGAAGCGCGCTTCCGCCGCTTCCGACGTATCGTAGACGAAACCCTGCGTGAGATAGATTGCCTCGGATGTCTCGCCATATTGCGAGCGGAGCGTTCCGCCGTGGACGAGTTGGGTTGCCGGGCGCCAGGTCTTGCTCATGCCATCACCACTTTCAAACAACAAAAAAACCGGCCGCAAATGCAGACCGGTTTTCAACCCGGTCTTTTTAGCCACTTATTTAACGTGGCTGCAAGCCGACCGGCCAAATCACCACGGGATAAATTTGCAATACTGCCGTTCTAAGCTTGCGTCAATTCCCCGACTTTGGTTTTGTCGGCTGCAAATTATGGATGGAGCATGATGGCTCGCGAAACTGGAATTTTGGCCGACCGCGCAATTGCAGCGCTGTTTGAGACGGGGCGTCTTCAAAGCGAGCGCGAGCTGGACCGCGACCAGATCCAGCCCGCCAGCTTGGATCTGCGGCTGGGCGCCAAGGCTTTTCGGGTGCGCGCCAGCTTCATGCCCGGCCCGTCCCATCTCGTCTCAGACAAGCTCGACCGACTGAGCCTGCATGTCATAGACCTCAGCGAAGGCGCGGTGCTGGAGACGGGCTGCGTCTACATCGTGCCGCTCATGGAGCGCCTCGATCTGCCGGCCGACATGTCGGCCTCGGCCAATCCGAAGAGCTCGACCGGCCGCCTCGATATCTTCACGCGCGTCATCACCGATTACGCGCAGGAATTCGACAAGATCCCATCAGGCTATTCCGGCCCGCTCTATCTCGAAATCAGCCCGCGCACCTTCCCCATCGTCGTGCGCCGCGGCTCGCGCCTGTCACAGATCCGCTTCCGCGTCGGCCATTCGGTTCTGGGCGAGCCGGAGCTTTTGAAGTTGCACGCAACGGAAACGCTCGTCGCTGCCAAGCAGCCGAACGTATCCGGCGGCGGCATTGCGCTGTCGATCGATCTGACGGGCGACGAGGAAGGCTTGATCGGCTATCGCGGCAAACACCACACGGCCGTCGTCGACGTCGACAAGAAGGCCCAGCACGATATCTACGATTTCTGGGAACCACTCTACAGCCGCGGCCGCACCGAGTTGATCCTCGATCCGGATGAGTTCTACATCCTCGTCTCGCGTGAGGCCGTGCACGTTCCCCCGCATTATGCGGCGGAAATGACCCCCTTCGATCCGCTCGTCGGTGAGTTCCGCGTCCACTATGCCGGCTTCTTCGATCCAGGCTTCGGCCATGCGCCGGCCGGCGGGCGCGGCAGCCGTGCGGTACTGGAAGTGCGCAGCCACGAAGTGCCCTTCATCTTGGAAGACGGCCAGATCGTCGGCCGCCTGATCTACGAGCACATGCAGGAACAGCCGTCGAGCCTCTACGGTTCAGGCCTCGGCTCCAACTATCAGGCCCAGGGCCTCAAACTGTCTAAGCATTTTCGGATTTGATGCCCGATGGCGCCGTCACTTGACAGCAGCGGCTATCTGTTGGAAGTCTCAAGCCATCAGGCGGGTGTAGCTCAATGGTAGAGCAGCAGCTTCCCAAGCTGAATACGAGGGTTCGATTCCCTTCACCCGCTCCAGCTATTCCTCTCAATCTCTTCCGAAAATGTTGATCGGCCGGTACTGGCGGTGAGCGATCGCCAGCGTGCGATCCGGGCGGATGATATAGGTCTCTTCGACCTGCCTGCCGTACTGGTCGATGAAATTGTGCGGGAAGGTCGAGCCAATAGGTGATTTGGTGAGTTTCGTGCGCGGCTGGCCGTTATAGGTGATGCTGCCGGGAATGGGCTCGATGCCGGGACCGGTATATTCGACAGTCGTGCAGCCAGCGAGCGCCAGCGCGCCGATGAGGCCAAGTGCGATCAGTTTCATATTGGAAGCCTTTCATTCCGCAGCACGGTGCTATTGTACCGCAAATCCCGGAAAGCTCACGATACAAACGGTACGCGTGTCTTCAACCCTTCGAGAAGAGCTTTGGTAAAGGTCGCCATCGGTCTGACTTCGCTCCTCTGAAACCGCTCGACCGACCATATTGCCGCTCTCGGTGCGATCTGCTAGAGCGGCAATGTCGAAAAAGGCAGGATCGGATGAGGTAAGCCCGGTCCCTTCCATCATCGGAAGCTCTGCTCCGTGTTTCACACGAGAACCCGCGACGTGGCCCGCATGCGAATGCGGGGTCCCGGCGGCATGCGGAGCGTTAAAAGACGCACTCCTCCGGGATTTTATTCTCAAAGGAGACATTCATGCGTTTGAACCATCTTGATTTCTACGTGCCCGATATTGCCGCTACGGCGGATTTCTTCCTGCGTTATTTCAGTCTGGAATTGCGGGAGATGAACGAACGGATCGGCCGGGCGATCCTTCATGACGACCAGGGAACGGAGATCGTCTTGAGCCGCCCGCTGCCGAAATTCGGCGGTGCCGATCAGGTGGAGCTGCAGCGGCAGACCTATCATATCGGCTTCATCCTCACCGAAAGATTGGATGTCGATCGGCTTCATGGCCGTCTGGTGACAGATGATGCCGCTGTCTCAGCACCACCGGCCGCCATTCGCGGCAGCTGGCTCTTCTACTGCACCGCGCCCGGCAATCTTCTTGTCGAAGTCGGCTGGCGTCCACCAGCCTGAAGGACCTGAAACGAAAATGGGCGGCCGAAGCCGCCCATCCTCATTCAATCATGTCTTTTGCTCAGAATTCCGTCCAATCGGCTTCCTGGCTGCTAGCGGGGGCTGCGCTGTTCGCACCGAAAGCGCTGGCGAGCTTCTGGCCGAGGGCGCGGGCCGGCGAAGCCGTTGGGCGTGTGGTGCTTTCGGCAACGCGGACCGGGGCCCTGGTGGCCGGCCGTGCGGCAGCGCGCGGCGCGGCCGGTGCCGTCAAGATCGGCGCGCTTGCAACGAAGCCGCCGGTGCCCGTCAGGCGGAACTGGCCGAGCAGGTTGTTGAGCGCCGTCGCTTCCGTGGCAAGGCTATGGCTTGCCGCGGTGGATTCCTCGACCATGGCGGCATTCTGTTGGGTGCCCTGATCCATGGTGTTGACGGCTGTATTGATCTCCTGCAGGCCGGTCGACTGCTCGCGGGCGGCTTCGGCGATCGCATGGACGTGCTGGTTGATCTCCTGCACCTCGTGGACGATCGCATCGAGCGCCTTGCCGGTTTCGCCGACCAGCGAGACGCCGGTCTGCACATGCGTGCCGGATGTGTTGATCAGTGCCTTGATTTCCTTGGCGGCGTTTGCAGAGCGCTGGGCGAGTTCACGCACTTCCTGTGCGACGACCGCAAAACCCTTGCCGGCTTCACCGGCACGCGCTGCTTCGACACCGGCGTTCAGCGCCAGCAAGTTCGTCTGGAAGGCGATATCGTCGATGACGCCGATGATATTACCGATCTCGACGGAGGACTGCTCGATCTGATGCATGGCAGCAACCGCCTTGCGGACGACGTCGCCGGATTTCTCGGCGCCAAGGCGGGTGCGGGCGACGAGTTGGCTTGCCTCTTCGGCACGCTTTGCCGCGTCCTTCACCGTTATGGTGATCTCCTCGAGGGCTGCTGCCGTTTCTTCGACGGAAGCGGCCTGCTGTTCGGTGCGCTTCGAAAGCTCGTCGGCAGACGACCGGATCTCGTTGGCGCCGGCGCTGATGGCACGGGCGTTGGAGCCGACTGCGTGCAGGGTTTCGTTGAGCTTCTCCACCGAATTGTTGAAGTCCTGGCGCAGCGCGTCGAGATGCGCGACGAAAGGCGTTTCGATATGTGAGAGGAGGTCGCCGGCCGAGAGCCGGCGCAGGCCGTCTCCGAGCGCATTGACCGCACGCTCGAGATCGGCGGCTTCCGCGGCCTTCTGCGCTTCGCGTTCACGGCGCTCGTTGTCGCTGAGGCTGCGATCGGCTTCGGCGCGCGCCTCGATCTGGGCACGCTCGATCGCGTTGTCGCGGAAGATCGAGACGGCCTTTGCCATCTGGCCGACCTCGTCGCCGCGGTCGAGACCGCTGATCTCGCTTGCGGTATCGCCTTCGGCAAGCCGCGTCATGCGCAGGCGCAGCTGCATCATGGGGCCGGCGATGCCGATCTGCGCCACGGCCACGCTGATGCCGACAGCGGCGAGAACCGCAATGCCGATCAGGATGAAACAGAAGACGATCCGCTGGTTAACGGCAGCCGAAAGAGCGTCGCCGCCGTCGTTGAGCATCGCCATCATCGCATCGTTGTTGGCGATCATCTTCGGCGTCAGCGCGTTGAGCTTGGCATTGATCAGGGCGACATTCGCCAGGGCGCCGGCGCTGTCCTTGGCCTTGCTCTGCTCGATGATCTTGTTCGCCAGAGTTTCGATTTCATCGATACCGGCCTGGATTTCATCGATCGCCGCCTTGCGGCTGGGCACAAGTGTCAGCGCCTGCTTCATGCGGTCGCGTGCCTGCGGCAGCTTGCTCGGTGTGGCGAGCGCTGTTTGGAATGCCGGCGTATCGGGCTTCATGTCGGCAAGCAGGCTCACCTGCAGCACCGAGGCGACGATCGATGCGCTGGCGCGCGCACTCTGCATGGAGGCCAGCGCCTCATGATCGATGAAGGCGCTGTAAGTCGCGTCCGCTTGGCGGAACTCGGACATGACATAGACCAATCCGGCCACGGTGATCAGCCCCAGGAGCGCCACGACCGATATGACTTTTGTGCGGATTTTCAGATGTTTCAGCATGGAAATGTCACCCGATTGGCCGGGTGTGTTGCGGACCCGGTGCTTTTGAAATCATTTGTTGCAGAACAATTCTTCGGTATTGCGGTGTGGGAGATACCTTGGGAGGTTCGACATGCGCATCATGCGGTCGGCCGGTGAGGTCGGTGTCGTCGCAACAAATAAGATCGGATATTGCTTAATTCCGCGCTAACGGGCTCGCAGGATTGCCCGTAAATTTTTGGGGCATAGTTGTCATTTGTGCTTGGGTGTTCGAAAAATGCAATTTATGCGGAATTTCTTGTGTGGCTGGCGCGGGGCCGAGTCTTCCGGAAGGCTTGCTTTGAAGGCCCACGCGTATCGCAATTCTGTCCGATCGCAGTCTGTCGCCCCCAGGCTATATTCCCCGTTGGGCGTGATTCTGTTACATCTCGCCCGTGGCCAAGCGCCGCTCTTACTCCCGAGGCAGGTTATAATGGTGCAATCTAAACCGGCGTTTCTGGCCCTCAGAGGGATTTTCGTCCTTTGCCTATTTTCGGTTGTACTGCTTTCGGCTTTTTCCGCTTTTGCGCAGCAATCGAGCCTGTCCGTGCCGCTGCTTTTCGATTCCCGCGAGCGTCTGGCCAAGCCCGATCTTTCCTCGCTCGTGCGCCTGCGTTTCCTGACCTCGGTGGACTTCCCGCCCTTCAATTTCACCGACCAGAACGGCAAGCTCTCCGGCTTCAACGTCGATCTGGCTCGCGAGATCTGCACCGAGCTCGAGATCGCTGATAAGTGCCAGATCCAGGCGCTGCCCTTTGCCGACCTGCAGAAGGCGCTTGCCGGCTTACAGGGTGACGCCGTCATTGCCGGCCTTGCCGTCACGCCCGAGCTGCGCCGCGAGTTCCTCTTCTCCCGCCCTTATCTGATGCTGCCGGCCCGCTTCGTCCGCAACGTGGGCGCCGCCGTGACCGGAACGACGGCTGCCGGTCTCGCTGGCCATTCCGTCGGCGTCGTCAAGGGCACCGTGCATGAGGCGATGCTTGCTGCCTTCTTCCCCGCCATCAAAGCTCAGCCTTTCGACAATAAGGAAGCGCTGCTGACGGCCTTGAAGGAACACAAGATCGATGCCGCCTTTGCCGATGCGCTGCAGCTTTCCTTCTGGGTCGCTTCGTCAGCTTCGGACAAATGCTGCGCCCTGTTCGACGGTCCCTATATGTCCGAGCATTTCCTGGGCGAGGGAATGACGATCATGCTGCGCCAGAATGACAGCGTGCTGACGGCAGCGATCGACCATGCGCTGGCAACGCTCTCGCGCAATGGCCGCCTGCAGGAAATCTATCTGCGTTATTTCCCTTACGGGCTGTACTAGAGCAATTCCAGCAAAAGTGTGCAGTGGTTTGCGTCCGGAATTGCGTGAAGAAAAGCAATTCCAGCAAAAGTGTGTAGCGGTTTTGCGTCTGGAATTGCGTGAAGAAAAGCAGAAATCAGCCCTTGCGGAAGCGGGCGATCGCGCTGCGTTCGATGGCGGCGCAGGTCAACTTGTCGAGGCCGAGACGGTCGCGCAGCAGGCTGAGCAGCCGCAGTTCCTCGGCCTTGACGGAAAGGTCGGCCGAGGCGACTTCGACCGCCAGTGCGTAGGCCGTGTCATAGAGACGGGCAGGCAGCGTATCGCGAACGGTCTCCAGCACGACGTCAAGCCCTTCGGGGCCTGCCAGCAGCGAGGCGCAGTCGCGGGCGATGGAAATCAGATTGTCGTCGTCGAAATCGCGGAAAACCGGCAGGAAGCCGATGAGCTGACCGATCCTCTCCATTTCCCGGTCGTTCATGGTGCTGTCGACGGCGGATGCCATCACCATCACATAGATCAGCGCGTCATGGGCGGAAAGCGGCTTGTTCATGTCTGATTCCCTCTTCGATGAGCGGAGATTAGGAATTGGCGGTCTTTATTACAAGGGAGCGGCCGTTTCGGGCCGGGGTGTAGCCGCCGGCCTGCGGCGCGGGTCCTCGCCGTGAATGCCTTGCTTTGCCTGTTTTGCTTTTTCGCCGGCAGCGGCAAGCCGTGAACCCGGCTGCGCCTCCACCCAGCCGTTTTCAACCAGCCATGTGCCGATATCCTGCTGCCCCAGCCGGCAGGCCGCACTCGCCATGTCCTCCCACGCATCGGAAGGCAGGTCGCAATCGATCGTGCGGTTGCGCAGGTAAAGCCGTAGCGCCGTCTTCGCCATCATGCCGCATGGCCACTGTTTGCCATCCGAGCCGCAGCTCTTGTCGGCGGGCGTCTCGATGACATTGGCAATCTGCAGCCTGCGTTTGCCGAAGGAGAGGATGCCGGCGCTCTCCACCGTAGGCCGCAGCAGTTCCACGCTGTCCTTTCCAGCAGGCGCAGTTGATGGCGTCTCAGTCGGCGCAGGAGCGCTTTGCGCCGTTGCATCCGCTGGCGCATTTTCGGAAGAGGCGTCTGCTGTGTTTCCCGATGGAGCCGCCACCGGCTCGGTTGGCGCAGGCTCCGTTGCCCGCGCGATCAATTCAGCATCTTCGTCTGTGATCGATACAGGCGGTTTTGCCACATCGGCGGTCGCATCGGGCAGCACTGCGGCTATGCTTCCGGCATCGGCGTTGGATGACAGGCCCTCGCTTCCATTGAGCCGCGCTTGCCCGGCCAAGAGCAGGCCAACCACAGTCGCTATCCCCGCGATACCTGTGATGAAGGCTGCAGGGCGCATGATTATTTTCCTATTGGCTGGCCCAGATGATGCGGGCAATCCATTCGACGTCGGAAAGCTCGATCGTCCGGTTAGGATGTTCGGGATTGAGCGACAAAAGTTCGATGGAGCGCGGGCTCTGGCGCAGAAGCACCTTGGCCATGACCTCGCCCTCGCGTGTCTTGACGACGACGCGGTCGTTGCGGCGCACCTGCGCACCGGGCTCCACGATCAGCACATCGCCGTCGCGATAGAGCGGCATCATGCTTTCGCCCTGTACCTCGAGCGCATAGACGCCAGCCTTCTGCGAGGGGCCAGCCGGAAATTCCACCACATCCCAGCCTTGGCCCGCAGGAAAACCGCCATCGTCGAAAAAGCCGCCAGCGCCCGCCTGTGCAAAGCCGAGCAGGGGAATGGAGCTTCCCTGTGAGGCAAAAATACTGTCCGGCAGGCTGGCGGCGGCGGCACCCGCCGGCCGCATGAAGCCAAGGAACTGCTCCATGCTCGCCCCCGTCGCCTCCAGCACCTTGGCGATGGATTCCGTCGAAGGCCAGCGCAGACGCCCGTCTGCCGAGAGCCGCTTGGATTTGTTGAAGGAGGTCGGATCGAGCCCCGCCCGCCGCGCAAGACCGGACGGCGTCAGGTCATGCCCTTCGGCAAGCCTGTCGATCGCCCCCCAGATCTGGTCATGTGACAGCATATGCGTCCGGTTCCGCGGTCCATCCGGCCGCTTTCTATCGCCGGCAGATTAACCGAGGCACTTCCCCGAGTAAAGTGAAAATGAGGAATAAAATCCTGTCTCTTTAGAGCGCCGTGCGTCCAATCGGACGCACAAAGGACGCTCTAACTGTTTAAATCTGCGCAGCATCCACCCGAAAATCGATTCCGATTTTCGGGTGGATGCTGCAGGGCGCAAGCTCAGGCGACCATGACCATATTGATCTTGCCGAGCTGGATGACTGCCTGCGTGCGGCTGTCGACGTTGAGCTTCAGGAGGATTGCCGAGACATGCGCCTTGATCGTCGCTTCGGAAACGCCGAGCTCGTAGGCGATCTGCTTGTTTAGGAGTCCTTCGCCGAGCATGGTCAGCACCCGGCTCTGCTGCGGTGTCAGCGTGTGCAGGCGATGGATGAGGTCGGCGACATCGGGGTCCTGTTCCTGTCCATCGCGATAGCTCTCCGGCGTGGCAATGTCGCCCGCGAGCACTGTCAGGATGCCGCGGCGGATATCCTCGATGCCTGAGGATTTCGAAATGAAACCGGAAGCGCCGAGCTCCAGCGCCCGGCGGATCGTCGTGGTGTCATCGGTTGCCGAGATGATGACGATCGGCAAGCTGACGAATTCGGAGCGCAGCGCCATCAGGCCGGAAAAACCGCTGACTCCAGGCATGGCAAGATCGAGCAGCATCAGGTCCGCATCCGGGTGCTCGCCCGCAGCCGTTCTTGCCGCGGAGAAATCCCCGGCTTCGACGATCGCCTGCCGTCCTTCCATACCGGTCACCGCCTGCCGCAACGCGTCGCGGAAAAGCGGGTGGTCGTCAGCGATGATGATGGTCTGATCCTGCATCGAAAACTCCCTCCCAAGAGCTCGATCCCATCAGTCCTGTCCGGCTCCCCGCACGAACATGACTCTCCATTTATATGAATATAACCAGATCAACTCCGCTGCGGAAGGGGATTGGCCTTGTCTTCCGCTTGGAATTCCCGAACTATACCCATGAAACTGCGCATCATCCGCTCCATGATGCCGATCGAGCGGTCGACTTCCGCATCCGTCGGCAAGGCGGGCCGGGCGGCTGTATTCTTCTCCAGCGCGCTCACCCGATCGGCAAGCCGGTCGAGTTCGTCCTCATAGGCGGCGCGTTCATCGGCCGCCATGCGGCAGACCAGCGCCCCGTCATTTTCGGTGCAGAGCGACATCGCTCCCGTCTGCCGGTCGAGGCGCACGAAATGGTCGCCGCTGCGCTCAAGCTGGAAGCGGGCTGCGTCGGGCTCCGCCGCCAATGCCGCAAGCGGCAGAAGACCGGCGGCAAGCATGATTGCAAATGCCTTCATCGTCTCATCCTCCGCAAAGCCTGGTGCCTGTCCGTTTTTGCGCCCGCGGGCGTGGACATCGCCGTCTCTTTGGGGCAAAGCCCTCATCAGGAAGGCCAGCCCCCTCTTAACAAGGCCAGCCAACGGGATCATCATGACCGCGACACCGACCCTTTACAAGATCGTGCCGGAGGCGCTCTGGCAGGAAGCCAGACAAACCGGCGTTTTTCATGGCGCCGGCATCGATCAGAAGGATGGCTTCATCCATTTCTCGACGGCAGATCAGGTCAAGCAGACCGCAGCCCTGCATTTTGCCGGCCAGACCGGCCTTGTCCTCGTCGCCATCGATGGCCGCAATTTCGGCGACAAGCTGGTCTTTGAACCCTCGCGGGGCGGCGCGCTCTTCCCGCATCTTTATGCCGATCTGCCGCTTTCGGCCGTACTCTGGGAAGCGCCTTTGTTGGTCGACGATACCGGCACCCATATCTTTCCGGAGCTTGCACCGTGATCGATCCTTTCAAGCGCATCGCCCGCCGGGGCCTCTTCCTCTTCGATCCGGAAACCGCGCATGGGATGTCGATTGCGGCGCTGAAATCGGGCGTCGTGCCCGCGTGCCGCATCGCGCCGGATCCGCGTCTGCGTCAGACCGTTGCTGGTCTCGACTTTGCCAATCCGCTCGGTATGGCGGCAGGCTATGACAAGAACGCGGAAGTGCCGGAGGCACTGCTGAAGCTCGGTTTCGGCTTTACTGAGATCGGCACCGTTACACCGAAGCCGCAATCGGGCAATCCGCGCCCGCGCATCTTCCGCCTGGTGGAGGATGAAGGCGTCATCAACCGCCTTGGCTTCAACAATGAAGGCCATGAAGCGGCCTTCCGCCGTCTGTCGCAGATCGGCCGCGCCGGCATTATTGGCGTCAATATAGGTGCCAACAAGGACAGCGAGGACCGGATCGCCGACTATGTCGCCGGCATCCGCCGCTTCTATTCGGTCGCCCGCTATTTCACCGCCAATATTTCCTCGCCCAATACGCCGGGCCTGCGCGATCTGCAGGCGCGCGAAAGCCTCGCTGCTCTCCTGTCGGCCGTGCTGACGGCACGCGACGAGGAGGCCGAAAAGGCCGGCCGGAAAATCCCGGTCTTCTTGAAGATCGCCCCTGATCTTACCGAAGAGGGCATGGATGACATTGCCGCGGAGGCGCTGTCGCATGCGCTGGATGGTCTCATCGTCTCGAACACGACGCTCTCCCGCGACGGCTTGAAGGATCAGCTCCAGGCGAAGGAGACCGGCGGCCTCTCCGGCGTGCCGCTGTTCGAGAAGTCGACGGTCGTGCTCGCCAAGATGCGCAAGCGCGTCGGTCCGTCCCTGCCGATGATTGGTGTCGGCGGCGTGTCCTCGGCCGAAACGGCGCTGGAAAAGGTCAGAGCCGGGGCCGATCTCGTGCAGCTCTATTCCTGCATGGTCTATGAAGGCCCGGGCCTTCCCGGCACGATTGTTCGCGGCCTGTCGAAGCTGCTCGACCGTGAAAAGGTTGCCTCGATCCGCGATCTCAGGGACAGCCGCGTCGATTACTGGGCGGCTCGGAACGTCTGAGCCGCGCGTGGCTTCACCAGCACTGCCAAGAAGAAACCGCGAAACAGCAGGAAGGCATTCATCGCCAGCCATAGGCCATGATTGCCGAAGAGCGGCACGAAGACGGCGAGCATGGCGAGATATCCTGCAAAGGACATCAGCATCCGGTTGCGCATGTCGACGGACCAGGTCGCGCCGATGAAGACCCCGTCCATCAGGAAGGCGAGCGCACCCGTCAGCCCCGTGACCGCTGCCCAAGGCAGGTAGGTCTCGGCCGCCGCCTGCACCTCGGGCGAATTGGTCAACACTGAAATCAGAGTGGGGCCGGCAAAATAGAAGAAGCCGGAAATGATCGCCGCCAGCCCGAAGGACCAGAGGATCGTGAGTCTCAAACCGCGGTCGAAGGCGGGCCGGTATTGCGCGCCGATCGCCCGGCCGGTGATCTGCTCGGCGGCATTGGCAAGGCCGTCGAGATAATAGCCCGACAGCAGGAAGAAGTTCATCAGCACGGCATTGGCCGCCAGTGTTATGGCGCCGAAGCTGGTGCCGATACGGGTCATGATCGCGAATGAGCCGATCAGCACGAAGGTGCGGATCAGGATGTCGCGGTTCAGCGCGAAGAGTTCGGCGAGCTTGCTCCGCGAAAAGACCTCCATCCGACTTGGCCGATACGCTTTGTCGAAACTGCGCAGCACGATGAAAAGACCGGCAAGCGCGCCCGCCGTTTCGCCCGCCATCGTGCCCCAGGCGACGCCTGAAACGCCCCAGTCGAGCGAAAGCCCGAGATAGATGGAAAGCAGGATATTGATGCCGTTGATCAGCGCCTGCAGCAGCAGCCCTGTCCGACCCTGACCGCGGCCGAGGACGAAGCCGAGCAGCGCGTAATTGGCAAGCGCTGCCGGGGCCGCGAGAATGCGGATCGAGAAATAGGTGCTGGTTGCCTCGGCGATCCGTCCCTCCGCCCCCATCAGCTTCAGGCCGACAAAGATCAGCAGCGGTGACAGCACGAGAAGTGCCAGGCCGGAGCCGAGCGCCGAGACGATCGCCCGCCAGAAGACGGCCTGCTGCTCATGCGCGTCACGCCGCCCGAGCGCCTGCGCCGTCAGTCCGGTTGTGGACGCCCGCAGGAAATTGAAGCTGCCCATGATGAGGTCGAACAGCATGGCGCCGATCCCCAGCCCCGCCAGCGCTTCCGGATCGCCCATATGGCCGACGACGGCGGTATTGGTAATACCGAGCAGCGGCGTGGTCATGAAGCCGAGCGTCATCGGAATGGCGATCGCCAGCACCAGCCGGTGCGTCACGTCGAATGCCAATGTATTTCTGCTGCTGCCGGTATCCATATCCGCCTCTTAGGGAGAGAGGCGGAATCGCCTCAGCTGGAAAGCACCATCGCCCAATAGGGCAGGTTCTTGGAAGACGTATTATGTGCAACGGCAACGCCGATACCGCTATAGCGCCCGAGCATATTTTCCAGATGGTGGGGGGAATTGATCCAGGCGGTGACGACCGCATCGACGCTCTGCTGGCCCGAAGCAATGTTTTCGGCAGCCGGCAGGGCAACACCGCTCGCCTTCACGCGGGCGCCGAAACTGTCCGTCATGCCCATCAGATGCTTCATCCTGCCCGCACTTGCCATGCGCTTGGCCTGGAAGATCGCGGCGGCACTTGCATGCGGATCGACGCTGAGCGGCGGCAGGCCGTTCTTGGCGCGAAGCTGGTTGACGAGCGGCAATGCAGAAGCCGTCTCGTCTGCGGCATTGGAAGGCGTGGTCGCAAGTTTCGGGGTCGTGGTGCAGCCGGCAATGCCGGCCACCAGTGCAAGACCTGAAAGCTGCAGCAGGCCGCGGCGAGAAAGGATGGTTGAGCTCATGTTATTTACGATAGCTGAAAAGACGGATGATGATGAAGATCGGAATGACGATGGTCGCACCCAGGATCAGATAGTCGCCGACGCGGCCAAGCGCAGAGAAGCCCTGCCGCCATAGATGGATCACGAAATCACGGAAGTTGTAGATAAGTTCCCAGGGGGTCAGCCCAAAGATGGCCATGACGAAGCCGACGATCAGCGACACCACCAAAAGTTTGATGATCGTGCGGCCAATGGAATCACCGAGGAACCTGTTCACCTGATCGGACATGCGCCATCTCCTGTTTGCCTTGAGATACGGTCGCGGCGATTCGCCCGCAAGCCTTTTCCGCCAAGACAGCACCGCCTCTGAAATAGGACTTGAGTTTTTTTGTGGCCGAAGCCAAATGCCGCCAGCCAAAGGGTCTAATCATGCAGCCAAGCCAGCTCTCATCCGGCGATGTCATCGCCGACCGCCGTGCCGATTACGCCAGGATGCTGGATGAGGGCGGCGAGCCGGATGCTGCGGCCGAGCTGATGGAACAGGCGCTGGAACTGGTACCGGCATGGGCTGCAGGTTGGTACCGCCTCGCCACCTACCAGGAAAAGGTGGGCAAAACGGATGCCGCCGTCGAAGCCTATCGCCGTACGCTGGAACTCGATCCCGAGGATGTTTTCGGCTCGAGCCTCAAGCTTGCTCTGCTCGGCGACACTGAGACGCCGGCCCAGCCGCCAAGCCGCTATGTTGAACGCCTCTTCGACGATTATGCCGATCGTTTCGAGACCTCGCTCGTCGAGAAGCTGGACTATTCCGTTCCGCAGAAACTTGCGGCGCTCGTCGCGTCGACCGGAAGGCACTATCGGCGTGCCGTTGATCTCGGCTGCGGTACGGGTCTGCTCGGCCCTGAAATCCGCGCCCAAGTCACGGAGCTCGAAGGTTTCGACCTGTCGCAGAACATGCTGGCGAAGGCTGCCGAAAAGCATATCTACGACCACCTCGCCCAGGCAGACCTGTCGCTGGCGCCCGAAGCCTCCGGTCTCTTTGCCGATGGCGGGCGGCACCGCGCCGATCTCGTCACTGCCGCCGACGTGCTGATGTATCTCGGCAATCTGGAAAGCGTCTTTGCGATCCTCGACGACCTCGCCATAGCGGGCGCCGATTTTGTCTTTTCGGTCGAGGATGGCGGCGAAGGCGATGGCTTCAGCCTGGCGCCGTCACTGCGTTATGCCCACTCCCAATCCTATGTCGAAGGGCTGGCAGCGGCGCACGGTCTCGAAATCGTCGACATCGTCAAAACCACCATTCGCAAAGATGGCGGCAAACCGGTTTCGGGCATTCTGTTCCTTACGCGCAAGACCGACTGAACGCATATTTCTTGCGATTTTAAAATAGGTCAGCATTACTTACGTATTTCGCTTGCGCGCAACCTTGCAAGGCCTGATAATCCGGCCATTCCGCGAGAAGCGACGCGCCCCCAAAAGCGCAGCACGCACCGCATCCACCCTTACATTTCCTCTTCCTCCGGCCTGTCCGGAGCCGCCGCTATTGGAGATCGCGTCATGAGCCAGCTCATCAGTGCCCTCGGTTTCTGGAACACCACTGCGACGCGTCACACGCCGGTCGAGGATGTGCAAGGCATATTCTCCGGCAGCCTCGTTTCCGCGCTCGGTCTCTATGTACTCGCCAGCGCCGGGCTTCTCACCGGCAGCACCGCCGGCATTGCCTTCCTGCTGCACTATGCTTTCGGCGTGAATTTCGGCCTCGCCTTCTTCCTGCTCAACCTGCCCTTCTTCTATCTCTCGTGGAGGCGCCTTGGCACGGCCTTCACGATCAAGACCTTCATCGCTATCGGCCTGACCTCGCTTCTCACCAGCCTGCAGCCGAAGGTTATGGAGATCGCCGCCATTCATCCGGCCTGGGCGGCTCTTCTTGGTGGTCTGCTGCTTGGCTACGGCCTTCTGGCGCTCTATCGCCATCGCGCCAGCCTCGGCGGCGTCGGCATTCTCGGCATCTATATGCAGGAGCGTTTCGGCATCCGCGCTGGCCTCGTGCAGCTTGTGATCGACATGTGCGTGCTGGCCGCCGCCTTTTTCGTCACCACGCCGCCGGTCGTCTTCTATTCCGTGCTCGGTGCCGTGGTCCTCAACCTCTTCGTCGCCGTCAACCACAGGGCCGACCGCTACATCGCGCTCTGAAGCATCTCGCGCAAAACCGTGCAGCTGTTTTGCGATAAAGACATGCGAAGACAAGAGCCTAAGGCGTGGTAGGCGAATCTGAAGGATGGCGACACGCTTTGGGGCAGTTCTAACCTTACAAATCCGTAAGCCATTCTAAACAAAACGTAACTTGCCCGTGATCGGTCCTGGCGCGACACTTCTCCTCGCGCCGGATATGATGAGGTGAGCTATGTCAGATTTGGAAAAGCTTGTCAGACGCCGCATGCAGGAAGAATACGCTAAGGGTTCTTCTGCAGAGGAAATCGCCAAGGTCGTTCGCGACATATTCAACAGCGTCGACCTCTCGGGCAAATGGCCTGGAGCCGTTGCCGCACGGGCCACGACTGATAACGGGTGACCGTATAATCAACCGACCCGAAACCTTCGGGTCGGTCGCTGGGATGAATTCCCTATAGGCAGAATCTATCAGGCTGCCTTCTGCGGCGCATCGATCGGATGCTGGCTGCGGAAGCCGACAGCAAGCCGGTTCCAGATATTGATCGTGCCGATTGCAACCGTGATCTTGGTCATTTCTTCTTCAGAGAAATGCGCCTTCAGGGCTTCGTAATCGGCATCCGGCGCACCAGTCTCTGCAATCTTCGTCACCGCATCGACCCAGCCCAGCAGCGCGCGTTCGCGGGCGTCGTAAACCGGCGATTCCCGCCATACGCACATCAGGTTGATCCACTGTTCGGAAAGCCCGTGATGGCGCGCTTCCTTCGAATGCATGTCGACGCAATAGGCGCAGCCATTGATCTGCGAGGCACGAAGCTTGATCAGGTGAATGAAGCGCTTATCCAGTCCGGATTCCTGCACATACTGCTCCAGAGCGACGACGGCCTTATAGGCATCCGGAGCGGCTTTGCCGAAGTTGAAACGTGCTTGCATGGTATTTCTCCTTGGGTTGGGGTTTGTGTTAGGGGCTCAGCGAGCCACTTTTCTTTCATGTATTTCCATGAAGGCGCAGCCTCTGGCGGCGATCCCGCCGTCATCATCAGCGGAAAGCTCTGTCAGAATGTCGGCGATGCTGGTGCTCGCGAGTTCGGCGCGATAGGCGCGCTCGGCTCTGAGCATTGCCGCCGTGACCTGGCAGGGCTTGGTGAAATAGCGCTGCGGCAGCGGATTCGGTCCGCGCTGGCGGATCTCGGCGCAGCGGAAGGCCGGCGCCGGCCCTTCGACCGCGAGCACGATATCGAGCAGCGAAATGTCTTCCCGCTTCTTTGCCAGCCGGTAGCCGCCCTTCGGCCCCGGCACTGTCTCCAGAATTCCGGCTCCCGAAAGCGCCTGTAGGTGCTTCAGCAGATAGCTCGTCGATACGCCGTGATACTCGGCGAGCGCTGCGGCCGATAGCACGCCACCCTCGGAAAGCCCTGATAGTACCGCCGTGCAATGAATGCTCTGTTCGACGCCGTCACCAAGCTTCACAGCCGATCTCCTTTAATCATGGACATTATTTATCCACGATTATGCCAGGGAGTCAATACTGCTTCTATTCGTCCGCGTTTGAACTACATTTGCCCCGTGGATCAGATCGATGCCGAGACCAGCCTTGCCTTGCCTACACCCTTTCTCCGCTGGTTTGCGGAAAAGGGCTGGCGCCCGCGCGCCCACCAGCTCGAATTGCTGGCTCGGGCGGAAGCCGGCGAGAGCACGCTGCTGATTGCGCCGACCGGCGCCGGCAAGACGCTTGCCGGGTTCCTGCCGTCGCTGACCGATCTCACCCGCCGCGGCAAGATCCCGCCGGGTTCCGCCTTTACCGGCATCCACACGCTCTACGTTTCGCCGCTGAAGGCGCTGGCCGTCGATATCGAGCGCAACCTGACGAAGCCCGTCACCGAAATGGGCCTGCCGATCTCGATCGAGAACCGCACCGGCGACACGCCGAATGCCAAGCGTCAGCGCCAGAAGCTGAACCCGCCGGATATATTGCTGACGACACCGGAGCAGGTCGCCCTGCTTCTGGCAAACCGGGAAGCCGAGCGCTTCTTCAAGGACCTGAAATACGTCATCTTCGACGAGCTTCATTCACTCGTCACCTCCAAGCGCGGCCATATGCTCTCGCTCGGCCTTGCCCGGCTGCGCCGGCTGGCGCCCGATTTGAAGACCATCGGTCTTTCAGCCACCGTGGCCGAACCCTTGGATCTGCAGAAATGGCTGGTGGCGCAGCAGGAGGGCAAGGAAAACCACGCCGGCCTCGTGCTTGTCGAAGGCGGTGCCAAGCCCGATATCTCCATTCTCGATACAGAGGAGCGCATCCCCTGGTCCGGCCATGCCGCCAGATATGCGATCCCGGATGTCTATCGACAGCTCATCGATCACAAGACGACGCTGCTTTTCGTCAATACCCGCTCGCAGGCCGAAATGCTCTTTCAGGAGCTCTGGACGGTCAACGAGGAAAATCTGCCGATCGCGCTCCATCATGGTTCCCTCGATGTTGCCCAGCGCCGCAAGGTTGAAGCCGCGATGGCCGCCAACCGGCTGCGGGCCGTCGTCGCCACATCGACACTCGACCTCGGCATAGACTGGGGCGATGTCGATCTGGTCATTCATGTCGGCGCGCCCAAGGGCGCCTCGCGCCTTGCTCAGCGCATCGGCCGCGCCAATCACCGCATGGACGAACCGTCGAAGGCGATCCTCGTCCCCGCCAACCGCTTCGAGGTCATGGAGTGCCAGGCAGCACTCGATGCGAATTACATCGGCGCGCAGGATACGCCCCCCGTCGGCCGCGGTGGACTCGATGTGCTTGCCCAGCACGTGCTCGGCATGGCCTGTGCCGAACCCTTCGACATGCTGGAACTCTATGATGAGATCACCAGCGCCTCGCCTTATGCCGATCTTCCATGGGAGACATTCGAGCGTGTCGTCGATTTCGTCGCGACCGGTGGTTACGCCCTGCGCACCTATGAGCGTTATGCCCGCATCCGCAAGACAAAAGAGGGCCGCTGGCGCGTCTCCAATCCGCAGGTCGCCCAGCAATATCGCCTGAACCTCGGCACCATTGTCGAGGATCCGATGTTGAACATTCGCATGGCCAAACGCGGCGAGGGCGGCAGGCTTGGCCGTCCGGGTGCCGTGCTCGGCAAGGTCGAGGAATATTTCCTCGGACAGCTGGCACCGGGCGATACGTTCATCTTCTCCGGCAAGGTGCTCCGCTTCGAAGGCATCCGGGAAAACGAGGCGCTTGTGAGCCAAGCCTATTCCTTCGATCCGAAAATCCCTTCCTATGCCGGCGGCAAGTTCCCGCTCTCGACCTACCTTGCCGATCAGGTCCGCTCGATGCTCGATGATCCCGACCGCTGGCACCGCCTGCCGGATCAGGTGCGAGACTGGCTCTCACTGCAGAAAGAAAAATCTCTCCTGCCGAAACGCGACGAGCTGTTGATCGAGACCTTCCCGCGCGGCAGCCGCGGTTACATGGTCATCTATCCCTTCGAAGGGCGGCTCGCACACCAGACGCTCGGCATGCTGCTTACCCGCCGTCTGGACAGGATAGGGGCTAAACCTCTCGGTTTCGTCGCAACGGATTATTCCCTTGCTATCTGGGGGCTTGAAGATCTTGGCCTGATGATCGCCAATGGCCGCCTCAGTCTTTCCGATCTCTTCGATGAGGACATGCTGGGCGACGATCTGGAATCCTGGCTGAATGAATCCTTCCTTCTGAAGCGTACCTTCCGCAATTGTGCCGTGATCGCAGGTTTGATCGAGCGGCGCCATCCGGGAAAGGAAAAGACCGGCCGGCAGATCACCGTCTCCGCCGACCTGATCTATGATGTGCTGCGCACCCACGAGCCCGATCACATCCTACTGCAGGCAACACGGCAAGATGCTTCGACCGGTCTTTTGGATATTTCCCGCCTTGGCGATATGCTGAGGCGAATCAAGGACCACATCACCCACCGGGCGCTGGATCATATCTCGCCGCTCGCCGTGCCGGTCATGCTGGAAATCGGCCGGGAATCGGTACCGGGTCAGGCTCATGACGCCCTGCTTGCCGAAGCCGCCGACGATCTAATCGCCGAGGCCATGTCCTGAGAAATCGGGCCTGAATTTATTGGGAATACGAGAGTGATGAACCGCCTTGCGCTCGCGCGCGACATGATCAGCCTTGCTGCAATACCGGGCGTCGAAACCGCTATTCACGGTATTGCTGCCGTCTGCGATCCGCTTGGTGCGCTCTACCTGCCGGATGCCGGCATTCTCGTCGTTTCCGACCTCCATCTGGAAAAAAGCGCAGCTTACGCCCGCCGCGGCATGTTGCTGCCGCCCTACGATACGCTGGCGACACTGACCGTGCTCGCCGCCGTCATTTCCCGCTACGATCCGAAACTCGTCATATCCCTTGGTGACAATTTTCACGACCGCGTCGGCTCGCAGCACCTGCCGGATGCCTTCCGCACCCTGATCGTCGAAATGGCCCGCGGCCGCGAATGGATCTGGATCAACGGCAATCACGACCCTGACGGCACCGTCGACCTGCCGGGCACCTGTTCGGACGAGCTATATTATGCCGGCCTGGCCTTCCGCCACGAGCCGCGCGATGGCTTGCAGAAGGGTGAAATCGCCGGCCATCTGCATCCGGCGGCCACCGTTCGCCGTCGCGAAAGATCCGTCCGCCGTCCCTGCTTTGCCACCGACGGCGCCCGTCTGCTAATGCCCGCCTTCGGCGTCATGAGTGGTGGTCTCGACCTTGGCCACAACGCAATGAAGGGCCTTTTCGACAAGGCGTCGCTGATTGCTCATCTGCTCGGGCGTGACAGGATCTATTCGGTCCGGTACGACAATTTGCGGGGCTGACACCTTCTCCCGTTCACTGGGAGAAGGGAATAACTCAATTGCATCCCTGCAATTGCTGCTGATAGGTCCCGGCCATCCGCGCAAACTTCTGCGCCGTCTGCTGCAGCTGACCATTGTTGCGCCAGTCGCCGCGCTTGTATCCCGTCGGACCGGAATAATAGGCAAGGTAGAGACCATAGGCGTCGTTGAGCGGAATACCCGTCGCCTGGCTGTTGCTGTAGTGGTACCAGCCGATGAAATCGATCGCGTCGGCGAAGTTGGTACGCGTTGCGGCCCAGTTGCCAGTTTCGGACTGGTAGTGGTCCCAGGTCCCGTTCAGCGCCTGCGAATAGCCATAGGCCGTCGAAGGCCGTGTCCAGGGAATGAAGCCGAAGAGTTTCGTGCGCGGCGGCCGCGCATAAGGCTGGAAGCCGGATTCGACATACATGGTCGCCATCAGGATTGGCACCGGCACGCCGTATTTCTTCTCCGCACGCTCCGCAGCACCCTGCCAGCTTGTGAAGAGACCATGCTTCTGATCGAAGACGGCGCAGATATTTCTCGTCTGGCGGGGCGCTGTCGCGCAGCCGGCAAGCAGGGCCAGCCCGATGACCGCGAGCACGATACGAGTACGCATGCTACAAACCTCTCGTTTCCGAGAGATTACTAACTCGTAAACGTTAAAGAGCGGTTTTTATGCGAATACGAGATGTTCCGATGGCTTTTTACCAGGCCAGGGATTGGTGCCGTCCCGTAGCCAGAGCAGAGTGTCGAGCCAGAAGCCGGCGGCGTGGCGGGCGTGGAAAAGATCGAAATGCCCGATCCTCGGAAATCCAAGATCTTCCGGCGTCAGCAGCACTTCTTCCACCTTTGCGTTGCGATAATGGGAAAGACCGCGCCTGATAGCGTGGACAGTCGCAATCTCATCATCGGTGACGGTGAGGCTCAGGATTGGCGCATGAAAACTCTCAAAGGGCTTCGACGCACCGGCTCTTTCGGCAGCCGATGGATGAGGATCGATCCATTCCCGCTGGAGCGCCCAGTCGAGCGCAACGCCCTTCGGAAGATCCTCGAGCCAGCCGAGACGCCACCCTGGAAAATAGCCGAACAGCAAGGTCGCCGCTGGCATGAAAAGATGCCATTTCAGGAGCAGCCACCAGCGGTGCGCGGGGGCATAGTCTCGCCAATTCCCATATTGCGCGCCGACTGCAAGCACGCGCGTGATGCGGTCGGCATGCGCTGAAAGGCCGGGCAGAAAGCCGCCGATACTGTGTCCGACGACGAAAAGCGGCTGGCCGGGCCGCTGGCCATCCATGAAAAGCAGCGCCGCATCGAAATCCCGTTCACCCCAGTCCCGCCAGCGATAGCCGCAGCCGCGTAACCGTTCCGGGCGCGACAGGCCGATGCCGCGATAGTCATAGGTCAGCACGTCAAAGCCGTGTTCGGCAAGAAAGCGTGCATAATAGTGATAATAGCGTGCCGCAACGCCGGTTGCCGGATTGATGACGACGCTGCCGATGCTTTGGTCGCTGATTGCACTCCAGAGATGGCCGCGTAGTTCCACGCCGTCACGGCAACTGATCGCGACAGCTTCCGCTTCCTGTGCAAGGTCGCTCTTCCTCCGGTTTCTTGCAGCCGGCATATATCTCTCCCTTGCCTGCACTTGGGGGACAGTAGGCGACAGCTGATATTGAGGATACTCACTAGTCGGTATACATTGCCGACATGGTCAAATCCGCTTCCGACACACGCGAACGCATCGTCACCGCCGCCGCCAAACTGTTCTACAGCGAAGGCATCCGGGCCGTGAGCGTCGATGCCGTGGCGGAGAAAGCCGATGTCACGAAGCGCACCCTCTATTATCATTTCGACAGCAAGGACGACCTGATCACCGCCTATCTGGAAACCCGCGATCAGCCCAATCTTGCGGTCTATCGGCGCTGGTTTGCGGAAACGGATGGGGATCTGGCGGCAAAGGTGAAGGGTATATTCGACAATCTGGCTCGCTCCGCCCGGCATCCGAAATGGAAGGGCTGCGGTTATCTCAGGACCTCGGCTGAACTTGCCAATATGCCCGGCCATCCCGCCATCAAGGTTGGTGCCGCGCATAAGAAGAATGTCGAGCAATGGCTCGCTGCTCTCTTCGAGGAGCAGCATCCTGTCGAGGCGCCAAAGCTCGCCCGCCAGGTCGTTCTGCTGCTCGACGGCTCCTTTGCCGCCGTGCTCCTGCATCGCGATCCCACCTATATGGAAACGGCAGGCGAAGCGGCCGCAGCCTTAGTGGCTGCAGCCGGTAAAGGCAAATGATCAGACTGCCCTGACGGGCTCATAGCGCAGGATCACCGCGCCGCTCTTCGTCACAGACGAGTCGAGCAGTTTCAGGGTCTGCTGCGCATCCGCAGGCTTGAAATGCGGATTACCGCGGCCGAGAATAACGGGCACGAGGCAGATGCGGATTTCATCCACCAACCCCGCCTTCAGCATGGTATCGGCAAGTTCGGCACTGCCGAAGATGAAGATCGTCTTGCCATCCTCTTCCTTCAGCCGCTTCAGTTCCGATACCGGATCATTGACGACGCGCGTATTGTTCCAGTCCGCCTTTTCCATGGTCCGCGAGACGGCGATCTTGGCGATGCCGTTCATATAGGCCTTGATCTTGTCTTCGCTCTCCGCGCTCGGCCAGTAGGCTGCCATGCCCTCATAGGTCTTGCGGCCGAAGACCAAAAGGTCGCCTTCCTCGCCGAACTGCTCGGCATATTTTTCGAGCTCCGGCCCCCAGGCCAGATTGTGGAACTCGATGTCCCACGGCTTCGTTCCTTCGAAGTAACCGTCCAGCGTCATCAGGTTCCAGACAACAAGCTTCCTCATCTCATCCTCCTTGGACTATGCTCTTCAAAACCAGTTGCTATAAACAACTGGTTTTGAAACTAGCTTGACTGATAGCAAAATGCAAGCGGTCTTAAGCAAGAAGAGTTTGAAGGGTGGCTGTGGCGGGTATCGGGACAAGCGCCCGCCCACCGGGCACGTCACCGTCCCCGGACGTTTGATAAAAGCCCATTTGAAAGTCATCGCCGCCACGGCGGAACTCCGCCCGATCAATCCTTGCGGAAAATCAGGCTTGCACCCCATCCCGTCAGCACGGCCAGCAGCACCGCAAAGCAGCCGTAGAAAATCGGTTGCTCATGCGCCGCGTCGGTAATCGTCTGCTCGATGCCCGTCTTGATGACGCGCAGCGGCTGCGATTTCTGCGTCACGAACTTCCCGCTCTTGAACAGATAGGCACGCACCGTATGCACGCCGTTCGGAATATTGGCCGGCAGCCGCAGGCTTGCCTTGAAGAGGTTGGAGGAGACGAAACGCACGCCGCTCGGATCGCGCTCGTAAAGCCCGCCCGACTGCTGCAGACGCCGGAAGGCGGTGCGGAATTCGTTGAGACTGTTGAAGTTGCCGGCAAAATCGATCGGCCGCAGCGGAATATGGTCGATGCCGATACCCTCTCCGGTCAGGTCGAGCGGCGTCGTGATGTCGTCGATGGAGCGCGAGCTCGACATCGAATAGGAATGCGGTACGTCGGCAAAGGTCATTGACGAGGTATTGATCCAGATGCCGAAGACCCGCTCCTTCTTGCGCACTGTGGCGTCTTCGCGCGGGCCTTCCAGAACCACGATGACATCATACTGGCCGATGGCGAGCAGCAGGTCGTCGGTATTCGTCACCGCGCCGAAAATCGTCAGATCCGCGCCGCGGAAATCGGAGGTAATGGCGATTTCGCTGGTGGAAGTGCCGATTTCCAGCCCCTCGCGCTCTGCCCGCGTCGTTCCCTGTCCGGGCAGCAGCACCTGTGCCGAGGCGGCGACAGGCATGAGAAGGGTAAAGAGCAGGAGGAGCCGAAGCATCAGTTCCCCATTCCCATGACCACCGAATAGATGTCTTCCGGTGTCACGACCAGTGCGACTGCAAGGCGCAGGCCGACGGCAAGAACCAGCAGGCCGAGCAGAGCGCGCAACTGTTCGCCACGCAGCCGCTGGCCGACGCGCACGCCATATTGCGCACCGATGACGCCGGCGAGCATCAGGAAGAAGGCGAGCACGATATCGACCGAATAGTTGGTCGCCGCCTGCACGATCGTCGTATAGGCGGTCACGAAGATGATCTGGAAGAGCGAGGTCCCGACGACCACATTGGTCGGGATGCGCAGCAGATAGATCATCGCAGGCACCATGATGAAGCCGCCGCCGACACCCATCACAGAGGTGAGGATGCCGATCGAAAATCCGAGTGTCACGATCGGGATCACCGAGAGATAGATCTTCGATTTCTTGAATCGCACCTTCAGGGGCAGCTTGTGCACCCAGTGCTGATGGCCCGGTCGCCGTGGGGCAGGCGCTTCGTTACGGGCGGCACGGCGCATGGCGTTGACGCTTTCCCAGAGCATCAGCCCGCCGACCGTGCCGAGGAAGACGACGTAAAGCAGGGAGATGAAGAGGTCGAGCTGACCGATGGCGCGCAGCAACGAGAAAATCCAGATGCCGACCGTCGCGCCCGAAAGACCGCCGACAAGCAGCACCGTACCGAGCTTCACATCCAGCGTACCGCGCCGGAAATGTGTGATCGCCCCCGATATAGAGGAAGCGACCACCTGGTTGGCGCCTGTCGCGACGGCGACGACCGGTGGGATGTTGTAGAAGATCAGGAGGGGCGTGATCAGGAAGCCGCCGCCAACGCCGAACATACCGGACAGGAAACCGACGGCGGCCCCCATGCCGAGAATGATGAAGATGTTCACCGACAATTCTGCGATGGGCAGATAGATTGTCACAGCCGACCCCGATTATTGCCGCTCCTGCCGGGGCGGCACTTTCACGTCCCCATTCGAATGGCGCATCCTACTGTCAAATCGTTGCCAGAGACTTTCGAAGGAAAAAAGCCATGGTCAGCTGGATGCGAGTCCCGATATGTCCCGCATAATCCGGCTTTTTTCAGGTTTTGTGACAGTCGGCGCGAAAGTGCGCAAAGCCCTGCGGCAGGGTGCCGCCGGGTTGTCTCAGATGGCCTTGGCGCCTGGTTTGTTGCGCTCCAGAAGCGCCTTCACCGTGTCGTCATTGACCTTGCCGGTCGGTTCCTGGCCGATCGACTTCTGGAAGTTCTTGATGGCGGTCACCGTCTTGGCGCCCATCTCTCCATCCGGCGGGCCGGCGTCGAAGCCGTTATTGTTGAGGATCGCCTGGATGTTGCGGATGGCCTTTTTCATGTCGACGGTTGCCGTTTTCGGCGCAGCGCCGCTTGCCCACGCGTCCGGGATCTCGATGCCGTTCGCCTTGTTGTCGAGTGGCAGCGGCTTCCAGAGGTCGGCCTTGGCGCGGGCGCGCTCGAGCTGGTCCGGCTTCATGGCATTCGCCACTTCGTCGCGCTTTTGAGCGGCGTCCTTGTCACCGGCTTTGGCTGCGATCGCGAACCACTTGTAGGATTCTTCCAGATCTGTCGGCACACCATTGCCGCGGGCACAGAGGATGGCGAGGTTGAACTGGCTGTCGGTGATGCCGAGGTCGGCTGCTTTCTGGAACCATGAGGCGGCCGTAGCATAGTCCTGCTGGCCGAGCGCGCCGGAGGCGTAGAGCACGGCGAGATTGTGCATGGCGCTGGCATTGCCCTGGGCTGCGGCCTGTTCGTAGAGGGCCTTGGCCTTCTGCACGTCGCGAGCGACGCCGTTGCCCTTCTCATACATGCTGCCGAGACGGTACTGCGCCGGCGCAAAGCCCTTGTCGGCGGAAAGCTGATACCAGCTCGCGGCCTGCCTCTGGTCGGCGGCAAGGCCGTTGCGGCCTTCGGTGTAGCGCGCCCCGATCTCGAAAAGCGCTAGCGCATCGCCGTTGCGTGCTGCGTCGGCGAGCGGCTGTGGCTGGATCGTGTCGGGAACGATGATGGAAGCAGCAGCAGGAGCTGCCAGCGTCGTTGCCACCGGTGCGGCGGGCGCGTTCGGAACGAAGCTGGACGTCTCCTGTGCCGGTGCCTGGTCGAAGGATTCGGCGCCTTCGCCGTCAAGTGGCGCGGCATCGGTCAGGTGGTCGGGTGTCGCCGCCTGCGGCTCTGCAGGAGCGGCCGCCTCGGGAGGTGTTGTCTCCGGCGTCATCGCCGGCGCCTGGGCACCGATTTCCGGTGCGGTTGCTTCCGGCGCAACCGGTGCAGGGGCTGCCATGTTGGCTTGCGGCATTTCGGTCGCACCGGTCAGGGCCGAGACTTCAGCCGGCGGCGGGGCCTTTTCGCCCGTCGTCAGCGTGCGGGCAANNGCCATAATGGCAAGCAGTACGGCGCCGACTGCCAGCAGGATCGGCCGGCGGAAGCGCGAGAAGGCGCCACCCTTGCCAGCTTTTTCAGGCTTGGCGGCACGACGCTCGGCGCGCGTCGCAGGCTTTCCGTTGCTGTCGATCTCCATGGCGGCAGCCTGCGCG
>UCCS01000058.1 GCA_900470965.1 Hyphomicrobiales bacterium
GCGACCTGGCGGGCAAAGCCCATTTCGTGGGTGACGCAGAGCATGGTCATGCCTTCTTCGGCAAGGCCCACCATCGTATCCAGCACTTCCTTGATCATTTCCGGATCAAGCGCCGAGGTCGGCTCGTCGAACAGCATGATCTTCGGGTTCATGCAGAGCGAGCGAGCAATTGCCACGCGCTGCTGCTGGCCGCCCGACAACTGGCCCGGATATTTGTTGGCCTGTTCGGGGATCTTCACGCGCTTCAGGAAGTGCATGGCCACTTCTTCGGCCTGCTTCTTCGGCATCTTGCGCACCCAAATCGGCGCCAGCGTGCAGTTTTCCAGAATCGTCAGATGCGGGAAGAGGTTGAAGTGCTGGAACACCATGCCGACTTCGCGGCGCACTTCGTCGATCTTCTTCAGGTCGTTGGTCAGTTCCGTGCCGTCAACGACGATCCGGCCCTTCTGGTGTTCTTCCAGACGGTTGATGCAGCGGATCATCGTCGACTTGCCTGAACCCGAGGGGCCGGCGATGACAATGCGCTCGCCGCGCATGACCTTGAGGTTGATGTCGCGAAGAACGTGGAAGTCACCGTACCACTTGTTCATGTTGATGATCTCGACGGCCACATCGGTCGCCGACACGGTCAATTTCTTGGTGAGAGGCTCTGCCATTGCGGGTTCCTATTCTTATCGTTTGTGGCCGGTGTCGAGATGGCGTTCCATGAATGCTGAATAGCGCGACATGCCGAAGCAGAAAAGCCAGAAGGTGAAGCCGGCGAAAATCAGCCCGGACAGCGGCGTCACAGCAGTTGCCCAATTGGCATCGGTGAAGTTGAGGCGAACGATGCCTAGCAGGTCGAACATGCTTATGATCGATACCAGCGACGTATCCTTGAACATGCCGATGAAGGTGTTGACGATGCCGGGGATCACGAGCTTGATCGCCTGCGGCATGATGATCAGCCGCATCTTCTGCCAGTAGCCGAGGCCAAGCGAATCCGCACCCTCGAACTGGCCCTTCGGAATGGCCTGCAGGCCGCCGCGAATGACCTCAGCCATGTAGGCGGAGGCAAAGATCGATACACCCACGATCGCTCGCAGCAGTTTGTCCACCGTCCAGCCGGCCGGCAGGAAAAGCGGCAGCACGACGCTTGCCATGAAGAGAACCGTGATCAGCGGCACGCCACGCACGACCTCGATGAAAATGATGCTCACCATGCGGATGACAGGCATATGCGAGCGTCTGCCGAGCGCCAGGAGAATACCGACCGGGAAGGAGACAACGATGCCGACGAAAGAGAGCACCAGCGTCACCATCAGCCCGCCCCAGAGCGGCGTGTCGACGATTTCGAGGCCGAAGCCACCATAAAGCAGGACGAAGGAGACGATCGGCAGCACAACGAAGAGCAGGATCGCATTCAGCCCCTTTCGCGGCACAGATGGGATGAGCATCGGCACGAGCAGGAGTACGAAGAGAATGCCGACCAGTGTCGGCCGCCAGCGCTCGTCGAGTGGATAGCGTCCGTAGATGAATTGGTCGAACTTGGCATTGACGAAGGCCCAGCAGGCACCGCTCCAGCCATCCGGCTGAATGCCGCCCTGGACTGTCGTGGCGCAGAAGGTGCGGTCCGGACCTGTCCAGACCGCCTGCACGAACAGCCAGTTAACGGCATGCGGTAGAGCCCAGGCGAGGAAGGTCGCTGCCAGAAGAGTGAGGATGATATCCTTGGGTGTCGCAAGCAGGTTGCGGCGTATCCAGGCTGCCGCACCCTTTTCTCCAGCCGGAGGCGGCTCCGGTGCGAGTATGGTGGTTCTGACGAAACTGTCGCTCATACTATCTCTCCACCAGCGCCATCTTGGCATTGAACCAGTTCATGAGCAGAGAGGTCACGATGCTGAGGCTGAGGTAGATGACCGCCCAGATCAGGATCACCTCGACGGACTGGCCCGTCTGGTTCAGCGTCGTGCTGCCGACAGCAACGAGATCGGCAAAGCCGATCGCGATCGCCAGCGACGAGTTCTTGGTGAGGTTCAGATACTGGCTGCTCAGCGGCGGGATGATGATGCGGAAAGCCTGCGGAATGACGACCAGCCGGGTGATTGCCGAAGGATGCAGGCCGAGTGCCGCTGCCGCCTCCGTCTGTCCCTTGGGCACGCCGCGGATACCTGAGCGCACGATCTCGGCGATGAAGGCCGCCGTGTAGAAGGAAAGCGCCAGGAAAAGCGACATGAATTCCGGGCCGACCACGGAACCGCCGGTCAGATTGAACTTGCCGGCGACCGGGAAATCAAAAGACAGGGGTGCGCCTGCGAGCAGGAATGCAATGAGCGGCAGGCCGACGATGAGGCCGATCGAAACCCAGATCGTGTGGAACGGCTGACCTGTCGCGGCCTGCCGACGATGCGCCCACCGTGCGGTGATAATAGTGGCGATGATCGCGACAGCGAAGGCAACGCCGACCAGCCAGAAACCGTCGCCGAAGATCGGCTTGGGGAAGGCGAGGCCGCGATTGTTCAGATATGATCCGAGAGGCAGATGCAGCGAGTCACGGGCATTGGGCAGAATCGCCAGAACACCCGAATACCAGAAGAAGATCACCAGCAGCGGCGGGATGTTGCGGAAGACTTCCACATAGACCGTGCAGAGCTTGGCAATCAGCCAGTTCCGCGACAGACGGCCGATACCGACAACGAAGCCGATAATCGTTGCAGTGATGATGCCGGTAACGGCGATCAGGATAGTATTCAGAAGGCCGACGAGCAGCGCACGGCCATAGGTCGAATCACTCGAATACGGGATCAGCGACTGGCCGACTTCGAAGCCGGCGCGTCCGTTCAGAAAGCCGAAACCCGATGCAATGTTGGCGCGCGCCAAATTGACTGCCGTATTGTGAGCAATCGACCAGATCAGCGCGACCAGCAAGACAATGGTAAGGACTTGGAAGAAGATGCCCCGAACTGTCGGGTCATAGAGGGCAGACTGGAAGCTCCAGCCGCTCCTGGGCAAAGATGTTGAATCCGCAACCTGATGCGTCATGCCTGGCCAATTCCCCACGTTATGCGCTCCTTTTCGGAGCTTTTTTATAGGAGGAGGGAAAGGCGGTTATCCGCCTTTCCGGCTTTTCATGCGTAGTGCCGATTAACGAACCGGCGGAGCGTACTGAATGCCGCCCTTGTTCCAGAGAGCGTTGAGGCCGCGCGAGATCTTCAGCGGGCTCCCCTGGCCGATGTTCTTTTCGAAGACTTCGCCATAATTGCCGACGGTCTTGATGATGTTGTAGGCCCAGTCATTGGTCAGGCCGAGATCGGTACCGATCTTCGTGTCGGCTTCAACGCCGAGGAAGCGCTTGATATCCGGGTTCGGCGAATTCTTCATGTCGTCGACATTGGCCTGCGTGATACCGAATTCTTCGGCGTTGATCATCGCGTAGCCGACCCAGCTGACGACATCGAACCACTGGTCGTCACCCTGGCGAACGGCCGGGGCGAGAGGCTCCTTGGAAATGATTTCCGGCAGGATCATGTGCTCGTCCGGGTTCTTCAGCGTCAGACGCAGCGAGTAGAGGCCCGACTGGTCAGTCGTGTAGACGTCGCAACGGCCGGAGTCATAAGCGGCGTTGACCTCATCCAGTTTCTCGAAGACGACCGGATTGTACTGGAGGTTATTGGCCTTGAAGTAGTCGGCGAGATTGAGCTCGGTGGTGGTGCCGGACTGCACGCAGACGGATGCGCCGGAGAGTTCCAGAGCCGACTTCACGTTCAGGCTCTTGCGAACCATGAAGCCCTGGCCGTCATAGTAGTTGACGAAGCGGAAGTTCAGGCCGAGAGCCGTATCACGGTTGATCGTCCAGGTCGTGTTGCGGGCCAGAACGTCGACTTCGCCGGACTGCAGGGCCGGGAAGCGGTTCGCGGCGCTAAGCGGCGTGAACTTCACTTTGGTCGGATCGCCGAAGACCGCAGCGGAAACCGCGCGGCAGAAGTCGACGTCGAAGCCCGACCAGTTGCCGGACGCATCAGGTGCAGCAAAGCCGGCAAGACCGGTGTTGACGCCGCACTGGACAAAACCTTTTGCCTTTACGTCTCCGAGAGTAGTGGCCGAAGCGGCCGAAGCGCCAAGAGCGAAAACTGCTGCGCCGGCTGCTGCGGACAGGAGCTTGTACTTCATTTTTCCCAACCTTTTTCCGTTGTCTTATCTTTATCTTTTCGGGGAGTGGCCGGATTGAACTAGCCCATGTACCTCCCCATTTCCCGCAACCCTCCCGGCGCGAGTGGGTCTATCACAGTCGCAAATGTCACTATGGTCAAGTGTCGCGGCCAATAATTGCGGCAAAATTCAGCATTTTGGTGGATTGCGCTGCGTCTCTAGGCACTTGGCTAGAAATTGGGCTCTAGCTTGAGGAAAAAAATAGCGCTGAAATCGCGAAGTAAAGGCCGGTGGCTTGGCGGGGCGAGGCCATCACGTCAAGTTGTAGGGGTTGACCCTGATGGCGCCGGGGTTCAAGAGTTCGGCCTTTGCATACCCTCGCCAGAAGGCCATTTCCCACATGAAAGATCTAGACAGTCTCCTGCCGGGCGCCGGCATCAATACCCGTCTTTCCCATATCGGCTACGATCCCGCGGATTATCACGGTTTCGTCAATCCGCCGGTGGTGCGCGCGTCCACGGTGCTCTTTCCCGACGCCAAGTCCATGGAGACGCGCAACAAGAAATACACATACGGCACCCGCGGCACGCCGACGACCGACGCCCTTGCCGAGGCGATCAATGCGCTCGAAGGCTCGGCCGGCACTGTGCTGGTGCCCTCCGGTCTCGCTGCCGTCACAGTCGCCATCCTGGCCTATGTCGCGTCGGGCGATCACGTGCTGGTCGTCGATTCCGTCTACGGTCCGACGCGCCATTTCTGTAACACGATCCTGAAGCGAATGGGTGTCGAGGTCGACTATTTCGATCCGGCGATCGACGCGGCCATCGAGACTCTCTTCAAGCCGAACACCACGGTCGTGCTGACCGAAGCCCCAGGCTCCAATACTTTCGAGATGCAGGATATCCCGGCCATCGCGGCTGTGGCGCACAAACACGGCGCCGTCGTGCTGATGGACAACACCTGGGCCACACCTCTCTATTTCCGGCCGCTGGACTTTGGCGTCGACGTGTCCATCCATGCCTCGACCAAATATCCATCGGGCCATTCCGACATTCTGATGGGAACCATTTCCGCCAATGCCGAGCACTGGCCGCGGCTGATCGAGACGCATGGCACACTCGGCCTTTGTGGCGCGCCTGATGATTCCTACCAGATCCTGCGCGGCCTGCGCACCATGGGCATCCGGCTGGAGCGCCACTACGAAAGCGCGCTGGCAATCGCCAAGTGGCTCGAAAACCGCGAAGAGGTTGCCCGCGTCCTGCATCCGGCCCTGCCGAGCTTCCCGTCGCACCACATTTGGAAACGTGACTTCAAGGGTGCCAGCGGCATCTTCTCCTTCGTGCTGAAGGTTGACGATCCGCAAAAGGTCAAGCCGAAGGCACATGCCTTCCTCGATGCGCTCTCTTATTTCGGACTGGGCTATTCCTGGGGCGGCTATGAAAGCCTTGCCATACTGGTCAATCTCTCCGACCGAAAGATCGCCAAGGCCCCGGCCGAAGGCCCGGTCATTCGCCTGCAGATCGGTCTGGAAGATGTCGTTGATCTCAAAGCCGATATCGAGCGCGGCTTTGCTGCAGCAAACGCCGTCTGATCAGCCACCATTTGATCAGCCGACTGGGCGGTAGCCGTAAATCCAGTCGAGATCCGCCGCGAGGCTTTGTGGCGATTTCAGCGACAGCACGATATCCCGGCCGAGACGGACCGGTCCGCTTGCGTGATAGGCAAAACGGTTAAAAGCGCCGCGCTGGCGGAGCTTGGCGATGCGCGGCATGCGATGCCGTTCAAAGAGCGAGATGGCTTCGGAAACCGGGCGAGTGGCGAGGAAGGCTGCAAGCTCGAATGCATCCTCGATCGCCATCGCGGCCCCCTGTGCCGCAAAGGGCATCATGGCATGTGCCGCATCGCCGATCAGCAAGGTCTTGTCACCGTCCTGCCATTTGCCCGGCGTTGCCTGGAAAAGTGGCCAGAAGGTGATGTCGCTGCGCCGCCCGAGCAAACCGCCAATAACAGGATGCCAGCGGCGGAAGCGTGACTGCAAAAGCTCCTGCTGAGCCTGTGTCGGCTCGCCTTGCCAGGCCTGCGGCGCGATATTGCCGGCGGTAATCGCCACCATGTTGAAGCCGCCAGTTTCCTTCAGCGGATAGCAGACCATATGCGCCGAGGAGCCGAGCAGGGCCGAGACGCTGGTGCGGTCCAGAAAGCCCGGCGCCTCTGCTTCTGCGATGGTAAAACGGAAGGCGACATTTCCGGAGAATTGTGGGGCAGGGGCGCCCGGTATTGTCTGCCTCAGCCTGGACCAGACGCCATCGGCGCCGATGATGACATCGGCCGGGCGTCGGCCCTGTGGCAAGTCTGATTCGAAACGTGTTCCGAGATGGAGCGCGCAGAGCGGATTGGCGCTGACGGCATCCAGCAGGGCCTTCTGAAGCGTCTTGCGATGCAGGACGCCGTAGGGCGCTCCCCAGCGGTTCCTGGCAAAACTTCCGGCCGGGACAGCTGCAAGTTCGCGCAGCGAACTGCCCGAGATCAGCCGGATAGATTGCGGCTCGAGCCAGAGGCTGGTCAGCCGATCGAGCACACCGAGTTCGGCAAGCACGCGCGATGCATTGGGAGAGATCTGCAGGCCGGCACCCACCTCGGCAAGCTCGGGCGCCTGTTCGAAAATATCCGAACTGATGCCACGTCTTGAGAGTGCCAGAGCAGCCGTCAGGCCGGCAATTCCGGCACCGATAATGGCGGCATGTTCGACCGGCATGGGATATCCGATCTAAGGAAGGGGGAAATTACGCCGCCTTGACGAGGAAGACGCAGCCGGGCGGGTTTGTCTGGTTGGACTTCAGCGAAGCATTGTAGCGATAGAGGGTCGAGCAGTAGGAGCAGACCTTCTCATTGTCTTCGCCCATATCGATGAAGATATGCGGATGATCGAAGGGAGCGGATGCGCCGGTGCACATGAATTCCTTGACGCCCACTTCGATAACGCGGTGACCGCCGTCGTTCTGGAAGTGGGGAATGCTGTGGCCGGCCATGTCTGTCTCCGAATGCTTTGAAATTCTGCGCGGACTTTATAGGCCTTCGAAGCAAAAGTGTAGTGCCAAAGCATGGCTCCATTGCGAGTTTTTGGCTTCACGCTGAAAGGCCGCTCGACTATGGTCTCGCCAAATAAGGACGGCCCGATGAACCTGAATACGCCTGCATTTTCAAGCTTCACCCATGATGGACTGAAACTCGCTTTCTTCGATGAGGGTGAACCCTCCGGCCCGCCGGTGCTGCTGATCCATGGCTTTGCTTCGTCGGCGAGCGTCAACTGGGTTCATCCGGGCTGGCTGAAGACCCTAGGGGATGCCGGTTACCGTGTCATTGCCATCGACAACAGAGGGCATGGCGCCAGCGACAAGCCGCGCGATGCCGAAGCTTACAGGCCATGGTTCATGGCTGGTGACGCGATCGCGCTGCTTGATCATCTCGGTATTTCCGAGGCCAATCTGATGGGCTACTCCATGGGCGCCCGCATCTCCGTCTTTGCGGCGCTTGCCCATCCACACCGCGTCCGCTCGCTGGTGCTCGGCGGCCTCGGTATCGGCATGACGGATGGGGTGGGCGATTGGGACCCGATCGCCGATGCGCTGCTTGCACCGTCGCTTGCCGACGTCACCCATCAGCGCGGCCAGATGTTCCGCGCCTTTGCCGAGCAGACGAAGAGTGACCGCGAAGCCCTTGCCGCCTGTATCAAGGGTTCGCGCGATCTGGTTGCCCGCGCTGACATGCGCAAGATCGATGCGCCCACCCTGATCGGGGTTGGAACGAAAGACGATATTGCCGGTTCTCCCCAGGGGCTTGCAGCGCTGATGCCTCACGCCGAAGCACTCGATATTCCCGGCCGCGACCACATGCTCGCCGTGGGTGATCGGGTGTTCAAGAAGGCCGTCCTGGAATTCTACGCAAAGGTCGCTGCCGGCTGACGTCCCCGGCAGGTGACATAAACGTGATTTCAAAGGAAAACATGCTGAACCGGTGTGCCGCGGGCACCCATTTATGTTATCGGCGTTTTCCTCTATATAATCGCATTCCAACGGGAAATGAGGAGGCCGGAAATGGTCGCTAAGACGGATATCCGCACGCTGGAGGGAGCCCATCCGCTGAAGGTGATGGACCCTATCTGGGACAGCCTGCGAGAAGAAGCGCGCCTCGCTGCGGAAAGCGATCCGGTGCTGGCGGCCTTCCTTTATTCGACGGTCATCAACCATCGCTCGCTCGAAGAATGCGTCATTCACCGCATCTGCGAGCGCCTCGACCATCCCGACATGCAGGCAAACCTGCTGCGCCAGACCTTTGAGGAAATGCTCGAGGACTGGCCGGAATGGAGCTCGATCCTGCGCGTGGATATCCAGGCAGTCTATGATCGTGACCCCGCTTGCCTGCGCTTCATGGAAGCCGTTCTGTACTTCAAGGGCTTCCACGCGCTGCAGACTCACCGGCTGGCGCATTGGCTGCTGAACCGCGGCCGGCGCGACTTCGCGCTTTACTTGCAGAGCCGCTCCTCCAGCGTCTTTCAGACGGACATCAATCCGGCAGCTCGCATCGGCAAGGGCATCTTCCTCGACCACGCGACCGGCCTCGTCGTCGGCGAAACGGCTGTCATCGGCGACAACGTCTCCATCCTGCATGGTGTGACGCTCGGCGGCACCGGCAAGGAAGGGGCCGATCGTCACCCGAAGATCGGCACGGGCGTAATGATCGGCGCAGGCGCCAAGATCCTCGGCAATATCGAGATCGGCTTCTGCTCGCGCGTCGCTGCCGGCTCCGTCGTCCTGAAAGCGGTACCGCCAAAGACCACGGTGGCGGGCGTGCCCGCCAAGGTCGTCGGTGAAGCGGGCTGTTCCGAGCCTGCCCGCGTGATGGATCAGGTTATCGGCGCCGATATCTGAGCCTTCATTTGAAAAATGCGGAAAAACGCCTAGATCCCGGTGAAGACAGTCACTGCTAACTCGAGCTCGCGACCTTTACAGCGCAGCTTTACCTGTGCAAGAAGCGGCCAACCGAGATCGCTTACGGAGATCAAAAGAGTGAAGCCTGAAGAAATCAAGAAGCTCGACGCCTATTTCAAACGCACGCTGAACCCGCAGATCGTGGTGAAGGCGCGTCCGCGCAAGAACGACTCCGCGGAAGTCTACATTGGCGAAGAATTTCTGGGTGTCATCTACATTGATGACGAGGACGGCGACCGTTCCTACAATTTCTCGATGGCAATTCTCGACGTCGATCTCTGATCGCCGTCACATCGATTGAAAGCCATGCATCGCCAGCCGATGCATGGCTTTTTTTGTTTGCGCCGATCGCCAAATACGCTGGTTCACTAAAATTTCTGCTAACCCTGCGGTTGCAGTCGCCTGATATATTTTAGCAAAATCAATAAAAGACGAACGTGCCCCAAAATCCGGTCTTTAGCGCTGACAGCGGGTGCAACCATTGGGTGTTTTGCGATGCACAAGACTACTTGACTCTTTGTGCGTTGCAGCTACCCTCTGCTTGCAACTGCCAATTGGAGGATGGTCATGTTCAATTTCGACGATACAAACCGGAAGAGCAAGGAAGCCGTAGATTCGATGCTCAAGAGCTATTCCGATACTGCCAAGGGTTTCCAGGCGATTGCCTCCGAGGCGGCCGAATATTCCAAGAAGTCCTTCCAGGATGCCGTCACCCATTTCGAGACGCTGTCAGGCCTAAAGAGCTTCGAGGCGGCCTTCGAATTGCAGACCAATTATGCGAAGTCTTCCTATGAGGCTTTCGTTTCCGAAGCGACCAAGCTCGGCGAAATGTATGCCGACCTCGCCAAAAATGCTTATAAGCCCTACGAAGCACCGATGGCCGCCGCTGCCGCCAAGGTCTCGAAAGCCACTCCGGTAGCCCCCGCCGCCGCATAAATCTTGTGGCGCGTTGCGCGCTGCCTATTGAAAATCAAAGACCGGCACCGCATTTGCGGCCGGTCTTTTTTGTTTCCCGAAGCGCGCCCTGGTTTTTACGCAGACTTTTTTGGCCTTTGCGTCAAGTCCTGCGGAATTGTGATTGCAGTCGGAAACAAGGGGCTTAAAATCGCTCTATTATGAACTACCTTAGGGTTTCAGATATTCGTCGGGAAAGCACCCCTCCCATGCTGCCTGCCGGATTGATTGAGGAATGAATGACAATGATCGCCAGACCGATCCGGATGCAAAACGACAGCGAAAGGAACGGGGATAACGGAAATCGAACCTCGGTCATCACGCGCACCAAGCCGAAGACCAAGAAGCCTAATCTCTATCGCGTACTGCTTTTGAATGACGACTACACCCCAATGGAATTCGTCATCCATATCCTGGAGCGTTTTTTTCAGAAGGATCGGGAAAGTGCCACCCGCATCATGCTGCATGTCCATAACCACGGCGTCGGCGAATGCGGAATATTCACATACGAGGTAGCGGAAACCAAGGTGAGCCAGGTGATGGACTTTGCCCGGCAGCACCAGCATCCGCTGCAATGCGTCATGGAAAAGAAGTGAGGAACTGAACGTGCCAACATTTTCGCCTAGTCTTGAGAAGGCGCTCCATCAGGCACTGACCTTTGCCAACGAGCGGCACCATGAATATGCGACGCTCGAGCATCTGCTGCTCGCCCTGATCGACGATGCCGATGCGGCCGCGGTCATGGGTGCCTGCAATGTCGACCTCGACGCGCTTCGTAAAACGCTCCTGGAATATGTCGATAACGAACTCTCCAACCTGGTCACTGGTTATGACGAGGACTCCAAGCCGACATCCGGCTTCCAGCGCGTCATTCAGCGCGCGGTGATCCATGTCCAGTCTTCCGGCCGCGAGGAAGTGACCGGCGCCAACGTGCTCGTCGCGATCTTCGCCGAGCGCGAAAGCCATGCTGCCTATTTCCTGCAGGAGCAGGAAATGACCCGCTACGACGCCGTCAACTATATCTCCCACGGCATCGGCAAGCGCCCCGGCGTTTCCGAAAGCCGGCCGCCGCGCGGCGCTGAGGACGAGTCCGAATCCAAGCCGACCGCACGCGGCGGCAACGAGGAAGAAAGCGGGCCGAAGAAGCAGCAGGATGCGCTGAAGGCCTACTGCGTAAACCTCAACGAGAAGGCCAAGGGCGGCAAGATCGACCCGCTGATCGGCCGTCACGCCGAGGTGAACCGGACCATCCAGATCCTGTGCCGCCGCTCCAAGAACAACCCGCTCTACGTCGGTGATCCCGGCGTCGGCAAGACCGCTATCGCTGAAGGCCTTGCCAAGCGCATCGTCGAAGGCAAGGTTCCGGAAGCTCTGGCCGATGCCACGATCTTCTCGCTCGATATGGGCACGCTGCTTGCCGGCACCCGCTATCGCGGTGACTTCGAAGAGCGCCTGAAGCAGGTCGTCAAGGAACTGGAAGAATATCCGGGCGCCGTGCTCTTCATCGACGAAATCCACACCGTCATCGGTGCTGGTGCAACGTCGGGCGGAGCCATGGATGCATCGAACCTCCTGAAGCCGGCTCTGTCTTCGGGCGCGATCCGCTGCATCGGTTCGACCACCTACAAGGAATACCGCCAATTCTTCGAGAAGGACCGAGCTCTGGTCCGCCGCTTCCAGAAGATCGACGTCAATGAGCCGTCGATCGATGATGCGATCGAGATCATGAAGGGTCTGAAGCCCTATTTCGAAGAGTACCACCATCTGCGCTACTCGAACGAGGCGATCAAGCAGGCCGTCGAGCTGTCGGCCCGTTACATTTCGGACCGCAAGCTGCCCGATAAGGCGATCGACGTCATCGACGAGACCGGTGCCGCCCAGATGCTCTTGCCGCCGTCCAAGCGCCGCAAGCTGATCACCGAAAAGGAGATCGAAGCGACGATTGCGACGATGGCCCGCATCCCGGCAAAAACCGTCTCGAAGGACGACGAAGCCGTTCTTGCCAATCTTGAGCAGGAACTGCGCTCGGTCGTCTATGGTCAGGATGTGGCGATCGAAGCCCTGTCCACCTCGATCAAGCTGGCCCGTGCCGGCTTGCGCGAGCCGAACAAGCCGATCGGTGCCTATGTCTTCTCCGGTCCCACCGGCGTCGGCAAGACGGAAGTCGCCAAGCAGCTTGCCGCCTCGCTGGGCGTCGAGATTCTGCGCTTCGATATGTCGGAATACATGGAGCGGCATACGGTTTCCCGTCTGCTCGGTGCACCTCCCGGCTATGTCGGCTTCGACCAGGGCGGCCTCTTGACCGATGGCGTCGACCAGCATCCGCATTGCGTGGTCCTGCTCGACGAAATCGAAAAAGCGCATCCGGATATCTACAATATCCTGCTGCAGGTCATGGACCACGGTACGCTGACTGACCATAACGGCAAGAAGATCGACTTCCGCAACGTCATCTTGATCATGACGACCAATGCGGGCGCTTCGGAAATGGCCAAGGCCGCCATCGGCTTCGGTTCGTCCAAGCGCACCGGCGAAGACGAAGAGGCTCTGACCCGCCTGTTCACGCCGGAGTTCCGCAACCGTCTCGACGCGATCATCCCGTTCGCGGCGCTGCCGACGGCCGTCATCCACAAGGTCGTGCAGAAGTTCATCATGCAGCTGGAAGCTCAGCTCTCCGAACGCAACGTCACCTTCGACCTGCACGAGGATGCGATCGCCTGGCTGTCCGAAAAGGGTTACGACGAGAAGATGGGTGCCCGCCCGCTGTCCCGCGTGATCCAGGAAAACATCAAGAAGCCGCTGGCGAACGAAATCCTCTTCGGCAAGCTGAAGAAGGGCGGCGTCGTCAACGTCACCGTCGGCCCGAAGGAAGATGGCAAGCCGGGCCTCATTCTGGAAGCCATTCCGGAAACAGCACCTATCAAGCCGAAGCCGGAAGCCGAACTGGTTCATCCGGGAGCGGTCAATGAGGATGATGGCGAGCTAAAGACCAAGCCGGTCAAGAAGACGAAGGCCAAGACCGTGCCGCAGCCTGAACCGGAAGTCCGCGATGCTCCCAAGAAGGGCTCGACGGTTCCGAAGGTTCCGCGCAAGAAGTAAGTTTTGCAACAGACAATGAAAAAGGCCGCTGCGAAGCGGCCTTTTTGTTTGCTCCAAAGCATGTCGCGCGAAAGCGTGTAGTGGTTTGCGATAACGATATGGGCAAGAAAAGACCTAAAGCGTGGCAGCGACACGCTTCAGGATGTCAGAGCTTCGCGTAGTCGATCTCGAGGAAGTCTGCGACCTCGGGTATCCAACGGTCGCGCACGAAGGCGACATGCAGCGGGTGGACATTATAGGCGTCGTAACCGGCCTGGTCGTCGAACTCCATCGAGAAGCCGAAGGTGAAATCGTTCTTTGGGCTCGTTTGGCGAAGTTGCTCGAAATTTCTGACGCTCGGGATCTGCTTGAGCGTCAGCGCCCCATCGAGAAAAGCCTTTTCTTCGGCAGAGCCTGCAGCGTGCTTCAGGCGGAATGCGACGGTGTGGCGGATCATGATTTCCTCCTAAATCGATGAAGTAATTTAGTATTCCGAAAAATAAGGCGGCGCTTCCGTTACGCGAGTTCCGCCTTGATTTTCTCCGCGTTTGCGGCGAGCACCGCGCCGTCCTCCATCTTGCCGGAATGCGGCTTGAGTGCCACGCCCTCATGCCGCGGGATAACATGGAAATGCAGGTGGAAAACGGTCTGACCTGCTGCCGGCTCGTTGAACTGGGCGATGAACACACCATCTGCGTCGAAGGCTTCCTTGACCGCATTGGCGACCTTCTGGACGACGGTGATCGTATGGGAAAGGGAAGCCGGATCAGCATCGAAGATATTGCGGGAAGGTGCCTTCGGCAGGACCAGAACATGGCCCGGCGCTTGCGGCATCACATCCATGAAGACAACGGTCTTGTCGTCCTCGTAGACGCGATGCGACGGGATCTCGCCGCGCAGGATCTTGGCGAAGATGTTGTTGTCGTCATAGGCAGCGCTGGTCATGGCGAAATCTCCTCGTGTTTCCCTTGATCGCGTAGCGCGGCGGAACCAAGCGCGTCAATCCTCCTGCAGCCTTTCACCTTTGCGGAAGGGAGTGTGTTCGGCAAGCATCTCATTCATATATTCGACATCCTCCCGCTCGCGCTCGAGATAGTCGGCAACGGCGCGCCGCAATCCCGCATGGGCGATATAGTGGGCGGAATGCGTTGTCACCGGCAGGTAGCCGCGGGCAAGCTTATGTTCGCCCTGGGCACCGGCCTCCACCTTCTTGAGGCCCTTTTCCAGCGCAAAATCGATGGCCTGATGGTAGCAGACCTCGAAATGCAGGAAGGGGTGTTCTTCGATGCAACCCCAGTGCCGCCCGTAGAGCGTATCACCGCCGATAAAATTGATGGCGCCTGCCACATAGCGGCCGTCGCGTTTGGCCATGACGAGCAGGATGTCGTCGGCCATGCGCTCGCCGATCAGCGAATAGAATTTGCGCGTCAAATAAGGCCGGCCCCATTTGCGGCCGCCGGTATCCATGTAGAAGGCGAAGAACTGGTCCCAGATTTTTTCGGTCAGGTCCTTGCCGGTCAGCCAGTCGATGGTGATGCCGTTCTCAACCGCCGTTCGACGCTCCTTGCGCAGTGCCTTGCGCTTGCGGGAGGCAAGCGTTTCCAGGAACGCGTCGTGATTGGCATAGCCTTCATTGATGAAGTGGAACTGTTTGTCCGTGCGATGCAAATAGCCGTCGGTCTCGAAGACAGGCATCTCGTCCTCGGGCACAAAAGTGATATGGGCCGAGGAAATATCGAGGCGGCGGACGACCTCCTTGAGGCTTTCCGCCATGGCATTCTGAATTGGCAGGCGGGCAAGGCCTTCGGTCACAAGCAGGCGCGGGCCGGTGGCGGGCGTGAAGGGGATAGAGCACTGCAGCTTCGGATAATAGCTGCCGCCGGCCCGTTCAAAAGCGTCGGCCCAGCCATGATCGAAGACATATTCGCCCTGACTGTGGTTCTTGAGATAGCCAGGCAAGGCGCCGACCAGTTCACCCTTGTCCGTCTCCAGAAGCATGTGATGGCCAAGCCAGCCGGTCTGCGCAGTGGCAGAGCCGGATTCTTCCAGCGACGAGAGAAAGGCATGCGAGACGAAGGGATTATAGGCGACGCTGTCGCACGTCTTCGATGCTCCCGAAAGCCTGGACCAGCGGTCGGGGGAAATTGCGGTGAATGATCGCTCGATGCGGATGGAAAGTTCGTCTGACGATTCGTCTGTCATGAAGCAAATGCGAAGCCGTTGGGGGAGGGAGTTGGCTCCCTCCCAGTCTGCGCACGATCTTGTCGAAAAAGCGAGCGTCAAACTGCCGCGCGCGGATCGAAGCCTTCGAAAGTCATTTGATCGGCATTCTCGAAAGTCTGCTTGCGAGCCTGTTCATCACGCACCGTCCAGGTGATGACCGGAACGCCCTTGTCGCGCTGGTCGGTGATGAACGGGTTCGGCAGGTCGGCATAATAGTAGGAAATGAAATCGAGGCCGATCTCCATCGCCTTCTCATGCTCTGCATATTCCTCCGGCGTATTGCCGTTGGCCGTCAGCCCGATCGGGTAGGGCGCGTTGAGCTCCTTGAGATCCTTCAGCAGCCAATGGTCGAAGCTCATCAGCGCAACCTTGCCCTCATAGCCCTCGAGTACGTCGAGAACGGATTCGGCAAAGCCCTCGTCGTCGGCTTCGCGGCCCTTGAGTTCCAGCACAAGCGGCACCTTGCCCTGCACGAGCGCGAGAAGCTGCTTCAGCGTCGGCACCTTGTCCTTCGTGCCGCCGACGGCGATCAGCCCGAGTTCCTGGGAGGTCCGTTCCCGCACATCGCCCTTGAGGTTGCAGAGGCGTTCCAGATCTTCATCATGGAAGATGACCGGCACGGCATCCGAGGCGTAATGCAGGTCGCATTCGATGGCGAAGCCCGCTTCGACGGCCCGTGAAAAAGCCGAGAGCGTGTTTTCCCAGAGGACATTGTTGAGGTCGTGGTAGCCGCGGTGCGCAACCGGCAGCTCTTTGATCCAGGCGGCATTCGTCATTATGCGATTTCCATGATAGCATCTATTTCGACTGCTGCACTGAGCGGCAAGGCTGCCATGCCGACGGCAGCGCGGGCATGTTTGCCAGCTTCGCCGAGCACGCCGGCGATCAGGTTCGAGGCGCCGTTGATAACGAGGTGCTGCTCGACAAAATCAGGCGCCGACGCGACGAAGCCGTTGAGCTTGATGACGCGGCGGATGCGGCCGAGATTGCCGCCGAGCGCTGCCTTTGCCTGAGCAAGAATGTTGATGGCGCAAAGCTCTGCGGCACGCTGGCCAGTGGCAACATCGACAGTCTTGCCGAGGTGGCCGGAGACGGCAACCTTACCGCCTTCGAGCGGCAGCTGGCCGGAAATATAGAGAAGGTTGCCGCTGATGACATAGGGGACATAATTGGCGGCGGGTGCTGCTGCCTCGGGCAGGGTTATCCCCATTTCCGACAGGCGCGTTGCGATTACATCGGACATTTTCGTCTCCGCTTTTGTTGTCAATTCTTCAAAAAGAATGCATCAAGACTAGAATCTTTAATGTGACAGTTTCGAGCCTCGATTTGGCCGAAAGCGTTCTTATAACATCGCGGACGAGTCCAACAGGAGTTAATGAATGTTCCGATCGTCACTTGCCGCTCTTCTTCTCGCAAGCGTTTCCGCCAATGCCTGGGCGGCCGCGCCGGCGACGAGCGCTGCGATCGCAACCGGGCTCGTCGCTCACCGCGCCATCTACGACCTGGAACTGAAGGACGCTTCGGAACGCTCCGGCATCTCCTCCATGTATGGCCGCATGGTCTATGAGTTCGACGGCAATTACTGCGAAGGCTTCACCACGAATTTCCGCTTCGTCACCCAGATCGACACCGGCGACAACGTGCGCGTCAGCGACCAGCAGACCAAGACCTTCGAGAGCCTGAAGGATGGCAAGTTCACCTTCGATACCAAGTCTTTCACCGACGATCAGCTCGACAAGGAAGTCAACGGCGCGGCTCAGGATAAGCCGGAAGGCGTGAAGGTCGACCTCACGCAGCCGGCAAGCCGTGAGCTGCAACTCGCGGAAAGCCGCTTTCCGACCGAGCACATGCTCGACGTCATTCAGAACGCCAAGGATGGCAAGCGCTTCTTCGAGGCCCGCGTCTTCGACGGCTCCGACGATGGCGACAAATCTCTGGTGACAACGACGATCGTGGGCAAGCAGGAGACTCCGGTCGCGGACGAAGCTGATGCCGGCAATGCCGGTCAGTTCGCCAAGGCCGCTTTCTGGCCGGTGACGATCTCCTATTTCAACGAGAATGCCAAATCCGACACCCTGCCGGTCTACCGCATGTCGTTCAAGCTCTATGAGAACGGCATTACGCGGGATCTGACGATGGATTACGGCGATTTCGTCCTGACCGGCAAGCTTGCCAAGCTCGAGCTTCTCGACAAGAAGGCCGCGCCGGTCTGCCAGTAAGGCGGCATTCGCCGCAAGCTTAAGCGGCTGTCATAAAAGCTTATTTCTAGTGCCGCTAAACTGCGACCTCGCAAATGAGTCGTGCGGGGCGGGTATTGCGTGGATGCCGAGTTTCCCAGCCTCGAAAGTGGATGACCCATTTGCCGCAAAAATGGGTTTGCAATTCGTAAGACCAATTGCACCACAAGCCGAGAAAGACGACCCGAATGGCCGACACCGATCTCGCAACTGTTCAGAATATCGCCCTGCCGGCCGTTGCCGCCGATCCCTCCGAAATCGCCCGCATTACCGACACCATCAGTATTACAGACCGCGCCGGAATATCCGTTTACGGCGACCGCGCACAGCAGGCCGTCAGTGACTATGCCGACAGGATCCTGCGCGAGGTGCGCAACAAGGATCTCGGCGATGTCGGCAAGCTTTTGACCGACATCATCCTGAAATCCAAGAGCCTCGATCCCGCGTCCCTCAAGGACAACGGTTTCCTGAGCCGTATGTTCCTCTCCGCCAAGGCGCGCCTCGAGCGCTTCAAGGAGGAGTTCGAGGATGTTGCAGGCCAGATCGACCGCATCGGCCTGGAGCTCGACCGCCACAAGGATACGCTGCGTCGCGACATCGCCCTGCTCGACGATCTGCATGAAGAGACGAAACAGTCGATCGTAAAGCTCGATGCCTATGTGCAAGCAGGCAAGAACTTCGCCGAGCATTTCCGCTCGGTCGAGCTGCCGAAATTGAAGAGCGCAGCCGACGCTGCAGTCTCCGGCCCCGGTGGCGGCATGCTGGAAGCGCAGACCTATCAGGACAGCCTCCAGGCGCTCGACCGGCTGGAAAAGCGCATCTTCTATCTGCAGCAGGCCCGCCAGCTCGGCATCCAGCAGCTTCCGCAGATCCGCATCGTCCAGGCCGGCGACGAAACATTGATCGAGAATCTGCAGGCAACCTCGGCGCTGACGGTGCCTGCCTGGAAGCAGAAGATGGTCATCCTCCTCGGGCTCACACAGCAGAAATCGGCCCTCGACCTGCAGAAGTCGGTGACCGACGCCACCAATGACATGATCCGCCAGGCCTCGGAAATGATGAAGGATCAGGCGATCGCCATCGAGCAGCAGTCGCAGCGCGGCATCGTCGATATGGAGACGCTTGCCAAGGCCAATCAGGATCTGATCGACACCGTCACCGGCGTGCTGCGCGTGCAGGAAGAGGGCCGCAAGAAGCGGGCCCAGGCCGAGCAGCAGATGGAACAGCTGACGATCGATCTCAAGAAGGCGATGACCCAGGCGTGACCGGCAAAACCATGATCCGCTCATTCCTCTGCGCACTGGCGCTATCTGGTCTCGCGGCGTTGGCAGGCTGCGATGCTTTCAGCACCGGGCCAAATTTCTCGATCGTTTCCGGCTCGGAAAACACCGTGCTGCAGCCGATCGTCGAGGAGTTCTGCAAGGAGAAGCACGCGACCTGCTCCTTCAAATATGAAGGCACGCTCGATATCGGCCTTGCGCTGCAAAGCGGTCAGGGTGTCGAGCAGGATGCCGTCTGGCCGGCCTCCAGCGTCTGGGTCGACATGTTCGATACCAAACGCAGGGTCAAGGACCTGACGTCGGTGGCGCAGACGCCCGTCATCCTCGGCGTGCGCAAGTCGAAGGCCGAGCAGCTCGGCTGGGTCGGCAAGGATGTCTTCATGAAGGATATCCTGGCAGCGGTGAACAGCGGCTCACTGAAGTTCCTGATGACATCGGCTACCCAATCGAATTCCGGTGCCAGCGCCTATCTCGCCATGCTCTCCAGTGCGCTCGGCAACAAGCCGGTGATCGAGCCCGGCGATCTCGACGACAAGACGGTTCAGGACACCGTTCGAAGCCTGCTTGCCGGTGTTGCGCGCTCCTCCGGCTCTTCGGGCTGGCTCGCCGACCTCTATACGGATTCCGCCAGCAAGGGCACGATCTACGATGCCATGTGGAATTATGAGGCGGTCATCAAGGAAACCAACGACAAGCTTACGGGCATGGGCAAGGAGCCGCTTTACGCCATCTATCCTGCCGATGGCGTAGCGATGGCGGATTCGCCGCTCGGTTTCGTCGATCATGGCCGCGGTCCCCAGGTTCAGACCTTCTTCAAGGACCTGCTCGCCTATCTGCGCTCGCCCGATGTTCAGAAGAAGATCGCCGAAACCGGTCGCCGCCTGCCGCTCGGCAGCGTCGCCGCTGAGCCGCAGCCGAGCTGGAATTTCGATCCGGCCAAACTGGTGACCGCGATCCGTATGCCGGAACCGACAGTGATCCGCCAGGCGCTTACGCTCTATCAGGCGGCACTGCGCAAACCGTCACTGACGGCGCTCTGCCTCGATTTCTCCGGCTCGATGCAGGGGGACGGCGAGAACAGTCTGCAGCAGGCGATGCGTTTCCTGTTCACGCCCGAGGAGGCCAGCAAGGTGCTGGTGCAGTGGTCGCCGGCCGACCGTATCTTCGTCATTCCCTTCGATGCCAATGTCCGCGATATCTTCTCGGCTTCGGGTGACACGATGGAGCAGCAGGGGCTTCTCAACGCAGTTTCTGGTCAGCATGCCGGCGGCGGCACCAATATGTATGCCTGCGCCGAAAGGGCGCTCCAGCAGATGGCGAAAACCGCGGACCTGTCCAATTATCTGCCGGCGATCATCATCATGACCGACGGCAGATCCGATGACCAGAGTGCGGCCTTCATGAGCGATTGGAACGCGATGGAACCACGCGTGCCGATCTTCGGCATTACCTTCGGCGATGCGGACAAGACCCAGCTGGACAGTCTGGCGGCAGCGACGGCGGCACGCGTCTTCGACGGACGCTCGGACCTTGCGGCAGCGTTCCGCACCGCACGCGGTTATAACTAGGACCAGCATGGGTAACTGGCTCGGCAATGATGGCAACTGGATCGTGGCGGGAGTGGTGACGGCCATTCTCGTCCCCATTCTGACTTTTGCTGCCGGCATGCCGTTCTGGATTGCCGCTGTCATCGGCCTCCTAGTTTTTGCCGGCCTCGTTTTCCTGCTGGCGCCACGCAGGCTTTTCGAAGGTCTCGATATCAAGGTGATCGGCCGCGGTCGCGTTGCCTTCGCGAGAGAATTGCTGGAAGGGGCTGTGCCCGCCGCACAAAGGCTGGAGACGGCCGCGGACGATATCACCGACAAGCAGACGGCGGCGCGCGTACGCCACCTGGCGGAAATCGCCGCCGATGTCTTCCGCAAGGTGGAGGCGAGGCCGGAAAGTGCCAATTCCGTACGCCGTTTCCTCAGCTACTATCTGCCGCGTGCGGCCGAAGTTGCCGAGGGCTTTGCGGTAATCGAGGCGAAACGCGCGCCTGACGTCAAGCAGTTGGAGGATGTCCGCGCCGTGCTGGTGAAGCTCGAGGATGCCTTCGTTCATTATGCCGACAGCCTTGTCGATGCTGAGCTTGGCACGCTCGATACCGACCTGCGCCTCATCCAGGCATCGCTCAAAGAGGATCTCGGACGCTGATGGCCCTTTCCCGCCGCGCCTTTGGAGTTGGACTGCTCGCCACCGGTATTGCCGGCACGGGCGGCTATTTCGCCGTCCGCGACAGGCCAGAACTGCAGGGCCTGCTGGGTACGCGCACAAAGCTGTTCGGCTTCATCGGCGGCGAAAAGGAGGCTTTCCTTGCCGATCCCGATGTCGTTGACGCTATCAAGGGCTACGGCCTTTCGATCGACAGTCGCGTCGCCGGCTCGGTTGAAATGGTGCGCGAGCGGGCCTTGCTTTCGCAGAACCCGCAATTTCTTTGGCCGTCCTCCTCCATCATGGTGGATATCGCCCGTCAGAGCGGCGTGAAGATCCGCGATGACAGGGTCATGCTGAACACGCCTGTCGTCGTCTACACGTGGCAGCCGGTCGTGGACGGGCTGATCAAATCGGGCCTCGTGACGGTAATCAACGGCCATCACCAGCTCGACCTGAAGGCGCTGCTTGATGCCATCCTTGCCGGGACGGATTGGTCGAAACTTCGCGTCAATGCGCTCTACGGCCGGGCGCGCATCGTCTCCACCGATCCGAACCGGTCGAATTCGGGCTTCATGTTCTCGGGCCTCGCGCTCAGCCTCTTCAGCGGCAATGTCGCGACATCAGACGATCTCGCCCAATACGGTGGCAAGGTGCAGTCGATCTTCCGCAATATGGGTTTCAAGTCGCCATCGTCAGGCAAGCTGTTTGACCAGTATCTGGCAGGCGGCCTCGGCGGCGAACCGATGATTGTCGGTTATGAGAATCAACTCGTCGAATGGGCGCTCGCCGATGCCGACCGATGGAGCCGCATCCAGTCGGGGCCGGGCGCCAAGCCCGTCGTCCTCTATCCGCGCCCGACGGTCTATTCGGCCCATCCGCTGATCGTCGTCGACGAAACGGCCGAACGCCTGATCGAGGCGCTGACGAGCGCCCGCCTGCAGGAGCTCGCCTGGACCAAACACGGCTTTCGCGGGCCGCTCGGCATGGCGACCGGTGATACCAAAGGGCCGATTGCCGGCCAGTTGCCGGCCGCGATCGATGCCGTGCTGCCGATCCCGGACGCCGGCGTGATGCTGTCGCTGCTGAACATGCTGGCAAGCTGAGCCGGCAACGCGTATATGTTGCAGGCGCGGCTCATTCGTCCGTTCTCGTCAGATTTTTTGGCGCAAGCCTTGCTTTTGCAGGAAATCGAATGTAAGGCCACGCGCATTCCACACGTAAGGCATGGGATCGTCCGGGAGAAATCCGGCTTTTCCGCCCGGTGGCATCTTCGAAGAGGATGCTGTTCGCCTTGCGGAGGTTCAACCGGAAAAGGAGTAACAAGGCATGGCATTGCCTGATTTTTCTATGCGCCAGCTTCTGGAAGCCGGCGTCCACTTCGGTCACCAGACTCACCGCTGGAACCCGAAGATGAAGCCGTACATTTTCGGCGATCGTAACAACATCCACATCATCGACCTGGCCCAGACCGTTCCGATGCTGTCGCGCGCCCTGCAGGTCGTGTCCGACACCGTTGCTCGTGGCGGCCGCGTTCTCTTCGTCGGCACCAAGCGTCAGGCTTCCGAGCTGATCGCTGACTCGGCCAAGCGTTCTGCCCAGTACTACGTCAACTCGCGTTGGCTCGGCGGCATGATGACGAACTGGAAGACGATCTCCAACTCGATCCAGCGCCTGCGCAAGCTCGACGAAATCCTGTCGTCCGAGCAGTCTGGCTACTCCAAGAAGGAGCGCCTGACCCTCGAGCGCGAGCGCGAAAAGCTCGATAAGGCCCTTGGCGGTATCAAGGACATGGGCGGCACGCCGGACCTGATGTTCATCATCGACACCAACAAGGAAAAGATCGCGATCGACGAAGCCAAGCGCCTCGGCATCCCGGTCGTCGCCATCATCGACTCGAACTGCGATCCAGACCTGATCGACTATCCGATCCCGGGCAACGACGACGCTTCGCGCGCCATCGCTCTCTACTGCGACCTGATCGCCCGCGCTGCCATCGACGGTATTGCCCGTCAGCAGAGCGGATCGGGCCGCGACCTCGGCGCTTCTGCGGAAGCTCCGTTCGAGCCGGCGCTCGATGAGGCGACCGAAGCCTGATAAAAGCAGGCGGAGCAAAGCTCCGCCAAAGCTTGCAAAGATTGGGAAAGGCCGCTCGCGACTCTTTGAAGTTCGGCGGCCTTGCCCTTTTCAGGCGGAAGCTGTGACTGCTTTTGCCTCAATGAATTCTGTTGTGACGCGTCTTCATAACGCTGTCATACATACAGGTACATTTCGTGCCTCAATCCGGTGCCGCGCCGCAAACTGCGGGCACCGCTTGAACCGACAAGAGGAAACTTATGACCGAGATTACGGCTGCACTGGTGAAGGAACTGCGCGAAAAGTCCGGCGCAGGCATGATGGACTGCAAGAAGGCGCTGACCGAGACCAACGGCGACATCGAAGCCGCGATCGACTGGCTGCGCGCCAAGGGCATCTCCAAGGCCGACAAGAAGTCGGGCCGCGCCGCTGCTGAAGGTCTGGTCGCCATCGCCGGCGCCGGTCACAAGGCCGTTGTCATCGAACTCAATTCCGAAACCGACTTCGTTGCCCGTAACGATGCCTTCCAGGATCTCGCACGCGGCATCGCCGAAGTTGCGCTGTCCACGGACGGTACGGTTGAAGCCATTTCGGCTGCGACCTATCCGGCATCCGGCAAGCCGGTCGCCGACACCGTCAAGGAAGCAATCGCGACCATCGGCGAGAACATGACGCTTCGTCGTGCGGCCAAGCTGGAAGTCGAGCACGGCGTTGTCGCGACCTACATCCACAACGCCGCCGGCGACGGCATCGGCAAGCTCGGCGTTCTCGTTGCTCTGAAGTCGGTCGGCGACAAGGCCGTTCTCACGTCGATCGGCCGCCAGGTTGCCATGCATATTGCTGCTACCAACCCGCTGGCGATCCGCGCCGAAGAAGTCGATGCCGCAGTCGCCGAGCGCGAACGCAACGTCTTCATCGAGCAGTCCCGCGAATCCGGCAAGCCGGAAGCCATCATCGAGAAGATGGTCGAAGGCCGCATGCGCAAGTTCTTCGAGGAAGTGGCTCTTCTCTCGCAGTCTTTCGTTATCAACCCGGACCTGACGGTCGGCGCTGCGATCAAAGCAGCCGAAAAGGAAGCCGGCGCCCCGATCGAAGTCGTCGGTATGGCTCGTCTGCTCCTCGGCGAAGGTGTCGAGAAGGAAGAAACTGACTTTGCAGCCGAAGTCGCCGCTGTCGCCAAGGGCTGATCTTGCTGCCATATTTGGGAAAACCGAAGGGCATCGCGTGACAACGCGATGCCCTTCGTGTATCGGGCAATTGCGGCAATATACGAGGAGCCAACATGACGTCGGAACCAATCTATAAACGTGTTCTACTCAAGGCTTCCGGGGAAGCCATGATGGGAAGCCAAGGCTTCGGGATCGACGTTGCGGTGGCAGACCGCATCGCGTCCGACATTGCCGATGCACGGCAGATGGGCGTCGAGGTCGGCGTCGTCATTGGCGGCGGTAACATTTTCCGCGGCGTGGCGGTTGCGTCCAAGGGCGGCGACCGCGTCACCGGCGACCACATGGGCATGCTCGGCACCGTCATCAATGCGCTCGCGCTCGCGACCTCGCTGCGCAAGCTCAACATTGACACGGTGGTTTTGTCGGCCATTTCCATGCCGGAAATCTGCGAAAGTTTCTCTCAGCGCGCCACGCTGTATCACCTGTCGCTCGGCAGGGTGGTGATCTTTGCCGGCGGAACCGGCAATCCCTTCTTCACCACCGATTCTGCTGCAGCGCTGCGCGCTGCCGAAATGGGTGCCCAAGCGATCTTCAAGGGTACACAGGTAGACGGCATCTATACCGCCGATCCGAAGAAAGATCCGGAGGCGACGCGTTTCGACCATCTGACCCACAAGGAGGTTCTCGACCGGGGCCTCGCCGTTATGGACGTCGCCGCTGTTGCGCTCGCACGCGAGAATTCCATTCCGATCGTTGTTTTCTCGATCCACGAGAAGGGACGTTTCGCTGAAATCTTGACGGGTGGTGGTCTCAAGACCATCGTATCCGACAACTGATAGGGAGCTGCGCGGTTGCCGGCGCAAATCTTCTGATACGGGAGCATAGACATGAGTGAAGGTATCGATATCAAGGAACTGAAGCGCCGCATGGATGGTGCCATTTCCGCGTTCAAGAGCGACATTGCATCGCTGCGTACGGGCCGCGCTTCGGCCAACATTCTCGACCCCGTGACGGTTGAAGCCTATGGTTCGCGCATGCCGCTGAACCAGGTCGCCAACATCACTGTCCCGGAGCCGCGCATGTTGACGGTATCCGTCTGGGACAAGAGCATGGTCGGCGCCGTGGATCGTTCGATTCGCGAATCGAATCTCGGCCTGAACCCGATCGTCGACGGCCAGAACCTTCGCATTCCGCTGCCGGAACTCAACGAAGAGCGCCGCAAGTCTCTCGTCAAGGTCGCCCATGACTATGCCGAAAAGAGCAAGGTTGCGATTCGCCATGTTCGCCGCGACGGCATGGACGGCCTTAAGAAAGCCGAAAAGGATGGCGTAATCGGCCAGGACGAAAGCCGGGCACAGTCGGAACGCGTTCAGAAAATGACGGACGAGACGATTTTGGAAATCGACCGCTTGCTTGGTGAGAAAGAAAAGGAAATCATGCAGGTCTAGTATACTTGCGTCCTCGCCAAGAAAGACCGGACGGAAAATGTCGGAAACTTCATTTTTGACTGCGCCAGAACACGTCGCGATCATCATGGATGGCAACGGTCGTTGGGCAAAGCAGCGCGGCCTGCCGCGGACGATGGGACACCGCAGGGCGGTTGAGACCGTTCGCCAGACCGTGCGCACTGCCGGCGATCTTGGCATCAAATACCTGACGCTCTTTGCCTTCTCCTCGGAGAACTGGCGCCGCCCAGAGGCTGAGGTCACTGATCTTCTCGGCCTGCTGAAGGCTTTTATCCGTAGCGATCTCGCCGAGCTTCACCGGCAGAACGTGCGTATCAGGGTTATCGGCGACCGCGTTAACTTGCGCAGCGATATCCTCAAGCTTTTGCTGGAAGCCGAGGAGACGACCAGGGCCAATACGGCGCTGACACTTGTCATCGCCTTCAACTACGGTTCTCGCGACGAGATCGCCCGCGCGATGATGAGCCTCGCCAAGGATGTGGAGGAGGGGCGCCTCAGACCGCAGGATATCACCCCTGCGCTGATCGACGCCCGGCTCGATACAGCCGGCATCCCCGACCCTGACCTCATCATCCGCACCAGCGGCGAAGAGCGGCTGTCCAATTTCCTCTTGTGGCAGGCCGCCTATTCGGAATTTGTCTTCCTGCCGGAATACTGGCCGGATTTCAGCCGCGAGCTCTTTCTGTCGGCACTCGAGAAGTTTGCCTCGCGCGATCGCCGCTTCGGCGGTCTTTCCGCGCAGGCTGCTGCAGTGAACACCTGATGAAGCAGGAACTGAAGCTCCGCATCGTTTCAGGCCTGATTCTCGCGATCATCGTTCTTGCCGCCACCTGGTATGGCGGCTTTATCTTCCGCACCGTGGCGGCGGCGATCGCGCTTCTGATCTATTACGAATGGTCGACGATCACAGGGATCGTGCGCGACCCTGTGACCAACGTGCTCGGCTGGGTGGGCGAGGTGCTGGTTGCCCTGCTCGTTCTGGCGGGTGCGTTCGAATATGCGTTCGGAATGCTGATTGCCCTGACTGCGGTCGGCATTGCCATGATCTTCCTGCATCGTGCCAGCCGCTGGTTCGCGCCTGGGCTTTTATATGCCGGCGGCACCGGATTAGCGCTTGCGGCGATCCGCGGCGATGAAACGCTTGGCCTCTACGCGATGCTCTTCATCTTCGCCGTGGTCTGGGCGACCGATATTCTCGCCTATTTCGTTGGGCGCGCGCTTGGCGGTCCAAAGCTTGCTCCGCGCATATCGCCCGGCAAGACCTGGTCGGGCGCAGTCGGTGGCGCCATTTCAGCCGTCATCGCCGGAGCCGTCATTGTCCATTTTTTTATTCCGGAAGCCCTGGATCGTGCCGCGGTGATCGCGCTCGTCCTGTCCGTCTTCAGCCAGTCAGGCGATCTTTTCGAAAGCTTCATCAAGCGAAAATTCGGCGTGAAGGACTCCAGCCGTCTCATTCCGGGGCATGGCGGCGTCATGGATCGTGTCGATGGACTGATTTTTGCCTGTTTTTCAGCGTTCTTGCTTGCTGGCCTTTTTTCGCTGATAAAGGGCGGCGGAACGACGTCGCTCGGTGCGGCGTTGTTCGGCCTTTGATCATTACGGCCAGATAGAAGAAGGAAGTCATGGAAGCGGTGACCGGCATATTCGGTTTTTTGACGGGCTATATCGTCCCCTTCGTCATCGTCTTGTCGCTGCTCGTCTTCGTGCATGAGATGGGCCACTATCTGGTCGGGCGCTGGAGCGGTATCCGTATCCTCGCCTTCTCCGTCGGCTTTGGCCCGGAGATTGTCGGTTTCACCGATCGCCACGGAACGCGCTGGAAGATATCGGCGATCCCGCTCGGCGGCTATGTTCGCTTCTTCGGCGATGAGGATGCGTCCAGCAAGCCGGATACGGACAGGCTCGCCGCGATGACAGATGAGGAGCGCGAACGTTCCTTCGCCGGTGCAAAGCTCTGGAAGCGCGCCGCAACCGTTGCAGCCGGCCCGATCGCCAACTTCATCCTTGCTATTGCCATCTTCACGGTCCTTTTCGCGGTCTACGGCCGTACAGTGTCCGATCCCGTAGTCGCTGAAGTGAAGCCGGACAGTGCTGCTGCGGCAGCCGGCGTACTGCCGGGCGACCTGCTCGTCTCAATCGATGGCACCAAGGTTCAGACCTTCGACGACGTGCGGCGTTATGTCAGCATCCGTCCGAACCAGAACATCGTCGTGACCATCGAGCGCAACGGCGAGAAGATGGACCTGCCGATGGTGCCGCAGCGCACCGATATCACCGACCAGTTCGGCAACAAGATCGAGGTTGGCCTGATCGGGATCGTCACGAACGAAGAGGTTGGCCACTTCCGTCTGCAGACCTATACGCCGCTTCAGGCGCTGAATGAAGGTGTGACGCAGACGTGGCACATCGTGACCGGCACCTTCAAATATATCGGCAATTTGCTCAATGGATCGATGAAAGCCGACCAATTGGGTGGGCCGATCCGCGTGGCGCAAGCTTCGGGCCAGATGGCTACGCTTGGAATAGGCGCGTTGCTGCAGCTTGCTGCGGTTTTGTCAGTTTCGATTGGATTGCTGAATTTGATGCCGGTTCCGGTACTTGATGGCGGCCACCTGATGTTCTATGCGGTGGAAGCGGTTAGGGGAAGGCCGCTGGGTTCTTCGGCTCAGGAAATTGCGTTTCGCATTGGCCTGGCCATGGTGCTTACATTAATGGTTTTTGCCACCTGGAATGACATTAGCGCGCTCATCGGCTAGCGCGTAAAAAGATAGGGAAAATTACTGTTTATTTACGATGTTTCAAAGCTGTAGTGGCGAATGGGTCACGCTTCGAAATGAAGTAAACAGAAATTAACGAGCTCCCTTGCTTGTATGTCAAAAGCGGGTAAAACGACACACGTGGCCGGAATCGGGGGTTCCCCTGGGGCCGGAGACGAGGGAAAAAAAGGTAATGGGTGAAATGAAGGCTGGTTCAAGGTTTTTGAACGCAGTATCGGCGATTGCGCTGTCTGCTAGTGTTGTTGCTTCTGGCGCAGGTGCTTTGACTTTCGTTTCGGCTACGGCTGCGGAAGCTGCCGTCATTCAGCGGATCGATGTACACGGTGCAAGCCGCGTCGGTGCTGAGGCCGTCCGGTCGAACATCACCATTACTCCCGGCAAGAGCTTCTCCAACACCGATATCGACGACTCCGTAAAGCAGCTTTACGGCACCGGTTACTTCTCCGACGTCAAGATTTCGGTTTCCGGCAGCACCCTCGTCGTCAATGTTCAGGAAGCGCAGCTCGTCAACCAGGTCGTCTTCAACGGCAACCGCAAGGTCAAGGACGACAAGCTGGCAGCTGTCGTCAAGACGCATGCCGCTGGTCCTTATAGCGATGCGCAGATCCAGTCCGATATCGCGGCGATCAAGGAAGCCTATGCCGCTACCGGCCGCAGCGAAGTCGAAGTGACCACGCAGGTTGTTCCGCTCGGCGAAGGCCGTGTCAACCTCGCTTTCGTCATCAATGAAGGCGACCGCACCAAGATCGACGCCATCAATTTCGTTGGCAACCAGGCCTACAGTGCCGGCCGTCTCGCCGCAGTCATCCAGACCAAGCGTTCGAACTTTCTCTCGTTCCTGACCCGCAAGGACGTCTACAACGAAGACAAGCTGCACGCTGATGAAGACGCGCTGCGCCAGTTCTATTACAATCGCGGTTATGCCGACATGCGCATCGTTTCTTCCGATGCCGCTTTCGACGAAGCGACGAATAAGTACACGCTGACCTTCAACATCGAAGAAGGCCCGCGTTATGATTTCGGCGCGGTCAGCGTTCAGTCGACCGTTGAAGGTGTTGATGCCCAGCAGCTACAGGGGCTGGTCAGGACCCGCGAAGGCCAGGTCTACAACGCCAAGGAAGTCCAGAAGTCCATCGAGGCGATTTCGGATCAGGTTGCTTCGGCCGGTTATCCCTTCGCGCGCGTCACGCCGCGCGGCAACCGCGACCTGAACAACAATACGATCGGCGTCGAATACCTCGTCGACCAGGGCGAGCGCGCCTATGTCGAGCGTATCGAAATCCGCGGCAACAGCCGCACGCGCGATTACGTTATTCGCCGCGAGTTCGATCTCAGCGAAGGCGACGCCTTCAATCAACAGATGATCACCCGCGCGAAGCGCCGTCTTGAGGCGCTCGGCTACTTCTCCTCAGTCAACATTTCGACCCAGCCGGGCAGTTCGCCTGATCGCGTCGTCATCGTTGTCGATGTGCAGGATCAGTCGACCGGTTCGTTCGGTATCGGTGCCGGTTATGCGGCCGGCGGTGACGGCCTGTTGCTCGAAGCTTCGATCGAAGAAAAGAACTTCCTCGGCCGCGGCCAGTATATCCGCATTTCGGCTGGTGGTGGTCAGGAAGGCTCGCGCGCTTACGGTCTTAACTTCACCGAGCCCTACTTCCTCGGCTATCGCCTTGCCGCCGGTTTTGACGTCAATCACAGCGAGACGTCGAGCAACGACAACTACGATTACGAGGAAACCAGCGGTGTTCTGCGCGTAACGGCGCCGATCACTGAAGATCTGGCAACGACGTTCCGCTATAATTACAAGCAGATGAAGTACGATTCCAGCGGAAGCAGTCTGGCCGATTTGTCTGCTACCTATCAAAACCTGGTCAACGAGAGCCCGTGGACGCGGTCCTCCATATCGCAGACGCTGACCTACAATACGCTCGACGATACCGTCTTGCCGCGTGAAGGTATCTACGCTACTGCGACGCAGGAAATCGCTGGCCTCGGCGGCGACTCCCAGTATTACAAGATCTACGGTAAGGCCCGTTACTACCATCTGCTCGCTGACGATGCCGACATCATTGGCTCGCTCTCGGCTTCGGCAGGTTATGTTGTCGGCTTCGGCGATCACCTGAACGTCTTCGACCAGTTCACGTTGACCAATTCCGATATTCGTGGCTTCGAAAACAAGGGTATCGGCCCGCGCATCACCAACCCGGACGATCCGCTCGGCGGTACGACTTACTTCACCGCCTCTGCCGAAGCGACATTCCCGATGCCGGGCTTCCCGCGTGACTTCAACCTGCGCGGCGCAGTCTTCGCAGACGCCGGCACGCTGTTTGGCAACGATGTCGAGCTTCTCGGTTCGGATACTGCGCAGGGTACGGACGCTCAGCTGCGTGCTTCTGTCGGTCTCGGCCTGATCTGGCAGTCGCCCTTCGGCGCGCTTCGCGTCGACTACGCGATCCCGGTCGTGAAGGAAGACTTCGACAAGACTCAGCGCTTCAAGTTTGGCATTAACAACCAATTCTGATATCGGCAGTCCGGAACTGTAAATTTCAATTCCGTTCTGGAGTTTTGCCGATGGAGCAAAATACTTTTTTTCTGCCCCATGAAGGCGTGAGACTTGCTGAGTTAGCGCAATTTCTTGGGGCAGAACTTGGCAATTCCGCTCATGGCGATGTCATCATCCGCTCGGTCTCTCCCATCGCTAGGGCGCAGGCAGGGGATATCTGTTATATCCTCTCTCGCCGTAACCGGGACGAGTTTCTGACCTGCGCGGCTTCGGCCGTGATTTGCGACAAGGCGCTGGCTGAGTTGGTGCCGCCGCATATCCCTGTGGTGATCTCCTCCAATCCGCATGCTGCCTTTGCGATGGCCGGCGGGTATCTTTATCCCGCGGCTCTCAAGCCGGTGACGTTTTCGTCCGGCGAGACCGAGATAGCGCCGAGCGCCGTCATCGATCCGACGGCGCGGCTTGAGAAGGGCGTAATCGTCGAGCCGCTGGCGATCATCGGCCCCGGCGCGGAGATCGGCGAGGGCACGCGTATCGGCGCTCACTCGGTCATCGGTCCCAACGTCAAGATCGGCCGCAATGGTTCGATCGCGACGGGCGCGAGCATTCTCTGTGCGTTCATCGGTAACGGCGTCATCATCCATAATGGTGTCCGTATCGGCCAGGATGGATTCGGTTATGCACCAGGCCCGCGCGGCATGATCAAGATCGTGCAGATCGGGCGCGTCATCATCCAGGACAATGTTGAGATCGGCGCCAATACGACCATCGATCGCGGCGCCATGGACGATACCGTCATCGGCGAAGGAACCAAGATCGACAATCAGGTGCAGATCGGCCACAACGTCCGTATCGGTCGCCATTGCGCCATCGTTTCGCAGGTCGGCATGGCCGGCAGCACCATCATCGGCGATGGTGTGCAGATCGGTGGACAGGTCGGCCTCAAGGGACATATCACCATTGGCGATGGCGCGCAGATCGCTGCAAAAAGTGGTGTCATGACCGATCTTGCTGCTGGCGGCCGCTATGGCGGAATACCGGCACGTCCGCTAAATGACTACCTGAAATATGCTACACAGCTCTTGGCAAAATCGGGAGCGCGCGGAAAAAAGGGAGGCAAGAATGACTGAAGCAACAGCCGCCACGCTTTCTTCGGCAGACATCATGGAAATCATGAAGCTGCTGCCGCACCGCTATCCGTTCTTGATGGTCGACAAGATCGTCAATATCGATGGCGACAATGCCGCTGTGGGCATCAAGAATGTGACGGTCAACGAGCCGCATTTTACCGGCCACTTCCCCGAGGCGCCGATCATGCCGGGCGTATTGCTCGTCGAAGGCATGGCGCAGACGGCAGGCGCGATCTGCGCCAAGAAGGAAGGCCAGACCGGCAACCTCGTCTATTTCATGACGATCGACAATGCCCGCTTCCGCAAGCCGGTCGTGCCGGGCGACCGCGTTGAATATCACGTGCAGAAAATCAAGCAGCGCGGCAATATCTGGAAATTCCATTGCGACGCAAAGGTCGACGGTGCACTCGTCGCCGAGGCCGATATCGGCGCGATGATCGTACGTAAGGACAACGCATGAGTATGATCGCCGAAAGCGCCAGAATCCATCCGATGGCCGTGGTCGAGGATGGCGCCACGATCGGCGAAGGCGTGGTGGTCGGCCCATTTTGCCATGTTGGCCCCAAGGTCACGCTTCACGACAATGTCGAACTGATCAGCCATGTGGTTGTTCTCGGCATGACGACCGTCGGCGCCGGTACGCGTATATTTCCTTCGGCAGTCATCGGTGGCGACTCTCAAAGCGCACGTCACAGCGCCGTCGATACGTCGCTGATCATCGGCCGCAACTGCACTATTCGCGAGGGCGTTACGATGAACACCGGCACCGTCGAACATGGCGGTTCGACGGTAATTGGCGACAACAGCCTTTTCCTGGCCTACTCGCATGTCGCCCATGATTGCCGGGTCGGCAACCATGTCATCATGTCGAACAATGTCATGCTGGCTGGCCATGTTTTCGTTGGCGATCACGCGATCATCAGCGGCGGCGCCGCAGTGCACCAGTTCACTCGGGTCGGCAAATATGCCTTTGTCGGCGGCCTCTCGGCCGTCAGCTACGATGTGATTCCCTATGGTATGCTGAACGGCAATCCCGGCATTCTGAGCGGTCTCAACGTCGTCGGCATGACGCGCGCCGGCGTTGATCGTGCTGTCATTCACACCGTTCGACGTGCCTACAAGTCGATCTTCGAGGGTGCCGGTTCGATCCGCGAGAATGCCGCCCAAATTCGCGACGAATATGCCGATTGCGAGCAGGTGATCGAGATCCTCGATTTCATCGCCGCCGAGAGCGATCGCGCGCTGTCTTCGCCGAGCCGGGGACAGAAGGGCTGATCTGTGGCTTCCGCTGGCGACACCGCTGAAGGCCGGCTGGCGATCATTGCCGGTGGCGGCCTTCTGCCGTCTTATGTTGCCGAAGCTGCACGTTCGGCCGGCGAAAATCCTGTTATCGTTATCCTGAAGGATGAGGGCGACCGTCGTTGGGACGGTTTCGACCACGCCACGATTGGTATCGGTGATTTCGCTTCGCTCGATCGGCTTTTCAAGCGGTATGGAGTGAGCCGTGTCGTCATGTCAGGCAGCGTCCGTCGTCGGCCGGAATGGCGCGAGGTACGGCCGACGCTACGCATTCTGACGAAGGTGCCCGCAGCCATCCGTACGCTGCTTTCGGGGGGCGACGATACCGTTCTGAAGATGGTCATCAAGCTGATAGAAGGGCGAGGTCTGCGTGTTGTCGGCGCCCATGAGATTGCACCGGACCTGCTGGCAACCGCAGGTCCGCTGGGCGCTGTGTCGCCCAATGAAGAGGATCGTCGTGATATAGAGCGCGCAGGCAGGGCGGCGGATGTGCTTGGCAGTCTGGATATCGGGCAGGGCGCCGTCTCGATCGGCGGGCGCGTCGTCGCTGTTGAGGGCGTTGAGGGCACGGACGGCATGCTTGACCGCGTGGCGAACCTCAGAGCAGCAGGCCGCATATCGCCGCGCCGGCGCGGTGTGCTGGTCAAGCTCAGTAAGCCGCAGCAGGATATTCGCGCCGACCTGCCGGCGATTGGTGTGTCCACCGTGCTCAACGCCAAAGCCGCTGGGCTTGCAGGAGTGGCCGTCGAAGCCGGCCGGGCGCTGGTGCTTGATCGCGACGCACTCATTAAAGCGGCAGACGAAAACGGTCTTTTTGTCTGCGGTATCGACAAGGGCTTGCCGGGATGGGGGCTTCAATGAGCGACAGACCGCTGAAGATTGCCGTCATAGCCGGCGAAGTCTCCGGCGATCTCTTAGGTGCCGATCTCATTGCCGCGCTAAAGAGGATCCATTCCGGGCCGATCGAACTCGTCGGCGTCGGCGGTGAGGGGTTGCAGAGCCAGGGATTGAAATCGCTCTTCGATTTCTCCGAGCTTTCCATCATGGGCATTACCCAGGTGCTGGCGAAGCTGCCGAAGCTCTGGTCTCTCATCCGGCAGACGGTAGCGGCGATCATCGCGTCCAAACCCGATATCCTGCTCATCATCGACAGCCCGGACTTCACCCATCGCGTCGCCAAGCGCGTGCGCAAGGCGCTGCCGGACCTCCCAGTCGTCAACTATGTCTGTCCCAGTGTCTGGGCCTGGAAGGAATATCGCGCCCAGCGCATGCTCGCCTATGTCGACCATGTGCTGGCCGTACTTCCTTTCGAGCCGGCGGTGATGCAGCGTCTCAACGGGCCGGCGACAACCTATGTGGGTCACCGTCTGGTTGCGGACGCAGCGCTCCTGGAGACCCGGCGCCTGCGCGCTGGCCGGCAGCCCGGCAACGGTGCGATCCTGCTTCTTCCCGGCTCGCGCTCCTCCGAGATCAAGAAGCTTCTGCCTTATTTCGAAGCCGCCGCCAATGAGTTCGTCGCCCGCAATGGACCGATACGCTTCATGCTGCCGACTGTGCCGCACAAGGAAGCGTTTGTGCGCGAAATGACGGCGGGATGGAAGATAAAGCCGGAAATCGTTGTGGGTGCTAAAGCGAAATGGAAGGCCTTCGCCGAAGCCGATGCGGCCATGGCAGCGTCCGGCACGGTGATCCTGGAACTGGCGCTGGCTGATGTACCCGTCGTTTCCGCTTACAAGGTCGACTGGATCATGCGTATGCTGACGTCAGACATCAAGACTTGGAGCGGCGCACTGCCCAATCTGATCGCCGACTACGCGGTCGTGCCGGAATATCTGAACGATATCGTTCGCGGCGCAAGCCTCGCGCGCTGGATGGAGAGGCTGTCAGCCGACACCTACCAGCTCAAGGCGATGAAGGAAGGCTACGAACTCATCTGGCAGCGCATGCAGACAGAAAAGCCGCCTGGAGAGCATGCAGCACAGATATTGCTCGATGTTCTAACCAACAAAAAACCCGGCCATTCCTGACCGGGTTTTCTTTTTGCTTCGAAGTCAGCGCTCAGCGCTTGGAAACCGGTACGTAGTCGCGCTTAGGTTCGCCGATATAGAGCTGGCGCGGACGGCCGATGCGCTGTTCCGGATCCTCGATCATTTCGTTCCACTGTGCGATCCAGCCGACGGTACGAGCCAGAGCGAAGAGCACGGTGAACATGGTCGTGGGGAAGCCCAGGGCCTTCAGCGTGATGCCGGAGTAGAAGTCGATGTTCGGGTAGAGCTTCTTCTCTATGAAGTATGAGTCGGTCAGAGCGATGCGCTCCAGCTCCATCGCGACTTCGAGAAGCGGATCGTCCTTGATGCCGAGTTCGCCGAGAACTTCATGCGTGGTCTTCTGCATGATCTTGGCGCGCGGATCGTAGTTCTTGTAGACGCGGTGACCAAAGCCCATCAGGCGGAACGGATCGTTCTTGTCTTTGGCGCGGGCGATATATTCCGGAATGCGATCGACAGTGCCGATTTCCGTCAGCATGTTGAGGGCTGCTTCGTTGGCGCCGCCGTGAGCGGGCCCCCAGAGGCAGGCGATGCCGGCGGCGATGCAGGCGAACGGGTTCGCACCCGAGGAGCCGGCGAGACGGACCGTCGAGGTCGAGGCATTCTGCTCGTGATCGGCATGGAGGATGAAGATACGGTCCATGGCGCGTGCGAGCACCGGATTGACGACATATTCCTCGCAGGGAACGGCAAAGCACATGCGCAGGAAGTTGGAGGCGTAGTCCAGATCATTCTTCGGGTAAACGAAGGGCTGGCCGATATGGTACTTATAGGCCATCGCTGCGAGCGTCGGCATCTTGGCGATCATGCGCAGGCTGGCGACCATGCGCTGGTGCGGATCGGTGATATCGGTGGAGTCGTGATAGAAGGCCGAAAGCGCGCCGACGCAGCCGCACATGACGGCCATCGGATGGGCGTCGCGACGGAAGCCGGTGAAGAAGCGGCTCATCTGCTCATGCACCATGGTGTGGTGCGTGACACGATAGTCGAAGTCCTTCTTCTGGGCGGCGGTCGGCAATTCGCCGTAGAGCAGCAGGTAGCAGGCTTCCAGGAAGTCGCCATGCTCGGCAAGCTGCTCGATCGGGTAGCCGCGATGCAGCAGAACGCCTTCGTCGCCGTCGATGTAGGTGATCTTCGATTCACAGGATGCAGTCGACGTAAACCCGGGATCGTAGGTGAAGGAAGCCGTGTTCTTGTAGAGGGCACCGATGTCGATGACGTCGGGTCCAACCGTGCCTTTTCGCACGGCGAGATCGACTGATTTGTCACCGATTTTGATTGTAGCGCTTTGATCCGTCATGCTGATCCTCCGGGGTGGCGGTGGCGCCGCAAAAGCGCCATAAGGGTTAAGCGTCCTAAGCGATAGCTATATGATCGCGAAGCTAATGCCAAGTTACCGTGATGCCATTTTGTGCATCGCGGCATCATCTTTTAGGCAGTGCAGCGATGAGCTAAATGCATATCAGAACACCATGATTTGACTGGATTTTTTGCTCCCGCGAATTTTCCTCTTATTTCAATCGATTATTGTTTGCTCGTTTTGATTTCAGGTTGCATTCTGCCGGTATCCGGGGGCGGGTCCAGGCGATTATGGCGGGGTTAGAGACAAGAGAACGACAAGAGCAATCCATTGATGAAAAGATGGATTTTGCTGGCATTGCCCCGCGCGCCATTGTGACGCAATCGGCTCGGACCCAGGTTGCGATCCCATTTCGATGGCGATTGGTGACTGTTGCGAAACGATACGTCGGGTCGTCGATGCGTATGGCCACCGAAGAGGCCGGCCACGGTCGCCTCATCCTCTTCTCTCCGGTCTTCCTTGGTGCAGGTGCCGCGACCTCGTTTCTGGCGGCCTCGGACTTTCCGGCCGTGTCGCTCGGTCTCTTCCTGCTTGTTCTCCTTATTGCCGTTGCGCTCTGCGGTTATGCCCGGACGAAACTGCAGGCGACGCTGCTTGCTCTACTTCTTTTTGCCGGTGGAATGCTCTCCGCGCAGATCGAAACATGGCGGGCAAAGACCCTGATCCTCGATTCAGCCGTAACGACAACGGTGACCGGCCGGATCGAACGCCGAGAAGGCGATGACCAAGGGCGCTGGCGTTATATTCTTGACGTCACCGGTACGGATGCTCCTGAGATCAAGCGTCCGCCCGAACGCATCTCCGTGCTGGTCCGCGGAGCCACCCAGCCGTTCGAACTCGGCGACGTCATCGAGGGCAGGGCACGTCTCACGCCTCCGGCGGGACCGGCGCTCCCCCACCTCAATGATTTTGCCTTCAGCGCCTATTTTGACGGCATCGGTGCCAACGGCTTCTTCTATGGAGTACCCAAGAGGGTTGCGGAACAGCCGGAGCGATCGAACTCGGTCGGTGAGGCAATTCTGGAGTCGCTCTACCGCCTGAGAAGCGGCATCGGCGATCGGATTCGCTCCACACTACCCGGCGACACCGGGGCTTTTGCCGCCTCCCTTGTCACGGACGAGAGACGGGCGATCTCGGATGAAACGACAGAGGCGCTGCGGCAGTCCGGCCTTGCGCATATCATCGCGATCTCCGGCCTCAACATGGCGCTCTCCGCCGGCATCTTCTTTGTCGGCCTGCGCGTCATTCTCAGTCTTGTTCCCGGCATTGCCCAGGCATGGCCAACCAAGAAGATCGCGGCGGCCGGTGCGCTCGCTGCGGTGACGGCCTACTATCTGATCTCGGGTTTTGCCGTCTCCGCCGAACGCGCCTTCATCATGATGGCGATTATGCTGGTTGCGGTCTTCTTCGACCGGCCGTCGATCAGTCTCAGAAACGTGGCGCTATCCGCTCTCGTGATCCTCGCGGTCTCGCCATCGGAGGTGCTGGGGCCGAGTTTCCAGATGTCCTTTGCCGCAACGCTTGCACTGGTCGCCGGCTACGACCTCTGGAAGGGGCGGCCGATGCGGGAGAATGCCTTTGCCAAGCTGCCGATCATGAAGCCCTTCTTCATGGTTGGTGGCTTCTTCGGTGGCGTTTTCCTGACGTCGCTGATCGGTGGTTTCTCGACGGCGCTGTTTTCGATCGAGCATTTCCACCGGCTGACTGCCTATGGCCTGCCGGCAAATCTCGCGGCCATGCCGGTCATCACCTTCATCGTCATGCCGGCCGGGATGCTGGCAATGCTGCTGATGCCGTTTGGTCTGGACGGCTGGCTATGGCCGGTGGCAGGCTTCGGGCTTGATCTGGTGATCACCATCGCAAAGGCAGTAGCGAGGTGGGGCGGCAACATAGATGTAGGCCGCTTGCCCGGCTGGTATTTCCCGACCGCCGTTTTCGGATTTCTGCTGCTGACCCTGCTCAGAACCCGGCTGCGGCACATGGGAACGGCAATTGTCGCGGTCTCGACGCTCGCTGTTGTCCTTCTTCCATCGGAGGCGATGCCCGATATCGCTATCTCCGAAGATGGCGGCCTGGTCGCTATAGTCGATGGAGAGGCGATGGCTTCGAACCGTGAAAAGCCGCCCGCCTTCATCTTCGAACAATGGCAGAGGGCCCTTGCCGTCGAAGAGCATCAGAAGCCAGTTATGCTTCAAGCTGCCAAGGCGCCCACTGCGCCTGATGGTCAAAGACTGCAACTGTCACCCGACCAACAGAATGAAGCCAGAGAGGCAATGAGACAGGCAGTCGCCATTAGCCCGCCGTCACGCTTCTCCTGCCTGAAGGGCGCCTGGTGCACCACTTTGCTCGTCAATGGAAAGAAACTGACCGTCATCGACAATGCTGCCTATCTCGGACCAGCCTGCGATACGGCTGATATTGTGGTGACCCCTGTCCGATTGCGCTTCGACCGCTGTCGTTCCGGCGCGCTGCTCTTTACCGGCGAGACGCTGCGCAAGACAGGTTCTGTCGAACTTCGATTCACCGATAAGGGAATTGAGGTCGCAACCGCATTCGACACATTGGGGCGACCCTGGATGCGCCACCGCGCCTATGATTGGCGCAGTAACACATTCGCAGACGCCAATCTGTCACCGGTCAGTGATAGCGGCGAATGAGGCCGACGAGCTTGCCCTGGACCTTGACGCGATCCGGCGGAAAGATGCGGGTCTCGTAAGCAGGGTTTGCTGCCTCGAGCGCAATCGATGCGCCCTTGCGGCGGAAACGCTTGAGCGTTGCTTCCTCGTCATCGACGAGCGCGACGACGATATCACCCGGATTGGCTGTGCTGCCATTGCGGATGATGACCGTGTCGCCATCGAAGATGCCGGCTTCGATCATCGAGTCGCCGCGAACTTCCAGCGCATAATGTTCACCGGAGCCAAGCATATCGGCGGGAACGGTGATGTCATGCGTATTGTTCTGGATTGCCGAGATCGGAACACCGGCGGCGATGCGGCCCATGACGGGAACGGAGACCGCATTGCCGTTATCGGCAGCGGGTGCTGGCTTCGCCGAGGCAGGAGGCGCCACGGGCTGGGGCTTGCCGAGGCTGCCCTCGATGACGCTCGGTGAAAAGCCGCGCCGAGGCTGCAGGCTCGGGCTGTAGGCTTCCGGCAGTTTGATGACTTCGAGCGCGCGCGCCCGGTTCGGAAGCCGGCGAATGAAGCCGCGTTCTTCGAGCGCCGTGATCAGCCGGTGAATACCGGATTTCGAGGCCAGATCCAGTGCGTCCTTCATCTCGTCGAAAGACGGTGGAACGCCTGACTCCTTCATCCTTTCATGAATGAAAAGAAGGAGTTCCTGTTGTTTGCGCGTGAGCATGGCGTCTCCCCAGTCTTGAAACAAATCCAGAACGGACACTATATGTTCCATATGTGTTCCGCAAGTAGCTAAATTTTCGTAAAACTTCTGTTCAATCTGTCGAGAATTTGATTTTTATCGCCCTTAGGCCTGTCTGGCCTTGTTTCACGAGACCTGCTGAAGCACATCTCCTTGTCACTGCTGGGAGAAGAACCGATGAGCCAAGACACGCTTCCGATCGATCATCTCGTTTTGCCGGTTACCGATATCGACCTTGCCCGCGAAAGGCTGGGCAAGCTGGGCTTTACCGTCGCGCCCGATGCCCGCCATCCCTTCGGCACGGAGAATGCCTGTGTTTTCTTTGCCGACAAAACCTATATCGAGCCGCTCGGTGTCGCGAGGGTCGAGGAGAGCGAGGTGACGGCACGTGAGGGCAATGTCTTCACGGCTCGCGATCAGGCTTTCCGCTTCCGCTGCGGCAGCGAGGGACTGTCCGCCATCGCCTTCGCCACCGCGGATGCAAAGCACGAACATGCTCGATTCGTGGAGGGCAGCATCAGTGCCGGTTCTGTGCTGCAGTTCGAACGCCCTGTGAAAATGCCGGATGGCACGGAGAGCATTGCCGGCTTCCGGCTCGCCTTCGCTGCCGACCTCCGGGCACCGGATTTCTTTCTCTTCGCTGTCGAGCGCATCAACCCGCTTCCTGCCGACCGCAACGTGCTGGAGACCCACGCCAATGGCGTGACAGGCATTGCCGAGATCGCGCTCGCAGCCCCCGAGCCGACAGCCTTCGGCGACTTCGTTCGCTCGGCGGCAAAAGCCGCTTCTGCTGGCGATACGAGTTTCGGGCTGGAGGTGCTTACCGGAAACGCAAAGATCAGCCTGATGACCCCGCAGGGGCTGGAGGCCTATTTCGATCTGGCGACGCCGGATATCGATCGAGGCCTGCGCGGCCGGGCAATCCTCTTTGCGGTTGGCGATCTGGCCGTGACAGAAGCGCATTTGGCTGCTAACGGGGTGACCTACACACGCAAGGGCAACCGTATTCTGGTGAAGCCCGCGCCCGGCCAGGGCGTGCCCTTCGCTTTCGAGGAAACATCATGAGCTCTACTACCAACTCCGTGGTGACGGTCGGCGAAGGCGCCGGCAAGGTCACTTTCTCCAATGCCGGGCGCCTGTCGCTGATTGCCGGCGCTTGCGAAATGGAAAGCCGCGACCATGCGTTCATGGTTGCCGGCACGTTGAAGGAACTGTGCGCCAAGCTCGGTATCGGGCTCGTCTATAAGACGTCTTTCGACAAGGCGAACCGCTCTTCCTTGTCGAGCAAACGCGGTGTCGGCCTTGAAAAGGGCCTGGAGGTTTTTGCCGATCTCAAGAAGGAACTCGGCATTCCGGTTCTGACCGACATCCACACTGAAGAACAATGCGCCGAAGTGGGCAAGGTCGTCGACATCCTGCAGATACCGGCCTTCCTGTCTCGTCAGACGGATCTCCTGGTGGCTGCGGCAAAGACCGGCCGCGTTATCAACGTCAAGAAGGGCCAGTTCCTGGCGCCTTGGGATATGAAGAACGTGCTCGGCAAGCTGAACCAGAGCGGCAATCCGAACATCTTGCTGTGCGAACGCGGTGCTTCCTTCGGTTACAATACGCTGGTCTCCGACATGCGTTCCCTGCCGATCATGGCAGCAACGGGCGCACCCGTCATTTTCGACGCCACGCATTCAGTCCAACAGCCTGGCGGGCAGGGGGAAACCTCCGGCGGAGAGCGGCAGTTCGTGGAGACGCTGGCGCGTGCTGCCGTGGCCGTCGGCGTTGCCGGGGTCTTTATCGAAACCCATCAGGATCCGGATAACGCGCCCTGCGACGGGCCCAACATGGTCTATCTCAAGGACATGCCGCGGCTTCTCGATAAGCTTCTCGCCTTCGACGCGATCGCCAAGGCCGCCTGAACGACAGGCAGCATCAGGCTGCCGCGCGGGACGGGCGCCTTTCCTCCAGTGCGAAGCGGGAGAGCATGCGCCCGAGATGGGACGCCTCGTTGCCGAGCTCCTGGCAGGCGGCGTTCGTCTCCTCGACCATCGCCGCATTCTGCTGTGTCACCTGATCCATACGGTTGACGGCAGCGTTGACCTCGACGAGCGCGACCGACTGTTCCGAAGACGAGCGCACGATCGCTTCGATCAGCGCCGTCACCTGCAGCACCTGGCGGTCGATATCGCCGAGTGCCTCGCCGGTGCGGCTGACAAGTGCCACGCCCGCGGAAACCTGCCGCGACGACGTCTCGACGAGAAGCTTGATCTCCTTGGCGAGATTGGCGGAGCGGCCGGCGAGCTCGCGCACTTCCTGCGCGACGACAGCAAAACCTTTCCCGGCATCTCCGGCGCGGGCTGCCTCGACGCCCGCGTTGAGCGCCAAAAGATTGGTCTGAAAGGCGATCTCATCGATGGCGTTGATGATATCGCCGATCCTGACCGCTGATTCCTCGATCTTCTCCATGGCGGTCACCGCTTCGCAAACAATCTCGGCGGAACGTGCCGCACTCTCCTTCGTTGCCGACATCATCGCATTGGCTTCCTGGGCTCGCTCCGATGAGGTCTTCACCGTGACTGTGATCTGATCCAGTGCCGAAGCCGCCTGTTCGAGCGAGGCGGCCTGGTTCTCGGTGCGCTGCGCCAAGTCATTGGTGCTGAGCGCGATTTCGCGCGAACTGTCGCCGACCGTATTCGTGGCGGCATAAATGTCCTTCATGGCATCGGAAAGAATGATGATGCTGGTATTGAAGGTCTCGCGAAGCTTTTCATAGGTGTTGGCGAACTGCTCGTCGAGACGCACGGTCAGGTCGCCGCGTGAAAGCCGCTCCAGGCCGGCGCTCAGGCTTTCGATGACGCGCTGGCGCGTGGCATTCTCCACGCTCTTCGATGCGTCGAGTTCTGCATCGCGGCGCATCTGTGCCTGCCGTTCCTCGTCCTGGCGCGCGCGGGTGGCGTTCCGTTCTTCCGCCGATTCGCGAAAGACCGTGACTGCGCGCGCCATTTCTCCGATTTCGTCGGATCGTCTGACATAGGGAACTTCGCGGGAATAGTCGCCGCTCGCGAGGACCGCCATGTAGTCGCGCATCGCCGATAGCGGCACGATCGCGCGCCTGCGGAACATGTAGAGCCCGGCAACGATGAGCACGAAGGAAAGCGCGGCGGCGGATAGCGTAACGGCGGAGAGCAGTTCCGTCTGTTCGGCAGCCTGCTTTTCGGCATCCGCCTGGAAGGCGTTCGCCATCGCCACGAGTTCGTTCACGGCCTTTTCGTGAACATGAAAATTCGTCGCAAGCTTGAGGAGCGCCGGTTCGACGGCGGCCTTGTCGCCCTTGAGTATTGCAGGCACCGCCTCCTCATCCATGACTTGCCAGAAGGCGTCGCCCCTGACGAGAACGTCATCGAGAAGCTTGCGCTTGAGATCGGCGCTGAGCGGCGTTTCTGACCAATATTTGCGGCGGTCTTCATAAGCCGGCTTCAGAACCGTTCGGATGCGTTCGATATTGGCCGTTGCCGAGGCCGGCTGCTCGACGGCTTCGAGCGCGAGCATGTAGGGTTCGATGACATAGAGCGGCGGCGGGAGAATATCGGCGACGAGATCCTTGCCATAGATGATCTGCTTATACATCAGGCCGTTCACGCGAAGCATGTTGAACGCGTAATTCTGCAAGCCGATGGAGGTCACCAGTCCGAGGATGACAACGGCACCGAAAATGGCAAGGCTGCGTGCAATATTGAGTTTCATCTGTGCCTCATATGAAATGCCGCCAAGAGAGTCGATAAAATCCCGTACTGGTTGTTTTTTGAGGGGGCCGCAGCTGTTCATTCCAGCCGTTCCGTATTTACCTGAGTGGCCGGAACGACCGACTTTTGAGTGCCTCTCCCAAGCTTTCAAAATTAAACCGGGATGGTTACCGAAGGCTGAAATCAAAGGGCGGGAAGCCGTCCAAAATTGGGGCTGTTGCAGGAATTTTCAGCCGTGGGTTGCTGCCAACGATGGTGGTTTGCCAACATTCCGCCCGGATAAACAGTTTATTGTCTTTCGATGGATGGGATATGCTGGCCGGCGACTGCCGTTCCCTTCAAAACCCTGACATGATTGTGCTATAGGCCACGTCTGATGCGCTGCCCGAACGTGCAAAATTGCGGCATTGTAATTTGCGCACCTTCGATTAAGACGGTTTCAAACGATTTATCCACCCACCGAGCAGGAAAAAACCATGACTGCAATTACCGATATCATCGCCCGCGAGATTCTCGATAGCCGTGGTAACCCCACCGTCGAAGTCGATGTCTATCTCGAAGACGGCAGCATGGGCCGTGCGGCTGTTCCCTCGGGTGCCTCGACCGGCGCGCATGAAGCCGTCGAACTGCGTGACGGCGGCAAGCGCTACCTCGGCAAGGGTGTCGAAAAGGCCGTCGAAGCCGCCAACACCGAGATCTTCGACGCAATCGGCGGCATCGACGCTGAAAACCAGATCCAGATCGACAAGATCATGATCGAGCTCGACGGTACGCCGAACAAGTCGCGCCTCGGGGCCAATGCCATCCTCGGCGTTTCGCTCGCTGTTGCCAAGGCCGCCGCGGAGGCTTCCGGCCTGCCGCTCTACCGTTATGTTGGTGGCGCTTCGGCCAGCCTGCTACCGGTTCCTATGATGAACATCATCAACGGTGGCGCACATGCCGACAACCCGATCGATTTCCAGGAATTCATGATCCTGCCGGTTGGCGCAGACTCGATCCGTGAAGCTGTCCGCATGGGCTCGGAAGTCTTCCATACGCTGCGCAAGGAACTCGCCGCCCAGGGCCACAACACCAATGTCGGCGACGAAGGTGGTTTTGCCCCGGGCCTGAAGAGCGCTCCGGAAGCCCTCGACTTCATCATGAAGTCGGTTGAGAAAGCCGGCTACAAGCCGGGCGAGGACATCTATCTCGGCCTCGATTGCGCCTCGACGGAATTCTTCAAGGACGGCAAGTATGTGATGGAAGGCGAAGGCCGCACGCTCGAACCGGGCGCAATGGCCGAATACCTCGCCGAACTCGTCGGCAAGTACCCGATCATTTCCGTCGAAGACGGCATGGCAGAAGACGATTGGGAAGGCTGGAAGACGCTGACCGATCTCGTCGGCAAAAAGTGCCAGCTCGTCGGCGATGACCTGTTCGTCACCAACTCGGCTCGCCTGCGTGACGGTATCCGCATGGGCGTCGCCAACTCGATCCTCGTTAAGGTCAACCAGATCGGTTCGCTGACGGAAACGCTCGACGCCGTCAACACCGCGCACAAGGCAGCCTACACTGCCGTGATGTCGCACCGTTCGGGCGAAACCGAAGACTCCACGATCGCCGATCTCGCAGTTGCCACCAACTGCGGCCAGATCAAGACCGGCTCGCTGTCGCGCTCGGATCGCCTTGCCAAGTACAACCAGCTGATCCGCATCGAAGAAGGTCTCGGCCCGCAGGCTCAGTATGCCGGCCGCTCCATCATCCGCGGCTAATACGAACTGATAAATCAGTCATTTGGAACCCGCGCTCCGGCGCGGGTTTTTTGTTGAGTCTGCCCGTGATGGGCTTTGAGTCAACGAACGGTTAATCTCTGCGCGGTAAATTGAAACGATTGGTAATGCGTTAGAGCATGCGTGTATGTGGACAAAGCATCATAAGAAGAGAAAGACTGGCCGCTTCGTCATTCCGGCCATGACGGTCGCCTTCCTTTCCTATTTCGGTTATCATTGCATTCACGGTGACTATGGTCTGCGTGCGACGGAGGCGTTCGAGCGCCAGCGTGTCGCGCGTGAGAAGGAATTCGCTGTGCTGAAGGTTAAGCGTGAGCATCTGGAGGCGCAGGTAGCGCTCCTGAGTGACGGCTCGCTGGACAAGGATATGCTCGACGAAAAGGCGCGATATCAGCTCAACATGTCGCGCGCGGATGAGATTGTCATTTACAATCACTACCGCAATTAACCGAATTTGGGTTAATCAAAAATTCCTGTTATTTATCAATAATTTACCTGCGAATATGAGCCATGCAATTATGGCATTGCTGTGGTCATTTTTCTTCCCTATGGTACGCGCCACCTGAGAACCGATAAACCCATAGGGAGGGTTGAATGGCGTTGCGCAAAACCGCGACCGTTTCCAGCCGCAAAAACAGTGCGAAATCCGCAGCCAAGGCATCGAACGGTGGTCCTATCGCCGATTTCGATCGCGACGAGGAGCTGAAGGCCTATCGCGAGATGCTGCTCATCCGCCGTTTCGAGGAAAAGGCGGGCCAGCTTTACGGCATGGGCTTCATCGGTGGTTTCTGTCACCTTTACATCGGCCAGGAGGCTGTCGTCGTCGGCATGCAGATGGCGCAGAAGGAAGGCGATCAGGTCATCACCGCCTATCGCGACCACGGTCATATGCTGGCTACCGGCATGGAAGCACGCGGCGTCATGGCTGAGCTGACGGGGCGTCGCAACGGCTATTCCCACGGGAAGGGCGGTTCGATGCACATGTTCTCCAAGGAGAAGCATTTCTACGGCGGTCACGGCATCGTCGGCGCGCAGGTGTCGCTCGGCACCGGTCTCGCCTTCGCCAACCGGTACCGCGGCAACAACTCTGTCTCGATTGCCTATTTCGGCGACGGTGCTGCCAACCAGGGCCAGGTCTACGAGAGCTTCAACATGGCTGCTCTCTGGAAGCTGCCGATCATCTACATCGTCGAAAACAACCGTTATGCCATGGGCACCTCGACGGCTCGCGCGACCGCTCAGTCGAACTATTCGCTTCGCGGTTCCGGCTTCGGTATCCCGGGCGTCCAGGTTGACGGCATGGACGTTCGCGCCGTCAAAGCTGCTGCCGATGAGGCGCTCGAGCACTGCCGCTCGGGCAAGGGCCCGATCATCCTTGAAATGCTGACCTATCGCTACCGCGGCCACTCCATGTCGGACCCGGCGAAGTATCGCACCAAGGAAGAAGTGCAGAAGATGCGCTCCGAGCAGGACCCGATCGAGCAGGTTCGGCTGCGCGTGATGGAAAAGGGTTGGGCGACTGAAGACGATCTGAAGGCGATCGACAAGGAAGTCCGCGATATCGTCGCCGACAGTGCCGATTTCGCCCAGGCCGATCCGGAGCCGGATGCATCCGAGCTCTACACTGACATTCTGCTCTAATCGGGGAGGGAACCCATGCCTATCGATATCCTTATGCCCGCCCTCTCTCCGACGATGGAAGAAGGCACGCTGTCCAAGTGGCTCAAGAATGAAGGCGACAAGGTCACGTCCGGTGACGTGATTGCCGAAATCGAAACCGACAAGGCGACGATGGAAGTCGAAGCCGTCGATGAAGGCGTCATCGGCAAGCTGCTGGTTCCGGCAGGCACCGAAAACGTCAAGGTGAATGCCAAGATCGCCATCCTGCTGCAGGATGGCGAATCCGCCGACGCGATTTCCGCCGCTCCGGCTGCCGCTCAGCCGGCTCCGGCCGCCGCGGCGCCTGCTGCCCAGGAAGAAAAGCCGGCTGCAGCTGCTGCTCCGGTTCCGGCCGAGCCCAAGGCTTTCGTGCCGAACGACCCGGAAATTCCTGCCGGTACCGAGATGGTGTCGATGACGGTGCGCGAAGCCCTTCGTGACGCCATGGCCGAAGAAATGCGCGCCGATGACAACGTCTTCGTCATGGGCGAGGAAGTTGCCGAATACCAGGGCGCCTACAAGGTCACCCAGGGTCTTCTGCAGGAATTCGGCGCTCGCCGCGTTATCGACACGCCGATCACCGAACACGGCTTCGCCGGCGTCGGCGTCGGTGCTGCCATGGCCGGCCTGAAGCCGATCGTCGAGTTCATGACCTTCAACTTCGCCATGCAGGCGATCGACCAGATCATCAACTCGGCTGCCAAGACGCTCTATATGTCGGGCGGCCAGATGGGTGCCCCGATCGTTTTCCGCGGCCCGAACGGTGCTGCTGCCCGCGTCGGCGCCCAGCACAGCCAGGATTACGCCGCCTGGTATAGCGCGATCCCCGGCCTGAAGGTTGTCATGCCCTACACGGCATCCGACGCCAAGGGTCTGCTCAAGGCCGCGATCCGTGACCCGAATCCGGTCGTCTTCCTCGAAAACGAAATTCTCTACGGTCAGCATTTCGATGTACCGAAGCTCGATAATTTCGTTCTGCCGATCGGCAAGGCCCGCATCCACCGTCCGGGCAAGGATGTCACCGTCGTCTCCTTCGGCATCGGCATGACCTATGCGACGAAGGCGGTTGCTGAACTCGAAAAGCTCGGCATCGATGTCGAACTGATCGATCTGCGCACGCTTCGCCCGATGGATCTTCCGACCGTGATCGAATCGGTCAAGAAGACAGGCCGTCTGGTCACCGTCGAAGAAGGTTATCCGCAGAACTCCGTTGGCACCGAAATCGCCACCCGCGTCATGCAGCAGGCCTTCGATTACCTCGATGCGCCGATCCTGACGATCGCCGGCAAGGACGTTCCGATGCCTTACGCCGCCAATCTCGAGAAGCTCGCGCTTCCGAATGTCGGCGAAGTGGTCGATGCGGTGAAAGCCGTTTGCTACAAATAAGGGGAGGGCCTTTCGATGCCGATCAATATCACGATGCCTGCCCTCTCTCCGACCATGGAAGAAGGCAATCTGGCCAAGTGGCTGGTCAAGGAAGGCGATAAGGTCAAGTCCGGCGATGTGATTGCCGAGATCGAGACCGACAAGGCGACGATGGAAGTCGAAGCC
>UCCS01000057.1 GCA_900470965.1 Hyphomicrobiales bacterium
TTGCAAGGCTCAAGGCCGATGGCGTGGCACCGCTCCATGCGCTCTGGCCGCTCGTGTCAGGCAATCCGGCGCGGGCCTCCGGTCTTACCGATCGTGGTGTCATCGAAGTCGGCAAGCGGGCGGATCTCGTGCTGGTCGATTGGCCTGATGGTGCTGCACCCGCCGTTCGCCGCACCTGGGTCGGCGGCCGGGAAGCCTATCGCGCAGCGCCTGCGGGTGAACTGGCGATCGCCTGACCGCGGCGATATCGGTCATCGATGACTGAGAGACGGGGATCGAGAGGCGGTCCGTCTGAAGCGGTATCAAGGCCCGTCCAAACCGTAAAGCGGCACCGAGGGCCAAGCGGCCCTCGGCGATGGACGCAGACTATTTCGCGTCCTGTCCGCTTCGATAGGCTTCCATAAGTTTCTTCTCGTCGTCCGGTGTCAGCTTAGGAGGCTCGACGGAGATCGTCAGCTTCTCGAGCTTGCTGGTGAACGGGAATGGAACCTGATAGTCGCGGTCATCGATCGGGGTGCCGGTCTTCGAGCCGATGTCGAAAGTCTCATCGACCGGCAGGATCAGCGGTACGGTACGCTGTACCGCCTGCGTTGCGACCGTCTTGCCGTCGACCGTCAGCGTTCCCGTGCCGCCACGACCGATGCCGCTGAGGTTGTTGAAGGCAAGCGTTGCGAAGCCAAGACCGTCGTATTTGAAGTCAAATTCGACGGTGTGCTTGCCGGGCGAGAGCGCTTCGGGGCCTTCCCAACGAATTCTGTCAAGACCGAGAAGGTTCCAGGTCACGACCGGCTTGCCTCCCAGCAGGTACATCCCGTATCCGCCAAACCGTCCACCTTGGGAAACAATGGCGCCATCGCCACCTCCTTGCGGCACATCGATGTCCGCGGTGATCGTGTAGGAGGTATTGAGAAGATTGGGCGCCACACTTTCCGGCAGGCCCGTCACCGGTTGCTTATAGGTGAACACGTTTCTTCCTGCCGTGACCGACGGGCGCGGAGAAGCGAGGCGCGTCGCAGCGGAAGCGTCCAGCGGCAGGACTTGGTACTTCGCAAACTCGCCGAACATCAGGTCCTTCATCTCCTGGACCTTCGCAAGATTGGCGGCAGCCAAGTCGTTGTTCTGGGTCCAGTCGTGCTGGACGTCATAGAGTTCCATCTTGAACGCGGTGGCGGGATCATCGATCGCCTTGCCAGCCAACTCCCAGGGCGCACGGATGGGGACTGCGCTCAGCATCCAACCGTCATCGTATAGACCCTGCGCCCCCATCATCTCGAAATACTGCGTGCGGTGTCGCGAGGGAGCCTCGGCATTGGTTTTGTTGAAGGTGTAGGCCATGCTCACGCCCTCGATCGGCTTTTGCGCTATGCCGTCGACCATGATCGGTGCGGGAACGCCAGTCGCTTCAAGGATCGTCGGCACGACGTCGATCACATGATGGAATTGCGACCGAATTCCGCCCTTGTCGGAAATGCGCGCGGGCCAGGAGATGGCCATGCCGTTGCGGGTGCCTCCGAAGAAGGACGGGATCTGCTTCGTCCATTTGAAGGGCGTATCCAGTGCCCAGGCCCACGGAACGGCATAGTGCGGATAGGTCTCGTTGCTGCCCCACGCGTCGTAGAACTTCAGGTTCTGGGCAACGGTCGGATTGATGCCGTTGAACGGAACCAATTCTGCGAAGGTACCGTTCATCGTGCCTTCGGCGCTCGCGCCATTGTCGCCACTGATGAAGATGATCAGGGTGTTGTCGAGCTTGCCCATGTCCGCGACGGCCTGGACCACACGGCCGATCTCGTGATCGGTGTACATCAGGTAGGCGGCGTAGACGTCCGCCTGGCGAATGAACAGCTTCTTTTCGTCGGCCGACAAACTATCCCACTTCTTCAACATATCCGGCCATGGCGTGAGCTGGGCGTCCGTCGGGACAACGCCAAGTCTTTTCTGGTTGGCGAAGATCTGATCGCGAACGTCGTTCCAGCCTTTGTCGAACAAATGAAGATCGCTGGCCTTCTCGATCCACTCCGGCGTCGGGTGGTGTGGCGCGTGTGTGCCCCCCGGCGCGTAGTAGAGCAGGAACGGCATCGCCGGATCGATCGAATTCAACTGGTTCAGCCAGCCGACGGCGTCGTCGGCCATGGCGGTGATCAGGTTCCATTGCGGATTGCCGACAAAGGGAGCGATCTGCGTGGTGTTGCGAAACAGCATGGGCGACCACTGGCTGCTGTCCCCACCCATGAAGCCATAGAAATATTCAAACCCCATGCCGGTCGGCCATTGATTGAACGGGCCTGCCTGGCTGGTCTGATAGGTCGGCGTGTTGTGATCCTTGCCGAACCATGAGGTACGGAAGCCATTCTCAAGCAGAATGCGGCCGATTGTGGCGGTGTCCCTGGGAAGAACACTGTCATAGCCGGGGAAGCCGGTGGCCTGCTCCGAGATCACTCCGAAGCCTTCTGAGTGGTGATTGCGTCCTGTGATGAGACACGCACGCGTCGGCGAGCAGAGCGATGTTGTGTGAAAGTTCGTGAAACGCAGGCCATCCGCGGCGATGCGATCCAGAGTGGGTGTCGGAATGACGCCTCCGAACGTCGAAGGAGCGCCAAAGCCAACGTCATCGGTGATAATCAAGAGCACATTTGGCGCGCCCCTTGGCGGCACGACACGCGCTGGCCATGCCTGTTTGGACTGCAAGGCGTTGAGATTGATGGTGCCCTCAAACGGCTGCGGCGGCGGCGGGAGATAACGCCCGTCGATCGTCGTCGTGGCGTTGGGCGAGCCGAGCGTCCCGGTAACCTGCTGAGCGTTTGCAGGCACGGCTGCAAAAAGAGCCGCGGAGGCGGCCAGAAGCGCTGCACGTATCATTAGACATCCTCCCGAGTTGTGGTGTGGGCATGTCAGCGCCGCCGATTGCGGTTTCCACGAGTACAATGCTGCTCGAGATCGGTCTCCCCCTCCTTTCGCCCTGGCCATCGACGCAACGAAATCAACTCGAGATGGAGGCCACAGCAGATACGCCTTGGTTGTAGCATAGCATGTCCGCCGGGTTTCATCACTACGGCGAAGGGCGACGAGCGAACTCTATTCCGTTCCGGCACCCGCGCTAGCGGATGTGGGCGAAAGCCCCGCTACATGCCCTTCAACGCCCTGGCCTGCACACCCGCCATGAATTCGTCCGAGACCTGCCGCAACTCCTGCCGCGAGGCGCCGTCGCGTGCCTGGACGGACAATCCCTGCAGGACGGCCACGAGATAGCGGGCGAGCGAGACTGCATTTTCCTGATCCAGCCACCGCCCGAGCGTCTCTGCGATCATTTCCCGCATCGTGTTTCGCCGCTCTGCCGTTTCGCGCGCCAGGTCCGCATGATCAGGCCCGCACTGGATCAAGCCGCTTGATATCATGCAGCCGCGCTCCCCGGCTGGGTCGGTAACGGCGTCGATCGCCTTGTGCAGCAGCGTCTCGATCGTCTCCTGAAGGGTCGTGGCCGTTCTGATATCCCACACCGGCCCCCGCAGGCCGAAATAGCGATCGAGCGCCTCGCGGTAGAGCCCAGCCTTGCTGCCGAAAGCCGCATAGAGACTTGGGGGCGCGACGCCGATTGCGGCCGTCAGGTCGTTCAGCGAGACACCTTCATATCCATGCCTCCAGAAGAGGCGCATGGCGATATCGATCGCCTGATCCCTGTCGAAGGTTCGCGGGCCGCTGCGGCGTGTTTTCACAACCTTATCCATAGTGATCACTAAAGACTGCTTGACAGCAAAAAGCAAGCCGTTAGTTTGTAGTGATCACTAAACATAAGGATTTTGGCATGATACGAATAATGCGCGGAATTTGGGTGGTGGTCCTGCTGATGGGCCTGTCTTCCATGGCGATGGCCGCGGAGAAGAATTACACGGTGAAGGCGCCTGATGGCGTCGAGATCGCTGTTCAGGAATCGGGCGATCCCGCCGGGCCGGCGATCGTTTTCATCCACGGCTTGCTCGGCAGCCATCTGAACTGGGACATGCAGGTGGGCAGTGCCAATCTGCAGAAGTATCGGCTGATCACCTATGACCTGCGCGGTCACGGCCTGTCGGGCAAGCCCGATGATGCAGAGGCCTATCATGACGGGCGCCGCTGGGCCGACGATCTCTCGGCGGTCCTCAAGGAGACAGGCGCGAAAAATCCGGTTCTGGTCGGCTGGTCGCTCGGCGGTGTCGTGCTCTCCAACTATCTTGCCGTATATGGAGACGATGGCCTTGGCGGCATCGTCTATGTCGACGGCGTCATCGAACTCAATGCTGCGCTGATCACATCGCATCCTGATGTCTATGCCGGCATGGCTTCGGCTGACCTGACGGTGCACCTCGATGCCGTCAGGACGTTCCTTGGCCTGTGTTTCGAGGCGAAGCCTGATACGGCGACGTTCGAACGACTGCTGTCAAATGCCGCGATGGCCTCGTGGATCATGACGCGGACCATCCCGTCGATGACCGTTTCTGCCGGTTTGCCTAAGGCGCGTGTGCCGGTTCTGTTGCTCTATGGCGGCAAGGACGTTCTGGTCAATGTCGAGCCAAGCATCGCAAGGGCGCGGGAGCTCAATCCGGCCGTCCAGACCAAGATCTATCCAAAGTCGGGGCATGCGCCATTCCTGGAAGAGGCGCAGCGCTTCAATGGCGATCTGGCGAAGTTCAGAGATGCGATTGCCAGCGAGTGAATTTGGAGAGAGGGGGCAGGGCTGGTGGCGCGGCCCACCCCAACCTCCTCATTCCTGTGCCCTCGTGCTAGCACAAGGGATGTCACAGGAATCCAGTCTGCCCAAGTCCTTGGGCAGGAGAGACTTTTTTCTTTTGAGGCGTATGAGTCATTCGCCGCGCAGACGCTCGGCGGCTGGATTCCTTCGACAAGCACAGGAATTGTC
>UCCS01000055.1:0-77500 GCA_900470965.1 Hyphomicrobiales bacterium
GTGTCACGCTGCGCCGCCATTGGCTGCCGACGGCCCTTCAGGCGGAGTTTCTGGCTTTGCTCAGGGAGCATTCGGCAGAACTCGACTAGCCTATGCCTCTCTCACGATTGCGCGAGCGGCCACCATATCCTCGGAATATGCGATAATGGTTCTCTGACCAGGGCGCCAAACACCGATATTTCATGGAGTTCTTCGAATGCCTTTACGCTGTGCCATTCTCGATGATTACCAGCGCGTCGCCCTCTCCATGGCCGACTGGAGCGGCATCGAGGGGAAGGTCGAGATCAATCGTTTCGACGACCATATAGCCGATACCGACACGCTGATCGGCCGGCTGGCGGACTATGACATCATCATCGCCATGCGGGAACGCACCCCTTTCGACGCCGAACGCCTCGGTCGGCTGCCGAAGCTGAAACTGCTGATCACGACCGGCATGGCCAATGCCTCGATCGACATGGCCGCTGCCACCCGCCTCGGCATCACGGTTGCCGGCACGCGCGGTTTTGTCGGCTCAGCCGCTGAACTCACCTGGGCGCTGCTGATGGCGCTGGTTCGCCATATCCCCTCGGAAGTCGCCAACTTCCGCGCAGCGCAAAATCCGTGGCAACTCTCCGTCGGGCGCGACCTCAGGGGGCTGACACTCGGCGTCGTCGGCCTCGGCAAGCTCGGCCAGCAGGTCGCCACTTACGGCCGCACCTTCGGCATGAACGTCATCGGCTGGTCGCGCTCCAACACGCCGCAGAAAAGTGCCGATCTCGGCATCGGCTACGCCGCCTCCCTCGATGAACTGCTATCCGCCGCCGATATCGTCACGCTGCATCTCACCCTCAATGCTGAAACAAAAGGCATCATCGGCAAGCGCGAACTCGACCGCATGAAACCGGGTGCCATAATTCTCAACACATCCCGGGGACCACTTGTCGACGAGCAGGCACTGGTCACAACACTGGAAAGCGGCCATCTCGGCGGCGCCGGCCTTGATGTCTTCGACGAGGAGCCCCTACCCGCAAACCACGCGTTCCGGCGGCTCGCCAATGTCGTGGCGACCCCGCATCTCGGCTATGTGACGGAGGAAACCTATCGCATCTTCTATCGGGATGCCGTGGAGGATATCGCCGCGTGGATCGACGGAAAACCGGTCCGGGTTCTGAATTCTCCGAAGTAGGGCGAGAACGACTGCTTACACATTGCCTCGCAGGCGAGCGCCGCCATCGAGCGAGCGGCGGTGCATTTTGAACAACAAGGCTCCCCGCTTTGCCGCGGGGAGCCTTGTTCGTCAGACCGGTGCGCGAGGATCGTGCCGCGCAAGGCGGCGCAGCAGGTAGTCGACCTCAGCCCGTGCCGTTGCACTGAGCGCGCTTCCAGGCTTGCGCTGCGCATCCGAGGTGATGACGCCCCGGCGCATGAGAACATGCTTGCGGACGGCAAGGCCGACGCCGAGCTGCTGCTCGTAGCGGATCAGCGGCAGATGGGCATCAAAGAGATCATGCGCCTCATCGCGTTTTCCCGCAGCAAACAGATTGACCAGTTCGACAAGCATGTCCGGGAAACCGTAGCCGGTCATGGCGCCGTCAGCACCACGCTCCGGCTCGAAATCGAGGAACATGCCGCCATTGCCGCAGAGTATCGAGAAGGGCCGAAGCTCGCCGGCTTTCTGCATGGCGCGCAACTTTGAGATCTTCTCCAGCCCCGGCCAGTCCTCGTGCTTGAGCATGACGCAGGAGGGATGATCGGAAATGATCTTGGCAACCACGCTGGCCGACATGACGACCGTCAGCGTCAGTGGATAATCCTGTAGCACCCACGGAACGTCAGTGCCGACGGCCTCAACAGCCTGCGCAAAATACTGGACGATCTGCTCATCGGTGCGAAGCGCCGGCGTCGGCGCGATCATCACGCCGGCAGCCCCCATGTCCATCGCATCGCGGGCGAGCGAACGCATCGCCGCAAAGCCAGGTGCAGAGACGCCGACAACGACCGGCACTCTTGAACGGCCGACCACCTGGCGAATGATTGCTCGCGATTCCGCCGGCTCAAGCTTCGGAGCCTCGCCCATGATCCCGAGGATGGTCATGCCGGTAACGCCGCTGTCCTGATAGAAGTCGGTCAACTTGTCGATTGAAGGCGCGTCGAGAGTACCATCAGGCAGGAATGGCGTGGTCGCAATTGCATAGACGCCCTTTGCGTCAGTTCCGAAGCTCATTGTGCATCCTTCCACGCCTGATAGCGTGCCTTCGTTTCCGCGTTCATGGGATAGAGACCAGGCAGAGGCACGCCCCGGTCGATTTCGGTCATGATCCAGCCTTCCATGCGCTCCTGTTCCGGCGCTTCGGCAAGCACCGCATCGAGCAAGGCGGCTGGGATAAGCACGGCGCCGTCCTTGTCCGCAACGACGATATCGCCGGGGAAAACAGCAACACCACCGCAGGCGATCGGCTGTTGCCAGCCGACGAAGGTCAGCCCGGCGACCGAGGGCGGCGCAGCCATGCCATCGCACCAGACGGGCAACTCGCTCGCAAGCACCCCTTCCAGATCGCGCACCACACCATCGCTGACCAAGGCCGCGACCTTACGCTTCATCATCCGGGCGCACAGAATATCGCCGAAGATACCGGCATCCTGCACCCCCATCGCATCGACCACGGCGATGCATCCCTCGGGCATATCCTCGATCGCCGCCCGCGTGGAGATCGGCGAAGCCCAGCTTTCGGGCGTTGCCAGATCCTCACGCGCCGGTACGAAACGCAGCGTGAAGGCTGGGCCGACCACCCGCTCCTGGCCCGGCCTTAGCGGCTTTGTACCGCGCATCCAGACATTCCTGAGCCCCTTTTTCAGAAGCACGGTTGTCAGAGTCGCCGTGGAGACGCCCTTCAGAGTTTCGATAACGGCTGGATCTAGAGACATGGATTGCACCTCATATGCTCTGGATGAGGCCGCCGTCGATGCGGATGACGGAGCCGGTAATATAGGATGCGCGCGGGCTGGCGAGAAAAGCAACCGTGTCGCCATATTCCTCCGGCCGGCCGTAACGCCCGACAGGAATGGCGGCTGTGCTCTCCGCCGTCACTTCTTCCACCGGCCGGTTTTCGCGCTTCGCCTTCTGCTCGTCGAGGAAAGTAATGCGGCCGGTCGCGATGCGCCCCGGCAGCACGATATTGGCGGTAATCCCATCGCGGCCGATCTCACGGGCGAGCGTCTTCGACCAGCCGACCAACGCCAGACGCAGGCTGTTGGAAATACCCAGATTGGGGATCGGCGCCACGACGCCAGATGACGTGGACGTAATGACACGGCCCCAACCGCGCGCCTTCATGCCGGGCAATACGGCATCCGTCACGGCAATCACCGAACGCACCATCATGTCGAAATATTTCGACCAGGTTTCCGCCGATTGACCGGAGGCCGGTGTTGGTGGCGGTCCGCCCGTATTGTTGACGAGGATATCGACGGCCCCAAAAGTATCGGCGATCACAGCCAGCCTCGCCTCGATAACAGAGAGATCGGCGATATCCCAGCCGATCGCCAGCGCCTTCCCTCCAGCGGAAACGATGCCTTCCGCCGTCTTCCTGGCCGCGGCTTCATCGATATCGGCAACGGCGACGCGAACGCCTTCCGAGGCCAGCGACCGGGCAATCGCGCCACCCAAACCACCACCAGCGCCGAACACCAGCGCGGTCTTTCCATTCAATTGCATATCCAAGGCAGATACTCCGGTTTCGTCAGCATTATGGCGATCACGAAAAGAAGAAAAATCTCGCTTTTTCCAGTTTCAGAAGATAGAAAAACTTTTCTTATGGAAACGCGCTTTCTCGATACCTTCCTGCTGGTTGCCGAACTCGGATCGCTGGCCGAAGCCTCCCGTCGCCTCGGCATCACGCCGGCCGCGGTCGCCCAGCGCATGCAGGCGCTGGAAGACGATGTCGGCGTGCCGCTGCTGACCCGGGTTGGCCGCCGTGTCCGCCCGACCGATACCGGCCACGCCATCATCGAAAAGAGCCGCAGGATCCTCGCAGAGGTCCGCGATCTGCGCAGCCTTGCCAATGCCGATCTGCCTTCCGGCGAGCTTCGTCTCGGCGCCATCACGACAGCGCTGACCGGACTGCTGCCCTCAGCCCTGCATGAAGTCTTCGCCAGTATGCCGCTGGTCGAGGTTTTCCTGCTGCCAGGCCCGTCGACCGATCTCTACCAGCGGCTGATAGACCGGGATATCGACGCGGCAATCATCGTAAAGCCACCTTTTTCGATACCGAAAACATTGGAATGGGAACTGCTGCGGGCCGAACGTCTGGTTCTCGTAGCGCCTGCCGATTGCCGGGGCGAGAACCCGCACGCGCTCCTGAAGACCCGCCCCTTCATCCGCTACGACCGGAACAACTGGGGCGGCCGCCTTGCCGACGAATATCTTCAAAGACAGGGTTTGAAGCCGGCTGAACGTCTGGAACTCGATTCCCTCGAAGCGATCTCGGTCATGGTCGCCAATGGGCTCGGCGTCTCGCTGGTGCCGGACTGGGCAAGACCCTGGCCGGAAGGCCTCAACATCGCTGTCCTCGAACTGCCCGTGCCCTTTCCACCGCGAGAGGTCGGGATGCTCTGGCCGCGCAGCTCCCCATCGCGCCGGTTGACCGGCATCGTTCTCGACGCGCTCAAACGCTCGCAGAGCGCCATCCGGCCCTAATCGTTTTTGGCCGAAATCAGGTTCTTGCGCTGATAGACATGGATATAATCGACCAGCAGATAGGACGGGTTCGGCGTTTCATCGATCGGCCAGCCCGACCCCAGCGCAAGATTGACCAGCGGATAGAAGGGCATCTGGAATTCCGGCGGCGTATCAAAACTCCAGAGGGGATTGCGATCCAGATAGAAGGTCGATTTCTGCGGGCCGATATCGACGCCAAAAGTGTGGTAGTCGCTGCTGAGCGAGCCTTCGGGCACATTCGTCAGATGGCCGTCCGTCGTGTGCTGGTTGCTCGGGCGCCAGACATGATAGCCCATGCTGAACTCGCCGGGCGCACGGCCGTAATATTCGATCACGTCGATTTCCGAGGTAAATTTGGACCGGTCGAGGCCGATCAGCCAGAAAGCCGGCCAGACGCCCTTGCCGGGCGGCAGCTTCATGCGCGCTTCAAAATAACCGAACGTCTGGGAGAAGCCTTCGCCCTTCGGATTGGTGGAGGCGAGCAGACCGGAGCGCCACTTACCATCCGCATCCTTCCGAGCCTCGATCCGCAAGATGCCGTCATTGACCGTAAAAGGGAAACCGTCCATCGGGTCGGTAAACTGAGCATCGCCGAAATCGCCATTCCACGGTGTATGCGCGATCCAGCGCGATCCGTTCTCGCCCCAGGCCGAAGCATCGAGCGTGTTGAAGTCTTCGGCAAAGGTCAGCTGAAAATCGTCGAGATTGAGCGGCTCTTCTGCCTCGCTCGGCCGTGGACTTGGCGGGCCGAAAAGGCCGATGACGATAAGAAGCGCAAATCTTCCGGCAAATTTCGTGTGGTGCATGTTTCTCCCTCCAGGAGATTTCGACCCCGTTGTGGGGTTTTGCGAGCCGATCATGAAACGACGACTCCGTTTCGCCAGGGCATGATCTTTCTGACGACGATGGCTTCCAGCCCGTCGGGCCGCCCTACGGCCTGCCACAAGAGCAGGGAGGAAACCCAGAAGATTGCAAGCGCCGCACCGCTGCAGAGACCGACGCCGATGACGAGTTCGATGCCGAGCGGCATGGCGATGAGAACAGGCTGAACCAAGAGCAGGAAACCGATCATCGGCAGGCAGGCCGCAAGCGGCCGGACAAACGCGTAGAGCTGCGCGCCAATCGAGGCACCGATCAGCCGCTGCGTGATGACAAGGCAGACGACATAGGCGACGACAGCGGCGATGACGCGCGCTGCCAGCGCACCGTCAAGGCCGAACATCACGACGCCGAGCACGGTAACCGGTGCCCTCACTGCGAATTCAGCAAACATCCTGAGCGCCACATAGCGGGTCTTGTCGAGAACCATAACGAGCGGCGGCATGATGGTCGTCGGCAGACCGATCAGGCTGACGGCGCAGAGCCACTGCAGGATCGGCGCCGCAAAGGCCCACTTCTCGCCGACGACGATGCGCAGGATCGGTTCGGCCAGGAAAATGATGACGAACAGGATGGGAGCCGCCACGACCATGATTGCATTGGTGGCCTTCAAATAGGCGGTAATCTGCTTGCCTCGGTCGCTGACATTGGAAAAGGCGGCCATCAGCGGGCGCATCAGCGGACCGACGAATGTCTGATAGGGAATGCCGGCAAGATTATCCGCGACGCTGAAGGCACCGTAGGTGGAAAGGCTCGTAAAGCGCGGCAGCAGCAGCCGGTCCATCTGCCAATTGAGTGAATTGAGAACCTGCGAAATCGTGTTCCAGCCGATCATGTCCTGGAAGTGCTTCCATTCCGAAAGGCTGAGCCTCGGCCGCATCGGCGCGAAGATATAGGAGACGATGGTCGACGCCGTCGGTCCGGCAACGGCGCCAATCGCCAGCCCCCAGTAACTGTCGGTCGCAAGCGCGACACCGACGCCGAAGATCAGGGTCGATCCCTTGGCGATGATGTCGAGGGCAAATTCGCGCCGGAAGTCGAAGCGCTGCATGAAGAGCACCATGCGCGGGCTGATCACACTACGCATCGCAGGCGCGATAGAAACCACGGCAACCAGTTGGAAAAGCCGCGGATCGTTGTAGATGAGAGCCATCGGCCAGGCGATGACGACCATCAACAGGCTGATCGCCGTTCCTCTTAGGAGGCTCAACGTAAAAGCCGTTGCAAACATCCGCTCAGTTGGCAAGGGAACACGCACCAACGCCTGGGTGAGCGGCAGATCGAGGATCGCCTCGACGATGACAAGAACCGACGTGGCAATGGCGACGATTCCGAAATCGGCCGGGCTCAAAAGTCTTGCAAGAATGAGCAGGCTCACGAAATCGAGCAGTCGTGCCAGGAATTTTCCGCTGATTGTCCAGATGCTTGCTGTCGCCGTTCTATGCGATACGCTTGACACGATCTATTCCTTGGCCATGAGCAACGAACCTCTTCTGGGGAGCGCCGGGTGCCGACGCTCCGGGGTTTTTGTGCGTGTCAGCTTACTTTCCTCCTGACGGGGCTTGCGGCCTGATGACCATGCTTGGCGAGTTGCTCATCGATGAGCGAGCCGAGGCGGTCGCGAAACACCGCTGCGGAGAATTTCAGGGCGTGATTATGGATCGCCACCGGATCGAGCGTGTCCTCGACCGCTTCGAAGGCTGCCATCGTTTCCATCAACGCTTCCGTACTCTGCTCGGCAAAGCGGAAGCCGACATGCGGTGCGCAGACAGTCTCGCGTGCGCCGCCAGCATCGAAGGCCAGAACCGGCCGGCCGGACGCCATCGCTTCCACCGGCAGAATGCCGAAGTCTTCGATGCCGGGGAACAGCAGCGCGCGGCAGCGCGACAGGTGATCGCGCAGAACCGGGAACGGCTGATGCCCGAGAAACTGTACCGTCGGTCCGGCGATTGACCTAAGATAGGCCTCCTGCTCGCCCTCACCGATCACGACCAGATTGCGGCCCATTTCCGTGCAGGCCTTCACGGCAATATCCGGCCGCTTATAGGCGGTGAGCTGGCCCGCATAGAGATAGAATTCGCCCTTGCCCTGCCCGATGGCGAAATCGTCGGTCGCGACCGGCGGATAGATAACGACGGCGTCACGGTCATAGAAGCGGCGGATACGGCCCGCGACATAGCTGGAATTCGCTACGAACGTATCGACGCGCGAGGCGGTCGTCACATCCCAGGCCCGCAGCATCGGAGCCGTGAGTGACATCATTGCCTTGCCGATCCATGAAACACCGCGCCGGTACACATGGAACTGATCCCAGATGTAGCGCATCGGCGAATGGCAGTAGCAGATGTGGAGTGCATCCGCCCGGGTGATGACACCCTTGGCGGGGCCGGATTCACTTGAAATGACAAGATCATAGTCCTGCAGGTCAAAGTGCTCGAGCGCGAAGGGCATGAGCGGCAGCATCTTTGTGTAATGGCGCGTAGAACGCGGGATCTTCTGCAGGAAGGACGTTTGGATGTTGCGGCTGTTCAGGAAATCGCTGGTACGCTCGGGATTATGCACCAGCGTGAAGATGTCTGCCTGAGGGAACATACGGCAGAGTTCTTCCACCACCTTTTCGCCACCGCGCATCGATACCAGCCAGTAGTGGACGATAGCGACGCGAGGCTGCTTCGCATCGACCCTACTGCCGGCTTCGACGACCCGGCTTCTTGCCACGACGGGCGCGTCGCCCCGGAATGCCATTGCTTCGGGGAGAGAGCTTGCTACTTTAACAGTCACCTGAACGCTCCTTGTACGATCGCCCCGCCCCTCGGCTCGGGCACTACATTCGTCGGAATCAGACTGCGGTATTGCGCGAGAAGGGCATCGCGCCATTCTTCGTGTGTCGTTGCCAGATTGGGCGACAGCCGGAAGGCGCGTTCGCTCATGAGGCGAACATCCTCCTTCGGCATTTTGCGGAAGGCCATCAGCGTTGTGGCGAAGGCTTCCTCGTCCATCGTGTTGCAGGAGATCGCCATTCCGGCCCTCTCCATTTCCTCGGCAAGGAAAGCACCCTTGGTCATGATAACGGGAAGGCCGCTGCGCGCCGCCTCGATCGCCACAAGGCCGAACGGCTCCGGATAGCGAGACGGCATGACAAGCGCGCTTGCGGTGCGGATGATCCGGCCGATCTCCGCATGCGACTGCCAGCCCATGGCCCGGACATGATCGCCCGCCGTCACGACCTTCGGCATCAGCGGTCCGTCGCCGATCACGCAAAGCCTTGCACCAGCCCTGCGCACCGCAGCAAGCGCGTCTTCGATGCCCTTTTCTTCGTCCAGTCGGCCGATGAAGACGAACTCATCATTGTCCTCGGCCATGACTCGCTCGGCCGTCAGTGGCGCGATCGGATTGCGGATGGTGACGAGCCGTTCCGGCTGGTAGCCGGAGCCCACCAGGAACTCTGCCATCTTTTCGTGGAGCAGGATGATCCTGCTAAAGGCGGGACGGCTTCTCAGCGCGCGCAAGAGATTGGCGCCGCGGGCCGCGCGCCACAGCTTTTGCGCATAGCTTCGCTTGTCGCAGGAGGTGGTGATGCAGCCTGCCCCGAGCGGACGCCGCTGGCAGATCTCCTGCGCCTGATAGTCGAAAAAGGCCCCATTGGGACAACCGGTAAAGAAATCATGGGCGTGAACGACGCATCGGTCGGCAACGGGTGCAAGCGCGTCGAAGACCGCCGGTGACAGGATCTGATGCCAGCCATGAACATGATAGGCTGTCCTGGGCGTATCATTGGCCCGCACCCAGGCGGAAATCATGCTGCCGGCTGCCGGATTATGAATGCCGGTCGCGAAGGCCTTGGCTCGGTTGGAACTCAAGAGATCGCGGCTATTCAGCTTGACGATTGAAACGCCGAGGGAAGCAAGCTCCTCGTTCGCTCCATCGTCGCCGCAGATATAGGTCACGGCAATGCCGAGTCCGCAGAAGAGCTTCGCCGACAGGACCGCAAGGGCCGTCGCCCCACCCCTCGCCGTCGAATAATCGTCAATGACGACCACACGGTCGAGCGCCGGGTGCGCCGCGATGCCGTCCCTCCATATTTTTGCATAGCGTCCGGAAGCCGGCCACCGCAACGTCGAAACGGCAGGCCCATTCTCATCAGGACGCAGTTGGCCGATGTCGTTCATAGAAGCTCTCCGACGACAGACACAATGGATGCTTTTTGACGGCCAGGCCCCTAAGCCGTCCATGAGGGTGAAGTGGTCACGGACCGGCTGCGGACGGCAGCCGGATCGTGACGAAGTGCATTATTTTGCCGACGCCGCACCGTCAGCATAGGCTTCCAGCGCCTTGCGGTTGAGGATACGGATCCTGCCCTGGGCTCCGTCGATCACCTTGCATTCACGCAGGCGACGCAAGCACTGGTTGACTTTTTCACGAGAAGCCGGAAGCGTCGCCGCCAGATCGTTCTGGGAAATTATCAGCACGTCCCGGTTCGCCGGTGTATCCTTTCCGTAGACCGAAGATAGCCGCAGAAGCATTGCCGCCAGCCGCGACTGAAGGCTGGATCCGGCGTTCGAAATGATGCGGCGCTCCAGCTCGGAAACACGCGCAAGCGTTCTCGAAAAAACCTTCTCCTGGAACTGCGGATCGGTGGCGTACCTTTCCCGCAGCAGCCGGCCTTCGAAGAAGTATAGCTCGCAATCCGAACTGGCTCTATACTCCAGATTCAGTATTTGCTTACGTAATACTTCGAGCTCACCGATCAAACCGCCCCTCGGAATGATCTCCACAATGAACTCCCTGCCGTCTGGCAGCATCGTACTGGCGCTGACTAGCCCGCGCTGCACGCGAGCAAACATATCTACAAAGACTCCAGCGCCTGCAATAAGTTCGCCGCGACGAAAATTTCGTATAGTCGCGCGGCAGAACGGGAAGTCGTCGTCACTTGAGATGCGATTGTTCAAAGATGTATCCGGAACAACGCTAATAGCCGCATTGCCCACAGCGACCCTATAGTCTCTCGTTTGTGTAGCTCCGTCCATGCGCATAACTCCCCAACAAAACAGATTGGTCGTAGCTGATGCTGCACTGCATCATTTATATTGTCCTAACTTGAGAGTCAAATAACAATCGAAGATGACAAGAGCATCTCAAATAATAGTGACAATACCACCAGTTATATAGATTATATTTTTTCTAGTATCCGTCGAATTCAGGAGAGGTATTAAGCCAAACTGCCTATTTTTGGGGCGGTCCCTATCAAAATTGTTCAAAAAATAGCTACAACGCCCGGCTTCATCTATTCAAGCCGTGCGCCTTAGACGACATGTAAGTTAAATTTTCGAATAAAATTAGGATGTAGAAATCCCCTGCCGCCGAATTCGTAGAAAACTCCGTAGCATTACAGTATTAGCATAAAGAATTTGCTAATCATTATGACCGCGGTCACAGACAAGCACATTGCGCTGCACCAAACTTCATAAGGTTCTAACCGGAAACTTTTGGAGTCGGTCGATGACTTGGGAAACACAGAGTATTGAAGTTCGTGAATCCTGGCCGAACGTTGACCAGTCCGCGCCGAATAACGATCGTCGCATAGTATCACGGCCTCATGTGGTCGGAAGGGCATCCAAGCGCGCGGTTGATATCGTCGTGGCAACCACCGCTCTGGTTCTGCTGTCACCTCTGATGCTGATCGTAGCACTCATCGTAAAGTTGAGCGATCCCGGGCCAGTCTTCTATTCGCATACGCGGATTGGATATGGGGGCGCCGCCTTCGGCTGTCTCAAGTTCCGCACCATGAAGACCGATGCCGCCGCACAGCTCGCCGAGTTGCTGCGCGCCAATCCCTCAGCGCGGGCCGAGTGGGAAACGACGCGGAAGCTGAAGAACGATCCGCGCATCACCACTGTCGGTGAGATCTTGAGGAAGTCCAGCATCGATGAGCTCCCTCAGCTCATCAATATCCTGCGCGGCGAAATGAGCGTTGTAGGCCCGCGGCCGGTGACGGCTGAAGAACTCGCCCGCTACGGCGAGCATGTCACGAGCTATATGGCCGCAAGACCAGGCCTGACCGGACAGTGGCAGACCAGCGGCCGCAACGATGTCAGCTACGAATATCGCGTTGCGCTTGATGTCCAATATGTCCGCGACTGGTCGCTCGCGCGCGATTTCATCATCATCGCAAAGACCGTTCCCGCCCTGTTCTCGCAACGCGGCTGCTACTAATCCAAGAACGACGCATGGCCCGACCCGGGCCATACGCACCTGCTGGATATCAACGAAGAAGACACTCTCGCCCTTTGGATCAGGACACTATGAACTCAAATCACGTCTTCAGCAGCGTCTCCCCGATATCTTTGCCGGCCACGGCCAGCGGTAGTTCGTCGCTGACGCTGCGGGACATGTCCTTTTTCGTCAGGATGCGTTGGCCTTGGATCGTGTCTACCATCCTGGTCTTCCTGGCACTTGCCGCTGCCTATCTCCTCATCGCCAAGCCGACCTACGTGGCCAGTACCCAGCTTATGGTCTTCCCGCAGGTGAACGGCTCGGACGCTCAACGCGCGTTCGCCGAAGACGCCTTCATCGATGCACAGCTTGAAATAGCGAAGTCCAGCGACGTGCTTGGTGGCGCCGCCAGCGCGCTGAACCTCGCCAACGATCCGGCCTTCTCCAATCAGTCCCTGTCCCTGCAGGACAAGGTCAAGGACTGGCTGACGGGCAACGCCACCAGCACCGCCCCACCGGAGACGGCACAGGGTGATGCAACCTCGGGCGATGCCCAGCCAGCTGCGACGAGCCAGGAAGCGCAGCGGACCGACCGGGCGATCGCACGGCTGCGCAATATTGTCGCGATGCGCCGCATCGGCCAATCGACGATCCTCGAAATATCCGCATCCGCATCCAACCCGCAGACGGCGGTTGAGATCGCCGATGCGGTTGCCCAGCAATACATCCGCAAGAATGTCCAGATGAAGGCCGCTGCGGCCCAGCAGTACAGCGAATGGCTAGAACAGTTCGTCAATGAACAACAGCGCGGACTTGCCGATGCCGCAAGTGCGCTTGCGACCTTCAAGGCGAACCCGCGCGACCAGTTCAAGCTTGCTGAGTTGCAGAGCGCGACCGACGCCCGCCGCACCCTCTTCGAAAACACCCTCACGCAGTACACCGAGGCCAAGCAGCGCATTTCCTATCCGGTCTCCGACGCCACCATCGTTTCGCGGGCCACCTCACCGCTCTCCAAGGCGCAGCCGAACAATTCGCTGATCCTCGCCTTCGCGCTGATCGTAGGCGCCGGTTCCGGCCTTGGCCTGGCCATGATCCGCCATGTCAGCGACCGGCGCATCATGCGCACCAACCAGCTCTCGCAGGCGGCCGGCCTGTCTTTCGTCACACCCCTTGGACGCGCAAAAAGGGCTGGCCGCGCGGCGGCGTTGCCTACTGCCAATGATAGCGGCACCGTCGCCTATCCAATGATCCCCGGAATGGCCGAACTTGGTGCGACTGTCACAGGCTTTCGCCGCAGACGGCGCGTGGTGATCGGCATCGTGGCCGTTAACCCGGGCGGAGGAGCATCCACCATCGCCTGCGAGCTTGCCGTGCTCTCGGCAATATCAGGTTCGCGTACCCTGCTGATCGATGCCGCGGCGACAAGATCTTCCCTGAGCAAGTCCATTGCGCCGAACAGTTCAGCCGGCCTGATCGACGTGCTCGACAATATCGAGGCAATCCGCACCGCCACCCTGTCACTGACACCGACGCTCAAGTTCCTGCCTCTTGGCAAGGTCCGCGCCGTGACGCCCGCCGTCCGTCTGAGCTCGCGCCGCACTCAGCTCAACTTCAGCGATCTGAAGAAGGAATTCGACGCCATATTCGTCGATATCTCCGCCTTCACCTCGTCACCTGACGCCAATGCGATCGCTCCGGAGCTGGACGGCGTTCTTGTCGTAACCTCTTACGGCCGCACTTCGATTGACGAGACCGTTCGCGTCATCGACAGCATGCGCAATGTCGGCGCAGAAATTCTTGGCGCGATCATCAACAACACACCAGCGAGTGTTCAGACATGATGGCTCCGACCCCACAAGCACCGAAGCTGAAGATCGCCGTCGGCATTGCCTCGGCGGGCCGGCCCGCGACGCTTCTGGAGACGGTAACCTATATCGACAGCCTCCAGCCTCACCCGGAGCGTATCATCATATGCGTCCCCAACCTGGATGACGCTGCCGGGCTCGCCGACCGAAAGGGCGTGGAATTGAAGGTCGGCCCCCGCGGCCTGACCTGCCAGCGCAATCGGATCATTGAAGCCGCAAGCGCGGATATGGACGTGCTGATCTTCCTCGACGACGACTTCATTCCCGCGCCCGGCTTTATTCCGCGCATGGCAGCCGTTTTCGCCGACAATCCGGATGTGGTCATCGCGACCGGAGACGTCCTCGCCGACGGCATTCTCGGCAAGGGGCTGACCCAGTCCGAAGCCATGCATGTCATCAAGACCACAGGCGAAAGAGGCGAGCAGGTGACCGAAATCTATAACGCCTATGGATGCAACATGGCGGTTCGGCTGGCGCCAATTGTCGGCCACGGGCTCGCCTTCGACGAGGAGTTGCCACTCTACGGCTGGCTCGAAGATGTCGATTTCAGCCGGTCCATCGCTCGCTACGGACGATCGGTGCATATTTCGGGTGCCTGCGGCGTCCATCTCGGCGTCAAGTCCGGACGCCAGCCCGGCAAGAGGCTCGGCTATTCGCAAGTCGCAAATCCCGTGCATCTGATGCGCAAGGGCACCATGTCCTTGACCCGCGCGCTGGCGCAGATCGGCCGGAATATCCTGGCGAACGCCCGGGGCACCCTGCTCAATGATCGCGCGGTCGACCGTCGTGGCCGGCTGAACGGCAATTTCCTGGCTTTATCCGATCTGCTGATGGGACGTGCATCTCCCATGCGCATCCTCGAACTCAGCCAGTCCTCAAATCGCGAGATGCCTTCACCATCCATCGCGGCAAAACGGAGGTAACAGACGCCATGTGGCCCATGTCTTTCCTTGATCGTCTTCCATTCGTTGGCCTTGCCGCCGTCTTTACCTGCGCGATGGGATGGAGTGCTGCCCACGCCGACAGCTACACGCTCGTCCCCGAGGATAAGATAAAGCTGCGGGTCGTGGAATGGCGTTCCACCGATTCCAAATATGCGAGCTGGGAAGCTCTCGATGGAACCTACAGCGTCGATGATGCGGGCAATCTTTCGATCCCGATCGCCGGTCAAATCAGAGCCTCCGGCCAGACGACCGAGCAGCTGTCGGATGCCATTTCAGATGCACTGGCCGACAAGGCCGACCTTCCCGGAAGGCCTTTCATCGCTGTCGAAATCGACCAGCACGCGCCGATCTTCGTCAACGGCAGCATCGAGCGGCCGGGACGCTATCCCTTCGAGGCCAATATGACCGTCATCAAGGCCGTCAGCATTGCAGGCGGCTACATGCGGTCGCGTGACGACAGCAGCTACTATCAGCGAGACCGAATCCAGTCGGCCGGCGACTATCGCTCAGCCCTCCTGAATCGCCGAGATCTCTTGATGCGTGCAGCCCGCCTGCGCGCGGAGATCGCCGGTCAGTCGGATTTCGACATTCCTGCCGAGATCGCCGGCGTGCCGGATATCGACAAGCTCAAGGCGGAGGAACTGAACCTGATGCGCCTACGGGCTGTGGAGTCCAACAGCCAGATTGAGGCGGCAGACGATCTGAGCCGCCTCTATACGCAGGAAATCCAGTCGCTGGAGGCCAAGATCGTCTCCCAGAAACGACAGATCGATCTTGCGCAGCAGGAGCTGAACAACGTCAACAGCCTCGTCAGCAAGGGCCTGACCAGCAATACCCGCCAATATTCGGTGGACCGCGGCCTGGCTGAAACCCAGAGCGAACTGCTGGACCTCGAGATCGCGCTGACCAAGTCCCGCCAGGGGCTGAACGAGAGCCAGCGCGAAAAGGCAACCATCATCAACAAGCGGAACGCCGAAAACCAGCAGGAGCTGAACACGCTCAGCCTCGCCATCAACAAAGCGGGCATCGACATGCAGGTCGCGCAACTCCTCGGCGATCAGGCCGGATACAGCGCCGAACTCGCCCGCATGGGTGCAGAATCGACGCTCCTCGGCACGACGAAGAAGAACTTCAAGATCATTCGCCGCAACGAGGACGGCAGCTACACCAATATCGTCGCAGATGAAAACACCGCCCTGTTGCCGCATGACATCATCGAGATCGGCGTCGAGGCAGCTGCCGATGCCTCATCTGCTGCATCGCAGCCCCAGCAGCCGGCCGCCGCCCTCATCCCTAATGTAGCCCGAAGCGATGCGCCCCGTCCGAACTGGGTATCGCAGACGGGATCGAACTAGGAGACCACTGTAGGATTATGCCTGTTAGCGTCGGAGTTCAGTTCATGTCTGCATTTGCCGTCTTTTTGCGCTGCACGCAGGGTCTGCGTGGCGTGACGGCAGAGAATCTTCGACCCTGTTCGGAGGTAGCGGCATGACAATTGAACCGATCGGCTTCCTTGTCTTCCTGCTCGGCCTGGCGCTCGTCTACTATGGATCCCGCTTTGCGATCACCGCGCTCTGCATCTCCACGCTGCTCGGTGCAGCCGCAGCCTTCCAGCTTCCCGCACTCGGCGGCAGCAGCATTCAGCCGAGCCATCTCCTGCTGCTCTTCGTCACGATTGGTGTGCTGCTGCGTCCGCGCCAGAAACAGGCGGCCCTGACAAGCCTGGCCTATCCCGGCCCCGGCTTCTGGTTTGCGGCCTATGTTCTGTTTTCCGCCGTATCGGCCTTCTTCCTGCCCCGCATTTTCGCCGGCGCGACACTGGTTTATTCATCCGCACGCAGCAGTTCCGGCTTGATGTCGATCATGGCATCGCCGCTGGCGCCGGGGTCCTCCAATCTCACACAGTCCGTCTACCTGCTCGGCGACCTCATCTGCTTCGCCGTCGTCTGCGGTTTTGCCCGGCTCGGGCACGGGCGCTTCATCGCCCGCCAGCTCATCGTCACGGCGCTCGTCTGCCTGGGTTTCGCCCTGCTCGATATCGCAACGTTCACGATAGGTCAGCCTGACCTGCTCGATTTCATGCGCAACGCCAACTATACGATGCACACAGCCGAGGTCATCGGCGGATTCAAGCGCATCGTCGGTTCCTTCCCTGAGGCAAGTGCCTATGGTGCAGCGGCTCTGGTGTTTTTCAGCTTCACCCTCATCCTCTGGCTTGAGCGCTTCCCGAGTCGTTTCACCGGCTTTGCAACGGTATCGGTCGGCCTGACCGTGATCCTCTGCACCTCGACGACGGCCTATGTCGCCGGCCTCTTCATGATCGGTGTTGCGATCCTGTTTAGCCTCAAGCGGCTTTTGAGCGGCCAGGCCACACGTCCCTATGCGACCTTCCTTTTGATCACTCTGCTCATGGTGCCGTGCGTGATCATGGCTGTGGCTCTGATCCCGAGCGCGTGGAACGCCGTCGGCGATTTGGCGAACGTCACCCTGGCCAACAAGCTCGAATCGCAATCCGGCGAGGAGCGCACCGCCTGGAACACATTGGCGCTGGTCTCTTTCGTGGAAACAGCCACTTTCGGGGCGGGCCTCGGCACCGTGCGCGCATCGAGCTTCGCCGCCGCACTTCTGTCGAACGTCGGCCTCACCGGGACGGCCCTATTCTTGCTGTTCCTTTACAGCCTCCTGACGGCGGCTGCTCGCAGCAAACTGGCGAGCCGTGAAAACCGGGCGATTGGGATGGCTGCCGTTTTCGCCTCCGTCGCGCAGATTGCCTCGGCGACGATTTCCGGAAGCAGCACCGACCTCGGTCTGCTTTTCAGCATCACGGCCGGGCTTGCAAGCGGTTGCCTGACCGCCCCCTACGGGCAGCAGAACCGCATGACCCGTCTGCAGAGGACACCGGCATCTCTGATGAGTACGCCGGTATTTCCATCACGATGATGTGCGAGGCAGAAAACATGCCGGTGATGTCAGCCCTGCTGCTGCTTGCTCGGCACGGGCGTCGGGTCAACGATCGCACTCTCCTTGGACGGCTTGCGGCTGCGGCGCCAAAGCCCGGCCACGAAGACACCTGTCACATAGCAGACCTGCATCAGCACGAGGATAGCGAGACCGTAAAGCGCGGCTTCAAGCAGCGACGCGTTTTGATGAGCCACGATGCCGAAGCCGAGGGCTACAACGATCGCGAATATCGCGAAGGCCCAGGCGCGAATGGCCGCTCCGGCTGCGAGCGAAATCAGTATCACAATGATCGTGCCGTTCAGCATTGCGATGCCTTATTCCTTTCTATCGTCCCACATGCGCCCCGTGCCGATCTTCACATTACAGGGCTTAATCCACAACACCCGGCTTTTGGTAGTGGAGCGATAGCAATGGTTAATTTTCTCACAATCCGCCGTGATCAAAACGCCGACGAGGCACGATTGGCTCCCGACCGGATGAGAAATTACTCGCTTGTGACAAGTACAGGGCAGCAACTCGACAAAGAGAAATTTTTTACAGACTCAATAAAGACACTTGCCGACGAAAAACTACGAGAAGGATTGTACCATGAGTAATCAGTGCGTGGCCTACGTTACGGATGTCGAATATTCCTTTCCGACTATTCTCTCGGCGCTCCAGGCCCGAAAATTTGCAAATCCTGAGACGGATGTCTGTGTTCTTATGTCGGAACATCTGGACAATTTTGAGGAGCTGAAGAGCCTGCTGGCGTTGAGCGGCGTCAAGCTGATGGATGCGACGGAAGCGCTGCACCAATCCCTCGGCAAGCTCGATGGTTCGCATTTCATGGGCCGTATCAGCGTCAGCACCATGGCCAAACTCGTACTCGCCCAGATCCTGCCTGAGAATTATACCCAGATCATCTATCTGGATGGCGACACGCAGATCGTCAGCAGCCTTGCCGATCTCGAAAATGCGTTCGCGCCGCCTGGAAAGTTCTTCGCGGCCCGCGATTACACCTCTATCAATGGCTTGCTGCAAAACGGCAAGGACAGCAGTTACTTCAATGCCGGCGTTCTGAAATTCCACCGCGACGGCTGGATCGGGCCGGAAGCGCTGCAACTCTTTGCCACGAACCCGGAAGCATGCGACGGCAAGCATGATCAGGGCGCGTTGAACTATGTTTGTGGCTCCTCGCTCATCCTGGTGTCGAACCGCTGGAACTTCCCCAAGCAGTTCCTGCATCTGGTGGACATGTCCTCGCTCGCCATCGTCCACTACATGGCGCACCCCAAGCCCTGGCACGGCACGTTCTTCCCGTGGAGCGATACCGAAAGCCAAGTCTATATCGATCTGCGCAAGACACACCCAGCCTATAACGCGCTCTACCGGGGCATCAGCTTCGACCGCAAGGTGGTCTACAAATATCGTTCGATGCGCGAGCGCGTGAGACATGCCCTCCAGAATGAGATGCCCAATCCGCGCGTCCAGACCCTGCTCGCCGGCGACTATGTCGTCTGACGAAAAGTCGGCCCGATCCCTGCAGGCAGAGCCGGTCTTTAAAGCCGGCACCAGTGTTCAGGAGCAGAAATGAGTGCTTTGACGACCAGCATCTCGCACTACGCCAAGGCCCGGCTGCGCCGTTCGCTGAAGGCCGACCAGGTCGGCTATGCCGGGCTGCGCGACAGCCTGAAGCAGGCACGTCACGTGCTGATCTGCGTGATCCGCGACGAAGGACACCGGATGGAGTTCTTCCTGCAATATTATCGCGATCTCGGTGTCGAGCACTTCATTTGCATCGACAACGGTTCGAGCGACGGCACGGCCGAGCTCCTGTCCGGCATGCAGGATGTCTCGCTGTTGTCAGCCACCGGTTCCTACAAGGCAGCGCGCTTCGGCAATGACTGGATCAACGCGGTCATGAACCGCCATTGCCAGGAAAAATGGGTTCTCTATGTCGATGCGGATGAGTTTCTCGTCTATCCGCATTGCGATACGCGTTCGATCAGCCAGTTGACCGCCTATATGGAATCCGTCGGTGCCCGCTCGCTGCGCTCGGTCATGATCGACATGTACAGCCGCAATCCGGTCAGCGAAAACATCTGCGAGCCCGGCCGCAATCCGCTCGAGGTCTGCAGCCTCTTCGACCGATCAGGCTATGAATCGCATTTCGACAGGAACAGCCGCACCATCTGGATCAAGGGCGGTGTACGCGGTCGTGTCTATTTTCGCGGCCGCATCTGGGATGGCCCAGCGCTCAACAAGATCCCACTGATCTACGTATCCGGTGAACGCCTCTATCTCAAATCCTCGCACCAGGTCTGGCCGCTCGCCCTGAACCTTGGCGAAATGCGCGGCGCCGTCGGCATCACAAGCGCCCTCCTGCACTTCAAGTTCCTGTCGAGCTTCCTCAACAAGGTCGCCGATCCCGCCAACCGCTCGGAGCATACTGCCGAGTACACGATGTACTCTTCCCCCGAAGATGCTCGCAACTTCGTCTACACGGGCACCAGCACCTATCACCACTGGAAGGATCTCTCCGGCAGCGGTCTTATACAGGGCGAAGGTTGGGAACTCTGGCGCAGCGCGTCCGACAGCGACCTGCGGCAGCAGAGTCTGCTTTCACAGGAAAAAGCAGGTACCCCGGCACAGGGAGACACAGTCATCGTGGGCGAAGCGCAAGCTTCCCGTTGAATTCGTACATTCAGATGGCGTATCGGCCGGCCCTTCACTTCGGGTCGCTGCTGCCGAGGCTACCTTAGACATCCGTATTAACACCCGCATTTACGGTAACTTACTTCCATCCGCGCTGCAGCGCGGCCTAGAGTGCCGGACTGTTGAACCAGGAAGTGATCATGCTGCGACGCATTCTCCTCGCCGCACTTTCCGTGCTGGCAGGCTGCGGCCATCCGACCGGGGTGATGACCCCTGTCGCCCTCACGGCCAATACTCCGAAAACCTCGCAGGTCGAGATGCTGGTGGCGACCACTCGTCAGCCTTCCGCAAATCCTGCGACGCTTTTCAATGGGGAACGCAGTCCGAAGCCCTACCTGACGGATATCGCAATTTCCATTCCGCCGAAGCGCGCGGCTGGCACCGTACAGTGGCCCGAAAAGCTGCCGCCAAACCCGGCGACCGATTTCGCCGTCACGCGGGTCGAGCAGCTCGAGACGCGGGCGGAAGGGCGTGCGTGGTTCCAACAGCATCTCGTTGATGGCCACGCACTCGTTTTCATACACGGGTTCAACAATACCTATGAGGATTCCGTCTTCCGCCTCGCCCAGATCGTCCACGACAGCGGCATGAAGGCGACGCCGGTCCTTTTCACCTGGCCTTCGCGTGCAAAGCTGACGGCCTATGAATATGACAAGGAGAGCACGAACTATTCGCGCACGGCACTCGAACAGGCGCTGCGAATCCTCGCGCAGGATCCGAGCGTCAAGGATATCACTATCCTTGCCCATTCCATGGGAACCTGGCTCGCCATGGAATCGCTGCGCCAGATGGGCATCCGTGACGGGCATGTGAACACCAAGATCCGCGATGTCATTCTTGCCTCGCCCGATATCGATATACAGGTTTTCGCCAAGCAGTTCGTGGAAATGGGTACGCCCCATCCGAAATTCACGATCTTCGTTTCGCAGGACGATCGGGCTTTGGCAGTTTCGAGCTTAATCACCGGAAAAGTCTCGCGGCTGGGCGCCATCGACCCGTCCAAGGAACCCTATCGCAGCAGGCTGGAGGAGGCCGGCATTACGGCCATCGATCTGACAAAGGTCGATACCGGTGACAAGCTCAATCACGGCAAATTTGCCGAAAGCCCTGAAATCGTCCAGTTGATCGGCCAGCGGCTGATGACTGGCCAGCCCCTGACGGACTCCAACATCACCCTCGGCGAGGGCGTTGCCGCCGTCGTAGGAGGCACGGTGCAAACAGTGGGTAAGGTCGCAGGCACGGCAGTCGCAGCACCGCTGACGATCATCGGACAGCCTCTGCCGGCCGCTGCAAAACCAGTCGAAGTCGAAGATACACTTCGCGCCGACCCGCAATCGAAGCCGCTGACGCAGTAACGAGCGCGATTTACGTGGGCGGTTACGTCTCGCAACACCGGCATTTACGGTAACGTACTTCCGCAAACGACCTCAAAGTAGAAGTCTCTCCCGGTCGAATGGCGACGATCCAGTTCCGGCGGGGTCATCCCTGCCCGACACCAAGGAGAGCGGAATGTTGAACGACCTTGCGAAGGGGAGGACGTGATGGCCACGACACTCTCCGGGAGACTTCTTTCGGCAACGGCAGCGGTCGCTATGAGCCTCGCCGCTGCACCCTTCGTTTCGATCGCCTACGCTCAGGAGGCGGCTCCTGCCGCAACGGCAGCGCCGGCGACGCCCGACAAGCCTAATATCCTCGTCATCTTCGGTGATGATGTCGGCCAGACGAATATCAGCGCCTATTCCTTCGGCGTCATGGGCTACCGCACGCCCAACATCGATCGCATCGCCAAGGAAGGCCTGATGTTCACGGATTATTATGCCGAGAACAGCTGCACGGCGGGCCGCTCCACGTTCATAACCGGCCAGGTCTGCCTGCGCACCGGTCTCTGCAAGGTCGGCATTCCCGGCGCAACCGTCGGCCTGCAGCCGCGTGACATCACCATTGCCCAGGCCCTCAAACCGCTCGGTTATTCAACGGGGCAGTTTGGCAAGAACCACCTTGGCGACCGCGACGAATTCCTGCCGACCAAGCATGGTTTCGATGAGTTCTACGGCAACCTCTATCACCTGAATGCCGAAGAGGAGCCGGAACGTCCCTATTATCCGAAGGACGATGAGGCCTTCGTGCGCGCGAACTCACCGCGCGGCGTGCTGAAGGCAACGGCAGACGGAAAGATCGAGGATACCGGTGCGCTTAACACCAAGCGCATGGAAACCATCGACGATGAGACGACCGCCGCGGCGATCGATTTCATGGACAGGCAGGTCAAGGCGGGCAAACCCTTCTTCACCTGGATGAACACGACCCGCATGCATGCCTTCACGCACGTGCGCGCGTCGATGCAGGGCCAGAGCGGCATGCCCGGCAACGAATATGCCGATGGCATGATCGAGCATGACGGCGACGTCGGCAAACTCTTGAAAGCCCTCGATGATCTCGGCATCGCCGACAATACGATCGTCGTCTACACGACCGATAACGGGCCGAACCAATGGTCCTGGCCGGATGCCGCTACCACGGCGTTCCGCAGCGAGAAGGATACCAACTGGGAAGGCGCGTTCCGCGTTCCCGCCCTGGTGCGCTGGCCGGGCCATATCAAGGCCGGCGAGGTCTCCAACCAGATGATATCCGGCCTCGACTGGTTCCCGACGCTGCTTGCCGCGGCCGGCGACCCGGACATCAAGGACAAGCTGGTAAAAGGCACGACGATCGGCGGCAACCAATTCAAGGTCCATCTCGACGGCTATAACCAGCTTCCCTATCTCACGGACCAGCAAGAGAAATCGAACCGTCAGGACTTCTACTACTTCAACGACGACGGACAGCTCGTCGCCTATCGCTACAACAACTGGAAGATCGTCTTCTGCGAACAGAGGGAGCCGGGTGGCTTCGTGGTATGGGCCAATCCCTTCGTATGCCTGCGCGCACCGAAGGTCTTCAATCTGCGGATGGACCCGTACGAGCGAGCCGATGTCGTCTCCGACCAGTATTACGACTGGCTGGCGAAGAATGCTTATCTCATCCAGTACGGCGTCTGGCGTGTTGCGCCATTCCTCCAGACCTTCCGCGAATTCCCGCCAAGCCAACGTTCGGCGAGCTTCAGCGTCGACCAGATGGTTGAGGCGCTGATGCGATCGCTCGAGCAGAGCCCAGCTGGCGCCCAATAGCATCGCCTGGCGAAAGACCGCAGGCGTGGCAAATTCTATCGCGCCTGCAATTCGAACTCACGCGGAGCGCATATGACAGCACGTGACGACATCCTGGATCTCGGCAAGCGTATCAGCCAATCGATCATCGGACAGGAGACGATGGTCGAACGGCTGCTGCTCGGCCTGCTCGCCAATGGCCATCTGCTGGTCGAGGGCCTGCCAGGCCTTGCCAAGACGAGAGCGATCAAGAGCCTGGCGAAGAACCTCGATTCAGAGCTTTCCCGTGTCCAGTTCACGCCGGACCTGCTGCCTGCCGATATCACCGGATCGGAGATCTATTTCTCCGAAGGCGGCAAGGGTGAGTTCAAGTTTCAAGAGGGGCCGATCTTCGCCAATCTCATCCTTGCCGACGAGATCAACCGCGCACCGGCCAAGGTACAATCGGCCCTGCTGGAGGCGATGGAAGAGCGGCAGGTTACCGTCGGCGGTAAGAGCTATCCGTTGCCTGATCTCTTCATGGTCATGGCGACACAGAACCCGATCGAGCAGGAAGGCACCTATCCCCTGCCCGAGGCGCAGCTCGATCGCTTCCTCATGCATGTCGAGGTCACCTATCCTGACGGGGCATCCGAAGCCGCGATCATGCGGCTCAACCGAGACGAGGAGAACGCTGCCCACACTAAAGGTTCCGCGCCGGCCACGGAGCGCCTGAACCCGCAGGCGGTCTTCGATGCCCGCAAGGAAATCGGCGCGGTGACGGTCTCCGAACCGGTCGAGAAATACATGGTCGCCCTCGTCCTAGCCACGCGCTATCCCGACCGATACGACAAGGACCTGGCAAAACTCCTGCAGGTCGGCGTCAGCCCGCGCGGCGTCATCGGCCTCGACAAGGTTTCACGCGCCTACGCATGGCTGAAAGGCCGCGATTACGTGACCCCCGACGATGTGAAGGCCATCGTCAACGATGTCTTTCGCCATCGCCTTATCCTGTCCTACGAGGCACACGCCGCCAATACCACCGCCGATCAGGTGATCGACCGCATCACTGAGCTGGTTGCGGTCTCATGAGTGGCGCGGCCCTGAGCAGCGATGGCGTCTACGTCACGACGGAACAGCTCGTCGCTCTCGAGGGCCGCGCCCGCAACCTGACCTTCGTCCAGAAAGCGAGAAGCCACCAGCAGCTCGCGGGGCGCATGCAATCGGCGCTGCGCGGCCGCGGCCTGATCTTCGAGGAATTGCGCGATTACCTGCCGGGCGACGATATCCGTTCCATCGATTGGCGGGTGACGGCGCGTACGAGCAGGCCGGTCGTCCGCATCTATGGTGAGGAGAAGGAGCGGCCGGCCATCCTGGTGGTCGATCAGCGGATCAACATGTTCTTCGGCAGCCGCCGCGTCATGAAATCCGTCACCGCCGCCGAGGCCGCCATGCTCTGCGCCTGGCGCATTCTTGGATCGAGCGACCGGGTGGGCGGCTTCATCTTTGGCGATGGCGATATAGAGGAGGTGAAGCCACATCGCAGCCGCAATGCCGTCATCGCGCTTGCCGACAAGATTGCCGCCAAGAACAAGGCGCTGAACGCCGGCTTTGCGGGCGTGCCCTCTCCGGCCTCGCTGGATGAAGTGCTGCAGCGCGTAGCGGGTATCGCCCATCACGATCATCTCATCGTCATCATCAGCGATTTCGGCGGGCACGGCGTGACGACGCGCGATCTGCTGCTGGCACTCTCGGCTCGCAACGACGTGATCTGTCTGCTGATCTACGATCCCTTTCTCCTGGAGCTTCCCAAATCCGCCGATATCGTCGTCAGCGGCGGAGGGTTGCAGGCGGAACTGTCGCTCAGCCAGGCCGGCGTGCGCAAATCCATCGACACCTTCGCCCGCAATCGCGGCCGCGAATTGCGGGCATGGCAACGCGAACTTGGCCTGCCCATGCTGCCCGTCTCCACTGCCGAGGAGACGGCGCCGCAGCTTCGCCGCCTGCTCGAGCAATCCGCCTGGCGGCAGCGGAGGCGCTGATGGAGCCGAAAATCCAGCTCGATCCGATGACCGAAACGGCACTCCGCTCTTTACACGACATTGCGGTTCCGCCGCCTGTCTCCTGGCTGCCTCAGACCTGGGGCTGGGCTGCACTTGCTGTCTTGCTCGGCATTGCAGTGCTGGCGGCCCTCCTTGTCTGGCTCAGGCGATATCGCCGCAATGCCTACCGGCGGGAAGCTCTGCGATTGCTTGATGGCATCGAAGCCGACATTCGCAGTCCGGCGAGCCGGGAAAAGGGTGTCCACGAACTGTCGGAACTCTTGAAGCGCACGGCACTCGCGGCATGGCCAAGGAGTGATGTCGCAGCCCTCACCGGTCAGGCGTGGCTGCAGTGCATGGACAGCCGCGGAGCGTACAAGGCGCTGACCCGCCTGCTCGATGATCTCGAGTATCGCGACAGTGCAGCCATCGCCGCTCTTCCCCCTGATAGCGCCAATGAGCTCATACTCAATTCGAGACGGTGGATCAGGAGGCACCATGTATCAGCTTGAGCATCCATGGCTGCTTCTGCTGCTTCCGCTTCCCCTGCTGATCTGGTGGTTGCTGCCACCGCACCGGGAGACATCGGCATCGATCCGTCTGCCGTTTTTCGATCAGGTAACACGCGCCGCCGGCGTACAGCCGACAGAGGGTTCCGTCGTGCCGAAGCGAACATGGCACCAGACGATCGTCGAAGGCCTCGCCTGGTGCCTTGTCGTGCTGGCGCTCGCCCGGCCACAATTCGTCGAGCCACCGCTCGAAAAGGTAGAGCCGCAGCGCGATATCCTCTTGGCGCTCGACCTCTCGCAATCGATGGAGACACGTGATTTCCCGGTACCCGACGGCAGTCTGGGAGCGCGCGTCGACGCCGTACGAACCGTGGTCGCCGATTTCGTCACGAAACGACCGAACGACCGGCTAGGCCTGATCGCTTTCGGCGATGCGCCCTACCCGCTTGCGCCCTTCACCATGGACCATGATCTCGTACGGATGATGATCAACGGATTGCTGCCCGGCATTGCCGGCCCGCGCACATCGCTTGGGGATTCGATCGGCCTCGCGCTCAGAATGTTCGAAAAGACCACAGTCCCGGAAAAAGTCCTGATTCTGCTGACCGACGGCAATGATACGGCAAGCAAGATGCCGCCGCTGAAGGCGGCAGAGATCGCCGGCAGGAATAACATCATCATCCATGCGATCGGCATCGGTGATCCCGCCGCGACAGGCGAGGACAAGCTGGATACGGGCACATTGCAGAAGATCGCCGCAGATACCGGCGGGCGTTATTTCTTCGGCGGCGACCAGAACCAGCTCGAGGCAATATATGACGTTCTCGACCAGATCACGCCGGATGAACAGAAGGTACTGTCCTGGCGCCCGCGTATCGAACTGTTTCATTGGCCGCTTGGCGCCGCGATCGTCATTCTCGCCCTCTATCACCTCTTTGCAGGCTCTTACGGCCTGATCCGCAGGAGGGCCGCGGCGTGATTACGGATCTGCATTTCCTGCGGCCGTGGTGGTTGCTGGCCCTGTTCGTTCCACCCCTCATCCTCTGGCTGGCAGCGCGCTCAGACGATATTCGCGACCGTTGGAAGAGCATGATCGCGCCGCATCTGCTCGACAAGCTGATCGTCGAGCCCATCGGTCGTGGCCGGATCAATCCGTCTTGGCTGCTCGCCGGTCTGATGGCCTTGGGCACGATCGCCGCAGCAGGTCCGACGTGGCAGCGCGAGGCCCCGCCCTTTGTCGAGGATACAGCGCCTCTTGTCATCGCCGTCGATCTTTCGCCGACCATGGACGCGATCGATATCAGCCCCAGCCGCATCGAACGTGCAAAGCTCAAGATCCACGATATCCTTGCCGCGCGACCCGGGGCGAAAACCGCAGTCGTCGCCTATGCCGGCAGCGCCCACCTCGTAGTACCGCTGACAGAAGATGCCTCCTTGATCGAGAGCTACTCGGATGCCTTGGCGACGCGGATCATGCCCAAGCCCGGCAAGGACACGTCAGCTGCGCTTTCGCTGTCGAACAACCTTTTCAAGACCGAGGGCACGGCTGGCACGATCCTGTTTCTGACCGATGGTATCGAACCGGCGGCACTGGATGCACTGAAGGCCGCAAATGCCAATAGCGTCGTCATTCTCGGCATAGGAACTGCCGAGGGCGGTCCGGTCAAGACGGCCGACGGCAGCTTTCTGACAGGTGCGGGCGGCGGGCGCCTCCTGCCCAAACTCGATATCGAGGCCCTGAAGCAGGTACAGTCGGCGACGGGGGCAGATGTCGCTACTATCACGGATGACGATACGGACGTGCGCTGGATCAGCCAGCGCATCAGCACGAATTTTTCCGATGCGCAGGCTTCCGAAGGCAATCGCTGGCGGGATGCCGGCTGGTGGTTGGTTGGTCCGGTCGCCTTGTTGCTCGCCTTCTCCTTCCGGCGCGGCTGGGTGGTCAGGGTCGGCGCTCTGTTCCTCGCTATCCGATTACTGACGCCGTCTCCGGCGGAGGCGGCTGACTTCATGGATCTGTGGCTGACGCCGAACCAGCAGGGGCGACTGGCTTTCGAACAGGACGATTTCGAGAGGGCTGCCGGCCATCTCAGGGATCCCATGTGGAAAGGCGTCGCGCTTTACCGGGCTGGCCATTTTCAGGATGCGCTCGACGCCTTCGCAGCCATCGATACGGCCGAGAGCTGGTACAATCAGGGAAATACACTCCTGCATCTCGGCAAATTCGAACAGGCCGTCGCGGCTTACCAGAAGGCGATCGAAAAACAGAAGGACTGGCCGGACGCTGAGGCCGATCTCGTCATCGCAGAAAGGCTACTAAAGGCCCAACAGGAGAAGGAAGAAGAGCAGCCGCAGGAGCCGAACGAGAAGCCCGACAGCGTCCAGTTCGACGACAAGGGAAAAAAAGGCAAGGAAGGGCAGATCAGCATCGCCGAACAGACCTCGGAGATGTGGATGAAGAACATTCAGACGAGCCCGGCCGACCTGATGGCGCGCAAGTTCGCAATGGAAGCGCAGGAGCAAAAGCAATGATGCGCTTTGGCCTGTTGTTTTGGCTGGTGATATCGGGGAGTGCGCTCGCCGCCGAACCGTTTGCGCGGGCGGCGATCGAAGGCAGCGGCGAGATCGTGCCGGGGCAGCAGATGCGCCTGACGGTCGATGTCTTCGTACCCGACTTCTTCACCTCGCCGCCGCAGTTTCCCCTATTCGATGTTCCGAACGCAATGGTCACCCTGCCGGAGGAGCGCAGCTTCAACCTGACGCAGACCATCGACGGCGTGCAATATTCCGGCATCCGCCGCAGTTATGCGATCGTGCCGGAAGTATCCGGCCTCTTTACCGTGCCGGATATCCCGATCGAGCTTGGCTATGCCGTGGAAGGAAAGCCGACAAAGGCAACCGTCACCATCCCGGGTATTTCTTTCACGGTCGGTGGCGACTCCCTCCCGGACCAGCCGGTATTTGCGGCGCATGGTTTGACGATCGAACAATCCTTCGATCGTGATCCGTCCAGGCTGAAGGCAGGCGATGCGCTTTCGCGGACCATCACCGTCACGGCTCTGGACACACAGGCCATGATGATGCCGCCGGTGGACATCGGCAACGCATCCGGGCTGCAGCAATATGTGAAGCCGCCTAAGATAGAAGACGGCATAGATATGAACAGGGAAACGGCCAGCAGACACACCGAAACCATTGTCTATACCACCGCCACCGCCGGAACATTCGACATACCCGCGGTTTCCTACCCGTGGTTCGATGTCGACAGCAAAACGCAGAAAACCGCGACACTTCCCGATGTGAAAGTCACGGTCGGCGCTGCAGCGGTCAAAGAGGCGATCGCTCCACAGCTTTCACAGGAAGAGAACCCCTGGTCGCGCCCGCGCAGCATCTGGCTCATTGCCGCAATCGCCGTCGCATTGGCGGCTGCCGTCCTCATTGTCCGCTGGCTCGCACCCAGTTTCGCCGCATGGCGCTCGAAACATCGGGATCTCAGAGACGGTTCCCGCTCCCATCACCTTCGCCAAATAACGCAGACCATCAGGACCGGCAGCGAAACCGCAATCTATGCGGCCCTGCAGGCCTGGGCCTCGGAAGTCGGGTACCGAACTATCGCCGATTGGCTGGCAAGAGAGGGCTCTGCCGACCTCAAGCAGCAGATCGAACTTCTGGAACGCAGGCTTTTTGCGGCACAAGTGGGTACGGATATCGACAGGACCGCAATCGCCAATGCCCTTGTCCTGCACGGTGCTGTGAGCGACGAGAAAAAACGATCGGCGCTGCCGCCGCTCAACCCGATCACGGCCGATGAAAGATCGCCAGCCTGACGGCCCACCCGGTTTCTATTTCGGAAACAGGAATGTCATGCCGACGCGAAAGGCCCAGCCTTCGGCCCCATTGTCGGGCGCATCCGCCCAGTAGCGAACGCCGGCGGACAGGCTGACTGGCTGCTGGCCGAATTTCAGAAGCTTCGAAGCCTGCAGATTGATCGGTACGGACCACTGGTTGGCTTCCCAGTCATAGGTGCTCTCGGTGTTGAGCGTGAAGGTCCAGGCATCCTTTGTCGTGTATGAGAGGAAGGGCTGCAGGAAGGTCGAGCTCACATCCGCCCTGTCGCTCTGTCCCGCGAAGGACCAGATATGGTTGGCGAGAATGCCATAAGTCCAGGGACCGTCCTGTTTCAACAGCACCGAGGTCGGACCCGCGCCCCATTTCCCGGCCCCCAGCAATTCGTCCGTCGCTGTCGGAATGAGAAAGACCGGGCCAACACCCCAGATGAGTCCACCCGGTCCGGGCTGCTTGGGAGAGAAGAAGAAGCTCTGCGTGATATCGCCGATACCGAACTGATGCCCGGAGGAGCCAGCAATATCGTCCTGCCATATGACAGGCAGAATGGTGCGCGAAATGATGTTCCAGTCCTCATTGATGGAAAACGGAATGACCGGCTGAATATTCAGCGTCTCGCGATTGCCGTCTTCCGGGCCGAAACCGCGGTCATAGTTGAACTGGAAGGGGACGCTGATCAGCGAAGCGACCGGATTGGTGAGCTTCTTGGCAAGATCGCTGTCGGACTCCTGCGCCGCAGCCGAGCCGATCATGCCGAACAGCCCGTGCAAAAGCACCAGCAGGCAAGACGCCAACCTGATCCGGCTCATAATATCCCTCCGATACCCATGCGGCACGAGAAGACACAGGCTCACCCTCGCAAACAAGTACGTTACCGTAAATTTACGCCAGCCATTACCTCGCGCGCGAGCGCGTTTACGGTAACGTACTTCCGTCTCCCCCGCTTAAGCGCGAAACTTCAAGCTCAGACTCCGGAGGTGACGATGGCGTTGGCATTCGACGATGGGCAGGCTTCGGGAGCGACACCCGAAGGCATGGTCTGGATTCCCGGCCGGACCTTCACGATGGGTTCGAACGACCACTACCCGGAGGAAGCGCCCGCACATCCCGTGAAGGTCAATGGCTTCTGGATCGACGAAATCCCGGTCACGAACCGCAGGTTCACGGAGTTCGTCAAGGCGACCGGCTATATCACCTTCGCCGAAAAGACGCCCGAGGCAAGGGACTACCCCGGCGCCAGGCCAGAGATGCTGCGCGCCGGATCGCTTGTCTTTTTCCAGCCGAAGACGGTCAGTGGGTCTGATATCACCCAGTGGTGGACCTTCAAGTTCGGTGCGAACTGGCGCAGGCCGCTCGGTGGCCTGAGCGACCTGCGCGGCAAGCTCGACCACCCCGTCGTTCATGTCGCCTGGTGCGATGCCAAGGCCTATGCGGACTGGGCAGGCCTTGACCTGCCGAGTGAAGCGGAATGGGAGCTTGCAGCTCGCGGCGGCCTGGACGATACCGAATTCGCCTGGGGCAACGAGCTGATGCCCGGCGGCACCCCCATGGCCAACACCTGGCAGGGAACCTTCCCCGTGACATCCACGAAACCGAAAGGCCATGAGCGGACTTCGCCCGTTCGCAGCTTTCCGCCGAACGGCTACGGCCTCTACGACATGATCGGCAATGTCTGGGAATGGACCACCGACTACTGGTCCGACCGCCACACGGAACCCGCTGCAAAAGCCTGCTGCATTCCAAGCAATCCGCGCGGCGGCGGCGTGGAGGCGAGTTACGATCCCCGCCAACCCAGCATCCGCATTCCGCGCCGTGTGCTGAAGGGCGGCTCGCATCTTTGTGCACCGAATTACTGCCGTCGCTATCGCCCGGCCGCCCGCCATGCCGAGCCGGAGGATACATCGACGAGCCATCTCGGCTTCCGCTGCATCAAACGCGTTTCAGCGCCACCGGAGGACGTCCATGAGACGATCCACTCAAACCATTGACGCAAGCCTTGCCTCCCTCGTCGTCGCTCTCATCCTTCTGATCGCGGCAGCGTGGAACCCGGTCCTCGCGCAGGAGCCGCTGCCTTCGTGGAATGACACGTCCGCCAAGAGCCGCATCATGGATTTCGTCAAGGCAACCGTCACGGAGGGTGGTGAGCGTTATGTCGCGCCTTTGAACCGCATCGCCGTCTTCGACAATGACGGCACGCTTTGGTCCGAGCAGCCCTACTACGCGCAGCTCGGCTTTGTGCTCGACCGGGTCAAGACGCTCGCGCCACAGCATCCCGAATGGAAGACCAGAGAGCCCTTCAAGAGCGTTCTCGGCGGCGACCTGAAAGGCGTCGCAAGAGGTGGTGAAAAGGGCATGGTGGACCTCGTGATGGTGACGCATGCCAACACGACCACGGACGAATTCAACACGATCGTCACCGACTGGTTTGCGGCATCGAAACATCCGAAGACCGGCAAGCTCTATACCGAGATGACCTACCTGCCGATGCGCGAACTGCTGGACTATCTGCGCGCCAACAGCTTTCGCACCTATATCGTCTCGGGCGGCGGCGTGGAATTCATGCGTCCGGTGACGGAAAAGATCTACGGCATCCCGCCCGAACAGGTCGTCGGCAGTACGATTGCCACCGAATATGATCTGGTCGGCGACGTTCCGGTCCTCAGACGCCTGCCGAAGATCGACTTTGTCGACGATGGTCCAGGCAAGCCGGTGGGCATCAACAAGTTCATTGGCCTCAGGCCGATCTTCGTCGCCGGCAATTCGGATGGCGACTACGAGATGATGCGCTGGACGACGGCGGGCAAAGGTCCGGGCTTCGCCATGCTGGTCCACCATACCGACGCCGCGCGGGAATACGCCTATGATAGGGATTCAGCCTTCGGGAAGCTGGATAAGGCACTCAACGAGGCCGAGCGTCGCAACTGGCTGGTGGTCGACATGAAGAACGACTGGAAAAAGATCTTCGCTTTCGATCAGTGAAAAAGCACTCGGTCGGGTGATTGCCGCGAGCGCCCTCGCGCAATCTCAGAAATGAAAGACGACGCCCAGGATCGGGCCATGCTCGACGATATCGTTGGTCAGGGTATCGTCACTATAGTTCACGCCGAGAGCACGATAGCCGGCAATGGCGGAAATGGTGTCATTCCATTTGTAGCCGATAGCCGCCATGACATCCCAGTCGAGATCGGCACCGCCGGCGCCGATCAGACCCCACCCGGTAAAATAGACCGAAGGCGTGATCGAATACATCCCCCTGACGCCGGCCATGGCATCGACCCAAGTGGCATCGTCAGTGCCTGACACGCCGCCCAGCGGGCCGCCGGAAAAGGAAATCGTCGTTTCGGTATACCAGATCTTCACGCCGCCGATCACATCGAGGCGGCCCTGGGGCTCGTCAATCACCGAGTAACCCGCACCGATCATCGCCGTGAAGGTTTCCGTTTTCAGGTCGACCTCGTCGGCGAATATGCCGCGCGGCGTGGCCGAGTCCGTCGTTATGCGGGCATAGATAATATCGGTCACGATGCTGAAACGGTCATAACGGGCATCGCCCGCTGCCATGAAGCCGAAATCGATATCCGAGAGAATGTCGCCGAAACTCTCGTCGACATGAACCTCCGGAAGGCCGAAAACGCCGGTGTCGCCCGTGATCCCGGCGGCCCAGAAATAGGGCGAGATCGAAAAGGTCCATTTGTCGGGATCATCCGGCAGCGGCTGCGGAGCGAGAACGGGAGCAATATCCGCAGCCTTCACGACTACGGGAGCGGCCAGAATGGCCGCGGAAAGCAATAGCATGGTGGTTCGCATCCAATATCCCTCTGCTGACCCACGAATTTAATCGCCCCTGTAGCGATAGGATACATCTCCGGCTCTACGCGGAAGTACGTTACGGTAAACCGCGCCGTAAATGCCGCTGTAAACGGGCCTGTCGTTTTCGGGATATTGCGACGCTTCTGCCTCGGAAGCCGAAAGGAAAAACGCTTCGAATGTTCTCGTCGCATCGGCCGACCAGGTTGCAGGAGAGCTTTGCAGAGAACGGGAGCGAGCAGCTAATCCCATTTACGGGTTCACGGCTCCGGTGACGTCGTTGAGCGCGAATACGGCCCCCGCCTTTGTCAGTCCTGCTACGATCTCTGCCGAAAGCAATGGCTGGAAGCGCCTTGCCTCGAGCTTCCAACGCAAGGTGCGCTCGAAATCCGGATCCCTGCCCCGCACATCGGCAAGCCGCTCCTTCGCCTGGTCGGAACCGAGCTGACCGAGTGCGGCCACCCGTAAAGCCCGCACGACGAAATCGGTGCAGTTCACCTGTTCGGCAAGCAATGAGGCCTCCGACCAATCACCGCGGCGATAAGCATCCAGGGCAAGCACGAGCATGGCATCACGCGGCACGATATCGACGGCCCGCCCCGCATCCTGCGCCATGGCGACACCGGCGTCGAAGTAACCGGCCGAAAACAGTACGGAAGCAAGTTTCGCCACCGCATCCGGATTGCTCGGATTGAGCGAGATCGCCCGGTTCCCGGCCTGCAGCGCCGCATCGATGCGCCCGTCGGCGAACTGCGTCATCATCAGCGCCACATAGGCGCGGTCCGACATTGGGGCGAGCGAAACCGCGCGGTTTGCCAAATCGAGAGCACGGGCGCGCACCGCGGCATCCCCGGCCGCGGCCTCCGGCGCGATGAGGACACGTGCGAGCAGCGCCTTGGCATCGGAATTGCTCGGATCGGCGGCAAGCGTCCGTTCGAGACAGGAGCGCACCGCGGCCATATTGTCCGAGCTGCCGTCATCGAGCTGATATTCTGCACGCAGGACACAGGCATTACCGATTGACTCCGTACTGCTGGCATGGGTTTCGATATTGTTGATCGCGCCCCGCGTCGCTGCAAAGCGGCGAGCAAGAACATCGACGATCTCCTGCCGGGTCGCTGCCGGGCTCCTGCCATCGATGGCGATCTTTTCGAGCCCCGATTTCAGGAGGTCGCCGGACTGGCTATCGACGATCTGCCACCAGACGCTTCTGATATCGCCGTCGCCGTAATATTTCATGTCGATTTCATAGGCCCGCCCCGCGACCTTCTGGGCTTGCTTACCGGCATGACCCGCCTTCGCCACTGTCAGCGTCTGGAATTGTGTCAGCGCCGTCAGCAGCATATCGCGCGTCTGGCTGGCCTCGCCCTGCAGCCTGCTGTCGACTGCATCCATGGAAAGAGCAACGGACGGACGGACCGTCAGGGACGGCTTCGATGCATATGCGACAGCGCCGGCGACAATCGCGACGCACAGCAGCAGCGCCCCGCTGGCATATATCGCCAGAGGCCGACCTGAGGGTGAAGCGGCAACAGAGCTCTCCGCAACTTGAGAAACCGGAACATCATCCGGCGTCTCGGGCAGATCGCTTTCCAACGCCAGCTTTTCCTCGTCTTGTTCGTAAGGCACATGCGAACGGGGGAAAAGCGTCACATACGTTCCCTTGGGGATGTGGATTGTCACATCACGCTCGGCACCGAAGGCTTCGTAATAGTTCTCGACCGACGAACGCAGCCGGCTCACCTCGATGCGCACGATTGGATCGTTGGATGCATCGAAATTGCTCGCTCGGCCGAGAACGTCTAGTGCGATGGAATAGGCCTTAACCCCCTCCTCGCAGCCGGCGAAACGCCTTTCCGCAAGATACCTGAGAATGGCCCGTTGCCGTTCCGTGGCGTGGAATCTGGGATCGGACAGAATTCGTTCGAGTTCCGCCCTGGCCTCCGGCAACGATACTTCGCATGCCCTGGTATCGTGTACTTCAGCACCCATGATCGCCCCGTACGCGCTGATTAGGCTAAAGTATAACAGAGATGTTTATCGCCGAGACAGCAGAAGGTTGCAACCGAAAATGCTAACAAAACCAGTAGACGATAGATTTTAACGCGAGTCAGCGCCTCAATCCGGCACGCTCGGGCGGTGTTCCAGGACATATTGGATGATGTCGGATTCGATTTCGGCACAGATGGTTTCGTATTCTGTCACCATCGGATAATGCTCGTCTCCAGGCTGCCGCATCAGCCGCCCCAGAGCGAGGCTTGCTTCTTCATAAGCCTCGAAGAGATCGTCGAGCGAATGGGATTTCGATGCGAGAAGCTGCAGTCTGCCGCGCATGGCAGGCAATTTCAGCATGAGCCGCCACAGCCCGCGCTGTGCGGTTTCGGTACTGTTGCGATTAATGCCTCCTTTCCCACGCATTGGAATTTCGGCCTCCTGCTCATCCCGCCAACTATGGAGTGGCGGGCGGAAGATGGAAGTACGTTACCGTAAATTCGCCACCGTTTACGCTTCCTCCCTCGCCTTTACGCCGGAGTTTACCGTAACGTACTCCCCTAAACGCATCGGCTGTGCACATCCTTCTATTTGTGTAAGGATGAGCGCATGGACAGATCGGTGACGGCCTCTGCTGCAACCGGCAGCTTCGCCGGGAGACATCTAGGATGATCAGGCTGGCGGTATTTCTTCTGGCTTTCCTCGTTGTGACCGCGGCGGCGGCTCAAACCGCGCCACCACCGCCTCAGCAGAAGATCGACCAACTGATAGGCCTGTTGCAGGATCCCGAGATCCAAACCTGGCTGGAAAGTCGGAAGAAGGAGCAGGACGCAACAGCCGCAGCCGCCCAGCCATCAGGCTTTGCGACCTGGGAAGCGCGAGTGCGCGCGCGCATCGATGGTATTCTTGCGGCCGTTCCGCGCATCCCCTCCGAAATGTCCGAAGGCGCCGCTCGTGCTCGCCAGGACGCCGTCTCACACGGCTATGCGCCGATCTTCCTGATTTTTGCCGGCTTAGTCGCAATAGGCGCGGCCGCCGAATGGCTCTTCAGGCGCGCGCGCCCCGCATCGATCGGCCCGGTCGCCCGTCTTCTTCCGGTCGCAGTCTTTAGCGTGGTTGTGGCGATCATATTCTTCGCCGTCGAATGGCCGCCGCTCGCCCGGCTGGTCCTCCTTGCCTATCTGGTCGCCTTCATCGTCTACCGCATCGGCGCTGTCCTGATTGGCCTCGTGGAAAGCAATCGCCCCGGGCTTGTTATCCGCGCCCGAATCTTTCTCGGCATCACACTGTTTGCTGTAGCAACCTCAACACTCGGAGCACCACTTGGCGTTGATCCCGCCGTCACCGAAGCGATCTCCTACGGCTTCTCGATTCTTCTACTGGCGCTGGCGATTGAAACGGTCTGGTCGGCTCTCATCCATCCCCTTGTCATAAAGGCAGGGCTGACCGCCTTTCTTGCCCTCCTATGGGCACTCTGGTGCCTGGATCTGCAAGGTCTTTTCTGGATCGGCGTCTATGTCCTTGTCCTGCCGGATCTGTTGCGCGCCACGGGCCGGGCTGCGGCAACACTCACTTCTGCACCGCCTGAGAGTCCGAAGAGCATATTGCTCGTGCGCGGCAGTCGGGCAATCGTCATCGCGCTCGCTGCTGGGTGGCTTGCTCTCGTCTGGCGCTTCAGCCCGGATTCCCTCGCAAATCAGAACGCGACGATAGCCGCCGTCCTCAATGGATTGCTGAAAGGCGTCATCGTGCTTTTGATTGCCGATCTTCTCTGGCAGCTTGCCAAGGGCTGGATCGATCGCACCATTACAACCTCTGCAGACGCGACCGGCCTCGCCCCTGCCGAAGTGGCAAAACGCGCGAGATTCCGCACACTTTTGCCGATCTTCCGCAATGGACTTGCCGTCATGGTGGCGGTCATGGCCGGCCTGATCGTTCTCTCCCAGCTTGGCGTCGAGATCGGACCGCTGATCGCCGGCGCGGGCATCTTCGGCGTAGCGATCGGATTCGGCTCGCAAACCCTCGTCAAGGACGTCATCAGCGGCGTTTTCTACATGCTCGACGATGCCTTCCGCGTCGGCGAATATATTCAGGCGAAAAACTACAAGGGAACGGTGGAAGGCTTCAGCCTGCGCTCGGTGCGGCTGCGCCACCATCGCGGCCCAGTCTTCACTGTCCCCTTCGGAGAGCTCGGCGCTGTGGAGAACATGAGCCGCGACTGGGTGATCGACAAATTCCGCATCTCGGTCGCCTATAACACCGACATCAACAAGGCCCGGAAAATTACCAAGGCGATCGGCGCAGAGCTGAAAGAAGATGCCGAGGTCGGTCCCCTCTTCATCGAGCCGCTCAAGATGAAGGGCGTCGAGGAATTCGGCGACTACGGCATCGTCCTGAGTTTCGCCATGACGACCGTGCCCGGCATGCAGACCTATATCCGCCGCAAGGCCTACGCCATGATCCGGGAAGCCTTCCAGAGCAACGGCATCGAATTCGCCCAGCCCATGGTTCAGGTCGGCGGCGACGACAAGAACGGCGCTGCGGCGGCCGCAACAGCCACGCTCCGCGCTGCCCAGCAGGCGAAGGCAGCCGGCGCGGAGGGCTGACATATTATTGTAACGGCAGCGACCGTCTTAATCGGCCTCGACGAGGTAACGTGTCAGCGCCGCCGCCGACATTTCGCGCGCTAGGCTCGCGGCCTGACCGGCCCACATATTGCTGAAATCCGGCCTGCCATCCTTCTCGGTCACCGCTCTCAGCGGCGCAAGCGCACCGCCGGCGGTCGGGAAGGCCGGTGCAGCCTTCGCAAGCGGTCCGATCTCCCGCATGAAACGATTGACGATCCCCCGTGCCGGACGGCCGGTGAAGACATTGGTGACGGCCGTATTGTCGTCCCGCGCCAATTTGAGCGCCTCGCGATGAAACGCGGTAATCTTTGCCTCCGGCGTTAAAAGATAAGCCGTGCCGACCTGAACGGCCGATGCGCCGAGCGCGAAGGCGGCGCGAACACCCCGCCGATCGCTGATGCCGCCTGCTGCAATGACGGGCACCGAAACCGCCTCGGCAACCTGCGGCACCAGCGCCATCGTGCCGACCTGAGTTGCCATGTCATCGCTCAGGAAATTGCCGCGATGCCCTCCGGCTTCGAAACCCATCGCAATGACAGCATCGACGCGATGCTTGGCGAGCCAGCGCGCTTCCGCAACCGTCGTTGCCGAGGCGATGATCCTCGCGCCGGTGCGACGCACACGCTCGAGGAGATCCGGACCCGGCAATCCGAAATGGAAGCTCACGACCTCAGGCCGGTAGCTTTCGACAAGGGCGCAATAATTGTCATCGAAGGGCGCTCTTCCTGCCGCCGGAACCGGCACGGCGGGATCCAGCCCCAGCTCAACATAATAGGGTGCGAGAGCGGTACGCCACGCCATCTGCGCAACGGGATCGGCGGCAGGATTGGTATGCGCGAAGAAGTTCACATTGATCGGCTTGTTGGTGGCGGCACGGATCTGGTCAAGCGCTGCTCTCGTCTGCTCGATCGTCAGAAGGGCGGCAGGAAGCGATCCAAGACCGCCGGCTTCGCTCGCCGCAATCACCATCTCGGGCGTGGTCGCGCCTGCCATTGGGGCCTGAATGATGGGGAGCTCGATCCCGAAGAGGCCGATGATACGATTGTCCTGCCAATTGCCCATGACACGATACTCCATGCATTGCGTTTGATCATAAGCGAGTGGCGGCTTTGCAGGCCGCCACGACACTATTTCTGCTTTGCTGCTTTTTCCGCAAGCTGCTTGCGATATTCAGGCACAGGCACACCACCGACACCCCAGTTTTCCATCTCGACTTCATCAATGACGACAAAGGTGCTGTCGTGCGGCTTGCCGAGGATATCGAAGAGCAGATCGCTGACGCCTTTAATCAGGGCGGCTTTCTGCTCCGGCGTCGTGCTGGTTGCGCCCGGAGCCGTGCCTTCACGCGTCACTTTGATATTCACATAAGGCATTGTCGTTCTCCTTGAAGGACGGGCGCTATGGAGCGCTCCGTCCGTTGCCTATCTCTCGGCTTACCAGCGACCGGCGTGCTGGCCGCCGTCGACATTCAGCGTCTCGCCGGTGACGAAGCCAGCACGCTCCAGATAGAGCACGGCATCGACGACTTCGCTCACCTCACCCAAGCGGCCGACCGGATGCAGGGCGCTGAGGAAAGCGTGCGTTTCCGGCGCATGCATCGGCGTCCTGATGATACCGGGTGCCACCGCGTTCACGCGAATGCCGCGCTTGGCATATTCGATGGCAAGCCCACGGGTGACGGCATCGAGACCGCCCTTGGTCAGCGTCGCCAGACCCGAGGGAACATCGGCGATCGGCTGGTCCACAAGGGCCGTCGTGATCTGAACGATGTGACCATGGCCCTGCTTCAGCATCTGGGCAATGGCAAACTGCGTGATGTGGAAGAAGCCGGCAACGTTGACGTTGATGACGTTGTTGAAGTCTTCAACCGTGTAATCGGTAAACGGCTTGCCGATGAAGATACCGGCATTGTTGATCAGCGTATCGACACGACCGAAACGCTCGATGGCCGTCTTGACGACCTGCTCGGCCACGCCACGCTCGCCGATGCTGCCGGGTACTGCAACAATGCCTGCATCGGACGACGGCTGGATGTTGCGGGAGTTGGCAACGACGACATAGCCTTCCTTGCGATAGGCTTCGACGATGCCTGCGCCGATACCCTGCGAGGCACCGGTGACGATTGCGACTTTCTGTTCATTGCTCATGGTATGTCTCCTTGGAAGATGGCGCTTTGCGCCATGTTTGAGAGGTGATCAGGCCGTTAGGTCAACGGCGAGTGGTTTGCCTTTTTCGAAGAGTTTCAGGCGATCTCTCAGGTTGAAGACCGAAAAGGTGTGTGCGAGCTGATCCTGAGTTTCGCGGAAGTGCACCCAGCCTTCGTTATGCGCGGACAAGAGGAGCGCGTTCGGGAAGGCGTGCGCCGCCTCCAGAGCGTCTTCGCTGCCCATCGTCACGTGGAAGCGGCCACGGGGCTCGGCAGCGCCCGTAAACAACAGCACGACTTTGGGAGAAAACAGCCGCGCAACCTCGGCCGTGCCCTCGTACCAGACCGTGTCACCAGTCACGTACAGAAGGTCGCCCGGCTTTTCGCGGCCGAGGGCGAAGCCGACGACATCGCCGGAAATCGGCTCGATGCCGACGGGGCCGTGGCGGGCGGGCGTTGCCGTAACCAACAGCCTCTCGCCGTCAGCACCTTCCAGCGTGACGGTTTCGAACGGAGCAAGACCCAGTGCATTGCCGCCCAGCCGCTCTGCTCCAGCCTTCGTCGTGAAGGTGGTGCCGACGTCAGGAAGCATTGCCCGGCCAGCACTATCGAGATTGTCGAAGTGCTGGTCGTGGCTCAAAAGAACCGCGTCCAGCCGACCGATCTCGTCGACCGAGAAGGCAGGGCCGGAGGTCTTTTCGAAGCGGACGGGCGTTTCCTTGTAGAGGCCCGGCGGGTCGAAGGTCGGATCGGTGAGAAGCCGGAGCGTGCCGTATTCGATCAGCACGGTCGGTCCGCCGATAAGCGTGAGATTGAGATTGGAAGAGGTCATGTCGGCAACCTTTCTGTTTCGAGGTCGCCTCCTATTTAGTCCCGTTCCCTTCTGAGAAAAATTCGCTATTCTTTGCCAATGGCTGATAAAAAACGCACAGAGCCGGACTGGCAGGACATCAGGGTCTTCCTCGCATTGGGGCGACATGGCAGTCTGTCAGCGGCGGCCCGCACATTGCGCGTCAACCATGCAACGATTGCCCGCCGGCTTCATTCACTGGAGGAAACGCTCGGCGAAAAACTGGTCGAGCGCCGCCCGGACGGCTATGTGCTCACACCCGCCGGAACCCGCGCACTCACTGCAGCAAGCGATATGGAAGCCTCCGTCCAGACGCTCGGACGGGGCTGGAAGGATGACACGCCGAAAGGCCTGGTGCGCATCAACGCTTCGCCCGCACTCTCGCAGGGCTTCCTGATCCCCCGGCTGGCGGAAATCAGCAAACAATATCCGGGCCTCGACATCGACCTCGCGACCGACCTGCGTACCATAAGCCTTGAACGCCACGAGGCCGACATCGCCATACGCCTGGCAAAACCGCAGGACGGCGATCTCATCGCCAAGCAGCTCGCGACGATCGGATACGGATTTTACGGAACGCAGGAGGTTTGCCGGCAGGTCGAAAACGGCGCCGAACCCGTCTTCGTCGGATTTGACGAGGTGAACGGCTATGTGCCCGAGGCGATCTGGCTGGCCCGCCACTTCTCGCACGCGCGTGTGTCTTTCCGCGCCAACAATCAGGTTTCCCAGGCGATGGCTGCCAAGTCAGGCGCAGGTCTGGCGCTCCTGCCGCATTACATCGGTCGCACGGAAAAAAGCCTCTATGCTTGCTCGCTCGAACTCGTCCCGCCGCCGCGGGAGGCCTGGCTTCTCACCCGACGCCAGCAGCGCAAGGATCTGCCGATCCGGACCGTCGCCGAATACATCACCAAGATATTCGCGACGGAACGAGCTTTATTCGAGGAATGAGGCCTCGAGTCCACATCCCGAAGCCGCGCTTCCTTAGAAGGACAGGTCGAGCACTCGGCCTTCGAACAGGCGGTCGCGTGAACCCTCGAGATGCGCCCGCATCAGGTCACGGGCATTCTCCGCCCTGCCCTCGGCGATCGCCTTGTAGATTTCGTTATGCTCCTGGTACACCTGCTCCAGGCCCGGTCGTGGGCCGAGCAGCGAAAGCCCGTGCAGATGCATGCCGACGGCGATATGCGCTTTTAGCGCATCCATGGAGGCGGTGTAATAGTGATTGTTGGCCGCCTCGGTGACGGCACGGTGGAAGACGAAGTCGGCATCCACCCGGTGTAGCTGATGACTTGTCGCTTCACGCAGATCCGCAAGGGCTGCGGCAATCTTCTGGATCGCGGCATCGTCGCGGCGCTTGGCGGCAAAATAGGCGGCAGCCGGCTCGATCGTCAGGCGGAATTCGTAGCAGCGCTGGATATCGGCAATCGTCTTGACCGGCGAATAGGCAAGCTGCGCTGTCGGCGAGCCATGCGCGCTGACGAAGGTGCCAGCCCCCTGCCTTGCATAGACAATCCCCTGCTCTCTGAGACGCGCCAGCGCATCGCGCACGATGGGGCGCGAGACGCCGAGCAGAGAGGCAAGTTCATGTTCACCCGGAAGGCGTGAATCCGGCGGATAGTTGCCGGCGCGGATACGCTCCATCAACTGATCGAAGACACGGTCGACCAGCTTCACAGCCTTGCCGCGCTCCGGTCGAGCTGCAGGCGCTGCCTCCGGCTTCACCAATCCGCCATTCGCTTCATCCACTCTCATTCTCCCCGCTGGCATCCGTTAAGCCGCCTGATTCCGAACGATCAGTCTTAGCAAACTATCGGAATTGCCGAAGCCCCCCGACTTGACGGCACACCGGAATTGCCGCCCGTTGACACCGGTAACGTCAAACCACGGAATACCGGCTTCGATTTCCCCCTTCGGAAACAGGACTGAAACGCCCAGTTCGCGAAAAACGGCAAGCGCAGTATCGCCGCCACCCACCATGATCATGTCCGGGTTCGTATCATCTATGACCGATTTCACACCCTGCGCAAAGCGAGTGGCAACGAGTGCGGCATCGCTCTTCATCTCGCCCGTGCAGCGCATCAGCGCCGGCAGTGCCAGCCCCTCGCCGCTTTCGACCACGCCCATCGGCGCATCCATGACGATGCGGAGCGCACCCGAGGCTTCAAGACTGTCCATCTGCGCGGCGGTGATCGGATCGCGGGAGCCGAAGGCAAAAAGTGTCTTCCGCGTCGCAAGAAATTCCGGCGGGAGCCGTGCAGCCTCGCCGAGCCGGCGCGCCAGTGCGGAGCCCAGACCGCGAGCGCCGACGGCAAGCGTCGAAAGCCAGTCATTCTCGACGACGACGATATCGAGATCGGCATCGTCCTCGGCATCGGCGACCAATACTTCGCGGCCAAATCCGGCAAAGAGATCGGCGATCGGCAACGGATGCTCAACGCCCCGCCCGACCACGCAACCGCGATAGGTGATGCGCTCCTGATCGGGAATGGCGGGCGCCATGAGGATAGTCTTGAGACCCAACACATCGGCCAGCGCAATGCTTTCGGCCGCAACATTGCCCTTCAACCGGGAGTCGATTTTCTTCATGAAGATGGCCGACCCGGCAGCGCGCAGGGTCTCGGCAACCGCCCGCACGCGCGCATCCGCTTCCTCCTCCGGCAGGCCGCGCGAGGCCGTATTGACCACCACGACTTCGGCACCGGTTTCCAGCGACTTGCCGGCCGCTTCGATATCGATCGCCACAGCGACTGACAGCCCGGCCTCGACAAAGGGGGTCCCCGTATCGAGAGAGCCGGTCAGGTCGTCGGCAATGATGGCGACTTTCAGCGTCATGAGGCCTGCCCCGTATTGACGGCATGGCAGGCGACGAGATGGCCGGGCTTTGCCTCCGTCCATTCCGGAATGACCTTGCTGCAAACCTCCATCGCGATCGGGCAGCGCGTATGGAAACGGCAGCCTGTTGGCGGGTTCAGCGGGCTCGGCACATCGCCCTGCAGGATCTGGCGCTTGCGGGTGCGCTCGAGCTCCGGATCGGTCTCGGGAACAGCCGACAGCAGCGCCTTCGTATAGGGATGCAGCGGATTGTCGAAGAGCTCTTCACGCGTTGCGAGCTCGGCCAGACGGCCAAGATACATGACGCCGACGCGGGTACTGATATGGCGCACGACAGCCAGGTCATGGGCGATGAAGAGATAGGTCAGGCCGTATTTTTCCTGCAGGTCGAGCAGCAGGTTGATGATCTGCGCCTGGATCGACACATCGAGCGCCGAGATCGCCTCGTCGCAGACGATGAACTTCGGCTGACAGGCAAGCGCGCGGGCAATGACGACACGCTGGCGCTGGCCGCCCGAGAGCTCATGCGGATAGCGCTGGGCAAAACGTGTCGGCAGGCCGACATCCGTCAGCAGCGCCGCGACCTTGTCCTTCAGCTCGGCCTTGGTGGCAAGCTTGTGGAAGAGGATCGGCTCGCCGATCGCCTCGCCGACCGTCATGCGCGGGTTCAGCGTCGAATAGGGATCCTGGAAGACGATCTGCAGGTCACGGCGGAACGGCCGCATCTGCTTTTCGTCCAGTGTCGCAAGATCCTGGCCCTTGTAGACCACCTTGCCGCTGGTCGCCTTGTAGAGATTGAGGATGGTGAAGCCGGTCGTCGACTTGCCGCAGCCGGATTCGCCGACAAGGCTCAGCGTCTCGCCTTCCATGATCTCGAGATTGACGTTGTCGAGCGCATAGACAGTCGCCGAGCGTTCCCCGAAAGCACCGAGCTTGACATGGAAATGCTTGACGAGGTTTTCGACCTTCAAGAGCGGTTGAGCACCCATCACGCAGCCTCCTGCATTCTCTGGACGACGAAACAAGCGGTACGATGCGCGCTGTTGCCGGAAATCGGCTCAAGCTGCGGCACGCGCTCATGACAGACGGCTTCGGCCAGCGGGCAGCGCGGCGCAAAGGGGCAGCCCTTCGGACGGCGGCCGGGCTCCGGCGGCGTGCCGCCGATCGAGGACAGGCGGCTTGCCGGCGCATCCGAAAGCTTCGGGATCGAGGACAAGAGGCCACGCGTATAGGGATGGCTGGGACGAGCATAGAGCTCGTCCACTGGCGCATCTTCCACGACCGTGCCGGCATAGAGCACGGCGACGCGATCGACGAGACCCGCAATCAGCGCGAGGTCGTGGGTGATCCAGACAACGGACATGCCGAGCTTGGCGCGCAGATCCTTCACCAGATCGACGATCTGGGCCTGGATCGTCACGTCGAGTGCAGTCGTCGGCTCGTCGGCGATCAACAGCTTCGGATTGCACGCAAGGCCGATCGCGATCATCACGCGTTGGCGCATGCCGCCGGACAGCTCGTGCGGATAGGCCATCAGCCGCTCTTCCGGCCCGGGAATGCCGACAAGGCGCAAAAGCTCGACGGCGCGAGCCCGTGCCTCTTTCTTCGACATCTTGCGATGATAGATCAGCGGCTCGCAGATCTGGTCGCCGATGCGCATGACCGGATTGAGCGACGTCATCGGATCCTGGAAGACGAAGCCGACATCGCCGCCGCGCACCTTGCGCAGCTCGCGGTTCGACATCTTCTGCAGGTCGCGGCCGTCAAACTTGGCCGTACCCTTCGTTACCTTGATCTTGTTGGGCAGAAGCCGCATCAGGCTCAGCATCGTCAGGCTCTTGCCGCAGCCGGATTCACCGACGACGCCAAGCGTCTCGCCCTTGTTGACGTGGAGGTCAATGCCGTCGACGACAACGGCCGGGCCGCGGCGCGTGTCGATCTCGATGGTGAGGTCCTTCACGTCCAGCAGGCGTTCACTGGTGGTTGCGTTCATCATTTGCTGCCCCGCGGATTGAGTGCATCGTTGAGGCCATCGCCGAGGAAGCTGAAGGCCACCGAAGCAAGACCGAGCACGGCCGCCGGAGCGGCGAGGAGATGCGGATAATGCTGCCATACGCGTAGGCCGTCCGAGATCATGTTGCCCCAGCTCGGCGTGGGCGGATTAACCCCGACACCGAGGAAGCTGAAGGCACTTTCCAGCACCATTGCCGTGCCTAGGCCGGCGCTGACGGAAACGATCAGCGGACCAAGCGCATTCGGCACGATGTAGCGCATGATGACGATCCAGTTGGAAAGGCCAAGCGCCTGTGCCGCCATGACGTAGGGACGATTGCGGATCGACAGGACCTGCGCGCGAACGAGGCGCGCATAGGGCGGCCAGGAGATCAGCGCCATCGAACCGAAGACCAGGAGGAAGTCCACCCAGACCGTCTGGCGGTAGAACGGATTGAGGGTCGCGAGATACTGCGCCTCCATCCATTTGGTGATCGGCGTCTTCAGCGATGCATTGATAACGACGACGAGAAGCAGGTTCGGTACCGACATCGTCACATCCGTCAGCCACATGATGACCCGGTCGAAGGGATTGCCGAAGAAGCCGGCGACCGCACCAAGCAGAAGCCCGATCACGACAGCGACAAAGGTGACGATGACGGCAACGAGGAAGGCCGTGCGCGTACCAAACACGATGCGGCTGAAGACGTCGCGGCCGAGATCATCAGTTCCGAAAAAATGCGCGAGGGACGGCGGTGCATTGCGCGAGGCAAGATCCTGACTGAGATAGTCATATGGCGTCAGATACGGACCGAAGATTGCCGTGAAGGCGAGGACCACGATCACGATCAGGCCGAAGATCGCAAGCTTGTTGCGCTTCAGGCGATGCCAGGCATCGCGCCACAGGTTGACCGGCGGCTCCTCGGCCGTGTCGATCGTCGAAAGAGGAATAGCGGACATGATCAGCGGCTCCTTCTGGAATCATTGGCGCGCGGATCGAGCAGCGGGTAGAGCACATCGACCAGCAGGTTCGACACCATGACCAGGAAGGATCCGATCAGGGTGATCGCGAGAATGACGGGATAATCGGAATTGGTGAGCGCCTGCACGGTCAACCGGCCGAGACCCGGCAGGCCAAAGACGAGCTCGACGAAGATGGCGCCGTTGACGATGGTGATCATGATGAGGCCGAGCTGTGTGACGACGGGCGTCAGCACCGGGCGCAGGATATGCTTCAGCGCCACCACGATTTCCGGCACGCCCTTGGCACGCGCGGTGCGAACGAAATCTTCGGACAGCACTTCGATAACGGCGGCGCGCGTCTGGCGCACGATCAGCGCGATCGGCTGGAAGGAGAGCACGACGAGCGGCAGGATGATGCGCATGTCGAAGACGCCGCCCCAGCCGTAGGGCACCTTGATCATCGGCAGCAGCACGATCAGCGCCACCATCAGCAGCGGACCGGCGACATAGGCAGGGATCGCCCAGAGAAAAAGTGCCGTACCGAGGATCGTATAGTCGATGCGGTTGTTCTGGTTCAGAGCGGCGATCATCCCGAGCGGGATCGCAACGACCGTCGTCAGGATGATGGAACAGAGTGCAAGCTGGAAGGAGACGGGAGCAGCTGCCGAAACCATTGCCCAGACGGAGCGGCCGGATGTCAGCGAATTGCCGAACTGCCCGTGCAGGAGGTTCCAGACATAGAGGCCGAACTGCTCGATGAAGGGCTTGTTGAGACCAGCACTTTCGCGGATCGCCTCGATCCGCTGTGGGTTGTAAGCGACGTCACCAGGCGCGCGAAGGAAGATCAGCTTGATCGGATCGCCCGCGCCATAGAACGCCATCGCGTAGACGGCCATCATCACGACAAGGACAGACGGAATCCAGATGGCAAACCGCGTGAACACATAGCGTAGCAAGGCCACCTCCCATTCTTGCCCGGCGCATTCCCGCGGGAGGCCGCAGCCGCCGGTTCTTCTTGAAATATAGCGCGAAGGCCTTTCGGCCTTCGCGCCGCTGCTTTGGCCGCATCATGCGGCCCTGCTATCGGCTTCAGCCGATGGAAACATCCCAGGGAGCCACGACCTGCCAGTCGAGGTTCTTTTCCATTGCCTTGACGTCCTTGGTTGCCCAGCGCGACATCGCCTGAGAGTACCACGGAAGGAAGGCCCAGTCGTCGCGGAAGGCCTTCTGGGCCTCCTGCGCGAGCTTCACGCGATCCGGATCATCGGCAGCCTTGGTTGCGGCTTCCGCCAGCAGACTGTCCACCTTGTCGTTCTTGTATCCGCCGAGCTTGTTCTGGGCGTTGGACGAGGTGGAGGCGATCGAACCGGCGAGATAGGAGACCGCATCGGGAACACGCGTACCGACGTCATCACGGAAGATCTGAACCGAGTTCTGGTCCGGACCGGCATAGGCGTCCTGCTGCGGCCTCATGTCGACGGCAGTGACGCCTAGGTTCTGGCGCCACTGCTCGGCGATGAACTGGGCAGCCGCCTGGATCGCCGGGCCGGAAATGCCGACGAACAGCAGCTTTGGAAGACGCTCAGGACCGCCATAGCTCGATTCAGCCAGCAACTTCTTGGCCGCTGCAGGATCATACGGATAGGGTTCGAAACCGGAATTGTCAGCACCCGGAACCGAGTTCAGGATCTGGTCGGCCTTCTTGTGCGGACCATCCGGATAGGACGCCTTGAACAGGCCGTCGCGATCGACCGCCATGATCAGCGCCTGACGCACCTTCGGGTCATCCATCGGCGCGCGCGATGTGTTGAACCAGAAATGCTGGCTGGTCGGGATGAGCGGACCGGCAGAAAACTCCGGGCCGAGATCCTGGATGATCGTCGAGGTGACGAGCTCGGTGTGAGCATTGTATTCGCCGGACTTGATCAGCGAGGTCGCAGTCACGTTGTCTTCGATCGAACTGATCTCAATGCGGGCGAGCTTCGGCTTCGGTCCGAAGAACTTTTCGTTCGGCTCGAAGGTCAGCGTGCCGGCGTCGATATCAAGCGCCGTCAGCTTGAAGGGACCGGAATAGACGGCGCTGCTATCAGGCTTGTACCAATCGGCCACCTCCTCACCATCGCTGCCGCGCGACTGGGCGGCCTTGGTGATCGGGACGATGTGGTTGGCAAGGCGCATGAAGAAGATCGGATCTGGCTGCGTCAGCGTGCAGACAACCGTCAATTCATCAGGCGTTGTTACGCCGGTCAGCTCCTTGGCGGAGCCGGCGGAGATTTCCTTGTAACCGGCGACCTTGCTCAGCACCTGATCGACGCGCTGGTTCTTCGTATTGGGCATGGAGGAAACCTCCCAGGAGCCCTTGATATCGGCCGCGGTGATCTTGCTGCCATCGGAGAAGACTGCCTTCGGGTCGATCTTGAACGTCCAGACCTTCTTGTCCGGCGAGTCCCAGCTCGTGAAGACGTAAGGCTGGATCTTGCCCTCCGCGTCGAAATACATCGGCGACGCCCACCAGAAGGAATTCCAGCGGAAGGTTCTGCCGCCGCCGCGCAGCGGCGACCAGTCCTGGTCGAAGGCCGGATTGATGGCCTTCAAAACCTGTCCGTCCTGCGCCATGACGATGCGCGCGCTCGCACCGAAGAGCGAGAAGCCGACACCGGCCGCAAGCCCGAGCTTCAGCGCTTCACGACGGGAAATCTGCGAAAAGTTTTGGTCACTACCAATTGTCATTTGCTCCTCCGTGGCAAATAGCGCGCCTTTCGAAAGACCTCCCCGAAGCTGCGCGATATGGCGCTGACATTTGCGCGATAATGTAAATCTGTCAATGGAAAATAGAGTACGAAAGATTAAAAACGATGACATCAATTATTTAATGATAGAAATCAATAGCTTGAAAATGCGCATACGAAGTTTTCAAATTTGTAAGATTGACAACTACGCCGCATTGAGATGAATACGACAGCGTAGGAACGTGCCGGGAAGGCCCGGTCTGACGAGGAGGATACTTTGAGCAATCACAAGATTACAGGCGTCTATAGCGCCGCCACCACCCCTCTCAATACCGATGGCAGCCCCGATCTCGGCCTTTTCGCGGAACATTGCCAGCGGCTGATCGAAGAAAGCTGCTCCGGCGTTGCACTGCTCGGGACGACGGGCGAAGCCAACTCCTTCTCTTCCCCCGAACGCCGCATGATCCTCGAAGCGGCTCTGAAGGCTGGCATTCCAGCCGACAAGCTGCTGCCAGGCACCGGCGTCGTCGCCATTCCCGAGACGGTCGAACTGACGAAGCATGCGCTTTCGCTTGGCGTTACCAAGGTGGTCATGCTGCCGCCCTTCTACTACAAGGGCGTCTCCGATGAGGGGCTGTTCACTGCCTATGCGCAGATTCTGGAGAAGATCGGCGATACCAGGCTGCAGGTGATGCTCTATCATATCCCGCAGGTCTCAGGCGTTCCGCTCTCCATTCCGCTGATCAGCCGCCTGGTTGAAGCCTTCCCGGAAACGGTCGTCGGTATTAAGGAATCTGCAGGCGATTTCAATAACATGCAGGCGATCATCGCAGCCTGCCCTGGCTTCTCGGTGCTATGCGGTGCCGACCCGCTGCTGCTGCCGCTCCTGAAGGCCGGAGGCGCCGGTTGCATTACCGCGACCTCGAACCTCGTCGCAAATTCGCTGCGCACGGTCTACGACCATGTCCACGACGAGACGAAGAGGGCAGAGGTCGAGGCTGCGCAGGGGCGCATCAATGCCTTCCGCACCCTGTCGAACTCCTATGTCCAGATCCCGACGATCAAAGCCATGGTTGGCCTGAAGACCGGCAATGCCGGCTGGCGGCGCACGCGCCCGCCGCTGGTGCCGCTCAATGATGCCGAATATGCGGCACTCGCCGAAGGCTACGCAAAGCTGCCGTAAAGGAGGATGCCATGCAAATGACAGGTTTGAAGCCCGAGGACATTCCGGCGTTGATGGACGGTGTCGTCAGAGAAAATACCGCCCAGATTGGCCGCTTTGATGCTTATCTGCCCTCTCCCTGCATCCAGAACCATGCCGCCAATCTCGCTTTTCTGGCCGATGGCACGCTGACCTGTGTCTGGTTTGGCGGCACGATGGAAGGCATGGGTGACATCTCGATTTACATGTCGCTGCTGGCACCCGGCGCGGATCGCTGGTCCGAACCGGAGAAAATGTCTGATGATCCGGCAAAATCCGAGCAAAATCCGTTGATTTTCAACGCGCCGGATGGTCGGGTCTGGCTGCTTTACACCTCGCAAACATCTGGCGATCAGGACGGCGCGGTTGTCAAATGCCGGATCTCTGAAGATGGTGGCAAGAGTTTTGCTCCGCCCACCATTCTCTGCGACCTGCCAGGCACTTTCGTGCGGCAGCAGATTGTCGTTAATGGCAAAGGCGACTGGTTACTTCCCATCTTCCGTTGCATCAGCCTACCCGGTCAGCGCTGGAGCGGCGATGCCGACACTGCAGGCGTTCTGATCTCCCGCGATGCCGGAAAGAGCTGGCAAATGAAGGAGATAGAAGGCAGTCTGGGCGCCGTGCACATGAATATCATACCGCTCGAGGGCGATAGGATGATCGCCTTCTTCCGCGATCGTTATTCGGAGAATATTCGCGCCTCGCTGTCATTAGACCAGGGCGAGACCTGGAGCGCTCCGGAGCCGACCAATCTGCCCAACAATAATTCCTCGATCCAGGCCGTAGGGCTGACGGACCGGAGAATCGCGATGGTTTACAACCACAGCAATGCCGCGTCCTCCGATGCGCGACGCCACTCGCTCTATGACGAAATAGAAAGCGATAAGGCGCCTGTCGCGGAAATTTCGAGCATGCCGGCCAGAAAGGCCATCTGGGGCGTTCCGCGCGCGCCGCTCAGCCTTGCAGTTTCTGCCAATACAGATGGTCATTTCAAACGCAAGTTCGATCTCGATACCGGTGACGGTTACTGCCTGAGCAACAATTCGAAGGATATGCTCAATCGCGAGTTCTCCTATCCCTCCATCACGCAGGGACCAGATGGCGCGCTTCATGTAGCCTACACCTATTACCGGCGCGCCATCAAATATGTGCGTCTTCCTTTGGAATCAATTGCTTAGAAGCAATCGCAAGTTCCGACTGCGCATGGAGGAGCCGAATGTGTGAAACACTTCGGCCTCCTCCATGCGCGTCATTATTTTTACAAATACACGACAAGCGATTGACAAGCTGCTCACCTGGATGAGCACGCTGTCATGACGGCAACAATAACTGTTATATATCAACATACTAAGCCATGCTTAGGCCATGAAAAACACGTCCCACTTGCCGGAAATTGATCGACAGACGAGAAAAACCCTCATTCATTCTTGCCAAAAACGATAGGACGGGATAACAAATTTACATCATTGGCGGTCGAGGCCGTCGCGCATCGGGAGGACCGTATATGGTCAGTTTGGATTCACCTATTACCGTTGTCCGGCCACACCTGATCGAGTTCGGTGTCGGAACTGCGGGGAAGTTGGGCGCCTGGGCGGCCGGCAAGGGTTATTCCCGAACGCTGGTTATCTCGGATGCTTTCAACGCCGCACGCATTGATGTGTTGCAGCTGACGGGTGAGGTTTCGGTCTTCTCCGATGTAACGCCCGAGCCGGATATTGCCAATCTCGACAAAGTGCTCGCCGCGGCAGAAGCGACACAGGCTGAGCTCATCGTCGGCTTCGGCGGTGGTAGCGCCATGGATCTTGCCAAGCTCGCTGCCGTACTTGCCGGCTCGCAGCAGATGCTTCGCGAAGTTGTCGGCCCGAACAAGGTGCAAAAGGCGCGCAAGGCAGCGCTCGCGCAGGTGCCGACCACATCGGGCACCGGCAGCGAGGCCGGCATCCGCGCGCTCGTCACCGATCCCGAGACCAAGGCTAAACTCGCAGTCGAGAGCCTTCACATGCTCGCCGATATCGCCGTCATCGACCCGTCGCTGACCTTCTCCGTTCCAGCCCGCACCACCGCCGCAACCGGTGTCGATGCCATGGCGCATTGCGTCGAGGCTTTCACCAATCGCAAGGCGCATCCGATGATCGACATGTATGCGATCGAAGGAACGCGGCTCGTCGGCAAGTATCTTGCAAGAGCCGTGCGCGACGGCTCGGATGCCGAAGCCCGTGCCGGGCTTTCACTGGCCTCACTCTATGGCGGCTTCTGCCTTGGCCCGGTCAATACAGCCGGCGGCCATGCACTCGCCTATCCGCTCGGCACCCGCTGGCATGTCGCCCATGGCGCGGCCAATGCGCTGATCTTCCCGCATGTTCTCGCCTTCAACACCCCGGCCGTGCCGGAAAAGACGAAGGCAGTCATGGAAGCGCTTGGCCGCGACACATCCGATACCGTCAAATCGGTCTTCGATGCGGCCTATGCCTTTTGCGCCGAACTCGGCATCGAAATGACGCTCTCCGGCCTCGGCGTGCCGGAAAACGATCTAGATGCCATGGCCGACGATGCTTTCGCGATCCGCAGGCTCCTGGATAACAATCCGCGCGACTTGACGCGCACTGACATACGCTCGATCTACGAAGCAGCCTATTGAGGCAGGGCTTTCAAGAGGAATTTGACTGATGGACAGAAATGCAAAAGTCGCAGTAACCCTCGGCGACCCTGCCGGCGTAGGCCCTGAAGTGNNCGCCGAACGGCGCGATTTCGTCATCGTTGGCAATGCCGAAGCATTGGAACGCGCTGCACGCGCCACCGACGTCAGCCTCAATTTTGGCCCCTCCGCCTCCGAAGACGGAAATACCATCGCCGTCGATGAGGTACCGCTTGGCGCCCCCCTCCCCGAAATCGGCAAGGTCAGCCCGGTCGCCGGCGACGCCTCCGTTCGCTACATTGCCCGCGCTGTCGATCTCGCAATGTCGAAGGAGGCCGACGTCATCGTCACGGCGCCGATCAACAAGGAAGCCATGAACCTCGCCGGCCATCATTTCGATGGCCATACCGGCCTGCTGGCACATCTGACCGGTTCCAAGAGTTCCTTCATGCTGCTCGCCTCCGAGCGGCTGAACACCATTCACGTCTCTACCCACGTCTCGCTGAAGGGTGCGATCGAGCGGGCCAAGACTGACCGCGTGCTGGCAACAATCGAAGCCGGCCACAATCACTTCATGCGCCTCGGCAAGAAGGCCCGCATCGCCGTTGCCGGTCTCAACCCGCATTGTGGCGAAAACGGCCTGTTCGGAACCGAAGACACCGAATTCCTGGCACCTGCCGTCGAACTCGCCCAGGCCAAGGGTATCGACGTGGTCGGCCCGATCTCCGCCGACACGGTCTTCGCCCGCGCCTATAACGGCGCCTTCGATCTGGTGATCGCCCAATATCACGACCAGGGTCACATCCCGATCAAGCTCGTCGCTTTTGAGACCGCCGTTAACGTCTCCCTCGGGCTGCCGATCGACCGCGTCTCGGTCGATCATGGCACTGCCTTCGACATCGCCGGAACCGGCCGCGCCAACCACGTCAATATGCTGTCAGCCATCGCTTATGCGCGGCTGATGGCAAGGTCGCCTCGGAAAGCTGCGCCGCTGGCTTCCTAAGCAACGGGGTTTTAATTTCAGCTCTTGGCCAACAAAAAGCCCGCGTGAGAGCGGGCTTTTCCGTCGGTGGATAGATACGCACGCGGGGCTGGTGACCGCTTCCTCAGCCAGACAGGATACAGACTTCTATCGTGACCACCGTGCTATGATTTGGTCTGTATTTGCCAGCACCCTGCGGACTGCGTTGCGCGCCATGTTCGGTCGCTGCAATCGGATGCTTTTCTCAATATTTTCATGAAGTTTCAGCACATATACCAAGTCGTCTTCCTCACGCGTGACATGAGTGAAGAGGTGGTTCAGCGCCGATTCAATCAATACGCCGAGCGGCACCAGCAGATCGTTACCAGAGGCGCGCAAGATCGCGATATGAAATCGCGCATCGGCTTCCGTTCGCTGCTGGAGTGATGTCGCGTGACCCATGTCATGCAGGGCCTGACTGATCACGTTCATTTGCTCCTCAGTTCGGCGCTCAGCAGCAAGCGCAGTCGCTTCCGGCTCGATAATATGCCTGAGTTCTTGCACGGTCCTCAGAAACGATTCGCGATCGGGTGACGCGGCATACCAACCCAATACATCCCGATCCAGCAGGTTCCAACGTTCCTTGGGTTCGACCCAACTGCCGATTTTCGGACGGGAAGAAAGCAGGCCCTTGGCCATCAGCATCTTGATCGCTTCGCGCACCGCCGACCGGCTGACTTCAAAGACTTGTGACCATTTTGCCTCGTTTGGCAGGATCGTGCCGGGCGGATAGTCACCGCGCACGATTCGGAGGCCGATCTCGCCCGCCAAAGACACATGAACACTCAGCCCAGTCATGCGGGGAGCATTTGGGCGCCTTGTGGTGGCTGAGCGGTCAGCCGTCGCCACCTCGACCGGAGTCATAGGCTTTCCCGATTTCTTGTCAGGCATCTATTTCTACTGCCTCAGCATTCTTTCGACTGTCTGCACGTATTATCAAAACAATCGTAATAACGAGGAAGTCGCCTGCGATTGGACCCGGCACAAAGCTCGGAATTCAGGGCGCGTCAAGCCCTGCAGATCTTTCGATCCGCCACGTCGAGGCAGTCGGCGCACCCTTTGTACCGGGTGCGCCAAGCCGCGAGCCTACTTTTGAATGCAGGTATCGACTGTGTCCTTGGTGCACTCATCGAGCCCGGTGAATACCGGATCTTCAACTGCCTTGCCGGCAATCAGATCCATCATCACCGTAGGTGCCTTGTAGCCCATCTCGAACGGCCGTTGGCCAACGAGTGCAGTCACCAGGCCTTCTCTCGCAATAGCAACCTCGTCACCGATCGTATCGGCAGCACCGATGACGAAATCGTTGCTGGCGATCTTGTCGGCCATCGGCTTGAACAGGTCACGATAGGGTTGCGGCGCGCCGAACAATGGCCAGCCGCCCATGATGCCGAATGCGTCGAGGTCGGAATTGGCCGCGAGGATATCGGTCATTGCCTGCACACCCTTGGCACCGTCGTCATTGGTGAAGACCGGGCAGCCGGCGACCTCGGTCCAACCGCCCTCGCCTTTCAATGCGGTCAGGCCTTTCTGGCCAGTGAGCGTGTCGCGCATGCCTTGGGCGCGGCGTAGAATATTGTCCGCTCCCGGATTGCCTTCGATTGTGCAGATCTTACCGCCCTTCGGCTTGGCCTTCTTGATGTACTCGCCGATGCGTGCACCCATCAGATAGTTGTCGGTGCCGAGATAGGTCTTGCGCAGGGCTGCATCCTCGGCCGCAAGATCGGCATCAAGCGTCATCACCGGAACCGTCGGATTGGCGGTCTTCAGGGTCTGGGCGATGAGCTTTGCATTTGACGGCGAAATCGCGATTGCGGCCGTATCTGCCTTGCCCAACATATCCTGCACGATCTGTGCTTCGCCGGCTTCATCCGATGTCGATGCCGGACCGGTGTAGAAGCACTCATATTCCGCAGTCGGGTTTTCCTTGTTCCATTTCTGGCAACCTTGATTGATTGCTTCGAAGAATGGATTGTCGAGGCCCTTGACGACGATGACGAGTTGCTTCTTGGCCAGGGCCTGCCCGGCGGTCAGTGCTAAAACTGCGGCTGTAAGTAATAATGCCTTCCTCATGGTTTCCTCCCTTGAAACAGACGGGCACGGCATGCCCGCCACACCAAATCAACCCGGATACCAAACGATACGAGGCTCCTCCTTCGAACGCTCGTATTGCCACGCCGAGTCGATAAGCATTTCGAGATCGTAGTTTGGCCGCCAATCCAGCAGGTATTTCGCCTTGCTGTTGTCCATCCAATTGGAATGAAAGCGGCTCGGAATCTCGACGGAGCCGAGATTTCGCGTGCGAGACAGGTAGGCGGCGACTTCAGCATAGTCGACAGGCCGATCCATGCAGATATTAAAGAGTTGCCGCTCCGCCCGAGGGTTGTCGATCGCTGCCAATATTGCGGATACGAGGTCATCGACATGCACAAAGTTGCGTTTCAGCGGGCGGCCGTCAGCATCGAGCAGCAGCGGCACCGTACCCATAGCCGCATAGCCCCGTGCGGCTTCTTCCGGAACGAGCGTCTTCCAGTCCGGGCCACCGAAGACGTCGTCTCCAAAGGACAGCGAATATTTGAAATCGTCCTTTTCCATGATCCAGGGCGCGCGCAGGCAACAGCCATTGAGGCCGTACTGAATGCCAAACTGCTCCAGCATGACCTCTTCCAGAACCTTGGAGAGCGCGTAGCTTCCCGGATAGGCGCAATGGGGAGCGCTCTCGGTGATCGGCCCATTGTGGCGATAGTGGAAATGCCCGATGCCCGCATCGCCGCCGATCAGGATGAACTGGCGTGCCCTGACGCTCGCACGGAACTCCTCAAGCAGCCAAAAGAGACCTTTGACCGTGACATCCATGATGTCTTCAGGCGTTTCCTTGCATGTGGCGAGATGCACGACATGGGTAACATCAGAGAGAGCCGCGGCCACAACATCGCGATCGGCGATCGAGCCGCGGATGACTTCGACACGGTCTGTCGCCTCGCACAAACGATTATGACAAAGCGCGCGAATACGGGCTTTGGAAAATCTCGGATCGTCAAGCAGCCCAGCAATGAAGCGCCGCCCGACCTTGCCCGTCGCACCGGTAACAAGGATCAGCATGCTCTCTCTCCCACTGATAGCTAATATTCGGACGCCACTTCCGTCAAATGATATTTGTCCGACAAAACCGATTTTTGTTACAAATGGGCCAACACCTCGGACAATGAGTTGACGCTGTCGCGGGGTTTTGCGTAAATGCTAATAATCGCTTTTCCTGGGAGGATATTGGAAAGGCGAAGTCGCTTGAGCCTCGTCGAAAACAAACCGGGTCCGGAGCGAACAGATAGCGACAAGTTTTTGGGAGGCCAGAAGGCTGGTGGCGGTTCTCGAGCTCACCAATATTTCCAAACATTTCGGTGCCATCCAGGCCGTCAACGATGTTTCGTTTTCGCTCGAAGCGGGGCAAGTGGTCGGCCTCATGGGTGATAACGGCGCCGGTAAGTCCACATTGGTCAAGATGATCGCCGGCAACTTTCGGCCGAGCCACGGAACCATGCGCCTCGATGGCGCCGATCTCGTGCTTCATCGGCCGAAGGAGGCACGACTGCATGGCATCGAGATCGTTCATCAGGATCTGGCGCTCTGCAACAATCTTACGGCGGCAGCGAACGTGTTCCTCGGACGAGAATTGCGCCGCGGCGTATGGCCCCTTCGCATCCTCGACTACAAGACCATGTACAAGCGCGCCGGCGAGATATTTCGCGAACTCAAATCCGAGACGCGGCCGCGCGATCTCGTCAAGCAAATGTCAGGCGGACAGCGGCAAGCGGTCGCGATTGGTCGCACGATGCTGTCGGAAGCGAAAATCGTGCTGATGGACGAGCCGACAGCAGCCATTTCCGTGCGCCAGGTGGCCGAGGTTCTCAATCTGATCCGCCAATTGCGTGACCGGGGCATTGTCGTTGTCCTGATCAGCCACCGCATGCCCGACGTCTTTTCGGTCGCAGACCGCGTGATCGTGATGCGGCGGGGCAGAAAAGTGGCCGACAAGCCAATTGCGGCAAGTTCGCCGGAGGAAGTGACGGGACTGATCACCGGCGCCATCGAACAGGTGTGATCGATGCTATCCGTTGCAGCAGCAAGAAAGAAGGTCGACGATGGCGATTACACTTGACCAGACGATCGGACAGAAGCAACGGAGCTGGCTTGCGGCGATCTTGGGCGGCCAGACATTCTGGGTTCTGATTGCGGTCATTCTCGCCTGCATTTTTCTGTCGATGGCGACAGACTCCTTTGCGACGGCAAAGAACATCTACAATATCACCCGCAACGTCACCTTCGTCGCAATTATCGCGCTGGGCATGACGCTGGTCATCATCACCGGCGGCATCGACTTGTCCGTTGGCTCCGTGCTTTGCCTGTGCAGCATGGTGCTGGCGGTCGTCATGCACGCGGGGTACAGCATTGAGGTCGGCATCGCCGCCTCGATCGGTACCGCTCTTTTAGTCGGAGCTTTCAATGGCCTGTTGATTGCCTATCTTGGCTTCCCGCCTTTCGTCGTCACGCTCGGCATGTTGTCGATCGCGCGCAGCCTTGCGATGGTTGCGTCCAACAACACCGTCGTTTTCCAGTTCGGGCCTGATCATGACAAGTTGCTGGCGCTGGGTGGTGGTGCTTGGCTTTTCGGCATCGCCAATCCAGTGCTTTACATGGTCGTGCTGGCACTCATTACCGGTTTTGTGCTGCGCTGGACCAAGTTCGGCCGCTATGTTTTTGCCATCGGCGGCAATGAGCACGCCGCGACACTGACTGGCGTTCCCGTGCAGAGGATCAAGGTCATCGTCTATATGATTTCCGCCCTGTCGGCGGGGGTTGCCGGCATCATCCAGACCGGTTGGCTCGGCGCTGTCACCACAAATATCGGCGCCGGGATGGAACTTCAGGTCATTGCCGCTGCGGTCATCGGGGGCGCCAATCTGGCCGGCGGCGTTGGCACCGCCTTTGGAGCGTTGATCGGCGCCGCGCTCATCGAGGTTATTCGCAACAGTCTTGGCCTGCTCGGCATCAACGCCTTCTGGCAAGGCTGCTTTATCGGTGGGGCAATCGTGCTTGCGGTTCTTTTCGACCGAATTCGCAACTTGCGACGCGACGAGTAGGCAAACCCGGTCCCACATCCCTGAGCCTCACGAGACCGGCGTGATGAACTATGTGAGGGTCGCCTGCCGGACGAACACGTCTGGCCTCACTACGGCGTAGAGAGGCGAGCAGAAACACGCTTTCCTTGGCGCTTCGGTCGCTTGTGCGTTACTGCAGGTTCCCGTCGCCGCCGCGGTCGGCGGTCTTGAAGTCCGCCATCACCCTATTCAGGAACTCGCTCTGGCTGACTTTGCCGTCACCGTTGGCGTCGGTGGCGGAGAATTGCTGGACAGTCAGAACTCCGACAACTTCGTCAGAGTTCAGGCTGCCGTCCTTGTTCTTGTCCAGGCTCGTGAAGGCCGACGTCATGAAGGCTTGATATTCGGATCGGTCGACCGCTCCATTCTTGTCACGATCGAGCCGGTCCATTTGGCCCTGGTTCATAGCGACCGGTTGATTCTGCGCGGTGGCCGCAATGGTGGTAAAAAAAACGAATCCCGTCAGCAGGACTACTCTTTTCATAATTCCGACCTTTCGCGTCAATGACATGTCAAGGCACTGCCGCCCGCAGCGCCCAGCGTGGCACCGCCGCCAACAGCCCAGAGCTGTCCGGTCCCTGAGCCAATAGTTGCGCCAAGCAATCCGCCGACGACCGCGCCGCCGACCGTACCGGCGATGCAGCCGAACTCGTTACTGCGTCCTGATTGGGACGTCGAAGCAGATTGGCAGCCAGACAAGGCAAGGCAGCCTAAGAGAGTAAGACCTATCGTGCACTTGGTCATTTTTTCCTCCAGTATATCCGTTCACGTTTAAGACAAACAGGCGGAGGCACCGTTGAGTGGCGGCTGAGTATGTTCCTCATGTGCGAGAGATTTTCTGCTGATTAGAAGCAACTCACAGACGAAACATACAAAGCGCGCGCCAAAGCTGCAACGCTACTACTGAATACTACCACTGCGCATGGGTGAAAACAACACCTGCGCCTGTCTCCACCGCTGATGTCCTGCTAGAGCGAGAACAGATCGCTGGTTTCAGCGCTTCCAGACCGGATGCGGTCCCGCTCCTGTCTCGTTTAAAGCGATCGTCGGCCCACCTTAGCCGTGAAGCCGGCGTAACAGTACGCCAAACCGTTCTTCAGGCGCGTACGCCTTTAGATCGGTCGCCGGCCTGTACGGCAGATCGGCCTTTTGCCCGCTCCTTACGTCGGTGGGACTACAACCAAATTCGCGCCGGAAAGCGCGGCTGAATTCCGTCCCATCGTTGAAACAGTGTTGCTCAGCGATCTCGATGATACGGCGTTGATCGGTCGGATCACTCAGTGCCGAATGCGCATCGAGCAGGCGCCGATGCTGAATATAATGCATGACGCCGCCGAACGGTTCAAACAGGCGATAGAGCCGTGAGCGTGAGACGCCAAGTTCCCGACGCAGGGAATCTGCCCCAAACTTCGGATCGAATAATCTGGCCTGGATAATTCGATGCGCCCTTTCGATCAGCACCGACGCAATCGGCTCCCGCGCTTCCTCGATATGGTCTGCAGAAGGCGACGCACAGGCGAGTATCATTGCCCGGGTGGCAGCCACCAGTGCTGGAAGTTCAGCTTCATCAATCACCGGCAGCCGTTTGGCAAGGCCAATCATGTAGTCCGTGAACAGTCGCCCCATTCCGGTGCTGAGATTGGAGAATTCCGCGGCATTCAGAGCGCTCGTTACTTCGGCGCAAAAATCACGTGGAACGAACAACATCAGCATTTCGCTATTGGTGATGTTCCCTTCGAAGGGTCGGCCAAGAGGATGGACCTGAACCACGCCAGCACTGCCTTCGAACGTCCTGGCTGGTGCAATGGTATTCACGCACCCGTAAAGTAACGTCGTCAGCGTCCAGTGATCCAGTGGATCCCGTCGTGTATGTCCGGGCAGGCTGACGAAACCCAATGCGTCGGTCTCGATGCGAGAGAAGGCAAGGCAACCAAGGTCCCAGGTCACTTGCTTGCCGCCAAAGCCGACTGTCACGTCGTCGGGTTCGTCGAACTCGAGCATGGGTGCAAAGTTGTTGCGCCAAGCTTCAAACTGGTATCCCGGGGGAAGATCGTGTGTCGTGAGCTCATATGTGGGCAGGTGCTTGGCGCCACGTGCTCCCTGTTCGGGCTCAACTGGTGTTTGCTTCGGCGCCGCGGGCTTTGCATCTGAGATTGTGCCGTTGGCCAATATATCTCGTCCGATCGCGCCTTCGGCTCTCATAGCTTCACACTCCCGATAACTAGGAGAGCACGCAACCGGTCGCCTACCGCGGCTACGTCTACTGAAATCAAGCAAATCACCCTTTTCTGAAGATGCTGCTCCGACATCACTCCCCCCGACGGCCAGATACTCACCCCTGCGTAGCAATAGTGCATAACACAATTAATCCGGATTGTTTAGATGTTGCTTACATCCAAAGCTGCACAGGGATCGCCCGGCACAACTGCAGCGCCGACGTGGTTAACAACATATGAACGCTTGCATGCCACTTCTGGCTGGTGCTCGGAATAGCTCGGACCACCCCTGCACGTCAGCAGCAAATGGCCGACACATCTCTTGGTGCGCAACAGGTCAAACTGACCTCTATTCGCTCCACGTCCCAAATCTTGGCAATCAGTCCATTTCTATGTGGAGTGGTAGGGAATTTCTTGTTCGCACAGTGGTCCGCAATATATATTTTCTCCGTGCGACGATGCTATCGCCTTGGAGATCCAGATGAAAAATATCTCCTGGACTATCCTTGCCATCTCTCCTTGGCTCGTCTTTTTTTTAGCATTGCCGGTCCGCATTTCAGCGCAGGACACCCCTCCTGTGGCCCGGCCGCCCCCCACTGTCGTGGTGCAATCGGTTGTCGATGGACCGGTTGAATCTCCGAGTGAGAATATCGGCCGAGTAGAGGCCCTGGAGGCGGTGGACGTTCGCGCTCGCGTTTCGGGTTTCATCGAGGAAGTCGCATTCAGTCCGGGCGCAGCCGTAAGCGATGGCGATATTCTGTTCGTCATTGAGCCTGCGCTCTATGAAGCTGCCGTCGCCACTGCCAAGGCGCAGGTCGCACGTGCCGAGGCAACCCTTCACCAGGCCACGGATAATCGAAACAGGAATGCGGAACTTGTCCGACGCAGCACCGTGGCGCGCGCCGCCTATGAAGAGTCCCAGACAGCCTTTGAGATTGCAACTGCCGACCTTGCCGCAGCTCAGGCAGGCCTCACGAAGGCTGAACTCGATCTTTCCTACACGCGCATAACAGCGCCGATCTCGGGCCGCGTCGGTCAGCCGCTTTTTACCAAAGGCAATTTCGTTGGTCCGGATGTCGGAGCGCTTGTTCGACTGGTGCAGGTCGATCCGGTGCGCGTTGCCTTTTCTGTCACCGAAGGAGACATCACAACCTTTCGTCAAAGAGACGCGGCGGAGATGAAATCGACAGCCGAGGCCATGAAATTGACCCTGAGGTTACCGAACGGCAGCGTTTACAATCAGGACGGTATTCTGGAGTTCCTATCGCCAGAAGTCGATTCAAGAACAGGAACAGCAACCGTCGGAACGATATTCCCAAATCCCGAGGGACTGTTGATGCCTGGCCAGTTCGTCAAGCTCATTGTCGGTAGCGCCCAGCAGGCTATGGGGCCATCCGTTCCCCAAACCGCCGTCCTGCAGGACCGCGACGGTCGCTTCTTATACGTGATGGGTGAAAACAATATTGTTCGGCAACGACGTATCGACACCGGGGCGAAGGTCGGTGATCTGTGGGCTGTCCGACAGGGTGTGAAATCGGGTGAAAAGATCGTTGTGCAAGGGACGCAACGGCTCTCCGATGGCATCGCTGTCCAGCCCGTCGAGCAAGATGCTGGGAAGCAGCCATGATTTCGGGCTTCTTCATCTCCCGTCCACGGTTCGCAATTGTCGTCGCCATTATCCTATGCCTCGCCGGCGGCCTATCAATTTTCGGGCTTCCCATTGCCCAATATCCCAACATAACGCCGCCAAGCATCACGGTTTCGGCTTTCTATCCCGGCGCCAATGCCGAGGTTATCGCAAAGGTGGTCGGGGACCCTCTGGAAACGGCGATCAATGGCGTCGATGACATGATATATATGTCATCAAACAGCTCCGATGCCGGTTCCTATACGCTAACGGTGACCTTCGCCGTCGGCACCGATCCCAACCTCGCCCAGATCAACGTTCAAAATCGTGCTCAACTTGCAACCGCACAGTTGCCGGCCGCGGTCTCCCAGCAGGGGATCACCGTGCGAGCCCGCTCTCCTGATTTCCTGGTGGCCTTCGGCTTCTATTCCCCGGATCACACGCTCAGCGAACTCGACATTGCCAATTACCTCTCCATGAATGTCACAGACGCCCTATCGCGCGTGCCGGGTGTCGGCGAAGCGTCGGTCATGGGATCGTCCCAATATAGTATGCGCATCTGGATGGATCCCGTGCGCATGGCAGCGCTCGAGATAACACCGGATGATGTCGCATCGGCAATTCAAGCCCAGAATATTCAGGCGTCGATCGGCCAGGTCGGCGGTCCACCTTCGCAAGACAATGCGAAGGTTCAGTACACGCTGGTCGCCCAAGGCCGACTTGAGGAGACCGGAGCCTTCCGCGACATTATCGTGAAGACAGGCCAGGCGGGCGCTCTCGTTCGCATTCGCGATATCGGCCGGGTCGAACTCGGGGCGCAAAGCTACGCGTCCAGCGTGAGAGTGAACGGAGCTCCTGGTGCAATGCTCGTCGTAAATCAGGCGCCGCGCGCCAATGCGCTGGGTACAGCAGATGCGGTGACGAAGGAACTTGAAACTCTCTCGCGACAGTTTCCGCACGGTCTGACCTATGAGCCGGTTTATGACTCGACGCAGTTCGTGCGCGCGTCCATTCGCGAAATCATCATAACGCTCGCAATCACCTTCGTAATTGTGGTGGCGGTCACTTTCTTGTTTCTTGGCGAATGGCGCGCCACCATAATTCCTGCGCTCGCCATTCCGGCATCGCTGATCGCCACATTCGCCGTTCTTTATGTCGCGGGGTTTTCAATCAATCTCATCACGCTGCTTGCGCTCATACTGGCGACGGGACTTGTTGTTGATGACGCCATTCTCGTCGTGGAAAATGTGCAGCGGCTCATGAAAGATCAGGGATTGGACGCAAAAACTGCCAGTGAAAGGGCCATGCTACAGGTCACCGGCCCGATCATCTCCACGACGATGGTGCTACTGGGCGTGTTTGTTCCGACGGCATTTCTGCAAGGCATTAACGGCCAGCTTTACCGGCAGTTTGCGGTCACAATCTCCGCATCGCTCGTCTTTTCATCTTTTATCGGTTTAACCTTGAGCCCGGCCCTTTGCGCGACCCTTCTCCGCAAGCCGGCAGAACTCAGCGGACCGCTGGCAAGATTCGAGTCCGTGCTGGAAAAGACGCGCAATGGCTATACCCGTGTTGTCAGCGGTCTCGCTCGGCGTATCGTCATTGTTCTTGGCATCCTTGCTGCCACGATCGTCGTAGCAATGCTGCTTTTCCTGAAAGTGCCGTCGTCATTCCTGCCGGATGAGGATCAGGGCTTCCTCTTTGTGGACCTTCAGCTACCCAATGCATCCACACTTTCAACCACCGAAAAAACGATGCAACAGGTTGAAGCGGCGTTGCGAGAAACGGAGGGCGTGGCGAAGGTCGTGACGATATCGGGTTTCAGCCTTTTGCAGGGCGGCTCTGTGCCGAATGGCGGCTTCGCCATTGTCATGCTGGATCCCTGGGAAAAAAGAGACGCGCCAAACCTGTCAACAACAGCCTTATTGGCATCGCTCAATGCGCGCTTCTCGACCCTTCCGCAGGCCAACGTTGCTGTATTCGCTCCTCCGCCCATCCCCGGCATCGGGCAAGTGGGGGGATTGGACTTCAGGCTACAAGCACACTTGGGCCAATCGCCGGAAGACATCAGTCAGGTGGCACGGGCGCTGATAGCCGCTGCCGGCCAGACGCCGGAGATTGCGATTGCATCCAGTTCTTTCTCGGCGGATGTCCCCCGGGTTTTCGTGAATGTCAATCGCGTGCGTGCCGAAAGCCTGGGCGTCAGCGTCGATCAAATTTATTCAACGCTCGGAGCCCAGTTCGGCGGAAGATATGTCAACGATTTCACGCATGACGGCAGATCATTCAAGGTCAACCTGCAGGCGGACAGCCAGTTCAGAACAATTCCGGATGATGTTCTCAATCTGCATGTCAGAAGCCGCGATGGCACGATGGTACCCCTGCGCACTCTGGTAACCCTGGAACCAGACCTCGGACCGTTTTCGCTGTCGCGCTATAATCTTTTTCCCGCCGCTCCTATAAACGGAATTCCAGCTGTGGGAACCAGTTCGGCTCGGGCGATGGCGGCTTTCGAGAGCGCGGCCTCAGAAGTGCTGCCTGAAGGCTACGGCTACGAATGGTCAGGGCTGTCCCTGCAGGAGCGGCAATCTGCGGCGCAGACCCCCATGATTTTGGCGCTGGCGCTCATCTTTGCGTTCTTGTTTCTTGTTGCCCAGTACGAAAGCTGGACCCTGCCGGTCTCCATTATCCTCTCGCTCTCCTTTGCCGCTTTAGGCGCAATCACGGCGCTCGCAGTATCAGGACTGGAAAACTCGCTGTATGCCCAGATTGGTATCGTTTTACTGATTGGCCTCGCTTCGAAAAATGCCATCCTGATCGTCGAATTTGCGCGAGTTGAGCGGGAGCGCGGGCTCTCGATCGTTGATTCAGCGGTTTCTGCAGCGGCTCAGCGTTTTAGGGCGGTGATGATGACTGCCGTTTCGTTTATCTTGGGGATGATCCCGCTGGTGGTCGCAACGGGCGCCGGTGCCAACGCCCGCCAGGCACTTGGCGTCACCATTCTCGGAGGCATGTTGGCGGCAACGACCGTGGGAATATTGTTGATCCCGGGATTGTTCGTCGTTGTGGAACGATTTGCAGAATGGTTTTCAGGCCGGTTCACCCGCCCGCTCGGCGATGCTCGGGAAGCAAAGAGGGCGGAACAACGACAGTCTTCACGCTGACCGGCCCAGATTCACCGGCCGGTCATGTCGACGACCCTCGCGAAGCGAGTGTCGCGATCCATCTCGTGGATTTCTCGCCTGAGCAATAGACAATGAAGGCAATTAGAATTGGCACACCGATGAAGGCGCCAGGAACACCCCACATGAAGCTCCAGAAAAACACTGCGAAAATTACCGCAAACGGCGAAATCGAAAGAGAAGTGCCAATCAGCAGCGGCTCAAGATAGCTCCCGATAACAAATTGGATCAGGTTGAGCCCCACGAAGACCCCGACCGCCATCGGCCATGACTCGAATTGGGCAATGGCAAACAGTGTCGGCAATACCGTTGCGACAAACGGACCCAAGAACGGAATATAATTGAGCGTAAAGGCGATCGCGCCCCAAGCGGCCGCAAGTTCCAGCCCTGCCGCGAGCGCGAACATCCAGACGACGAGACCCGTCAACAAACTGGCGAATGTGCGCACGATCATGAAGCGGCGCAATTTCATGCCAATCTCGCGGTTTGCAAGGAGAATGCGCGCGCCATAAGGCTGCGCAGCAGGGGTCTTCAGTCTTTCGTTGAAATCGTCAACCTCGAGCAGACCAAGCATGGTGAAGACAAGAACCAGCAGTGCGAAGCCGGCAAAACTATTGACTCGACCGGCCATTCCTTGCGTGAAGCCGACCAGCCACCTCACATCGAAACGGTCGGCGAGCACGCCGGCGATTGCTATGCCATGTCCTTCCAGCCAATCGGTCCAGCTCGCGTAGATGAGCTGGAAACGACCCGCATTGGTGAAAAGCCATTGACCGAGTTTGCCGAACCCCCAAGCGACCGATGAACTGATGGCGGCAATGATTGCCATCGTTAGAATAAGGGTGAGAAGCAGCGCTATCAGCTGCGGCAACCACCGCTGCAGTGTGGATTGGATTGGACAAACCAACGCGATGAGAAACAGCGAGAATGCAAGCGGAACGAAGATCGCCTGAGCGAAATGAAGGAGGGCAAGAATCAGAATGCCGGTCGCAATAGGTCCGAATTGCCTTTGTCCTGTCATGTTTCACTCCCTATCGGCTCGCCAAACGGAATATCAGGATGTTCATGCGCCGATTGGGCGTCGCCTGGATTGCTTGGCGACTTCGAAAATTTCGATTTCCGCATACCTCCTTCTCGCCGGCTCAATGCCGGCGATCACAATGGGTTACGCTTCAGGCGTGAACATCGGCCAATTAGGCTGCCGCATCTTTCTGCAGGGCATCACGTAAAGTCTGCTCCTTGGTCTCATCCAAGGAGGTTTTAAGCACCACACCGCCAAAACCGGATATCTCCTTCAGCAGCTTATCGGCCGTCATTTCCTGCACCAGCACAAACAACGCCGCATTCCCGGGCTGCAGACTGCTCGCAAGGTCTTTCATGAATGCATCGTCTATGCCGACATCGGTTAGTGCGCCTGCGATGGCTCCCGATGCCGCCCCCACCGCCGCGCCGATGAGCGGGTTCATAAATAGGACACCCACGAGAAGGCCCCAAAAACTGCCCGATACAGCTCCAGACGTCGTCATACTTACAAGCTGGTTCAGCCTGACTTTGCCGCCCTGTGTCTTGGTTGCGATGACAGCGTCACCAAGTTTGATCAAATACTCCTTCTGCAGTTCGATAAGGCGTCGGCGCACCTCCTCAGCCTTTGCTTCCGTTGGATAGACGATGGCGATCAGACTAGACATGACACCCTCCAAGTTGTGAACCGAACCCTTAGACCTTGATCACGAGGCCACATCGAAAACATATCGCGCGAATGCAGCGAGGAAATTGGCACAGAATCCCAGAGTGATGCGTTGCGTCTCTTTTTGAATGCGCCGTCGGCAATGCATACGACACTACAGTCGACCAGCGCCGTAGTTGACTAAGACCCTATCCGTGCGCGGCCACCTCAGCGCCACTTCGAAACTTGTTCTCGAAAAATGTTTTGAGGCGGAGAACATCATCGGGGGAAAGACCCTGCGGATCAGTGACGGCAATCCACGCATCGATATAGTGTTCCGGTGCATAGACATGGCCATACCCGATCGGAGATGTGGTGGCTGTTGCCATGTCCAGTAAAAGTTGCGTCATTGTGACCAGAGGGAACCAGCGAAACTCAGGGGATACATCCGGACCGCGTGGCATCTTCATCCAATCAGGTTCCCGGTAGAGCGAATGAAAATCGAAAAACGTTACTGGATCGCTGGCATACTGCAGGTAAACGATCCGGATCGGCCCCCAGACGGAACCCGAGATGTCCAGCGCATTATGCTGATTGGTAAATCGAACGATGGAGCCGTCGCGGAAACGCGGCAACCAGGCGGGCGAACCGGGATTGCGATTGGCAGTCACCGACTTCCACGTGCGGCTCTGGAAGGGAGGCCCGCTCCACAATGCGCCTTGAAACGGGTCGGCAACGATATCGAAGAGATCGGCCGAAAGCTCTGAATTCATTGCGCCGAGGCTGAGCCCATGCAGGTACAGTTTCGGGCGCTGATCACGAGGGAGCGTGATCCAATAGCGATAGACTTCACGAAAAAGCGCGCGCCCCGCTTCTGCGCCGTAGGCTGGCTCGACCAACAGCGACAGCCAGCTGCTCAGGTATGAGTACTGGAGGGCTACGCTCGCAACATCGCCCTTGTGAAGGAATTCGACTGTGTCCACTGCCGCGGGGTCGACCCAACCAGTCCCTGTTGGAACAATGACGATCAGGATAGATCTCTTGAAAGCCCCGTTTCGCTTGAGCTCCGCCAAAGCCAACCGAGCTCTCTCATCAGCGGTATCTGCGCTGTTAAGTCCGACATAAACCCGGATAGGGTCGAGAGCGTTTTCGTGGAAGAAATTGCCAATTTCAGCGCCTGTAGGCCCGGAAATAATGAACTCGCGGCCCCGCCGACCCAGTTCTTTCCAGTCGATAAGAGAAGCCGCACTGCCTGTTTTTAGAGGATCACCCGGCATCGCCAGATCATCGTCAATCATGGCGTCGAGCTGCTGGAATGAGCTATCCGCAATCCGCAACGCTGTTCTGAAAAGAAGACCCTCTGCGATCGACCAAAACAATCCGACTGCAATCAAACCGCCGACGAGAATGGACACTCGTCTTGGAAGAAATCGTTCGAACAAAGCCGCGAGAGCCATCCAGGTCAGCCTGAAGAGCCGCGCGAACAACACCAGCAAACCGAACACAGCCAGCGCAATGACAACGAGCTCAAAGGGCTCTGCGCTTTGCACTGGATCGAGCCCCATCAGCTTCCGAATGGAGTTCTGCCATTCGGTGGCTCTCCAAAGAACGATGGCCGCAATTGCGATGCAGATGACAATAGACGCGATCTTCACAGTTGTTCGAACACGCGGCAGCGGCAGCTCCAAATAGAGCCAAAGCCAACGCAGCAAGACGCCGATCCCATAACCCAGCGCTGCGCAGAAGCCGGCAACAATGCCTTGAACCAGGTAAGTTCGTGGCATCAGGCTCGGGCTTAAGGATGCAGCGAAAAAGACAGTGCCGACAACCAAACCGAAAATTGAGAATGATCTCGCCAATGCAACAATTTTCGCCTGCAACTAACCCTCCGCACAGTAGGCGTTAAACTTTGCTACTATAAAGCGTGCGCAGTATTTGCCACAGCGATCAAAGCATCCCAGAATTAGTAATCCACCGCGTCGCGGATGATCGGGCAGGTCATGCAATGGCCGCCGCCACGACCGCGGCCAAGTTCGGCGCCTATGATGGTAATCACCTCAATGCCCTGCTTGCGCAAAAGCGTGTTGGTATAGGTGTTGCGGTCATATGCGAAGACAACACCTGGGGCAGCGCAAACGAGATTGGCACCACTGTCCCACTGCGTGCGTTCGCGCATATAATCGTTACCGCCCGTTTCAACGATACGTAGCTCCTTGAGACCTAGAGCATCACGGACAGTCTCGACAAATGTTCCCTTATCCTTGTGCAGTTCGACCGTTCCCGGCGTTGCACCGGGCCGATACGAAAAGGCGGAGATGCCGTTGACGATATCGGGATAGAGCAGCACGCAATCGCGATCGGCAAAGGTGAACACTGTATCGAGGTGCATCGCGGCACGCAGTTTCGGCATTGCCGCCACAATGACCCGTTCGGCTGCACCTTGCGCGAAGAGATTGGCGGCAACCTGGCTGATCGCCTGGCGCGAGGTGCGTTCGCTCATGCCAATGAGTACATTGCCTTTGCCGATCGGCATGACGTCTCCGCCCTCGAGCGTGGCAAGACCCCAGTCCTTGGTCGGATCGCCCCACCATACCTTGACCTTGCCAGCGAAGTCAGGATGGAATTTATAGATGGCGGTGGTGAGTATGGTCTCCTCGTGGCGTGCCGGCCAGTAGAGCGAGTTCAGCGTCACGCCGCCATAGATCCAGCAGGTCGTATCGCGGGTGTACAGCGTGTTGGGCAGCGGCGGCAGCAGATATTCGGTGACGCCAGCCGCCTCGCGTACCAGCTTCAGCATTTCGCCGCCGTGGGTCTCAGGGAATTCCTGCGTCGACAGGCCACCGATCAGAGTTTCCGCCAATTCGCGGTTGGACAATCCTTCAAGATAGCTGCGGATCTCATCGACGAGGCCTAGACCGACCTGGTTTGGCACCACCTGGTTGTCGAGGATCCACTTCTTGCCTTCAGGGACCGCAACGGTTTCGGCGAGCAGATTGTGCATCTCCACCACTTCGACGCCGCGGTCGCGCATTTTGGTCATGAAGTCGAAATGATCTCGCTTGGCGTTGTCGACCCAGAGAACGTCGTCGAAGAGCAAGGCGTCGCAGTTGGTCGGCGTCAGGCGCTGATGGGCACGACCAGGCGCACAAACCATCACCTTGCGCAATTGGCCGACCTCGGAGTGAACGCCAAATGTGATGTCTTGGGTCATGATTCTTCTACCTCCCTATCAAGGCGTGATAGTGCCGCTCAGCAGGCCGTAGGCGCCGATCATGCCGGCGATCACCGTGACGGCCAAAACGATGAGTTCGACAGACGTAAACATCTGCACCTTCTGCTCACGCCGCGCCCAGACGTAGAGAATTGTGCCTGGCACGAACAAGACCGCTACAAGCAGCACATATTTCAGCCCGGCGGCGATGAACATGATGATCGTGTAGATGACCGCAATCCAGGAAAAGATCTGGTCGCGGCCGCGTTCATTGGCGGTTTCTTCATAGCCTTCGCCACTGCGGGCGAGCAGCACGCCGTAACCCGCGACAAGCAGATAGGGCAAAAGAGCCGTGACGCTGGTCATGTCGAGCATGAAGTTGAACGCATCCCGGGACCAGTAGGTGGAGATGACGAATAGCGACACGACGATGTTGGTCAGCCACAGGGCATTGGCAGGCACCCGATTGCCGTTCTGCGCGGCAAAAAGCCTCGGCATGTCCTCAGATTTGGCGGCAGCAAACAGGACCTCGGCGCAAATCAGCGACCAGGCGAGATAAGCGCCAAGAACCGAGACCAGAACGCCGATGGAAATGAAGACGGCGCCCCAATGACCGACGACCGCCTCGAGAACGCTGGCCATCGAAGGCTGCTGCATGGCTGCGATAGCCGATTGCGGCATCGCTGCGTAGGGCAGCAGAGTGACCGCCACCATCAGGCCGGTGACGCCAACGAACCCCAGAATCGTGGCGGTGCCGACATCCGCGCGCTCTTTGGCAAAGCGCGAATAGACACTCGCCCCTTCGATCCCGAGGAAAACAAACACGGTGATCAGCATGGTGTCACGCACCTGCGCGACCAACGACTTTTCCGGCATGCCGGCGCCGCCGAAGAAGTTTTCGGCAAACTGCCCGTAGTGGAAGGAGAAGATCAGCATCAGGATGAAGACGAGGATCGGTACGATCTTGGCGATGGTGACGATGGTGTTGATGAACGCCGCCTGCTCGACGCCGCGCAGGATCATGAAATGAAATGCCCAGATACCGATCAACGACACGATGATCGCCGTGGCGCTGCTTCCGTCGCCGAAGACGGCAGGGAAAAAGCGCCCCAGCGTCGAGCCGATCAGCACCCAGTAGAAGACGTTGCCAAGGCAACTACCAAGCCAGTAGCCAAAAGCCGACAGGAAGCCCATATAGTTGCCGAAGCCAGCCTTGGCATAGGCGAACACGCCCGAGTCGATATCCGGCTTTTTCTCGGCAAGCGCTTGAAACACGCGGGCGAGCATGAACATGCCGGTGCCCGCGATCGCCCAGGCGATCATGGCGCCAAATGGGCCTGTTGCGGCACCGAACCGACCGGGCAGGTTGAATATGCCAGCGCCGACCATCGATCCGACGACCATGGCCGTTAGCGCAAACAACGAGAATTTCTGAGTAGAGTCTGAAGTCATGGTGTCCCCTACAAAACTCTATCAAATGTCCGAGTGCGCTGACCGTAGCGAGTGCTGATTTGAATTATAGTGTTGTTCGGTCCTCCAGTGGATCAGCATAGAATCCCACGACCATTCTTCGCGTCCCGATTTTCGTGCGCGACTTACGCAAGCAACGACCTTTTGGACCGAAATGAAACGCTGCGACTAACTGAGCCAGCAATGGCGCCAAAGCGTTTCTTTCGACGCACACCGTCACGGCGCTCGGTCAAACGGAAATGAGACCTGTTGTGATGGAATAGACCGCTATTGCCGCGCCGAGACTCGCGGCTGCGAACATGATCAATTCGCTTGGAGTGAAGACGGTTTTGCCCCCTTCGCGGCGCGCAACAATAAAGAGAATTGAACCCGGCCCGTAGATCACCGCCGATAGCAGCAGGTGTTTTGCTCCGGCCGCATAGATCAAGCCCACAGTGTATATCAGGGCGATCCCGGCACGTATCAGATCCGTCCGGTGGCCAGCCGGATCCCGGTCGTATGTTTCGCCTGACCAGGCAAGTTTAAATCCGTACGCGGCAACGAGGAGATAGGGAACGAGGATCATCGAGCTCGTCAGCTCGAGCGCAAGTCTGAACGCATATTGCGTAAACAGCGTCAGAATCAAAAACGTTTGGACGACGATATTGGTGAGCCACAATGCGTTCGAGGGCACTCCGTTTCTGTTTTCGTGCGACAAAAACCGCGGCATGGTTTCGTATTTCGAGGCCGAAAAAAGAATTTCTGCGGCGAGAAGCACCCACGACAGGTAGGCGCCCAGAACGGAAATCAACAATCCCAAACTGACAAATACGGCCCCCCAAGGTCCAACGATGCTTTGCAGAACGCCGGCCATGGACGGATTGCGCAGTCCTGCAAGATCGGCGCGCAACATGGCGCCATAGGAAAGGATCGTAACAAGAGCAAGCAGGCATAATACGCCGAGGAAACCCACAAGCGTTGCCACTCCAACATCGTTGCGGTTCCGCGCATAGCGGGAATACACACTGGCGCCTTCGATTCCGACAAAGACGAAGACGGTCACAAGCATCGTGGCGCGAACCTGGCTGGCGACGTTGCTGAAACTGACGTCCTCGCCGCCCCAGAAATTGGCAGCGAAAATATCCGCGTGGAATCCCCAGGCAACAAAGGCAATGAAAAGGATAATTGGAATGATCTTGGCGAAAGTCACGATGGTGTTGATCGCGGCTGCGCCTTTGACACCGCGCAGAATGAGCGTGTGAAAGAGCCACAGCAGGATCGATGAGCAGAAGATCGCGATGATTGTGTTACCGTCCCCGAAGACGGGGAAAAACAAGCCAAGTGTCGACTTGATCAGGACGAAATACGAAACATTGCCGAGGCAGGCAGCCGACCAATATCCAAGCGCAGAGAGAAACCCGAGATAGTTGCCGAACCCGGCTTTTGCATAGGCGTATATCCCTGCGTCCAACTCCGGTTTTCGTCGAGACAGTGTCTGAAATACGAAGGCTAGCATCAGCATGCCGATACCGGCGATCGACCACGCGATCAATGCGCCGAACGGTCCGGTCGCGCGTCCGAAGGCCTGCGGCAGAGAAAAAATTCCGGCCCCGACCATTGAGCCCACGACCATCGCCATCAATGTCCAAACGGAAAAATGCCGATTTGAATCTGAAGTCATCGTCACGCGCTCCTGGCGGACTGGTCGTGTTCGTCGAATTGCCACTTTAGCCTTGCCCCGGAGTCCCGGTAATCGGCATGGAATCCCAAGACTATGCTTCAAGTCCATTTCGACCTGGAATGACCCGACGGCAATGGCGGGGCGGAGCGGTCCGGGCTATGCTTTGCCAACCGTACACGCAAATATCTGAATAACCTGAACGATTGACCAGAGTTCCTTTCCTCCGATCTTCTGGTTCAGGAGTCATTGATTAGCTTTTGCTGACGCGGGGTGCTGGGCATGCCCGGATGGAGCCGTTGCCCCCGACATAGCAAGGTGGTTTGACCACCGTCAGTTCCGCCGACGGAGTACGTTTATGCTCTCGCTGTTTCTATCGCTGCGCTATGTCATCATCATCGCGCCTTTAGGCCTTCTAAGCGGTGCTGCACTCACGTTCTGGGAGGGCACGCTGACGCTCGGAAATGCGTTCGCGGCCGTTCGTATGGATCCAAGTTCGTCCGTTATCGCGGCAGTGCTGCGTTCTACCGATAAGTTCATTTTCGGCATCATTCTGATCATCTTTGCATATGCGATTACGTTCGGATTCGTTTTCGATGTGTCGGACGATGAGCGTCGAAAAGTGCCGAGGTGGATGCTGCTGTCCACAATTAATGAATTGAAGATTCTCTTCTTCCAGGTCATCATTTTGTATTTGGTGGTTCATTTTGCGACGCTCATCGCAGAAACCGAGGGAGAGCTTGAGTGGAACACTCTCGTGCTGCCCGGTGCTATCGTCCTGCTCGCTGCCGCAATGAAACTGGTGGCGAGTTCGTCGCATGACGAGAACCGCAGGCGAGCGGCACAAAAGTGATTGCTTTTTCTCGCGACAATAAAACAACCCGCTTTGCGGCGGGCTTGTGGTTTTGTGTTGCGGCATTGCTGCATTCGCTGCGTAGACCCTTGCGGCTATTGAACGCAGGACTAGGCGTCGGGATGGCCATCGAAGATGCGGTCTTAGCGCCTGCGATAACGGACTTCGGTATTTCGGGGAGATGGAATTGCACGGAGCCCGACGATGCGAGCGCTGGTGCAGACATACGAAAGCCCTCCGATATGGAGGGCTTTTTCGTTTTGATCTTCGGAAAGAGTTTGGTTGCGGGGGCAGGATTTGAACCTGCGGCCTTCAGGTTATGAGCCTGACGAGCTACCGGGCTGCTCCACCCCGCGTTATCCAGGCGACGCTAGCGTCGTCCGTCCAGGTTTTTGCCTATTGGCAAAATACCGACCGATTTTTGCCTTTGGCAAAATATCGTCTCCGTAAATCGCTTTAGCGATTTACGGATACTGCCGAGCAAATTGCTTTGCAATTTGTCTCGTGTTCCTGTGGCCCCAAACACAAAAGGCCGCTTTGCGAGCGGCCCTTTGATCGGCTTTGGGCCGTAAGTTTCGTAATGAGAAGATTTACACGAGTTGCGTTTTGCAGACCTGGCAGCGACCGACTCTCCCGCGTCTTAAGACGAAGTACCATAGGCGCTGGGGCGTTTCACGGCCGTGTTCGGAAAGGGAACGGGTGCAGCCACCCCGCCATGACCACCAGGTCAGCGAAGCGCAACTTGTGTTGAGAAGCTGGTGGATGTTTTCACATCCTTTTTATTTGAACACGTCTTTGAACCTTTCGCGAGGCACCTTCGGCCAGAAGGCCGCAAGCGCAAAGCGCGTCGCCGGTTGTCCGGCGCGCCGTCCGCAGCGCCATTGGCGCGTGAGGACAAAAGGTCAAGCATCATCAGGCAAAGCCTGATGAGCATAGTCAATGAGAACGATCAAGCCAATCGAGCTATTAGTACCGGTAAGCTTCATGCGTTGCCGCACTTCCACACCCGGCCTATCAACGTGGTCGTCTTCCACGGCTCTGATAGGGAATACTCGTTTCCAGGTGGGTTTCCCGCTTAGATGCCTTCAGCGGTTATCCCGTCCATATATAGCTACCCTGCTATGCCCTTGGCAGGACAACAGGTCCACCAGAGATATGTCCATCCCGGTCCTCTCGTACTAGGGACAGATCCTGTCAATATTCCTACACCCACGGCAGATAGGGACCGAACTGTCTCACGACGTTCTGAACCCAGCTCACGTACCGCTTTAATTGGCGAACAGCCAAACCCTTGGGACCTGCTCCAGCCCCAGGATGCGATGAGCCGACATCGAGGTGCCAAACAACCCCGTCGATATGGACTCTTGGGGGTCATCAGCCTGTTATCCCCGGCGTACCTTTTATCCGTTGAGCGATGGCCCTTCCACGCGGGACCACCGGATCACTATGACCGACTTTCGTCTCTGCTCGACTTGTCAGTCTCGCAGTCAGGCGGGCTTATGCCATTGCACTCGACGACCGATTTCCGACCGGTCTGAGCCCACCATCGCGCGCCTCCGTTACTCTTTCGGAGGCGACCGCCCCAGTCAAACTACCCACCATACACTGTCCCGGACCCGGATAACGGGCCGCGGTTAGACATCCATGACGATAAGGGTGGTATTTCAAGGATGGCTCCACGGAAACTGGCGTCCCCGCTTCAAAGCCTACCACCTATCCTACACATGCCGACACGAATGCCAGTGTAAAGCTATAGTAAAGGTGCACGGGGTCTTTCCGTCTGACCGCAGGAACCCCGCATCTTCACGGGGAATTCAATTTCACTGAGTCTATGTTGGAGACAGCGGGGAAGTCGTTACGCCATTCGTGCAGGTCGGAACTTACCCGACA
>UCCS01000087.1 GCA_900470965.1 Hyphomicrobiales bacterium
GACTACCGTCGACCGCGGGATCGCAGGCGACCGCGGGAGGATCAGGCAGTGAGCCGGTTTTCAGTCGGTCGTTGCGGCGAGAATCCTGCCGCCTTTCGGCTCCTGGACGATGATGGCGCTCTTCAGGTCGCCAGCTGCGGCCGGGATCGGCAGCTTCAACATTTTGCCGTCCCAGGTGCCGAGACGCGTCAACTCGTGCACGACATGGGCGTGCGGCAATGTCTCGCCGGCATTCTCGCCTCTGGCGACCGGAACCTGCACGGTGCCCGGAGCATAGCGGACGAGCCACACGTCGGCAGCGGCGGTCCGGCCCTTCGCAGCGTCGATGACAGCCACGTTCCGGGCTAGCGCGATCCCGGGGCCGGACGGCACGGGCTCGGACGCGATCACGCGCCAGATCTCGTTCAGATCATAGCCGACGGTCGACTGGTGGCCGTTGACCACCATCTGCGGCGTGAAAGGGCCGGATTGGCCGAGTGCGGGCTCATAGGTTACCTGCCGGTCGGTGAATTCCTTCTTCCCGAAAATGTCCTTCCATCCAAGATAGTCCCAATAAGTCACCGAGAAGCTCAAGGCGAGCACGTTCGGATCGTTGCTGAGCTTGACGAGATTGGCATTGGCCGGAGGGCATGAGGAACAGCCCTGGCTGGTGAACAGTTCGACGACTGCAGGCGACTGCCCAGCGGAGGCCTGAACGGTGGAACCAAGAGCAAAGACTGCTGCGATGATCGCAAGATTGAATGCAACTGAATGTTTCATGGCGGTGCTCCCTGATGATCTGCATCTCGTTCTTCTTCGCAGGTGGAACGCCATTCGTTACAGCTTCACGCACTTGTGACGGCGTCGGCCGGATGTCCGGAAAGCCGCGCCGCCAGCCTTTCCCGCCGGCAGGTTCCCGGCTGCAAAGAAAAAACTTCGGGACGCCTGTAACAAATCCCGCTTCGCCTACGTACATGCTGTAGGGGCGTGACGGTACCGGACATCGAAAACGATCATGGCAACACTCGACGATCACAGCCAGGCCACTCCAACAGGCCCGATGACCACAGTCATCCGCCGGCACTCGCTGGCGACCCGCGTGACACACTGGATCAACGTTCTCTGTCTCAGCCTTCTTTTGATGAGCGGGCTGCAGATTTTCAATGCCCACCCGGCGCTTTACTGGGGCCAGTACGGTGCGGATGCAGATCCGTCCTGGCTGTCGATAAGTGCCGTCGATGAGGATGGCGGCACGCGCGGCGTGCTTCGCATCGGCAATCTGCAGATCACGACAACAGGCATTCTCGGCGTTTCGGGAACGGGCGATGACGCGACCGAGCGTGGCTTCCCTTCCTGGATCACCATTCCGAGCTATCAGGATCTCGCAACCGGCCGCCGCTGGCATCTGTTCTTTGCCTGGCTCTTCGTCATCAACGGATCGATCTATGCGCTCATCGGCTTTCTGTCAGGCCATTTCCGCCGCGATCTGGCGCCGAGCGGCGAAGAGATCTCGCCGCACCATCTGGGGCAGGAGATCGCCGACCACGCGCGCCTGCGCTTCCCCAGAGGTGAAAAGGCAAAGCATTACAATGTGCTGCAGAAGCTCGCCTACCTGATCGTCATCTTCATCCTGCTGCCGCTGATGTTTGCAACGGGCTTGACCATGTCACCCGGCATGGATGCCGGCTATCCCTTCCTGCTCGACCTCTTCGGCGGCAGGCAAACGGCCCGGTCGATCCACTTCATCTGCGCCTGGTCGATCGTCCTCTTCGTTTTCGTGCATATCGCCATGGTGATCCTGTCCGGCCTCTGGAACAACATGCGCTCGATGATAACGGGCCGTTACGTGATCGAAACCGAAAGGGACGATCGATGACCTTCTCCATCACACGCCGCGGCCTGCTGATCGGGTCGGCTGCCGGCCTCGGTGCATTCGGCCTGACCGGCTGCGACGATGTCGTCCAGAACTCCAATGTCCAGTCCGTTCTCGAAATGGCCGAGACGCTGACGATGAAAAGCCAGCGGCTGCTCGTTCCCAAGGACAAGTTGGCGCCGGAATATTCCGAAGCCGATATCTCGCCGACATTCCGGCCGAACGGCACCAGCCAGCCAGACAGCGAAGCCTATGCGCAGATGATGGAAACCGGATTCGCCGACTGGCGACTAAAGATTGACGGGTTGGTAGAGCGTCCCGTCGAGCTTTCGCTCGCAGATCTGAAGAAGCTGCCGTCGCGCACCCAGATCACACGGCACGACTGCGTCGAAGGCTGGAGCGCCATCGGCAAGTGGACGGGCGCGCAGCTCGGACCGCTCCTGCAGAGCGTTGGGCTGAAACCTCAGGCCCGCTATGCCGTCTTCTACTGCGCAGACCAGCTCGAACAGACGCTGGACGGCAGCGGAACCTACTACGAAAGCATCGATCTCATCGACGCCTTCCACCCGCAGACCATCCTCGCCTACCAGATGAACGGCAAGGATCTGGAGGTCGCCCACGGCGCCCCGCTTCGCCTGCGCGTCGAGCGCCAGCTTGGCTACAAGCATGCCAAATACCTGATGCGGATCGAGATGAAGGACAGCTTCGCCGGCCTGTGGGGCGGCAAGGGCGGCTTCTGGGAAGACCGGGGCTACGAGTGGTACGCCGGAATCTAGAGCAATTCCAGCAAAAGTGCGTAGCGGTTTTGCGTCCGGAATTGCGTGAAAACAAAGAGATAGAGTGTTTCCGTGATTCGAAGAAAAACGGAAACACTCTAGGCACCCGTGCCTGCGGACAGTCTTGCCGCGCGACAGTCTTGCAAAGGGCAATGGCGCCCACAAGGAGGAGAAGGTCATGTTGAAAGGCACAGTAGCAGCAATCGTTCTGGCAGCGGCTTTCGCGCTGCCCGCCTTTGCAGAGGATGCGATGATGTCGGCGAAATGCGACAAGGCTTCGATGATGAAAATGGAGGCCAACATGGATGCCATGAAGGATCCTGCCATGAAGACAAAAAAGGAAATGGCGTCCAAGGAAATGATGATGGCCAAGGATTCCATGAAGGCCAACAAGATGGAAGAATGCAAGATGCACATGGAAAAAGCCATGAAAAGCATGAGCAACATGTGAAGCGTGTCAGAGCGATGCGGGCGGCCCTGGGGCTGCCCGTGCCGGCATCGGCATGAACGCCGCTGCACGATCGGCAACTGCCTCGTCGGCGCCAATGCCCTCATCACCGAAGGCAAGGAATTCCCCGACAATTCCCTGATCGTCGGCTCAGCCGCCAAGGCCATCCGCACGCTGGACGACGAGGCGGTCGCGAAGATCACTCAGTCCGCGAAGAAACATGTCGGCAACGGGCAGCGCTTTGCGCGGGATCTGGAGCGGATCGATTAGCTTGTGCCGGATATGGGCAAAGCAGCCCTGATGCGTCGGCGCAATCCGTGGGGCAAGCAACGGTCGGGCTGCCCGAGACGCCGGGGAAGCTCATTGGTATGCGCGGAACATCTGGCATCCGCACGCCGACGCTGCCATAAATGAGCTTCATCGAGGGAGGCATCATGATGCAGAAGAACGCGCCGGACTTCAGCCTTGCGGGCAAGGTGACTTTGGTGACGGGAGCGAGCCGTGGCATCGGTAGGGCTTGCGCACTTGCCTGTGCCGCAGCAGGCTCCGATATTGTTTTGGGTGTCCGTGATGTCGCAGCCTCGGCGGACCTGGTTGCCGAAATCGAGGGCGCGGGACGAAAAGTTCTCCCTGTCGAACTGGACATTCCCAATAAGGCCCATATCGCACAAGCCGTCGACGCGGCGCTTGCTACGTTCGGTCGGATCGACGTTCTCGTCAACAACGTCGGCGTGGCTCCGGGTAATCTCGCGGAACTCGTTGAGGAGAAGGACCTTGACGAGATACTCGATGTCAACATCAAGGGCACCTTTCTGATGACGCAGGCAGTGGGCCGTCACATGATCAAGCGCAATGGGGGCCGGATCATCAACATCAGCTCACAGGCCGGTACCGTGGCACTGCGTGGCGAGGCAATCTATTGCATGAGCAAGGCGGCAATCAATCACCTCACGCGCTGCCTTGCAGCCGAATGGGCACGCTACGATGTCACCGTAAATACCGTATCGCCGACGTTCATTCACACCGACGGTACAGCACCTTTTCTATCCGATGCCGACAATCGCAAAGCGACGCTCGGTCACATTCCACTCGGTCGAATCGGTGAAACCGATGATGTGGTGGGTGCCGTAGTCTTCCTTGCATCACCGGCTGCGAGCCTGATCACCGGCGCGAACCTGCTGGTGGACGGTGGATGGTCCGTCGCCTGAGGCCGAGGCGGCTCCTGCAGCAAAAGTCTTATGCAAACGAGAGCAACTACTCGTGCTGCCTCCCCTCCTGGGTTTGGCGGCCTATCGCTGCAGTTTTGGGCGCACGGTGATTTCCACGCCGGCCGCATTCGTCACGCTCGCTTGCGCGGTCACCCGATCGAGAAAGTCCTGGCGGAAAGGCGGGGGATCGCCTGGATTGACGAACAGCTTGCCGAAATTGACTGCGATGTGCTTTCGGTCGATTTCCCCCACGATCCGCTTGCATTGCTTGATATCAGCCTCATAGGCGGCATCCATGACCAGCTCGACCGCCATGACGCTGAGGTCGTCGGTCTGGTCGTAGCCGCGGCGAGCCCAGTCCTCCTCAGTCGGCGAAGCGCCGGGCGGCGTCAGCGGCGGATCGCCCACGAAGGCGAAGACGGCGCGCACCTTGCCGAAGTAAACCCCGTTGCCGTCCTCGTTCCACACCTCCAAGACAGAGCCGGCAGTACGGTACTTCAGCGTTCCATTGCCGCCGGTATAGAAGCTCGAAAGCTGGTCCTGCGGCGGACCGACATAGGCATCCACCGCCTCGAACATGACAGTGACGCTGCCGTCGCCGTCCTTGAGCAATTGGCCGTCGATGAACCAGCGCACCTCCGAGATCGGTCCGCCCTTCAGCAGGTGAAGGTCGTAACGTGTCGTCGTCTTCAGTCGGTAGGCCAGCGCGCTATACTGTTTCTCGGGGAACCAGCAGACCCGCATCTTGACCTGAACTTGGCGATCGAGCCGCCGCTCGACAGAAGTCACTGCCGAATCCAGCCTTGCCAGATTGACGGGCGTCGCGGACGCGTGGCCCTTTGCGAGATAGTCGGCTTCGTCGTCGGTAAACTTCATCTCGAAGTCACGCGCCGCCGCGCTCAATTCGTTTCCTAGGAAGACCACCGCATCGATGCCGAGCAGGTCGTCAGGATCGATAATCTCGTCCAGCCCGGCGGCATCGGATAGCGCATCGCGCAGTGGGCCGGAAATTGCGTCCTTCACCGCCCCGGTGATCGCCTTGACCGCGTTCTTGCGTGCGGCAGCGTCTCCCAGCCGGTCGAGCCGCGTCTGGATCCCGTCTATCGGGGCCACCACCATGCCGTTCGCGTCGCGCGACAATTCGCTGTCGTACCCGCCGGCGATCAGCTTCGTCAGCTCGGCTGACAGCGCAGGTCCGAACACCTTGTTGAATTTCTTGTGCCCCGCCTCCGATGTGCTGGGCGAGAATGCGTCCTGATCCCAGAGCAAGGCGACCATTCCTGCCAGACCTGGAAACCAGCCGCCTATCGGCAGCAAGGCTGGCCGAAGACGGAATGACCGCGTCCCCAACGCCGCCGGTATCGGCAGCGTCGCCGGCGCGTTCACATCACCGGTGCCAAGCAGCCACGGGCTCGCCGGAGCGCCCTCGAATGTCTTTACCCCGACCGAAGGCAATATGCTGCCGGGCGGCGGCGCACCGATCGTATCCGCATCGGCCTTGAAACCCAGTATCCACATGTAAGGCTCGTCACCCCCGGAGTCCTCGGTGGTGCGTACCTGCAGCTAAAAAAGCGCGAAGGTGACATCGATTTCCGTCGGTCGCATAGCAAAGACCTTTCCCAGACATGCTCTGCAGCTTGGGTTGAATCATCGGATGCTTTGAAATGGACGAATGCAAATAAATGCTGAACGCACAAATAGCATGGACCGCCGATCAATTCTAGAAAAAGGTGCAGACGGCTCTGGCAACGACCACGGCTGCCCGGGTATCGGGCTTTCCCTGAAAACATCCAGATTGTATGGCCCCTGGCAGCACTTTCCTCCGCAACTTGACGCAGCTGCCACCATTCACGACCTAGCTTGCATCCCCGATATCAAAGCGAACGATCCTGTCGCCCTCCATACGGAAGATGTGCGTGACAGTCTTGTCCTTCAGGCCATGACTTTGCCCCTCCAGCGGCCGGCCATTCAGATCGAATATCTTCTGGATCACCTCGACTGACTGCCGACTACCGGATCAGCTTGCGCTGGGGGGATCGACCATTGCCGATAAGGCGGGCGGCGACCTATGGCATGCATCTCCTCTGCCAGCGCCTTTGAAGGATGCGGAAAAGGCCGGCATCGGCCAGCCTCTTCCTGCCACTGTCAGCGCCCTCAGGTGTTCAAGCCACCATCCACATTGAGGACGGCGCCCGTGATGTTCCTTGCGGCAGGACTTGCCAGGAAGGCCACCGCAGCGGCTACATCCTGCGGCTCGCCATAGCGGCCGAGCGGTATCAGGGCGCGCTGGAAGTCGGCAAATTCCCCGTCGGCCGGGTTCATCTCCGTATTGGTTGATCCCGGCTGGATCAGGTTGACGGTCACATCCCGAGGTCCGAGTTCGCGGGCGAGACCGCGCGTGAAGGACTGCAGCGCGGATTTCGTCATGAAATACACCGTGCCGGTGTCTCCAACGATGCGTTCGGCGCCGGCCGAGCCGATATTGATGACGCGGCCTCCGGCTTGCAGATGGGGAATGGCGGCCTGCGCGGCGAGCACCGGCGAGCGCACATTGACATCAAGCAGCGCATCGATCTGCGCGACGCTGAAGCCGGCAATCGTATCGTAAAGCGCGATGGCGGCATTGTTGACGAGAATGTCGAGACCGCCAAGCGCGCGAGCCGCCTCCTCCACCGAGCGCTTCACGGCCGCCGGATCGGCGCTGTCGGCCTGGATTGCAAATCCCCGCCTGCCCTTGCCCTCGATAGCGCGAACGACCTCGGCGGCGCGATCGGCCGAGCGTTCATAGGTAATGGCGACATCGGCGCCCTTTTCGGCGAGCGCCACCGCAATGGCGGCACCGATCCCACGCGATGCGCCCGTCACGAGAGCACGTTTTCCAGCGAGTTCAGTCATCAATCGTCCCTTTCTGTATTGATCGACACAGAATTAGCTAGGGACGCTGAACACACCCGTCAAGAGTATTGTATCGATCGACACAAAATATCTCGAACCGTTGTCGAGGCGCGCCGGCGGGTTTATATAGTGACCGATGCAGAAATCCGACCAGACGCCGCAAGCCCAGCATACGACAGCTAACGAGACGACAGCCACCCGCACCCGCGGGCGGCCGCGCGCCTTCGATCGGGAAGCTGCGCTCGCCAAGGCGACCCGCCTGTTCTGGGAAAAGGGTTTCGAGGCGACGTCGATCACCGACCTTACCGAGGCGATGGGCATCGGATCGCCAAGCCTCTACGCGGCCTTCGGCTCGAAGGAGGCGCTTTATGCCGAGGCATTGAACTACTACCACGAGACCAACGAGGCGCTTATCTGGGCAGGCTTTCGTGCCGCCCGCACGGCGCGCGAAGCCGTCAAGGCGCTTCTCATGGACTCGGCGGCGGTCCTGACCGGCTCCGTCGTCGATATTCCCCTCGGCTGCATGGTGTCCCTCTCCTCGGTCGGCAGCGAAGGCCATGCCGAACTCGGCGAACTGGTGCGAACCGCCCGCGCCGTCACGCTCGACCTTCTGAAACGGCGCCTGAGCCAGGCGGTATCGGCAGGTGAAATTCCAGCCTCGACCGACATCCACGGCCTCGCCCGTTTCATGCAGACCGTCCAGAACGGCATGTCGATCCTCGCCCGCGATGGAGCAAGCCGCAGCGAACTGGAATCCGTGGCCGAGGTCTCGATGCTCGGATGGGACGCCCGCACGGGAGGACGATCATAGCGCGACGACCGGCATGAGCCGGAAGTGATCATGAGGCGGCAGACATGGCGTAAGCCGACGCGAGATGACCGCCCTTCTCAGCTTAATCCGCCTCGCCGATGTCGAAGCGGATAATCCTGTCGCCCTCCATGCGGAAGATGTGCGTCACAGTCTTGTCCTTCAGGCCATGACTTTGCCCCTCCAGCGGCTTGCCATCGAGATCGAATACCGTCTGGATCACCTCGACCTCTATGGCACCATCGTCCGCCTGCCGAAATGCGACCGGCTCGACATGCGGGCTGACGATCGCCCATTGGCGTGTCCAGTAATCCCGAACGGCCTCGCGCCCATGAACATGGCCGCCCTCCATGCCGTTCGCCCAGGCGACATCATGTGCCAACGCCGCAAGCACTCCGTCGATATCCCGCACATTGAAGCGCTCATAGATGTGCTTGATCAGCTGCGTCTGTTTTTCCGAGATGCTGTTTCCTCTCCACAACCTAGCGGGGTTCGACCGACATTGACCAACACGGCCAGCGCAGTTACATATGTGCATATGTAGTTTATAGTCAACGGCAGGCAAGGAGCAAATGGAATGAGTGAAGACGTGCTTTTCACGCCGGGGCATCTCATCAGCCTCGCGGCGCGAGGCTTCGCCCGCCTCAGTGAGTCACGTCTGAAACCGCTCGGCTTCGGCATCGGGCAATTGCCGGTTCTGGTGGCGCTGAAAAACGGCAAGGCAAGCACGCAGCGCGACCTCGCCCGTTTCGCCAAAGTGGAACAGCCGCCGATGGCGCAAATGCTCGCGCGCATGGAGCGAGATGGCTTGATCGAGCGCACATCCGACCCGGCGGACGGTCGAAGCAGCCACATCATGTTGACGGAGGCCGCGCAGGAACGCATGCCCGAAGCAATCGCGACCTTGTTTCAGGGGAATCGTGAGGCGCTAAATGGCTTCACACACGCGGAGACGGAACAACTCGTCGCCTTGCTGACGCGACTGATCGCCAATCTCGATAAAATTACGAGCGCTGATTTGCCGTGATGCGGCCTGCGGTTTTTCAACCTTTCACCCCGCCGTCGCAGCCACTTTCTTCGCAAAAGGCACCCACAGCAGCGCGCAAGCCGTCAGCACTGCAACCACCATCCAAGCTTCGTTAATCGCCTGAACACTCGCCGCTGTCTGCACCAGCGGATCGAGCATGGATGTCGTATCCGCATCGAACTCTCCCTTATGCCCGGCAATCGCCTGCAGCGGCGCACCCACGAATGCTGCTGCATTCACATCCCCCGCCTTCAGCCGCTCCCAGAGGCCGTCGCCGAGCGGTCCCGAGCGCGTATAGACGATCGTGTCGATCAGCGCGATGCCGATTGCGCCGCCGAGGTTGCGCATCAGGTTGAACAAGCCGCTGGCATCGGGAATGCGCTCCGGCGGTAAAGTGCCGAGCGCGAGCCGCGTCGGCGGCAGCAGGCAGAACATGATGGCGATGCCGCGGATGATCTGCGGCCAGAACATCGCGTCATAATCGGTCCGCGGGTCCTGAAAGGCGCTCATGCCGATGCCGATGGCAAAGAGCGTAAATCCCGCCGCAGACAGCAACCGGGCATCCATCCGCTTTTCCAGGGCCACCGCGATAGGCGCAGTGACGAGCTGGGCAATGCCCGTCACCAGCATCGTCATGCCGATTTCGAGAGCATTGTGGCCACGCACGAAGGCGAGAAACACAGGCATGAGATAGACCGAACCGAAGAGGCCAATGCCGAGAATGAAGCTCATTGCCGAGCCGGCCAGAAAGTTCCTGTCGCGGAAATTCCGGAGCTCGACCAGGGGTATGCGTCGGCGCAGCGAGCGCCATGCGAACACGAATCCCGAGACCGCCGACAGGGAGATGAGGCCAGCGACATAAAGCGAGGTCCAGCCGCTCGTCGGCGCCTCCTTGAGGCCGATCTCCAGTGCGGCAAGGCTTCCCGCCATCAGCAGCAGTGACAGGGCGTCGAGATGCCACAGCTCGGAGAGGTTGACGCCCTCCCGCGGAAGCGAGCGCATAGCGACGAGTGCCGCCACAATGCCGGGAATGATATTGATCAGGAACAGCCAGTGCCAGGAATAGGTCTCCGTCAGCCAGCCGCCGACGATCGGCCCGACGGTCGGCGCGAGAACCGCAAGAACGCCGGCAATCGTCGTCGCAAGCGTCTGGCGCTCACCGGGAAACAGGATGAACACGGCCGAAAACACCGACGGGATCAGCGTGCCGCCGGAAAAGCCCTGTATGACCCGCCAGGCGACGAGACCGCCAAAACTGTCGCTCATGGCACAGCCCGCCGAGGCGATCACGAACAGCGACAGCGACGTCACGAAGAGCCAGCGCATCGTCAGCAGGCGGGTGAGAAACCCCGTCAGCGGTATCGCCACCACTTCAGCGATGAGATAGGCGGTCTGCACCCAGCTCATCTGATCCGGATGGATATCGAGCGCGGACTGGATGGTCGGAAGCGATGTCGCGACGACCTGAACGTCGAGGATCGCCATGAACATGCCGAGGCACATCGCCAGAAAGCCGATCCATCTGAGATGTGATGGAGCGGCCGATAAAACGAGTTCAGACCGGTCGGGCATGGAATGGTCCTAGAGCGGTTCCAGCAAAAGTGCGCAGCGGTTTTGCGTCCGGAATTGCGTGAAAACAAAGAGATGGAGCATCGTTCTCAGCCCTGATCTACATGTCAGGATCAACGCATCGACGACGGACAATAGCAGGGCATGGAGTGGCATGCCAAAGCATAATGGGAGGATTGCGACTGCCGTGATCACAAAGAGGTGGTGTTCGGCAGATACCGCTACCGCGCTGCCGCGATGAGAAGAAAGGCAATAATGGAGAGCCCTCCGAGGGCAGCGGTGATGCCGAGCGATGGCGCAATGCCGATATTTGCCATGCCGAAGGCCAGGACGAAGGGCGCGAGCGCGGAAAGGATCAGCCGCGCCGCCATCATCTTGCCCTGCAGCTTGCCGTAGCCCTCGCTGCCGAAGAGCTGCAGCGGCAGCGTGCCGGTGACGATGCTGAGCAGGCCGTTGCCCATGCCGAAGATGACGGCAAAGAGCATTGCCCCCGCCACTGATGGTGCCGTTAGCAGAAGCACCAGCACGCCGCCGGGGATCAGCACCGCCGAAATCAGCGCCAGCGAGAGCGCCGGAAGCCCCTTGCCGAAGATCATGTTGATCAGCCGGCTGCCGACCTGCGAGGGGCCGAACAAGGTGCCCACCAGCGCCGCGATGCCACCGAGCCCGAGCCCTGACAAGAGTGGCACCATATGCACCAGCATCGCCGAACCGACGAGCGACATCAGCGAAAAGCCCGTGACCATCAGGCCGAATCCAAGGCGGCGGCGCGCCGGCGGCAGAATGCCTTCCACATGCGGGGCAGCTGTTGACGCCGTTGCCCGCCGCTCGGCCGCACCCCGTGAAAGCCACGCATGAAGGGGCACGCAGACGGCCATGTTGAGGGCGGCAAAGACCAGATAGACATTCTGCCATGAAAGGGCGGCATGCAGCGCCGTGGTAACCGGCCAGAAGATCGTCGAGGCGAAACCGGCAATCAGCGTCAGATAGGTGATGCTGCGCGAGGCGACCCGCGGCCTGAGCTGCACGAGCAGCGCGAAGGCAGCCCCATACTGCACGAAGTTGGCGGCAACCTCGATGGCGATGAGGGCTGCGACATAGGAAGCCTTGCCGGGCGCATAGGCGCAGGCAACGAGCGCGATTGCGGCAACGGCCGAGCCCGATGTCATCACCCGCCCTGCCCCGATCCTGTCGATCAGCATGCCGAGCCACGGCGCCGTCAGGCCGCCGGTCAAAAGTGCCACCGAAAGCGCCCCGAAAATCCATTCGTTCGACCAGCCGAACGTAGCGGCCATATCGGAAGCAAGAATGCTGAAACTGTAATAGAGGGTACCGTAGCCGATGATCTGGGTAATGCCGAGTGCGATAATGGCAGAGACCGGCACGCGTTCAGACAAGGCGCTTACCATGAGTATCGAGAACCTGCTCGCCGTCTTCCTTGGTGAACGGGCCTTTATGCGTGTCCGGCAGGATATCCAGCACCACTTCCGAAGGCCGCGCGAGGCGCGTGCCGAGCGGCGTGATGACAAAGGGGCGATTGATCAGGATCGGGTCTTCCAGCATCGCATCGAGCAGCTGCTCGTCCGTCAGATCGGGATTGTCGAGGCCAAGCTCGGCATAGGGCGTGCCCTTTTCGCGGATCGCTTCGCGGACGCTCAAACCGGCATCCGCAATCATCTTGATTAGCTGTTCGCGCGACGGCGGGTGTTGCAGATATTCGATGACTGATGGTTCGATGCCGGCATTGCGGATCATCGCCAGCGTGTTGCGCGAGGTGCCGCATTCCGGGTTGTGATAGATCGTAACATCAATAGTCATGAGGCGGATTCCGTCTTGGCGAGGGTTTCAGGATTGCGGGCGTCCATCAGCAGCCATCCCGCGAGCATCAGCGCCAGCAATGCGCCGAGGACTTCGGCGATGATGAAGCCCGGCAGATCGATCGGGCGGATGCCGGAAAACGTGTGCGTCAACGATCGGGCAATCGCGACTGCCGGATTGGCAAACGACGTGGACGCCGTGAACCAGTAGGCAGCGGTGATATAGAGGCCGACCAGCCATGCCACGGCATCGGCGCGAAAGCGAATGCCCGCGAGGATGACGAAGACCAGGCCGAAGGTTGCCGTCGCTTCGGAGAGCCATTGCGCCCCGCCTGATCGTACGGTTTCCGACGCCTGCAGCAAGGGCAGTGCGAACATGCCATGCGCAAGCATCGTGCCGGCAATGCCGCCGGCGATCTGGGCGATGATATAGGCCGGAAGCGACGAGGCTGGCAGTTCACGCCGGAGCGCGAAGACCATCGAGACGACTGGGTTGAAATGCGCGCCGGAGATCGGGCCGAGGATGGTGATCAGCACGACGAGCATTGCCCCCGTTGCCAACGTATTGCCGAGCAGCGCAAGTGCCGTATCGTCCGTCAGGCTATCGGCCATGATCCCCGAGCCGACAACGGTTGCCACGAGCAGCATGGTGCCGAGCGCTTCGGCGACCAACCGCCGCGACAGAGGAAATACCGCACTCATTCCGGCAGGCTCCGGACCATCAGGGCGGCGGATGCCGGGCACAGGCTTGCGGCCTGGCGCGTCGTCAGGATGGCGGTCGGCGCTTCATCCCGGGCGATCGGACGAAAGCCGAGCGATTGAAAGAAAGGGGCGGCTGATTCCGTCAGCAGATAGGCGGCTGCGGCACCCTTCCTATGGGCCGCATCAAGCAGGCCAAGGGTGATCGCATGGCCGAAGCCAAAGCCTTGCTGATCGGACAGCACGACAATGGACCGCAGGAGCGCGGCCTCGCCATAGAGTTCCAGTCCGCCGAAGCCGACCGTCTCACCGTCGCGCGAAAATCGGTAGAAGCTTCGGCCGGCATCTGTGAGATCATCGACCGGAAGCCCGGTGCCGGAAAGTGCGGCGCGCAGGCTTTCGTCATGGCCTTCCAAGGGCTGCTGATTAAGATCGAAACCCATCAGCTCGCCCTGGGCTGTTTGATGCTGGCGCCTTCCATCGAACCGATCTGGCGTAGATGCGATTCCAGCGCGAGCTTGTCGATCGAGGCGAGCGGCAAACTGATGAAGGACATGATGCGGTTCTTGAGGAAACGGGCTGCCTGGGCGAAGGCGCGGCCTATTTCCACTTCGCTGCCTTCTATCGCCGCGGGATCCTCGACGCCCCAATGGGCGGTCATCGGATGGCCGATCCAAACCGGGCAGGCTTCACCGGCGGCGCTGTCGCAGACCGTGAAAATGAAATCCATTTCCGGTGCGCCAGCTTCTGCAAACTCATCCCAGCTTTTCGAGCGGAAGCCTGTTGTGGGATAACCCAGCGCTTCAAGCTCCTTCAGCGCATGCGGATTGACCTCGCCCTTCGGCTGGCTGCCGGCCGAATAAGCCCTAAACCGGCCTTTGCCTTCTGTATTCAGTATGGATTCCGCCAGGATCGAACGGGCCGAATTGCCCGTGCAGAGAAAGAGCACATTGTAGACGCGATCGATGGTCATTGCCGTTTCTCCTCCATTTTAGGGGTACAGCAGGCCGCGACTTCCGCGGCCGGGCCGCAGATTTCCGGATGACCGGAGCAGCAATCTTCCATCAGGAAGCGGATAAGGCCGCCGAGCGCATCGTAATTCGCCGTGTAGATGATCGAACGGGATTCGCGCTGCTGCGCGATCAGGCCGGAGCGTTCCAGTTCCTTCAGATGGAAGGATACGTTCGACGGCGACACCTCGAGCTTCTCCGCAATTGCGCCGGCCGCCATGCCGTCAGGGCCGGCGACGACAAGCATGCGGATGATGTGCAGTCGCGTCTCCTGCGACAATGCGCCGAATGCGATCAGGGCTTGACGTTGATCCATATTTCAACAATCCTTGAATAATTGAAGCGAGGAATAACGCAGATGAACGCGATCGACAACAGCAAAATGCAGAAGGACGATATCGCCCTCGGCGAACTCATGAGCATCCTCTCCGGCGCCAAGGATTCACCGCTGGTTTTTTATTATGACGGCCGCCCGGTGAAGCCCGGCTATCATGTCACCGAAGTCAAGGCCGGGCAGTTCCAGGCGCTGGACTGCGGAGCCAATCCGGAAGCCTGGAGCGAAATCTTCATCCAGCTTTGGGATATCGAGGAAGGCGACCGGACCCATATGCCGGCCGGCAAGTTCCATGCGATCATTCGCAAGGTCACCGAGCATGTGAAGCTTGACGATTCGGCCAAGCTGACATTCGAAGTCAGCGACGGCGTGCAGCCGATGCAGCTTTATTGCGCGGCAATGCCGACCCTTCACGCCGGCGCCGTCCATGTCGAGCTTGCACCGCGCCCGGCAAGCTGCAAGCCGCGCGACCGGTGGCTGGCCGAACAAGCCCAGACTGCAGCCTGCTGCGCTCCGACCAGTGCCAAGTGCTGTGGCTGAACGGCCACCATGTGAACGATCCACCGATTTCCGCGGCCGCCAGAGCCAGCCGCTGTCATCGCGCCGGGAACTCGGCGCCGCAATCGACGAGCAGGCCCGGCGCATCCATGCCGATCCCGATATCGTCGCTCCGAACTGGCAGCTCTTCATCCCCATGCCGCATAAGGTGGAGTTCTGGCAGGGTGCCGAAGACCGGCTGCATCATCGCCTTCTCCCGGCTGGCTGCGCGAAAGCCTCTGGCCGTGAGCCCAAGACCCGCGCGGGTGCGATCAGACGCAAAATATCGAAGAATCTGAATCCCGCCCCTTGCAATCCGCCCCGCCGCGTATCATATCGCAGCTTCACCTGAAAACGGACTTGCGCTTGGTATCGACGTTGGTCGAGCCGCGTTCGAGTTCACAGGACAAGGGCGCTTCCCGCAAGGGTCGAGCGCCCTTTTGATTCCGGCCGATGGGCGGGAGAGCCGCACCATCAGGCCACGCCTGTCACGGCGCTTGCACGATGCGGCCGCTGCCTCTTATCTCCGAACGTCGAATGGTTGGGTTACCGGACAGCTCGACATTGCCACTTCCGAATATCGAGATATCCGCATCCGCCTTTGCGGTCATTTGCGCGTCGCCACTGCCGCGGATCAGGATCTGCGCGGACTTGGCGGTCAGATCCTTCAGCCGCGCCGCTCCCGAACCGGAAATGTCCACGCCGACCGTATCGGCAGTTCCAGTCGCGGCAACGCTGCCGCTTCCGCGGATGCTCAGCCGCAGTTGAGGCTGATTGATCTGCGATAAGGTCAGGTCGCCACTGCCGAGCAATTTCCAGTCAGTGATCGCCGGTCCCGACACGCTGACATCGAGCCCGGACGCAAACCAGCCTGGGTCACAATCCAGGCTCAGCCTGCCGCCTTCCAGCCGCACATGGTCGAGAAGCGTTGGATCGCCGCTCACGACGGCTTCCGCCGTATCTCCGGGCTGATAGCGCACCGAAGCCGGCAAATCGATCGTCAAGCCGTCGCCTGCGGTCAGCGGCAACGCAATCTTCTGCCTGATAGAGGCGGTCGATCCGCAGGTGGACTGCGTCGCATTCCACAATTGCCTTGCATCGGTCCAATCCCGGCCGGAAAGCCCGATACCCAGCGCCAAAAAGACGGCTGCACCAATCGTTCCCGCCGTGGCGACGAATGCCAATTTTCCGATCATTGTCCAGTTCCCTCACACACTGTGATGAATGTTCAAACGCGGCCCTGATCCACCTGAGCCAGGCGGAAGTGTAGCCGGGCATAGTGGCCAAGCACGCGTATGCCCGCGCCCAGTCCCATCAGCAGCAACGCACCGCCACCCAGCAGGCAGCTCAAAAGCCCGGCGCCGATAAACAGGCGCGCTACGACTGCCGTCACTGGTTCACCGAACTGGAACAGCAACGTGGTGAAGATGATCTTCACACCGACTGCGCCGATGACTGCCAGCCCGATTGCAAGGCCGGTCGCAACCGCAATGGTGACGATCAGCAACGGCAGCAGGAAAAGAATGTCGACGATCGCAAGGCCGGCAAGCGCCATCGCGGCCGCCGCAAGGTTCGACAGGCTCCACTGCGCTTCGAAACGGCGCAGTCCGGCGTCGGCGCGCAATTCCCTGGCAGTTCTGGCCGGATCGCCCAACGCAGCCGCGACCTCCTCATCGCTGCGGCCAGAGGCATTGGATTCGGCAAAATGAGCGGCGTAGTCGCCGACGATCTCTTCGATCTCCTGAGGCGGCAGACCGGCAAGTCCCAGTCTCAGCGTGCGTAAGAAGGCATCCCTCGTCATGGCAAATCCTCGAGAAGTTTATCGACTGCGTCAGCGAAGGAGCGCCAGTCACGGCGATGAGCTTCGAATATCGTCTGGCCGAGTGGCGTCAGCCGGTAATATTTGCGCGGCGGCCCGCTGCTCGACTCGACGATACGGGTGGCCACCAGGCCGTCATTCTGCATCCGGCGCATCAGCGGATAGATCGTGCCTTCCCCCATGCCGACGGCATCGACCAGTGTGCTGGCGATTTCGTAGCCATAGCTCTCGCCGCGTGAAAGCACGGCCAGTACGCATAGGTCGAGGGCGCCTTTCCGCAATTGAACTTGGATCGAGTCGGTCATGGATACCTCTGCTTTAAAGATTAGATATAACAAGCTATCTGTTTATACAAGATAGTGTCGAAAATTTCTGACGCGACCGGTCAAGACCTTGATGCGGCGGCTTCACCTGAAAACAGACTTGCGCTTGGTATCGACGTCGGTTGAGCCGAGCTCACAGGACAAGGACGCTCCCCCGCAGACGTGGAGCACCCATTTTTATTCCAGCAGAATCAGGCGTAAGCCGTGCCCGCCATGGCCGCCTTCACACCTGCACTCCCCTGATCGACGAGCGCGAGAAAGACAGCCTTCGCCTTCACCGTATCCCGCCCCTGCCGAAAAGTCCGGTGCGCCTCGATGAAAGCGACGCTCCAACTCGCCAACAGCATGGCGGCCGCGAGCTTGGCGGTCGTATCAGCGGGGTCTTGGCCGACGGATTCGGCGAGCGCCACCGCCAATTCCCGAGCGATCTCGTCGCGGATCGCCCGCGCCCTCGCCTTCAGCGTTTCGCTGTTCTCCACTGTCTCGATAAAGCCCTGGCTCGCCGTGGAAAATAACAGATAAGGCGTCTGCTGCCTGACGAGTTGATGCGCGAGCAGGCGCAAGGTCTCGATGGGTGAAACACTGCCGTCGCGCTGCCGCAGCGCTTCGCGCAGGGTCTCGCGCGCCTCCTCGTCGCGATCGAAGAACATGTCCTCCTTGCGGGGGAAGTGGTTGAACACGGTCATCCGCCCGACATCGGCAGCGGCAGCGATCTCATCGACCGTCACATTCTCGAAACCGCGCTCGAAAAACAACCGGTCGGCGGCAAGCGAGATGGCGCGGCGCGTGGCGAGGCGCTTGCGGGATCGCCGGTCCAGCGGCCCCGAATCCGAGACTTCCACATCTGAAGGGGCTGAGGGTATTTTATCTGATGGCTTCGGCATGGCGCTCCCAATAGCAGGATTTATGTACTGAGTACATCAATCTTGACAGCGAGTGTCCGAGATCCTATTACTGTACTCAGTACATATTTGGATGAAGTACAGCATAAATCCGTTAAACCTGTCCCCCTGGAAGCGCGCGGCCGTGCTCGTGACCGCGAACGGAATAGCTGTGCCCTGCATCCGCCGCCCCGAAAGGACAAACACTTGAAAGCTATTCAATTCAGCCGCTATGGCGGCCCCGAAGTCCTCGAATTCGTCGAGATCGAGGCACCGCATCCCGGCCCCCGCGAAGTGCGGATCGCGGTGCGCGCCGCCGGCGTCAACCCGTCCGACTGGAAGCGCCGCGAAGGGCAATATCGTGCCTTCGAGGAGGTGCACTTTCCCGCAGGCCTCGGCGTTGAAGCCTCCGGCATCGTCGATAAGGTCGGCCCCGATGTTTCCAATACCTATGTCGGCGATGCCGTCTTCGGTTATGGCAACGGCACGATGGCCGAACATGCCGTCCTCACGCACTGGGTCCACAAGCCGGATGACCTGCCCTTCGAGATAGCCGGCGCCCTCCCCGTCATATCGGAAACGGCATGGCGCAGCCTCGACGAACTCTGCGTCAAAGCAGGAGAGACGTTGCTGGTCAGCGGTGCCGCAGGCGGCATCGGCTCCGCCATCCTCCAGCTTGCCGGCATCAGGGGCATCACCGTCATCGGCACCGCCAGCCCGCAGAAACACGATTACCTCAGGGAACTCGGCGCCATCCCGACGACCTACGGGCCCGGCCTCGCTGAGCGGGTGCGGCAGCTTGCGCCCGATAGCATCGACGCCGCAATCGACGTCGCCGGCTCCGGTATCATCCCCGAACTGATCGCGATCACAGGCGATCCCGCCCACGTTCTCTCCGTCGCCGATTTCTCGGCCGAGGAGTACGGCGCGAAATTCTCCCACGGCCCGCCGAAAGAGCCGGAACGGATCCTGGCCGATGTGGCCCGGCTCTATTCCAAGGGCCTTTTCCGCCTTCGCATCGAGCAGGCCTTTCCGCTGGAGAAGACGGCCGAAGCGCAGATCGTCAGCGCCGCCGGCCGTGTCACCGGCAAACTCGTCATTTCTCCATGAGTTCCCCAATGAACAAATCTGGCATGAACAAACCGCTCGTCGTCATCTTCACCGCCATCTGCCTCGATGCCGTCGGCATTGGGCTGATCTTCCCAATCCTGCCCCACCTTCTTCAGGACGTGACCCAGACGCAGGACATCGCCTTCTATGTCGGCCTCATGACGGCGCTCTATGCCGCCATGCAGTTCGTCTTCGCCCCCGTGCTCGGCGCGCTCAGCGACACGATCGGCCGGCGCCCCGTGCTGCTGATCTCGCTTGCCGGTGCCGCGATCAATTACGCCATCATGGCCTTTGCGCCATCCCTCACTCTGCTGCTGATCGGCCGCGCCATCGCCGGCCTCACCAGCGCCAATATGTCGGTCGCCTCGGCCTACATCACCGATATTTCACCTGCCGATCAGCGCGCGCGCCGCTTCGGCCTGTTCAACGCCATGTTCGGCGCCGGCTTCATCATCGGCCCGGTCCTTGGCGGGTTGCTCGGCGATTACTGGCTGCGCCTGCCCTTCATCGCCGCCGCCGTACTCAACGCCTGCAATCTGCTGCTTGCCCTCTTCGTCCTGCCAGAATCCCGCACACTTGAATCTCGCACACCGTCTTGCCAGAAGATCGATCTCGCCACCCTGAACCCGCTGCGGCCGCTGAAATGGATCGTCTCGATGAAAGGGCTGCTGCCCATCGTGCTGGTCTATTTCGTCTTCAGCGCCGCCGGCGAATCCTACGGCACCTGCTGGGCGCTCTGGGGCTTCGACACTTTCGGCTGGAACGGCTTCTGGATCGGCCTGTCGCTCGGCGCCTTCGGCATCTGCCAGACCCTCTGCCAAGCCTTCCTGCCGGGGCCGGCAACCCGCCTGCTCGGCGAGCGCTGGTCGGTCATGACAGGCATCGCCGCCGCCGCGATCGCCCTCCTCGTGATGGCACTGGCCAGCCAGGGCTGGATGATCTTCGCCATCATGCCGGTCTTCACCCTCGTCGGCATCGGCAATCCCGCCTTCCAGGCGCTCGCCACAAGAAAGGTCGCGCCCGATCGCCAAGGCGAGCTACAGGGCGTGCTCGCCTCCACCATCAGCCTCGCCTCCATCATCGCCCCGCTCGGCTTTTCATCCCTCTATTTCGTGACACGAGAGAACTGGCCGGGCGGCATCTGGCTCTCGGTTATCGCTCTCTACGCGATCACGGTGCCGCTGGTGCTGATGAGCACGAGAACCGTGGTGAATGTCTCGATCATCAGCGGTGAAACTCCCTGAAGAAGTTCCACACCTCAACCGCTGTCTCGATATCGCTGCTGCATCCCCCGAAACGGGGGCCGTCTACCGGATCATCATGACCGGAGCTGGTATCGGACTTGGCGAGACGGGGCCAGCAATGGCCTCCGTTTTCGATACGATACAACTGAACCCCCGTATCGGCCCGGCATCCGGACCATTGGACCAGACTGGCGCGGGTCAGGTCATGCGGGTCGAGATGCGGCAGCGCCGTCGCATTTTCCCCGGTGCATCCGTCGATCCGACGCCAGTATTCCGTTGTCTCCGGAACGGAAAGCAGCCTTCCGAATGAGCGGATATAGCCATCGTAACGCTGCACGTCATCATCAGTGCCGTTCACCATCATGACCGGCATGGTGTGGCCGGGCTTGCAGTCTTCGACCTGCGCTTCGTTTATCGCGCTGGCGACGGGAGCAATCGCTGATATCCTGTCCGGAAGCGCGCAGGCCAGCGTATAGGTCATCAGCGCGCCGAACGAGAAGCCCGTGGCATAGACCCTTGTGCCGTCGGCAATCTTGCGGCTCACCAGATCGTCTATCATGGTGCGGAAAAAGCCGATGTCATCAACCGGCTCGCCATTGATGACAGGCTTCCTGTTTTTGATATTCCAGGCGCCGTCGATCGCTTCCGGATAAAGGGTGATGAAGTTCTCGCTGTCAGCGACAGCATCAAATCCGCTGTTTTTCTGGAAATTCACGGCCTTGTCGTCTGACCCGTACATCACGATGACAAGCGGTGCGGGGTGTTCTTCCGCTCCCTTGGGAATATGCAGGATTGCGGTGCGGTCCACGCCCTGCCACTTGTAAGTCAGGACTTCATCGGCATGAGCGACCGTCCAGCCGAGAAGAAAAAGGAAGGCGGCAAATGGCAGGCGGAGCAATGCGCGGCACATGAAACATTCCCGCTTTCGAACGAAAATACAGCGACGAAACATAAGTCATTCGGTGTCGCTGGCAATGACCGAAAGTAGCGACGCCTAGGGACACGATGTCGCCTCCGGCGGATCGTGGACGAGGCGCGAAGTCCGCTCCCGTCCCATCGGTTTCCCGCAAGATCGAAAACACCCTCAGCGCTCAGGCAAGCCCGCCTGTCGCAAACCCTCGGCGGTCTGGGCCGCCCATTGCGGCACCCCCTGAAACACAGGCCTCGACAAATAACGCTCGATCGTAAAATGCGGCTCGATCTCCATGAGCTTGCCCGCAGCCCACCGGGCCGTCTTCACGTCGCCGCTCATCGCCGCCCAGGCCGCCATCATCCGGTAGCACCAGGTCACGTCGGGATGTTTGTTGACGACCTCCCGGGCNNCGGCCTGCGAAAGGGAGCCGGCCATGGCGAGCGACAGGGCCATGCCCATGCGCATGTTGAACGCAAGCGGATCCGCCGGGCTCAGCGTCAGCGCCCGTTCGAACCGCTCCGTAGCGCCAGTCTCGCCCTTGTAGCTTGCAACCCAGCCATAGCGCGCCCATGCCCAGGCATTGTTCGGGTCGAGCGCCAGCGCCCGTTCAAGATAGGCCGCCGCCCGCTCCTGATCGCCGCAATGGCTGAGTGCCCCGCCGACGGCGGTCAGGGCGGTCGGATCATCATCGATGGAGCCCACTGCAGCTTCGACAGATTTTAAAGCCCGCTCCAGATCCCGCTCCGGTTCCTCGGTCCAGATGTAGCCGAGGTGCTGGGCGTAGCACCATGCCAGAAATGCGTGGGCGCGGCCGTAAGCAGGGTCGATCGCGATGGCATCCAGAAGCAGCGGTATTGCCCGCTCGTTCGTCGCCTTGCTTTGGCCCCAGAGATACGGGTAGGCGCGCATGACAAGATCATAGGCGCGCAGGCTGCTGGGTGGCTTGCGCTTCGACAGCTCGGTTTCGGCACTCTGGATGGCCGGATGGATGGCGCCGGTCACCTGAGCCGCGATCCTGTCCTGAAGCTCGAATATGTCCTCGGCCGCGCCCTCATAACGCTCTGACCAGAACTGCATGCGCGTCTCGGTATCGACCAGCTGCACTGAAATCCGCAGCCGCTCTCCTCCCCGCCGAACCGTACCCTGGACCACGTAGTTGACGCCGAGTTCCCTGCCGAGGTCACGCACGTCGACGAAACGTCCCTTGTAGGTGAAGGCGGACTGGCGCGCGATGACGACGAACTCCCGAACGCGCGAGAGCGCCGCGGTGATTTCCTCTACGACCCCATCCACGAAATACTCATCGCCCTGACCGCTGAGATTGTCGAAGGGCATGACGACGATCGACGGCTGGTCTCTGCCGAAGCGCGGCGCAGGTGATGGTGATTTTGTTGACCCTGGCTCTTGCCCGGCCTCCCCGCTTTCAGCCGCCTCCTGCAGCCAGTCGACCCGAAAGACGGAAATCGGCCTCGGGATGTTCTTCATAGAGCGTTCGCCAAGGCTCGTCAGCGTAAACGGCACCTTCCCATAGAGATGCTCGCGTACCGACCCGGAAATGCATATGCCTGACGGCGGCGCCATCTCCTGCAGGCGCGCGGCGATATTGACGCCGTCGCCCAGCAGATCGTCACCCGACACAATGACGTCACCCAGATTGACGCCGATACGGAACTCCAGGCGGCGATCCCCAGGGATGTCTTTTGGATTGCTCGAGAGGCGTCGCTGGATTTCGACCGAGCACCGGATAGCCTGAACAGCGCTTGCGAACTCGGCGACAAACCCGTCACCCGCAGTGCCGAAGATGCGGCCATCATGCTCGCCCACTATTTCGGCGATCTGGCTTAGGCACGCGTTGAGAGCACGAACCGTGCCCTCCTCGTCCAGCGCCGTAAGGCGGCTGAAACCGGCAACATCGGCGGAAAGGATGGCTGCGAGCTTTCGATCCACAGCAGTGATTGCTCCGGCGGCGTATCATACCGTTGGATGAATATGCGCGGATTTTGCCAAATTCATAGAGTTTTGTCGCAAAGGGGACCGATGAACAACCACCTTTGGCATGGCGTATCGCGGTGCTCCAACTCCTGTAGGCCCCAAGCAGACTGAGCTTTGAGGCGCACTGCCAAACCTGCCGAGCACAGGAAGCGCCCGTGCTGTGCAAACGCAAGGGCATAGGGCTTGGCCAGAGGCATTTATACCGCCAGAAGTTATGCGTATTTTTCGATATTCAATTTTACCGATAGTTTTTGGCGCCTGTTAATAGCCGGCTGCTAATCAGTCGTCATCGCAAATGCCTGTGGCCAAAATCCCTGTGATCGAAATCATTATGAAGTCGGAATTTTGAAATGAGACTTTTGAAAAAGCTTGTTGTCGTCACCGCCTTGCCGATGCTGCTTTGCGGCTGCGGCGCAGCCAAAACTCTTCAGGCTGGAGCCGCCAAGCTCTCGGATGACCTCGGGACCGCCCTGACCGCCCCCTATACCAAGATCGACAGCCAGTGGCGCGGCAAACCGATCGCGAAATTCGAAGACAAGTTCGGGGCGCCGACGGACCGCAGCGTTGCAGGCGGAGCGCCCGTGCTGACCTGGCAGCGATCGCGCATGGTGCGGATACCCGCAAGAACCTATGACCAGACGGAATACATCGGTAACATGGTCCTCACCAAGCGGATCTTCTCACCGGAACATGATCAGGAAGTGTCCTGCACCGTCGCCGTCACCGCAAAATCCGGAATGATCACGCGGGTGAAGCCGCTGAGCGACAGGGTCGTTCCGGTTGGCGAAGACGGGTTCTTTCCGTCGAACACCTCGACCTGCCAGATCATTTTCGGGCTGTGAGGGAATAGCGCGAGCGCAATGGACGCGGATCACGCCTTCTGCGCAGAAATCTTCGGCACGGTCGGCGGACTGGCAACCCATGGCCCATTGAACACGTGCGCCAATCATCGCGGCGTTCTTGCGTCACATATCCTTCACCGTTCCCGATTAGGCAGACCGAAATCCGGAGACTGCCCATGGACTCGACCACCCAGCCGAACCGCCCCAAGATCGCCGAGACTGTCATCCACCCGACGGCAAGCCTGAGGGATTCCAGCGTCGGCAAATGCTGCGAGATCCTGGAGAATACTTCCCTGCACACGGTCGAACTCGGGGATTATTCCTATCTAGGGCAGCGCTGCATCGTCGGCGATGCATCGATCGGGAAATTCTGCGCCATCGCCGCGGAAGTCAGGATCGGCGCGCCCAATCACCCGATGGACCGCCCGTCGATGCATCGCTTCACCTACTGCCCGGAATATTACTCCGCAGACGCCGCGCGCGATCACTCCTTCTTCGCCGAACGAAAGGCGGACCGCGCCATCATCGGCAATGACGTCTGGATCGGCCATGGCGTCATCGTGCTTCCGGGTGTGACGGTTGGAGACGGCGCCGTGCTCGCGGCAGGCGCGGTGGTGACCAAGGACGTTGCGCCCTATACGATCGTCGGCGGCGTTCCCGCCAGGTTCCTGCGCGAGCGCTTCTCGCGAAACGTTGCGGAAAAACTTGCCGCGATCGCCTGGTGGGACTGGCCATTCGAGACCATCATGGAACGGCTCGCCGATTTTCAGTCCAGCGATATCGAAGCCTTCTGCGAGCGCTGGGCCTAGTTTGAGATTTCATTGAGAGAGACAGGCGGATTATGAGCGACGAGAGACATGAGCATAATGCGGCCTGCCACTGCGGCCGCGTCAAATTCCGGCTCCGGTTGGCGGACGAATTCAATACGATCCGCCGCTGCACCTGCTCCTACTGCCGCATGCGCGGCGCAATCGCCGTCTCGGCTGAGCTTGCGGATATCGAGTTCGTAGAGGGCGAAGACAACCTGACGCTCTATCAATTCAATACCCGCACGGCGAAGCATTATTTCTGCAAGACCTGCGGCATCTATACCCATCACCAGCGCCGCTCGAATCCGAACCAGTTCGGCATCAATGTCGCCTGCATCGAGGGTATCAGCCCCTTCGACTTTCCGGAGGTGCAGGTCATGGACGGCGTCTCCCACCCCTCCGATTCCGGCACCAAGGCAAGGGTCGCCGGCATACTTCGCTTCGAGCCGGCAAAGTGAGATCTTGCCAGGCGAGCGCTCCTGCCCCGGAAGCGGCTCCAGCGGCATACGGCCGCCAAAATGAAACGAGGCCCAGGCATTCGCCGGGCCTCGCTGATTGAGACGGATATGAGCCACGCTCAGCCTGGTGCGGCGTGACACAACCCCGTCAATAATCCCAGAAGATCGGCACCCAGCGAAAGGCTTCGCCGTCGACCGCCACATGGCCGATGGACGGGAACGGCAGATGCGTGGCCACCAACAGTTCGCCGGTCGCCGCGAGCTCACGCAGAAGCCGGATACGAACGCGGACCGCCTCTTCGGGGTCGTGTTCGAAACCGTTGAACCAGTCGGGATGTTCGAACCCGACCGCAAACACGGCGTCGCCGGCAAACATCAGCTTGTCGCCGCCGGAGGCCACGCGGACCACGCTATGCCCGGGAGTGTGGCCACCGGTGCGAGAGACGACGACACCAGGCGCCACCTCGTATTCCTCATCGAACAGCCGCAGCTGGTTTTGGTACTCCTTGGCGAACCGCTTGGCGGCTGCCCGAAGCGCGTCCGGAAAGCCCGGCGGCATGGAGACGTGGGAGAAATCGGGCGCCTCCCAGAATTTGACCTCGGCGGCGGCCACATGGATGCGCAGGTCCGGACGCAGCCGTTCCTTCACCCCTTCGACGAGCAGCCCGCCAACATGGTCCATGTGCATGTGGGTCAGCACAACGTCGGTCACGGAACCAAGATCGATGCCTGCGGCCTCCAGTCGCTTGATCAACTGTCCGGCCCGCGGCAGGTTCAAGTCCGGGTCGATCCCGAGCCCCGCATCGACGAGGATGGTCTGTGCGCCGCTACGCACCACGACCACGTTCAGCGACCAGTCGAAAGCGTCCGGCGGCAGGAACATGTCGCCCAGCCAGCCGGCCCGCACCTTCGGGTCGGCGTTGTGTCCCAGCATCGCGGTTGGCAGCGGCAGCACTCCATCGCTGACCACCATCACCTCGATGTCGCCGATATCAAGCGCATAGCGCGACGGAACCAGCTCGCCGGGCTTTGCTCCACCGGGAGCCGAACTGTTCTGCGAGGACATATTTGTCTGTTGCGGACCCGTACTACGGGCTTTTGTTTCTAACTGCGACATGACGCGCTCCTGTGTTGCGTGGACACCAGCCTGTCACTGTCCATTCGGTAATACGCGGATGTCGCATACCAGCATGGATCCGGCGCTCGAACCTCACGTTTCCAGACGTTTCCGTTTTCGAGCGCTCTTTGGTGGCGGCCCCTAACAACTACAGCTGCCCTCAGGCGCCCGTAATCCAAACTTACGTTTAAGACGCGGCGGCTGACCGTATGTCGCCTTTCGATCATGTTGCCAAAAGAGCCGGCACGCCGTTCAAACAAGAAACGAAATCAGGCGCTTACCATCGAGGGCGAGCTCGCACGTCTGCTTTCAGGATGATCCACGCAGCAGGGAGGCGATTGGATTCAGGGCCTAAACTGCCATTCGCTTAGTGAGAGCCCTTCGTCAAAACTGGCTCCAAGGCATCGAGCAGAGCGCTCGGCGATACTGGCGGGCCGCCAGCTTTCCAGGAGTTCTGGAACTCGGCAATTTCTATCCCGACGAAATCGTGTTCTGCGATAACCTTGCAGCAGGCTCGCACATCATCCAGCGACAAGCCGCCTTCGCATTCGTAATCTGTCGGCACGATGCCGGGCTCCAAAACATCGCAGTCGAAATGCACATAGACGGAGCGACCGGCGATCGCTCTCCCAAGGTCGGTCGCGAGATCGGCTCCTGGTTTGATATGCGGAATGTCGTGTTTCGCGATCAGATCCAGTTCATACGGATCGAGGTCACGTTGACCGACGAGAACAACCTGATCAAAGCTTAAACCCGCACCGAGACCGGAATTCCAAAGGCCAAGTGGCCCCGCAAGCGCCAGCCCGCCGAGATATCCGGTGGGGCTGGCCTCTGGTGGATTTAGATCGCCATGTGCATCGAACCACACGATGCAGGCCGCGGGACGGTGCTTCGCAACGGCTGGAAGGGTTGCCAGCGAAACCGCGCAACGGCTGGTGGCAGCGATCGACACTGCGCCTGCGGCCAACACGTCGTCAAATCGGGACTGCAACTCTCTGAGCGATGGCAGGGCCGCATCGAGCTCTTCGCGCCATCCGCCATTCACGGCGGGCTCCGGGGTGCCGATCACTGCAGGAGAAATGCCGGTTCGGCGTTCCAATTCCTCGCCGATCGCCTTCGCACCCGGCATGGCCAGGTCGTTGTGATCTCCTGCGCGTCCCTGGAACACGGTATATTCTGCTTTTCCAGCCATCGCTTACAACCTCGCAACGTGTTGTTCCCACCCGTTTAACTGGTTTCCGTGTGGAAAGCGAGAAGGTCAGCAAGCGCCGCGTTGCACCCATGTCGTCTGGGGTTTCAGCAATGTGCCCTACCCCGGAAACGGCTTCAGCGTCCCGAACCAGGCAACGAGCGCGACAACACAGGCCGCGATCACGAGTTCCCCCACGAACGGCATCTTTCGGGTGCTGTGGTCCAGTGCGCCATGGCGCGATCTGCCGGAGCGCTACGGCCGCGCACGACGACCGGCCCAACCGGACGTCGGAGGCCCCGATCAATCGGAGCCCCCTTGCCTTGTGTCAGCCAACGTCTTGTGTCAGCGAACGCGCTTCTGGAACGACTTCTTCACATCATGCCGCCCATGTCAGGCATGCCGCCTGCTGCGGAATCTTTCTTGGGTATATCGGCGATCATGGCTTCCGTGGTCACGAGAAGCCCGGCAACCGAAGCCGCATTCTGCAGCGCCGTACGAACGACCTTGACCGGGTCGACGATGCCCATGGCGATCATGTCGCCATATTCGGACGTCTGGGCGTTGTAGCCGTAGTTGTCTGTATTGCTCTTGAGAATGTTGCCGACGACGATCGAGCCTTCATCACCAGCATTTTCGGCGATCTGGCGAACCAGCGACTGGAGCGCCTTGCGGATGATGTTGACGCCGGCATTCTGGTCGTCATTCTCGCCCTTGACGTCAAGAACGATAGAGCAGCGCAGCAGGGCCGTGCCGCCGCCCGGAACGATACCCTCTTCGACAGCAGCGCGCGTCGCGTTGAGAGCGTCGTCGATGCGGTCCTTCTTTTCCTTCACTTCGATTTCCGTCGAGCCGCCGACGCGGATAACGGCAACGCCGCCAGCGAGCTTGGCAAGACGTTCCTGCAGCTTTTCGCG
>UCCS01000052.1 GCA_900470965.1 Hyphomicrobiales bacterium
GATCGTGTCGCCGCAATAGATCCAGCTGATTTCCTTGTCGGCTGCCTGGGCCGTGACCGCGGTCAGTGCCGTCGAACCAAGCAGGGCGAGCGCCATAAGGCCAGTCTTGATGGTAATGCTCACGTCGTTCCCCAGAGGATCCTTGTCCGCCGCCCACGCCAAAATCCCGTTCGTTTGGATAAAATCTCAATTAGTTTGGATGTCATCGCAGGGCTGAAACTGGAAACGCAGGTCGCGGGCACCTACCTAAGTTATTGGTCCTACGCAGTCGGCGTTTGAGAATACGATTCTGGAATTCCAATAAGCTTAGCTAGAATTACGATTTTTTTTGATCCAGAATTCCCTTCTTTTGGTGCGGACACGGCGAGGCAAGCCTGGGGCGAAATGACGATCACATTCGAAGTCTTCTCCGACCACTGGGCGCATCTCGGCGAGAGCCCGGTCTGGTCGGAGAATGAAAATTGCATCTGGTGGGTTGATACCGATGGCCGCAGGCTGCTTCGCACCGATTCGGCAACCGGCAAGACCTCGACATGGGACGCACCCGAAGCAGTCGGCTGCATCGCGTTGCGGACAGATGGAACGTTGCTCGCAGGCCTTGCGACCGGCATTTTCCTCTTTGATCAGCGGACAGGCCTGTTCAAGCGCGTCTGCGCGCCGGAAAGCCGCGCGGATGTCCGCTTCAACGATGGGACGCTCGACCCCGCCGGCCGGCTCTGGGCCGGCACGATGCAGCGGGAGATGGCAGCGCCAGCGGGAGCAATCTTCTGCATCGAGCCCGATTTCAGCCACCGCCGGGTCTTCGAAGATTTCTGGACACCGAATGGCCTGGCCTTCGATCCGATACGGCAGAGAATGTATTTTTCCGATTCCCATCCTTCGGTTCAGGCCATCTGGACCTGCGACTACGATCTTGCCACCGGCACGCCGTCCAACCGGCGGGTCTTTGCGACCACGCATGCCTTTGCTGGACGGCCCGATGGCGCATTCGTCGATGAGGACGGCGTCTACTGGATTGCCGGTGTCGGCGGCTCGCAGTTGCTGCGCTTTGCGCCATCGAGTGAGCCGCTTGAGCCGGTGGAGCTACCGGTAACCCACCCGACCAAGCTCGTGATGAACCGGACAATGCCGCGCACGGTCTTCGTCACCACGCGACGCATGGCCGATCCGGAGCAGAGCGACGCCTCCGGCCATCTGCTGCGCTGCCTGCTCCCTGAGGCTGTCCTTAGCGCTGGACGAAATCGGGATATTGTTCGCAGATGAGATCGATGATCGACAGCGTGCCGGACAGGTGCTTGCGCATGGCCGCGACCGCCCATTCAGGCTCGCCGGAGCGAACCGCTTCAATGATCGCACGATGATCGGCAAGCACCGTCTCCAACTTGCCGGGCATCGGCAGGTTGAGGCGGCGCAGCCTGTCGAGATGGACGCTCAGACGCCGCACCGTTGCCCAGAGGCCCAGAATGCCGCTGCGCTCAAAGAGCGTGCGATGGAAATCCCTGTCGAATGAATCGAACTGGTCAAACTGATCCGCCGAGGCCACCGCCTCCTGTTGCCGAAGCACCCGCTCCAATACCTGCGCCGTCTCGGCCGGGCTTTCGAGCGTCAGCCGGCGGACCGCCTCGAGTTCGATCGACAGCCTGAGGAAATGCGCCTGGGTGGCGTGGTCGATATCGATCTTGGCGACAACAGTCGCATATTGCGGATAGACCTCGACCAGTCCCTCCTCTTCAAGCCGTATCAGGGCGTCGCGCACCGGCGTCTGGCTGACATTGAACTCGCTCTGCAGCGCGATGCGGGACAGAACCGTTGTCGGCGTCAGATCCATGGAGAGAATGCGGGAACGAAGGATTTCAAGAATTTGCGGCGCGACCTGGCGCGTTCGGTCGAGGGCAAATTGCGTCCGGTTAACTTTCACGCCTGGCCATCCATCCTGTCGAAGCACTGCCGACCGTTTAAACATATTTTGTGACTTGATGCACTGATACATTAGTGCTTTAGTTAAGCCAATGCAAAGCCGTTGCGCCAGAAACGGGACGGCATTTTCTTCAGTTCGAGACAGGACTTCAAAACAATGAAGGCCAGGAAGACACCTTCCAAGCTGCGCAGCGCCAGATGGTTCGCGCCCGATGACCTCAGAAGTTCAGGCCACCGTTCGCGCACCATGCAGATGGGCTACGCGCCGGAGGAATGGGCTGGCAAACCCGTCATCGCCATCCTCAACACCTGGTCAGATGCCAACCCCTGCCATGCGCATTTCAAGCATCGCGTCGAGGATGTGAAGCGCGGCATCTTCCAGGCCGGCGGCTTCCCGCTCGAACTGCCGGCACTGTCGCTGTCGGAAAGCTACGTCAAGCCGACGACCATGCTCTATCGCAACTTGCTCGCCATGGAGGCGGAAGAACTGCTGCGTTCACATCCGGTCGATGGTGCGGTGCTGATGGGCGGCTGCGACAAGACGACTCCCGGTCTTGTCATGGGTGCGCTCAGCATGGGCCTACCGATGATCTACCTGCCGGCTGGCCCGATGCTGCGCGGCAATTATCGCGGTGAATATCTGGGCTCCGGTTCGGATGCATGGAAATTCTGGGACGAGCGCCGTGCCGGCACGATTTCCGAAACCGAGTGGGTCGAGGTGGAGGCCGGCATCGCCCGCTCTTACGGCCACTGCATGACTATGGGCACGGCGAGCACGATGACGGCAATCGCCGAAGCGCTCGGGCTGACGCTGCCGGGTGCGAGTTCCATTCCGGCCGCCGATTCCAACCATATCCGCATGTCGTCGGCGGTCGGCCGGCGCATCGTCGAGATGGTCTTCGAAGACCTCGTGCCCGCTAAGATCGTTACACAGGCGGCAGTCGACAATGCCGTGACGGTCGCCATGGCGACAGGCTGTTCCACCAATGCCATCGTGCATCTGGTCGCGATGGCACGCCGTGCAGGCATACCGCTGACGCTTGACGATCTCGACCATGCAGGCCGTACAACGCCTGTGCTCGCCAATATCCGCCCGACCGGCAAGACCTATCTGATGGAGGATTTTTATTATGCCGGCGGCCTGAGGGCGCTGATGGCAAAGCTCTCCTCCAAGCTCGATCTCTCGACGATGACGGTCACCGGTGCAACACTCGGCGAAACGCTTGAGGGTGCCAGATGTTACAATGACGATGTCATCCGCTCTCTCGACAATCCGCTCTACCATGAGGGGTCGCTCGCGGTGCTGAAAGGCAATCTTGCACCGACCGGCGCCGTCATCAAACCCGCGGCCTGCGATCCGCGCTTTCACAAGCATGAGGGCCCCGCCCTCGTCTTCGACAGCTATCCGGATATGAAGAAGGCTGTCGACGACGAAACCCTCGACATTACCCCGGATCACGTCATGGTTCTGCGTGGCGCCGGCCCGCAGGGCGGCCCTGGTATGCCGGAATGGGGCATGTTGCCAATGCCGAAGGCGCTGCTGAAGAAGGGCTATCGCGACATGCTGCGCCTCTCGGATGCACGCATGAGCGGTACGAGCTACGGCGCATGCATATTGCATATTTCGCCGGAATCGCATGTGGGCGGCCCGCTCGCTTTGTTGAAAACCGGCGATATCGTTCGCCTCGATCTTGAAGCCCGCCGTATCGACATGCTTGTCGACGATGATGAACTGGCGCGCCGCCGTGCAGCCTGGGTCAAGCCGGCGGAAAAGTTTGGCCGCGGCTATGGCTGGATGTTTGCACGCCACATCGCCCAGGCCGATACGGGCTGCGATTTCGATTTTCTGGAAACCGGCTTTGGCCCCACCCCCGACGAGCCGGATATCTATTGATTTCAGGAGGACAAGATATGACCACCACTTTGAGCCAGCAGACGCGTGAGAAGCTGAAGGGCGTTTCGACTGCGACCCTTTGTACCGCTCTTTTCAAACGCGGCCTGCGTAACCAGTTCATCCAGGACGTGCGCCCGCTCTCACCGAAGAAGACCAACATGGTCGGTCAGGCTTTCACGCTGCGCTATATCCCGGCGCGCGAAGACCTGAACACGCTTGATGTCTTCCGCAATCCGGAACATCCCCAGCGCGCCGCCGTCGAGCGCTGCCCGCCGGGCGCCGTATTGATCATGGATAGCCGGCGGGATGCGCGTGCTGCCTCCGCCGGCTCGATCCTCGTCTCGCGCCTGCAGGTGCGCGGTGTTGCCGGCGTCGTGACCGACGGTGGTTTCCGCGACAGCCCCGAAATCGCCGGTCTCGATATTCCTGCCTATCATCACCGGCCTTCGGCGCCGACCAACCTGACCCTGCATCAGGCGATCGAGATCAATGTCCCGATCGGCTGCGGCGATGTTCCTGTCTTCCCCGGCGACGTTGTGGTCGGCGACAATGAGGGCGTCGTGGTCATCCCCCTGTATCTTGCGGAGGAAATCGCCGACGAGGCCGTCGAGATGACGGCCTACGAGGATTTCGTTACCGAGGAGGTGCTCGGCGGCGCGACCATCATCGGGCTCTACCCGGCGACCAGCGAAGCACCGCGCGAAAAGTTTGCGCAATGGCGTCAGAGGAATAACCGTTAGGAGCGAAAAGGAGCAGCTTTTGCCCCTTTTTCATTCCTTGACGGCGCCTGTCATCGACGAGACGTAATAGTCCACGAAGAATGAATAGAGGATGACGACGGGCAGCGAGCCGAAGAGAGCTCCCGCCATCAGCGATCCCCATTCGAACACATCGCCACGCACCAACTCCGTCAGCACCCCAACGGGGATCGTCTTGTTCTCCGACGACTGGATGAAGGTCAGGGCGTAGATGAACTCGTTCCACGACAGAGTGAAGGCGAAGATGCCGGCCGAGATCAGGCCGGGCACTGCCAATGGCAGGATGATCTTCGTCAGGATCTGCCAGCGATTGGCGCCATCCACCAGTGCGCTTTCTTCCAGTTCGAACGGGATCGAGCGGAAGTAACCCATCAAAAGCCAGGTGCAGAAGGGAATGAGGAAGGTCGGATAGGTGAAGATCAGCGCGAGCCGCGAGTCATAGATCCCGAGCTTGAAGACGATGAAGGCAAGCGGAATGAACAGGATCGACGGCGGCACGAGATAGGCAAGGAAGATGACGAGGCCGATGGAACGGGAGCCGGTGAAGCGCACGCGCTCGATCGCATAGGCGCCGAAGACCGACGCAACAAGCGACAGGAGGGTCGAGCAGACTGCGACGAGGATCGTGTTCCACATCCAGCCCGGATAGGACGTTTCGAGGAACAGATATTTGATATGTGCAAGCGTCGGCCCGACCACCCAGAACGGGCTGTAATTGCTGTAGTCGGTCAGTTGTTCGTTCGGCTTCACCGCGGTGACCGCCATCCAGTAGAATGGGAAGAGCAGCACGAAGACGAAAACCGCCATCGGCAGGTAGAGCATCACCACCCGCCGTGGCAGGCGGTTCAGGTAACTCATACCTTCGGCATTGTCGGTCAGGACGACATTGGCGGTGTTGGAATTGGTCGACATATCTTCCTCCCTAGAGCATTTCCGTTTCTTCGATCCATGGAAATGCCCTGTCTCTTTGTTTTCACGCAATTCTGACGCAAGACCGCTGCACGCTTTTGCTGGAATTTCCCTAATCCTGTCCGCCCTGCTGCCATTTGCGGCGCTGCAGGCCAAAGAAGCTGAACATGATCGCGCCGAGCAGGAAGGGGATCATCGCGACTGCGATCGCGGCACCCTCGCCGAGCTGGCCGCCGGGAATTCCGCGCTGAAAGGACAATGTTGCCATCAGATGCGTGGCGTTGACCGGCCCGCCCTTGGTCAGCACGTAGATGAGCTGGAAATCCGTGAAGGTGAAGAGCACTGAGAATGTCATCACGACGGCGATAATCGGCGTCAACATCGGCAGCGTCACATAGCGGAAGCGCTGCCAGCTGGTCGCCCCGTCAAGCGACGCTGCCTCCTGTAGCGAGACCGGAATGGTCTGCAGGCCGGCAAGCAGCGAGATCGCCACGAAGGGAATGCCGCGCCAGACATTGGCGATAATGACTGAAATGCGCGCATTTGTGGGATCACCGAGGAAGTTGATCGGCGCGTCGATGAGACCAAGCTCCATCAGCGACCAGGAAATGATCGAAAACTGGGAATCGTAGATCCACCAGAAGGCCAGGGCGGACAAAACGGTCGGCACGACCCAGGGCAGAAGCACGATCGCCCGGAAGAAGCTCTTAAACGGCAAATGTTGGTTCAGAAGCAGCGCCAGCCAGAGACCAAGCACGAATTTCAGTATCGAAGCGACGAAGGTGTAGAGGACGGTGTTGAAGACCGACAGCCAGAAGACGTCATCCTCCATCAGGTATTGGTAGTTCTCCAACCCGATGAAGATACCGTCGCGGCCGATGCGCGTATCGGTGAAGCCGAGCCAGACGCCGAGCCCCAGCGGATAGGTCAGGAAGCAGACCAGGAAGACCGCCGCCGGCAGCATGAACAGGAAGCCGAGCACGTTGTTGTTCTGCAGGAGCGAGGATGTCGGTCCGCGCGTATCTCCGGAATTCACCGTCGACATTGCTTATCTCCAGATTGCGATATGCCCTAGAGACTTGCGGCACGTCGTTTCCGGCATGCCGCAAGTCTTGGAAAAATAGGATCAGACGCGATAGTAGCGGTTCGCCCGGCGCTCGGCCTCCTTCATTGCATCCTCTGGCGACCTCTGGCCGGTGACGGCCGCGGCATACATGTCGACCAGCACGTAGTCGGCCATGGTCGCGGCCGAGGCATAGCCGAGCGGGCCGGCATAGCCGTTCGGGCGCAGCTTTTCCGAGGCGCGCGCGTAAGGCGCATGGATCGGATCAGCAGTCCAGATCGGGTTCTTGGCGAATTCCTTGAGCGGCTGGCAGCAATAGGCGCTGGAGCCCTGGATCCAGGCATTCATCTGATCGGCTTCCATCATGAACTTGATGTAGGCCTTTGCTGCTTCAGGATATTTGCTGTGCTTGAAGAGAAGCAGCGAACTTGTCTGGTAAAGCTCGACGCTCTGGCCGACCGGGCCGATCGGGAAGTTCGTCGTGCGAATGTCCTTGGTGATTTCTGCGAGCTTGGGATCGCCCTTGGCAGTGTAATAGACCGACACACCGTTGGCGATCAGCGAAACCTGGCCGGCGAGGAAGGCGCGGTTGTTGTTGACGTCCTGCCAGCTTTCTGTGCCCGGAATGAAGGTCGCATAGAGCTCCTTGGCATAGTTGATCGAGGCCAGCGTTTCCGGGCTGTTGATCGTCACCTTGCCGCCTTCATCGACCATCTTGCCGCCGTGGCTCCAGAGCAGCCAATGGGCATAGTTGTTGCCGTCGCCGACAGCCTTTCCGTGCGGGAAGCCGGCGGGCGTGCCCTTAGCCTTCATCGCCTTGCAAAGCTCAAGGAAGCCTGCAGTATCCTTGGGGAATTCGCTGAAGCCAGCCGCCTTCACATGACTGTCGCGATAGACCACGGCATTGCCGATCGCCGTCAGCGGCATGGCGATGAACGTATCTCCGCGCGAGGCATAACCTTTGACGCCATCGTACCAGCCGCCATATTTGTTGCCGAGATAATTGGCGAGTTCGGTCAGGTCGACCAGCTTGTCCGGGTACTGATGAGCATCGTCGAACCAGCACATGATGAGATCAGGACCGGAACCGACATTGGCCGCAACCGCAGCTTTTGGGCGAATGTCCTCCCAGCTCTCCTTGTCGACGCGGACCTCGACACCGGTCGCCTCAGTGAATTTCTTGGTGTTTGCAAGCCAGGCTTCCTCATCACCTTTCACGAAGGGTGTCCAGCGCAGCAGGCGCAGGCTCGCGCCGTTTTCCGGCTTATAGGTCGGTTCGGCCTGTGCGAAAGAAGGCCTGATGCCCAGACCGGCGACGCCGGCTGCGGCTGCCGAAGCAGCAAGAAATTCACGTCTCTTGATCGTCATGATATTCCTCCTCCTTGAAAAAAGCGGGAGAGAATTCTCCGACATTCATCTCCCGCTTGATGAACGACGGTATCTGCATCCGGAAATGGGATGCCTGCCATCTGGCGACTGAACGGGAAGCCCCCTCCTCTCCCGCGCCGCGCCTGAAGACGTCAGTTGGTCAATCTCCGGCCACCTTCGGCATCGAAAAGATGAACATGCGAGGCGTCGATTGCGACATTTAGGCTCTCGCCTGGGCGCGCGTTGACGCGTTCACGGAAGACGCAATTGAGATCGCTGCCGCCGAACTTCAGCGTGAGATGCGTCTCGTAGCCGGTCGGCTCGATCACAACGATCTCGCCAGGCAGGCCGCCCGCGTCGAGCGAGATATATTCCGGGCGGAGCCCATAGACGAGGTCACGCCCTTTTGCGCTGTCCGGAGGATTGGCGACCGGAAGCGCCGTGCCGTCGGCGGCGATGAAACGTATGGGATTCTCGGGATCGAGCCTGCCCTTGATCATGTTCATCGCAGGTGAGCCGATGAAGCCGCCGACGAAGAGATTGGCCGGC
>UCCS01000216.1 GCA_900470965.1 Hyphomicrobiales bacterium
CGCCGCGCGTCTCGCTCGGGAAAACTGTGCGGTGATCGCGGCTCGTAACACCGGACGCCTTCAGCGCCGCGAGATTGGGCATGGTCGTCGCGTCGATCATATCCGGCCGCAGGCCGTCGACACCGAGCACGATGACATGGCGGACATCAGTCATCTTCATTCACCTTCTCTTCTATTGTCGTGCCGGTCGGACCGGCATTGTCATTGACGCTTTGGGGATAGAGGACGCTGGCGCCGGCCTCCGTCAGCAGGCGCACGAATGGCTCCTCCAGCGGCTGGTCGGTCACGAAGGTCTCGATTTCGGAAAATGGAATACTGCGGTAGCGGCCGACGGCGCCAATCTTGGTGTGGTCGGCCACATAGACATTGGAACGGCTCTGTGCGGCGAGCCTTGTCTTGAGCTGCATGTAGTGCTTCGTGCGCTCGACCAGCCCGTATTCGGCATCGAGGCCGTAGACGCCGATGATCGACAGGTCGNNCGCCGCCGGTCAGGATCACCTTGTGACGCAGGCCCGCCTGCAGCGCCTCGCCGATAGCTGGCATGTTGGTCATGACCGTTACCGGCGGGCCGTTGCGCATCGCCTGGGCGACAGCAAGCACCGAGCTTCCGCCCGTCATGAATATCCATTGATCGGGCTGGATCATCGCGGCGACGAGATTGCCGATCGCCTGCTTTTCAGCCCGCTCCATGTTGACGCGCTCGTCGAGCGCCGCCTCGCGGCCTGATGGGATCGCGCCGCCGTAAACACGCTGCAGCGAGCCGCCCCGCTCCAGCGTCACGAGATCGCGCCGGATGGTTTCCGTCGAAACACCGAAGGTCTCCGCGATCGCGCTAATCGACATGCCGCTGCCGCCATTGATGAGACGGATGATGGTCTGGTGACGGCTGGCTGCGGGAAGCTTGGACATGAAACAACTGCTCGCCTTGATGACGTGGCATTTCTAGCCCCGCCATGTTTCAATGCCGTGACAGTTTTTTGATGTTTTTGTTTATAACCTCAAAGTCGCACAAAGTTCCACATTTTCGCGCTATGCGCCTTTGTCGCTCGCTGTGACGAGATCAAATGATCGATGCCCGGGCAGTTTCCGAAAATGGCAAGTCCGCAAGAAATGCGCCAAACGCGTAAATAGGAGGATTTTTTCAGTTGACCGCGATAGGTCACCTGCATATGTTCCGCGCACTTCCGGCCGGGGTGCTTCGCACCGCGGAGAGTGAGAGCGTAGCTCAGCCGGTAGAGCAACTGACTTTTAATCAGTAGGTCTCGGGTTCGAACCCCGACGCTCTCACCATAATTTCTTAATGAAATCAAATCCGTAGAGATAACAACCGGCGCAGATTGTTGACGCCTATTGCCCAGCCTTTACGGCACATGGCGAGCATTTGCGGAACACGACTGGCGCAAGCCACATCGGGAATTTGCCGAGTTAGCAAAGCGATGGGCCGGCCGCCTTCCAGTCGAATCGCAACGAATCCGCGACGCGAACCTGAGACCGTCCAGCCATGATGACAAATCAATAGCCTTAAAACAGAACAGAAAAAGAACAAAAATCCTTGTGGATTAAGACGGCCTGGATACGCACGCGGTATCGCGGATATGAGATAAAGGAGTGTCCCCATCGGGACACCCCTTTACGATCTGGTGGCGGCTGTCCGAAATCAGATCACCGCCTTACCAAGCCTAGCACCTCGGTTATAGCGGCAAAGGGTCAGTCGTTCAAACAAGGAGATTCCCTTGTCCACTACCACGAGGACCCATGAGTTGTTACCTTGAGATTGAAAAGAAGGCGGGCCGAGTCAGGTTCTCTTGCGGATTTGATGTCGGCTTAGCGACAATCTCTGCGCTGGCAATGCTCTTGCGTATGATGTGAGGCACGGGGGCGGCTAGTAGCCGCCCNNAAATCTTGGGAGGCAGTATGGTCATGGTTTAGCGCGCCTGGGCTGCGCAAGGCTTGCGGGATGCACTCACGCGTTGATGGTTGTCGCCTTGTCTGAGGAAAATATATGAAGACCGCTTCTGAAATCGCTTCCGCCCTCTGTGTCATGTTCACGCCTTGGCCATCGGCCGCTAAATCCTGTGATTTCTCTGAAAGTTTGGTCATATCCTTCTCTCTGGCAACGCGGCACAGGCACGCCCAGCTGATGAACGGCTCGCTCATCTCTGGGGCTGGGCGGGCCGCTTAGATTTTCTTGACGTTCGCCTGCAAGGGCAGGCATTCGCTGGCCAATCGAGCGGCGCCGGTGTAAAGCACCTGCCATGGCCCTAGATCCTCAGAAGGCATTTACAGATTACAGTGCGGCGGACTGCAGCGTGCAGTTCTGGACCACCAGCGCACCGGCCGTGCAATTCACCTCTCTGGAAGCCGCTGTCAGGTTCGCAAAAGACCATGGCGGCAGATGGGAAGAGATTGAGATTACGGTCCATCTGCCGCGCGAAGACATCGTCTTCGC
>UCCS01000048.1 GCA_900470965.1 Hyphomicrobiales bacterium
TTCAGGGAAGCTGCCGAGAGAAAATCATGGTTAAAATACCCTAAAATTTATAAGATTCGTGCGTTTCAACTTGGGACTAATACCACCTTTGGATGAGGCGACTGGCCTCTCGGGCCAGTCGCAAATGCCCAGTGCGATCGTCCTCACGTCAGTTGCGGCCGTCGTTCGGCCGTGACTTTCGTGCCTCGGAACTGCTAGAAGAGGCCGTCTTGCCATCGGGCTGCTGGCCGAAATAGGTTCCGCCGAGATGTCCCCCGGCACTGGTGTTCTCCACCTGCCGCTCTGTTTTCTTGCGGATGTCGTCTGCATTGGTCTTGCTCATTCTGATCTCCATTGTTTGAAAAATGGACATCTGGACAACCGATGCAGGCCGATAGGGTTCCATAAAAGATGGGCGCGGCAGCTTGGCGCAGGCGACTGTCGGAACCAAAATGACGGCGAAGACTTTCCTGCCTTGGTTATGACAAAGCCGACGTTATATCCTTCCAGCGATATTCACAGGAGACGACAATGAAAAAGATACTCGCGACCACAATCGCCGCAGCCTCGTTGCTCCAGGCCTTTGCCATGAGCGCCAGCGCGGCGGACCTGGTACGGACGGAGCCGCCGGTGGCTCCCGATGTAAGCGGGGGCGTGAAGATCGGCTATCTCGATTGCGATATCGGCGGTGGTGTCGGCTATGTGCTTGGTTCTTCCAAGCAGATCGATTGTGTCTTCCAGCCGACGAGCCGTGGAGAATCGCCTGAACATTACAGCGGTGCTTTGCGCAAGTTCGGCGTGGATCTCGGCTTCACCACGCGTGGTCGTCTGCTTTGGGCCGTCTTCGCGCCGACAGCCGGCTATCACCGCGGCTCGCTGGCCGGCCTCTACCAGGGTGCGACCGCTGAAGCCACGCTTGTCGGCGGCCTCGGCACCAACGTGCTCTTCGGCGGTACTTCCGGCTCAATCCATCTGCAGACGATCAGCGTCACAGGCCAGCTCGGCCTCAATGTTGCCGCGACAGGCACGTCGATGACGCTGTCGCCCGAGAGCTAAGACGGCAAGAGCTAACAAAACAAAGGCCGGTGGCGCATCGAATATGACGATACGCCACCGGCTTATTTGTTTTTGCCGATTCTAATGCTGCACTTGGCCACGAACAGAGTTCACAGTCATGGCGCGATATCTAGAAAATTCTGAAAAAGTGGCGAGCTTCACGATGAAGCGGAATCCGTCGCGCTAAAACCACTTGTGTTTTTGCCCCGATGCGCTTGCTCGTCCGCAATGGTGATCACATCGATCCGAACGAGGCGACAGAACCTCACATTGAGGCGGAATGCGCTTGGCTGCGATGCAGACGCAGCCATGTATTTCTACCCCACGAGCGTCCCATCTTCTCCAACCCAGATTATTGCCGGTATAGTGAAAAAATAGGCAACCAAACCCAAATCGTTCTCGTCACGCACTTGCTGAGGCCACTCGCCACGAAGCTGCTCAACTATCGCCTGGGGTGTCTCGTGCCATTGTGCCTCTTCATCACCAATCGTGAGTCGTGGACAGGGTGTTGTGGGGGACACGTAGCAGTCTGCACCAGGAGCAATAAACTTAATCTTTTTAGAGCTGAGCAAGCGTTCGATCAGACAAAAGAAACCTTCCTTATGCTCTTCAAAGGAGAGCGAGGGATTCTTGCCAGCAATCGCGCTGAATAGGGTCGCAATCGAAAGCCCAAATGAATCCTGGACGATTTCATCGATGTGCTTGATTGGCTGCATGACCACCTCTCGGAACCATATTTCTGGCCTGTAAGTCCGACAGCAGATTTCACGCTGACGTAAAACTCGTTCCGGATCGTTTGAGGTTTTTCCGCACCGATGTGAAGCTCGATAAAAAGTGGCGACCCCTGCAGGACTCGAACCTGCGACCTGCTGCTTAGAAGGCAGCTGCTCTATCCAGTTGAGCTAAGGGGCCGTCTCGCATGTCGCGATCCCGCGGCATATCTGTCTTGAACCGCGTACGGATCAATGCGTCCAGGGCTGGGTACGGGTATAGCGGAAATTATCCGGATAAGCGACGACCTGACGGACGGGATCCTTCGGAGCGATCACGCGGTATTCGATGCCGCTGCGCTTGGCATAGGCTTCTGCGAGTTCCTGCGTTTCGAAGGTCAGCTTGACCTGCTGACGCATGTCGCCTGACGAGGTGTAGCCCATGATCGGATCGATCTTGCGCGGCTGCTCCTGATCGAATTCCAGCACCCAGAGATGGGTCTTTGCCTTACCGGACTGCATTGCGGTCTTGGCCGGACGATAGATCTTAGCAGACATGCTGCAGTGCCTCCGATATGCGGGCGGCGCCCGCCTTTCATAAATCAACCCTGATCAGGCTCGCTTGCATATCCCAGTATGGCAGCAAGAAGTGAATTTTGATTATCCGCGAATCCTCGTCTTTTCAAGGGAAAAGCGCCGCTATCACAGCATGGACAGGTGAGCGAAACCGATTGCCGCTCCGTGCGTTTCTAATACGGAGCGCCCAAGGCGCAGCCCTCTTCGCAGCCGGGTGTGGATAAGCGGGCAATCCTGTTACATAATCCGAAATGTTTCGGATTGTTGCATGTTTTGATCGCTTTCTAATTGTTATGGCCGGCATAGGCGACTAGGGTGCCTACCAACCGTTGTGACACGGGTGAGAACTATGAGAACCTCTGCAGAATTCCATGCCATCATGATTGGGGCCAGCATCACTGCGTTTTTTTACGCGGCGATCAGTTATGCCCAATATGTCGGCCTGCTTGCTCAGGGCTGAATCACGGCACGCATAGACAGGCGTGCTTAGCGACGTGAATGATATTGTCGCATGTTCCCGATGCCAAAATCCGCCTTATGACGGCAACGCGACAAATTGTGGCGCCGATCTCAAATCACTAGGGATATAGGGAAAAACATGGTCGGAGTGGAGAGATTCGAACTCCCGACCCTCTGGTCCCAAACCAGATGCGCTACCAGACTGCGCTACACTCCGAGCCGTTGTTGGCAGCGGGAATACACGCTTCCCCCTGCCCTAGCAACCCCATAAATCCACCTAGGCCGGCAGATTTCACAGGCTTACTTCACCTTTTTCGTTGTCGTGGCGCTGACGATACGATCGCCGGGGCGGATATTGAGCTTGCGGGCGATGCCGGCGTTTATCTCGACCACATATCGGACCTCGCCCATCGAATCGATGATGTCGCGGGAATAGGGCGTGGCGTCTTCCTTGATATGGGTGATCACGCCCCTGTCGTCCGCAAAGAGCATGTCGAGCGGCAGGACGGTATTTTCCATCCACATGGTGACACGCCGCGATACGCCGAAATCAAAGATCATGCCGGCGTTTTCGGCCATCGTCTTGCGGAACATCAGGCCGTAGGCGCGTTGGTCGCCGGTGGCAGCGATCTCTACGGTAAAATGCAGCATCTTGCCGGCAGCCGTCTGGATGATCAGCGGCTCCTTGTCGAAATGCATGTCCTGCTGTGCAAATGCCGGCAGGGCGATCATGAAAAAAAGCGCCATGAAGGCGCTTCTCATCATCTCAACGATAAACAGGCTGCGCATCAGTGAGACCGGCCAACCGGGCTCGGAACGTCAGGATGGATCTCGGCAGCCATCAGGCCCTTCTCGCCGTCGCCGAAGCGCACCAGCACCACCTGGCCCGGGCGCAGTTCGGTGAGGCCGAAGCGGCGGAGCGTTTCCATGTGAACGAATATGTCTTCCGTGCCCTCACCTCGCGTCAGGAAGCCGAAACCCTTGGTGCGGTTGAACCACTTGACTAGGGCGCGCTCGAGGCCACTGGTTGCCGTGACCTGCACGTGGGTGCGAACCGGAGGCATCTGCGAGGGATGGATCGCAGTCGATTGATCCATGGAGAGGATCTTGAAGGCCTGGAAGCCACGCTCGCGACGCTGGATAAGCGCGACGATTCGGGTGCCCTCAAGAATGGTTTGGTAGCCGTCGCGTCTCAGGCAGGTTACGTGCAGCAGCACATCCTGCATGCCATTGTCGGGAACGATGAAGCCAAAGCCCTTGGCCACGTCGAACCATTTCACCACGCCGGTGATTTCAACGAGGTCAACCGGTTCCCCCGACAACTCCTCAAGGTCGGTAAAGCCATTCGATGAAATCCTGTCAGCCATGTCGCCAGCCCCTCAATACGCGTCACACTGTTACGGTTAACTGATTCTTGAAATCAAGATTAACATCTTGGTAACGGATAAGCGCAAGTCCTAGTTTTCGGTTATTCCCAACTGTACATTTTATAGCGATGACTTGCCCGAAACTGGCGTCTGTTACTCCAGATGGGCTAGCCTAAATAGAGAGAGGAAACACAATGCGTTATCTCCACACCATGGTTCGCGTCAAAGACCTCGACGCTTCCCTCCATTTTTACACCACACTCTTCGGACTCGAGGAAATCCGCCGCCATGAGAACGAGAAGGGCCGCTTCACGCTCGTTTTCCTGGCCGCTCGCGATGATCTCGACCGTGCCCGCAGCGAAAAAGCTCCCTGCCTGGAGCTCACTTATAACTGGGACACGGAAGATTATACCGGAGGACGCAATTTCGGTCACCTCGCCTATGAGGTGGATGACATCTACGCGATCTGCCAGAAATTGATGGACAGTGGTATTACGATTAACCGCCCCCCGCGTGATGGCAACATGGCCTTCGTACGCTCGCCCGACGGCATCTCGATAGAGATCCTGCAGAAGGGCGAAAAACTGGCCCCTGCCGAACCCTGGCTGTCCATGGGCAATACCGGCGCCTGGTAAGCCAAGCTGCAGGCAAGCTTCACGAGGCACTCTCCGGTTCCATCGTAACGGAAGCGCGCTTTCCGGCGCCTTCCGCATTCACCGGAGATTTCTCGGTTGACCAGAAACAACAAGCGGATTGCCCCTCCGAGCCGGCAGGCTGTCGGTGCTTTGCTGATCGCCAGTTCTATCCTGGCGCTTTCCGGCTGCGTCTCCGACAAGAAGGCGCTTGATTCGGCCGGCGTCGCCACACCGGCTGTGGAAGGACAGCCGGCACCAAAGCTTGCAGCGGCAATGCCCGTCGCATCGTCCACTGCGTCGAAACAGCTCTATCGCGATCCGATGCTGACCAATGTCTCCGGTGTCAATCCGCAGGCAGCAGTGCAGGATCCGAATGCGGCAACGGCCGCGCCACCCGTCGATCCGGCCATGCAACAGCAGCAGCCGGCCAATATCGGCGGTCTCGTCATGCAGTCGACGCGAATCAATGCGCAGGCGATGAGCATTTTTTCCGATCATCAGCCGCTGCCGCAGAACAATTCGACCTCGACGGTCATCCAGCCACAAGGCGCGAACGCCTACGCACCTGAGAACGCTGGCCCAAGATCGAGCGTGGTCAGCGCGCCGCCCGAGCCACAGCAAGGCGAGATGCTGCCGCAGCAATCATCGCAGAATACCAGCACGAAGCTTGCACATGATCAGACAGCCTCGCTTGCCGGCGGAAACATTCCGGGATCGACGATGAACGCGCTCTACAGCGCGCCGAAGCAGAACCTGCTCAGCAGCCTTTCCGGGCTTCTGCAGAAAGCATCGCTGCCCGGCATGACGCGCATCGCGCCAAACGGCCTGCATGTGCAGAACGACAGCGTCCAGGTCGGCTGCTTCAAGCCCGATCTCATGCGGGTCATCAAGACAGTCGAGACTCACTTCGGCAAGCCAGTTGTCGTCACGTCAGGCTACCGCGATCCGCAGCACAACCGTGAAGTCGGCGGCGCTGAGGAATCGATGCATAAGAGTTGCGAAGCCGCCGATATCCAGATCGACGGCATCAGCAAATGGGATATCGCCCAATATATCCGCTCGCTCCCGAACCGCGGCGGTGTCGGCACCTATTGCCACACGGATTCGGTCCATCTGGACACGGGCAATGCCCGAGACTGGAACTGGGGCTGCGGCCGCAAGAGCGCGCCGATCGCTTCGGCAAGGGCGATCTGACCTTCCCCCTCTGAAAGCGTGACGTAGGGAAAGCGGCCGGACCCCGATTTCCAGCCGCCGCTGCAGCTCTTTGATTCAGCTGCAATAATCTTCATTTTCCACAAGCGGAAACGGCTTGTCATTTTTTTGAAAAATTTCGAATTTGCCGCTTGCCGGATCGGAAGTGCCTGACTATAAGGGCGCCACCACAGCACGCGCCCTTCGTCTATCGGTTAGGACGACAGATTTTCATTCTGTAAAGAGGGGTTCGACTCCCCTAGGGCGTGCCACTTCTTCTTCCAATTCGACATTATACTTACCGCTTGCGGAACGCGTTGCACTTTCCTATTTGAGCTGAAAGCCTGCGCCCTTCGTCTATCGGTTAGGACGACAGATTTTCATTCTGTAAAGAGGGGTTCGACTCCCCTAGGGCGTACCAAATCAATGAGTTCTTTCACGCTTCGGGCGGACGAACTCACGAAGGCTAACAGCCTTCCGGCAGTGCATTCCGGAACCTCGTGGTGCGCGTTGCATCTTTTGCCGAACCGATGCAGTCCCGGCAGTCGTCGCTTCGCTGTTGTACGACAGCCATTTTGGTACGGGGAACGCTGATAGGCAGCGCAGACGTGCGGAACGTGCGATTGCTCCCTCCACGTCCAGGCTTTTCCACAAGCCCAGAAAAAATCTGCATAATCCGGCGAAAGATTCTCATTTTGCCGCTTGCGGTGCAGAAAGGTGCTGACTATAAGGGCGCCACCACAGAGCACGCGCCCTTCGTCTATCGGTTAGGACGACAGATTTTCATTCTGTAAAGAGGGGTTCGACTCCCCTAGGGCGTGCCACTCTCCTTCATCATTTCCCTGTCTTTTCATAGAGTTCCGTTCGCGGATGCAGCTGTCCTTGCCATGTGAATTGATGGGGCAAATGCAGTGACATCACGCATCATACGCTGCCATCTGCAGCGCGAAGCTCGGCTCGTGGACCCGCTCCGCAATCTTCGTAAAACCCATTCTTTTCAACGATATGATCAGCCAAAAATGGTTTTCGGTATTTACCGGGGATTAGCGGGCGGCGTCTAAGATCATCGAGGCATTTCTGCTGACGCGGCACTCCAACATACGCCTCGGCGACAAGGGATTTTCGGATATGAGCCATACGGAAACGACCTATACTTCGTGGTTTGAGCGCATCAAAAGCGCGCTGATCGGCGCATTGGTCGGCCTTGTTCTGCTTATCGGATGTATCTGGCTGCTGATCTGGAACGAAGGTCGTGCGATCCAGACCTATCGCGCTCTTTCCGAAGGCGCGTCACAGGTGATTTCGGTCGATGGTGCGGCTGTCGATCCGGCCAATGAAGGCAAGCTCGTCCATATCAGTGGCGCGGTGAAATCCGATCAGATCCCGCAGGATAGCCAATTCGGTGTCACCGCCGACGGCGCCGTCGGCCTTTCCCGCCAGGTCGCGATGTATCAGTGGGTGGAAAAAAGCGAGAGCCAGACCAAAAAGACACTGGGTGGCGGCGAGGAAACGACGACGACCTATTCCTACACCAAGGAGTGGCGCTCGGACATCATCGATTCGAGCCGCTTCAAGCAATCTGATGATCATCAAAATCCAACCAGCATGCCTGACGGCGCCACCTTCACGGCAAAAACGGCGCATGTCGGCGCCTTCTCGGCACCAGGCAAGGATGTGGCGGGGATCGGCGACTATTCACGACTCGCGCTTACTGACAGCGACGTGCAGCGCATAGCGGTGCAGATTGGCGCTAGCCGGCCGGCAAAGCGGAATTCCGAGGGTGCCTATATCGGTCTGAACGAAAACCTGCCCGATGTCGGCGATCTCAGGATCACCTACCAGAGAATCGACGTGGAAACGGCAAGCATCGTTGGCAAGCAGAGTCACGGCGCGCTCGTTCCCTACGAGACGACCAACCACCGCGATATCTTCCTTACCGCTGATGGCGATGTGGATGCCGGCCAGATGTTCAAAACGGCAGAGAGTGAAAACAGCATTATCACCTGGCTTGTGCGCGCCTGCGGCCTCATCGGCTTGTTCGTCAGTTTCAAGCTGATGTTTGGGCTCCTGCCCATTCTTGCCGACCTAATTCCGTTTCTCGGCTCGGTCATCGGCTTCGGCACGAGCGTCGTGGCCTTCGTGCTGACACTGCTCGTCGGCCCTGTTGTCATCGCGATAGGCTGGTTCGCCTACAGGCCGCTTTTGTCCGTCGGAATCATTGCCGGCGGCATATTGCTTGCCGTGACCGTCACTCGCCTTCGCAGAAAAGCACCGCTTTCTCAGCCGCAGCCGGCTTGATCCCTTTCCAAGCCTAGCCGTTCAGCCGGTCACTTCGCCGGCGCGCCGTCGCTGATACGCAGCTGGATCCTGCGCGAGCCCTGATAGTGTTCGGCGCCGAGCGAGCCTGCGACATGCAGGTTGGCGCCGCGAGAGTTGAGAAGCAGGTTGCCGAGCGGGGTCTCAGCAGCCCTGAAGGCTATGCCATCGAGGCGCGCACCGTCCATGGCTTCCAGCGTCACCTTCACATGCCGCTCACCAACCAGACGGGAATCACGCACACGATGCGCCGGTACGGCAAAGACCGGCTGGGAATGTCCCGAGCCATAGGGGCCTGCCGTTTCCAGGCGGTCGATAAGCTCGATCGTCGCGCCGCTTGCAGCGATGGCACCATCGATCTTCAGCGTTTCATTGGCGACAAGGGCCGATACCGTCTTCTGTGCCTTCTCGGTGAAGAAGGCTCTCAGCAGGCCAAGCTTGCCGCGCTCCACTGTCAAGCCGGCAGCCATGGCGTGACCACCGCCTTTCACAAGCAGTCCTTCATCGACCGCGGCACGTACCATCCTGCCCATGTCGAAGCCGTTGATCGAACGCCCCGAGCCGGTGCCCCTACCTGAGGGATCGAAGGCGATGGCGAAGGCGGGTCGCTTGAACCTCTCCTTCAGGCGCGCGGCAATGAGGCCGACAATACCGGGGTGCCATTTCTCATGCGCGGTGACGATGACGGAAGCCCCCTCGCCGTCTCCATACTCGGCCAGCGCTTCGGCCTCGGCCTCCTGCAGCATGACCGCTTCCATGGCTTGCCGTTCGCGGTTGAGCTCGTCCAGCCGCTGGGCGATGGCTTCGGCTTCTACGGCATCATCCAGCGTCAGCAGGCGGCTCCCGAGGGCTGCATCACCGATTCGCCCGCCGGCATTGATGCGCGGGCCGATCAGGAAGCCGAAATGATAGGGCGTAACAGGACCTGCCAGGCCCGCCTTGCGGAATAGTGCCGCAAGACCGGCATTGCTCTGGTGGCGCGCGGCGACCAACCCCTTGACCACATAGGCGCGGTTGAGACCCTTGAGGGGCACGACATCGCAGACGGTCGCAAGCGCCACTATATCCAGCCACTGCAGGAGATCGATCGCAAGAATGCGCTTGTCTCCGGCCTCGCGCAGCAGGCGCAGCGTTGCCACCAGCACCATGAAAACAACACCCGCCGCACAAAGATGCCCTAGCCCGGAAAGATCGTCTTCGCGGTTTGGATTGACGAGAGAGTGGCAGGGCGGCAGCTCGTGTGTCACCTGGTGGTGATCGATGACAACGACATCGATGTTGCGGTCGGCAGCCGCCGCCAGCGCCTCGTGACTGGTGGAGCCGCAATCGACCGTGACGATCAGGCTCGCGCCGTTGTCGATCAACTGATTGATGGCCGTGGGGTTGGGGCCGTAACCTTCGAAGATGCGATCGGGAATGTAGATATGCGCTTTGACGCCGAAATGGGTCAGGAAGCGATACATGAGCGCGGAGGAGGCTGCACCATCGACGTCGTAGTCACCGAAGATCGCGACGGGCTCGCCGTCACGGATCGCAGCGGCAAGACGCTTGGCGGCCTTCTCGCAGTCCGTCAGTTTGTAGGGGTCGGGCATGAGGCTGCGGATCGTCGGATCCAGAAATTCAACGGCCTCGTCCACTGTCACACCACGGCCGGCAAGCACACGTGCGATCAGATCCGGCAGGCCATGCATCTGCGACATGGCGAGCGCGCGGTTCTGCCCCGCCTGATCGAGGCGTGAAACCCAGCGATTGTCGAGAACCGATTTTTCGACGCCCAGGAAGGCACGCGGTACCGGATCGACCTGATCTGCCATGCCAAACTCCGCTTTCATCATCTGCCCTTTTTACAGATGCAGGACAGATAGCAAAGCGGTGATTTCAAGCCTGTGGATTACCAGAAAATTGCCCAGATAACCAAGCCGATAACAAGCAGCTGGACGAAGAGGATCGAAAGCAGGATCAGGAGCGTGGCCCAATTCCGCCCTCGCGGCGCCTCTTGCTCGAAGGCCGCTCCAAGCACCGTAGGGTCAGATTTCGGCAAGCCCGCCTGAGGGTTTTCGATCTCCGTCCGAACATGATCATGGGTATGCTCGATATTCCTCAACCCGCGACTCCAACGGCTCCCAGGTTGATTATATCTATATCTACATATCTGTTAATATAAATTCGGCGAAATGCTTTGATTAATAACAGAAAACCCGTCCGAGCGACCTCGGACGGGTTGAACCGTTCCAAATTGGAACAAAGCGTCAGGATTCTTCCTTGGGTCGCTCGATGCGGATCACCTGCGGCTCGCCGACGAGGTAGCCTTCTTCCTTGATCGCAGCGACCGCCTTGCGCACAGAATCCTCCATCGTCGCATGGGTGACGAGGATGATCGTCTGGTGGTGCGAGGGCGCCAGATGCTGCTTGGAACGCTGGACGATCGATTCCAGAGAAATCTGGTTTTCCGCCATGCGCGTGGCGACGCTCGCAAAAACGCCGGTGCGGTCGAGAACGGTCAGGCGGATGAAATAGCCGCCCTCATGGCTCTGGATCTGCGCCTTGCGGTAAGTCTCAAGCGACTTGGCAGGATGGCCGAGAACGGGAACGCGCTGGGCGCCCGGCTGGCTCTTGGCGATGTCGGCGATATCGCCGAGCACCGAAGAGGCCGTGGCGTTGCCGCCGGCGCCGGGGCCGACCATCAGCAATTCGCCGAGGATATCGGATTCGATTGCGACCGCATTGGTAACGCCATCGACCTGGGCGATGACGGAATCGACCGGCACCATGGTCGGATGCACGCGCTGTTCGATGCCGGTATCCGTGCGTTGGGCGACGCCGAGCAGCTTGATGCGGTAGCCAAGGTCGGCTGCGGCGTGGATATCGTCGATCGAGATATTGGTGATGCCTTCGAGATAGATATCGTCGGCGGCGATCCTGTTGCCAAAGGCAAGCGTCGTCAGGATCGAAAGCTTGTGGGCGGTGTCATTGCCTTCGATGTCGAAAGCCGGATCGGCTTCGGCATAACCGAGGCGCTGAGCTTCCTTCAGGCAATCGGCAAAGGACAGGCCTTCCTTCTCCATCTTGGTGAGGATGTAGTTGCAGGTGCCGTTCATGATGCCGTAGACGCGCGAGATCGTGTTGCCCGTCAGCGATTCACGCAGCGCCTTGATAACAGGGATGCCGCCGGCAACGGCCGCTTCGAAGTTCAGGAGCGAGCCCTTTTCTTCGGCGATCGTCGCAAGCTCGACGCCGTGATAGGCAAGCAGCGCCTTGTTGGCGGTCACCACATGGAGACCGCGGGAAAGAGCGGCGCGAACAGCTACGTTTGCAGCCCCTTCAGCGCCGCCGATCAACTCGACGAACACGTCGATATCGGCCTTTTCGGCCAGTTCTTCCGGACGTTCGTACCAGGTGATGCCAGTCAGATCGATGCCACGGTCCTTCGAACGATCACGCGCCGAAACTGCCGTAATCGTAATCGGGCGTCCGCAGGTGACTGCAAGTTCATTGCTTTTCTGCCTGATGATGCGAACAAGCGAGGCGCCAACGGTGCCCAAGCCCGCAATGCCGATTTTGAGGGCATCTGCCATGGATCGATCCTGAAATGTCTAGTGAGAGACAGCCGCAAATCTGCGGCTGTCTTCGAGGTTGGAATTAACGGTGGGCGTTGAGCGAGATAACGTTGTGCATCGTCTCGTCCGCCGTCGACATGAACTTCTTGATGTTGCGCGCAGCCTGGCGGATGCGGTGTTCGTTCTCGACAAGCGCCAGACGAACGTAATCGTCACCCTGTTCGCCGAAACCGATACCCGGGGCAACGGCGACGTCGGCCTTCTCGACCAGAAGCTTCGAGAATTCCAGCGAGCCGAGATGACGGAACTTTTCTGGGATCTTCGCCCAGGCGAACATGGTGGCAGCCGGCGGCGGCACTTCGAAGCCGGCCTTGCCGAAGCTTTCGACCATGACGTCGCGGCGGCGCTTGTAGACGTTGCGTACCTCCGCAATGTCGGAGCCGTCGCCATTCAGGGCATGGGTTGCGGCAACCTGGATCGGCGTGAAGGCACCGTAATCGAGGTAGGACTTCACACGCGTCAGTGCTGCGATCAGCCGCTCGTTGCCGACCGCAAAGCCCATGCGCCAGCCGGGCATGGAAAAGGTCTTGGACATGGAGGTGAATTCAACCGTCACATCCATTGCGCCCGGCACCTGCAGAACCGACGGTGGCGGCTCGCCATCGAAATAGATTTCCGAATAGGCAAGGTCCGACAGCACGATGATGTCATGCTTCTTGGCGAAGGCGATGACGTCCTTGTAGAAGTCGAGGGTCGCCACGAAGGCCGTCGGGTTCGACGGGTAATTCAGGATCAGCGCCAGCGGCTTCGGGATCGAGTGGCGAACGGCGCGTTCCAGCGGCGGGAAGAAGCTCTCGTCCGGCTCGACCGACATGGAGCGGATCACACCGCCGGCCATCAGGAAGCCGAAAGCATGGATCGGATAGGTCGGGTTCGGGCAGAGGATGACGTCGCCCGGTGCGGTGATGGCCTGCGCCATGTTGGCGAAGCCTTCCTTGGAGCCAAGGGTGGCGACCACCTGCGTGTCGGGGTTCAGCTTCACGCCGAATCGACGGGCATAATAGGCAGCTTGCGCGCGCCGCAGACCGGGAATGCCCTTGGAGGACGAATAACGATGGGTGCGCGGGTCCTGAACGACCTCGCAGAGCTTGTCGACGATCGCCTGAGGGGTCGGAAGATCAGGGTTTCCCATGCCGAGATCGATGATATCGGCCCCGCCCGCTCGCGCGCTCGCTTTCAAACGGTTGACCTGTTCGAAAACGTAAGGCGGCAAACGCCGGACTTTGTGAAACTCTTCCATCTCTTTCCCCATGGAAATGCGGCCAACCTGACCGCTGTCGAAGCTCGTTCCGTCTCCCGGCATCTGCGATACGAGCTTCAGACTCGCAGCGCCGTATTCCTCTTCAACTTAACTGCGCGGCAAATCTTTGACGGAGAAGCCGCGCACGAAGCGCATTATCGGGAAAATTGCGTCTTCCGATCCATCCGGAAGGCTTTGCGTCCAAATCGCCTTAAAGGCAAGGCTTATTTGGTGATTTCGGAGAGCGTCGCGGCCCCATGGTCGGCGGCAAGCGCGCGCATCTCGGCGACGCGACGCTGGTACTCCGCTTCCGAGATTGCGCCCGACTGCCGCTTGGCGGTCAGGGCCGTCAGCTGGTGCTGAAGCTCGGCCGCCTGTTCGTCGCTCATCTGCACATTGGCGGCCGTCAGCGGCGCACCGAACGACGGGTAGCCGTCCGGGCTTTTGGTAAGGCCGCCTTCAACGGGTTCGCCCTTGGAGGCCGGCATCACGACTGCCGTCGGCGCTGCCATGCGCTGGGCAAAAGCCTTCTTCTCCTCAGCGGTCTTGTTGCATCCGGCAAGCGCAATGGCCATGGCCGCGGCCGCCGCGCAGATTGCTGCGGTGCGGGTGAAGGTCGCGATATGCCCAATGCCTGTCGTCGTCATGCCTGATGATCCAATCCTGCCTGCTTCGACTGTTAAATTCGTCGCAGCGACAAAGCAATAGCATGAGAGCGGGCGCGCGGAACTTGTTTTCTTCATCGCCGCAGATGTACAACGAATGAACAGTGGATGCTGCCGCCGGAGGAAGTGCGTGACCGACAGCAAGCGGGAGAATGGTGCAAAGGTGGATTTCGACGCCAAGGATCTCGATCCCTATCTCCTGAAGGATCCCGAGGCCATGGCGATGAACTTCGCCCGTGCGCTCGAAAACCTCGGCAAGGCAGCTTCGGCGTGGCTCGGCCCGCGTGAGCGCGGCGAAATCTCCGACACGGTCGTCGAACCCGTCACCGATATGGTGAAGACGCTCTCCAAGGTGACGGACTACTGGATTTCCGATCCGCGCCGAACCTTCGAGGCGCAGACGCAGCTGATGAGCTCGTTCTTCGGCATATGGATGAACTCCGTGCAGAGGATGCAGGGCAGCCCGCTGGGAGCGGAACCGATCGCACGGGTGGATAAGCGTTTCGCCGACGAAGACTGGCAGAAGAATCCCTTCTTCGAATTTTTAAAGCAGGTCTATTTCGTGACCGCCGACTGGGCCGAAAAGCTGGTTGCCGAGACCGAAGGGCTGGACGAGCACACCAAGCACAAGGCCGGCTTCTATGTGAAGCAGATTACGGCAGCGCTCTCGCCCACCAATTTTGTGGTCACCAATCCGCAGGTCTACCGTGAGACGATCGCAACGAGCGGCGAAAACCTCGTGCGCGGCATGAGGATGCTGACCGAGGATATCATTGCCGGTCGCGGCGAACTCCGCATGCGCCAGACCGACATGACCAAATTCGCCGTCGGCCGCGACATGGCGCTGACACCGGGCAAGGTGATCGCCCAGAACGAAATCTGCCAAATCATCCAATACGAGCCATCGACGGAAACCGTGCTCAAGCGGCCACTGCTGATTTGCCCGCCGTGGATCAACAAATTCTACATCCTCGATCTCAACCCGCAGAAATCCTTCATCAAGTGGTGCGTGGACCAGGGACATACGGTCTTCGTCATCTCCTGGGTCAACCCGGATAGCCGCCATGCGCTGAAGGACTGGACGGCTTACGCAAGGGAAGGCGTCGATTTCGCACTGGAAACGGTCGAGAAGGCAACCGGTGAGAAGGAAGTCAACGCCATCGGCTATTGCGTCGGCGGCACGCTGCTTGCCGCAACCCTTGCCCTGCACGCCAAGGAAAAGAACAAGCGCATCAAGAGTGCAACGCTCTTCACCACCCAGGTCGATTTTACCCATGCCGGCGACCTGAAGGTCTTTGTCGACGAGGAGCAGCTTCAGGCGCTGGAAGCGCATATGCAGGCGCTCGGCTATCTCGACGGCTCGCGCATGTCGACAGCCTTCAACATGCTCAGGGCGAGCGAGCTCATCTGGCCCTATTTCGTCAACAACTACCTGAAGGGCCAGGAGCCCCTGCCCTTCGACCTGCTGTTCTGGAATGCCGATTCGACCCGCATGGCTGCGGCCAATCATGCCTTCTACCTGCGCAACTGCTATCTCAGGAATGCGCTGACCAAGGATGAGATGGTCCTCGACGGCAAGACCTTGTCGCTGAAGGACATCAAGATACCCATCTACAATCTCGCGACCCGCGAGGATCACATCGCGCCGGCAAATTCCGTCTTCGTCGGCAGCCAGTTCTTTGGCGGCAAGGTGCAGTTCGTTGTTGCAGGCTCCGGTCATATTGCCGGCGTCGTCAATCCGCCGGACAAGCATAAGTATCAGTTCTGGACCGGCGGCCCGGCCAAGGGCGACTATGATGCATGGCTTGCCAAGGCAAAGGAGACGAGGGGTTCCTGGTGGCCGCACTGGCACGCGTGGATCGAATCGCAAACCGGCGAGCGCGTGGCTGCCCGCAAGGTGGGTGGAGCAGCACTCAATGCGATCGAGGAAGCTCCGGGCAGCTATGTGATGGCGCGCAGCTGAAAGCACAAAAATTTCCCGCCGCCTGGTCGCCCTCACCGAGCAGTGACATACCGATCGCGGCAAACCTTTGAAAAATAGCTTTTTCTAAAATATTACGTCTCTTTTCGCGACAATCGAAACGGAACCCTGCACCTGTAAACTAATTGGAAACCATAGTTCGTCATCCTTAAGAAACGGTCGCTTGTCGCGAATGGGCCAAAATTCGGCCTTTTTGGGCAGTTAGCGGCTCCGGCAAAGATCCGTAAGTCAGTGCTGCCGGCCTGCGTAGCGCGTTTTGGAAGACGAGTAGAGTATGGCGTTTGCGGTAGGGACGTTCAATAACGTCGCCCCTTTTGGCGGATCCGCTGTTCATTCAGGCAGATCTCGCGGTTTACTCACCGGCATCGCAATAGCCGGACTTTTGACCTCCACGTGGCTTATCGGCACGATTGCCACAATGCAATCCGTATCGATGCCCTTCTCCTCACCGAAGGAGATCGCTCCGGTCACAGCAGCACCAAGGCAAACGCCTGTTGCCGTCACGCATGAGCGGCTTATCCATGTCAATAAGGCTTCGCGGCTTGCAGCATTCAATGCCAAGCCGGTCATGCCGTTAACGGCTCAGATTATCCAGTCTCACGCCGAGAAGACCTCGGCGGCATCGAGCGCAAAGCTCGCGCTCGCCAAGACCAATCGCCTCCCCGTTGCCGTCGCGGAACTTCAGCCGGTGGCCGTCTCCGACAATCCGCGCTTCAACAAGGAAGACACTGTCAAGGCGGTGGCAGCCGACGTCCAAACCGCTGCCGCCACTCCTGCCGAGGATGGCGCCGACCGGATCATCATCCCGTCGAAGGATGCAGTCGCTGCGGCCGAAATGCCGGCTATGCTCGCTCTAGCCGACGCCGGCCCACGCGTCATGCCCGCTCCCGTCGAACTGCTGCCGGCGATCCCCGCTGCTCTCGCCGCCAACAAGCCGGCCGAGATGGAGGTTGCCGAGGCAGACGATGGTGCGCGGCCTTTCGATCTGGTTCTCACCCCCGATGAGGATTCCGTACCGCTCCCGATGGCGCGGCCCGATGGCCTCGTCGGCAAGCCGGCGCCTGTCTCCAAGGGTTCGCAGCGGACTGCCGAGCCTGTGCTTGCCTATGCCAAGCCGAACTCGCCGATCGAAGATGACGAAGACGATGCGGTGCCGCGCTATGACAAGCCGGTCTTTACGCCGCGCTTGCGCGCTGGTGTGGCGATCTACGACATTGAAAACGCTACCGTCTACCTGCCGAACGGCGAGCGGTTGGAGGCCCATTCCGGTCTCGGCAAGATGCGCGACAACCCGCGTTATATTGATCAGAAAATGCGCGGACCGACGCCGCCGCACACCTATAACCTAACGATGCGCGAAGCCCTGTTCCATGGCGTGGCGGCCATTCGCCTGACGCCGGTGCAGGGTTCGGACGCGATCTTCAACCGTGTCGGTCTGCTGGCGCACACCTATATGCTCGGCAGGAACGGCGACTCCAACGGCTGCGTTTCCTTTAGGGATTACAAGCGCTTCCTGGCTGCCTACAAGCGTGGAGACATCCGGCAGCTCGTCGTGGTGCCGCGGATGAACAACAAGCCGGCTTCGACACTCGCCTCGCTCTTCTCCTCACGCACCTAGAGCCTTTCCTGGTCAGATTGCAGCATTCTGTTGGCTCAAACGGAGTCGGATGGTCGACCGGCCGGCGCGCGTCGTAGCCCAGATCTACGGCCAAGCCGGCCGGTCGATCAGGCGACCCGTTTCAGCCAACCCCGGTGGTTTGCTTGCAAACCAGCTAGGGCCGGGCATCTTTCCGCCAGGATCAAAGGCGATCGGCTCGGACGTACCTAGGGGTATGCCCTTCGCCCATCTCCTTTGCCCTGACGAAAACCTGCTCCGGCAGAATGCTGCGATCTGACCGAGAAAGGCTCTAAAGATTGGCCGCGAGGAAATCGGCGAGCGACCGGCTCTCCGCCGTGAGGCGCATCCTTCCCCTGACGAGTGCGAGTTCGGATGCCGGCTGCGGATCGAACCCGTCTGCTGCTCCAAGCCGGCGATGTTCAGGCAGGACGGCATCCGACGGCAGCAGGCTGATGCCGAGGCCTGAGGCGACCGCCGCCTGAACGCCCATCAAACCCTGGCTCGTATAGGCGATGCGCCAGCGCCATCCGCTGCGCTCGATGAAGCGGATCGCCCGTTCACGGTAGATGCAGCCGACAGGAAAAACAGCAAGCGGGACCGGCTCATTCCTCACCGACCGGCGCGTGCTCTCGACCCAGATCAGTTCCTCCTTCCAACTCGCCAGACAGGCACCATCACCGGGTTCCCGCTTGATCAGTGCCAGATCGATTTCACCCGTATCGAGAAGGCGGCGAAGCTCGACGCTCCAGCCGCTGACGGTGTCGAGCCTAATATGCGGTGAGGCAGCGGAAAAACCGGAGAGAAGATCGATGAGCCTGCGACCGGCAAAATCCTCGGGAACGCCGAGCCTGACGGTCTTGGGCGCAGCGGGCTTGCGCATGACGTCCATTGCCTCTTCTGCCGTCGCCAACAGACGTCGGGCATAACTCAAAAGAATTTCGCCCTCCTCCGTCGTCTGGATACCACCCGTCGATTTGTCGCGCAGAAGCAGGGTGTGGCCGATATTGGCCTCGAGCTTCTTGATCTGCTGGCTGACGGTGGACTGGGTCAGGTGAACACGCTCAGCCGCCCGCGTGAAGCCGCCGGCATCAACGACCGCTGCGAAGGTCCGGAGAAGATCGAGGTCAAAGGCGAAGCTCATTCGGTTTTCCACTGTCCGTAATTATCACATTTAATTTCTCAATGACGCTGTTCTTTGTCAACATGAAGCAAATCATGGAGATGAGAGATGACCCTTCCCGGAAACCGACCAACCTGGCTGACCTTCGATTGCTACGGCACGCTGATTCAATGGGATGAAGGCCTGCTTGCTGCCATGGGCGCGATCCTGTCAGCCAAAGGCCGCGATATCGACCAGGCCGCCTTCATTGCCGTCTATGACCGCTACGAGCATGAACTGGAACAGCAAAAGCCGCACCGATCCTTCAGCCAAGTCACGGCTCTCGCATTGGAACTTGCCATGAAGGAGTTCGGCCTGCCATTCCACACCGCTGATGCCCATCTGCTGACATCCTCTATCGGCCGGATGCCGCCGTTCCCGGAAGTGGTAGAAACGCTCGGCAGGCTGAAAGCTGCCGGTTTCCGGCTTGCCATTATTTCCAATACGGACGACGCGATCATTGCCGGCAATGTCGCGCAGCTCGGCGGTTTCGTCGACCGGGTGATCACCGCGGAGCAGGCGGAAGCCTATAAGCCCTCGCCGCAAATCTTCCGGCACGCCTGGAAAACGCTCGGCATCGGCATGGATGATCTCGTGCATATCTGCGCCAGCCCGCATCTTGACCTTGCCGCCGCGCGAGAACTCGGTTTTCGTGCGATCTGGGTTGATCGTGGCACGGGACGGAAACCGCTCAGCGACTACCGCCCCAACGAGATCGTGCCCACGCTCGACAAGGTACCCGGTCTTTTTGCCGCACACGGCTGGATGTAATTGACGCGATAGGAGACAAGACATGGCCCATGAACTGAACCTGGCGAAGGGACAGCCGGCGATATTGCGCAATCTGCCGCTCGATACCGACGAGATCTGGCAGGCGCGTGTCGATCTCGCGGCGTGCCTTCGAATGGCGGCGCGGCTCGGGCTTGAGGAAGGCATCTGCAACCATTTCTCGGCAGTCGTGCCCGGCCATCCCGATCTCTTTCTCGTCAACAGGCTCGGCTGGGCCTTTCAGGAGGCAACGGCTTCATCGCTGCTGATCTGCGATTTTGAAGGCAACGTCATTGCCGGCGACGGCGTGCCAGAGGCAACAGCCTTCTTCATCCATGCCCGCCTGCACAAGATGTCGCCGCGCGTCGGTGCGGCCTTCCACACGCATATGCCGAATGCGACAGCGCTCAGCATGGTCGAGGGCGATCCCTTCATCTGGGCTGGACAGACGTCACTGAAGTTCTATGGCCGCGTCGCCGTCGACGAGAACTATAGTGGACTGGCGCTCGATGAACGTGAGGGCGACAGGATCGCAGCCGTGCTCGGCGACAAGGACATCCTGTTCATGAAGAACCATGGCGTCATGGTCTGCGCGCCAAACATCGCCGAAGCCTGGGACGATCTCTATTATCTGGAGCGCGCCGCAGAGGTTCAACTCAAGGCGATGAGCACCGGACGCCGGCTGGTGCCGGTATCAGAAGAGATTGCTGAACAGGCGGCAAAGCAGATGCGTGAAGGCGATCCGGAAAGTGCCCGCCTGCATCTCGAAAGCGTCAGGCGCGTTCTCGACCGGCAGGCGCCCGAATATCGGACCTAGGCCTCGCCTATTTCAGCCATACGCCGATGCGCTCTACCGCTTCGGCGATCTCGGCTTCTGAACCGGCATAGGACATGCGGAGCGTACGCGGTCCTTCCACCGGATCGAAATCGAGGCCGGGCGTGGCGGCGACGTTGATTTCCGCCAACATGCGGCGCGCGAAATCCATGCTGTCATTGGTGAAGCGCGATACGTCGACATAGGCGTAGAAGGCGCCATCCATGGGCGACGCCGGTGCAAGGCCGATCTTCGGCAGCCGGTCGAGCAGCAGTTCGCGATTGGCGGCATAACTTGCCTTGACGCGATCCAGTTCCTCGCTGGCGCCGAGCGCTGCCGTGGCTGCGATCTGCGAAAGCTCCGGCGGCGAAATATAGAGGCTCTGGGCGACGCGCTCGATCGGGCGCACCAGCCGCTCAGGCAGCACCATCCAACCGATGCGCCAGCCGGTCATGCAATAGTATTTAGAGAAGGAGTTGATGACGATCGCCTCGTCCGTCAGCTCCAGCGCGCTCGTCTCTTCGCCTGCGAAGGTGAGGCCGTGATAAATCTCGTCGGAGATGAAGGCGATGTCATTGGCATCGCAATAGGCGGCAAGCGCCTTCAGGCCTTCGCGGCCGGTCACCGTGCCGGTCGGATTTGCAGGGCTTGCAAGCAGCACGCCCTTCAGCTTCACGCCCTTTTCCTTCTGGATCGCTTCGAGGCTTTCGGGCGTCAGCGTGAAATGCGTTTCTGATGTGACGGGCACTTCGACCACATTGAGGCCGAGGGCACCGAGGATGTTGCGATAGGCAGGATAGCCCGGCCGGGCAATGGCAACCGCATCGCCGGCATCAAAAAGCGACAGGAAGGCGAGATTGAAGGCCGCCGACGAGCCGGTTGTGATGGCAATGCGGACGGGATCGATCTCAAGGCCGTGGCGATCGCGATAGTGCCAGGCGAGCGCATGTTTCAGCAGCGCTGTGCCGAGCGCATCCGTATAGCCGATCCGCCCCTCGGCAAGCGCTGTGCGGGCGGCCTCAAGGGCTGCCTGGGGAGCTGGATGCGAGGGCTGGCCGACAGCCATGGAAATGACGGGGTGACCGCCTGCCCGTCTCTTCGTCGCTTCGGCCAGAACATCCATGGCGTGGAATGGTTCGACTTCGCTGCGTTTCGATATGGAAAACACGATCACTTCCTGCCTGGCTTCAGATAAAGGCCAGACAATTGCCGCAATAATCGGCTCATCACAATCCCGCGAGGGCTTGGATCGGAGGAAAATTCCTGTTTGATGGCGGCCCGACGCGCCGTAATTTGATGCGGACGCATCCAAGCCCATTAACCCGGCGATGGTATTTTTCGTTCGAAAACCCATCAGTCGACGACGAGGATACCATGGCCTTCTTCTCCAAAACGCTCACCGCGCTGGTGCTTGCAGCCTCCATCGCCCTTCCGGCTCAGGCATTTGCATTCGACGACCAGCAGAAGAAGGAACTGGGTGAATTCATCAAGCAGTATCTGATCGAAAATCCGGAGATCATGCTCGAGGTGCAGGATGCGCTGCAGAAAAAGCAGCAGATGGCCCAGCAGGTGAAGGCGACCATGGCCATCGAGAACAATACCGACGGCATCTTCGATTCCAAGAATGACGTGACACTCGGCAACCCGAAGGGCGATGTCACCGTCGTCGAGTTCTTCGACTATAACTGCACCTATTGCCGTCACGCCCTGCCCGACATGCAGGCGCTCCTGAAGAAGGACAAGAATGTGCGCTTCGTGCTGAAGGAGTTCCCGATTCTCGGACCGGATTCGGTCGCGGCACATCGCGTGGCAGATGCCTTCCGCCGGCTTGCGCCTGAAAAGTACAGCGATTTCCACGTCGCGCTACTCGGCAGCGACGGCCGCGCCTCCGAGGATACCGCAATCCAGGTCGCCTCCTCTCTCGGCGTCAGCGAAGACAAGATTCGCGCGGAGATGAAAAAGAGCCCGAACGATGACATCGTGCAGGCGACCTATCAGCTCGCCGCCAATCTCGGCATCAGCGGTACACCGTCCTATGTGATCGGCAACGAAATGGTGCCCGGCGCCGTCGGCATCGACGATCTTGAAGCCAAGGTGAAGAACATGCGGGCCTGCGGCAAGACGAGCTGCTGAACCCGCGCTCATCAAATCGCCTAAATCGAAGCGTTTCAGCCATGTGGACAAACATGGCGCGACGTCCCTTGCCGATTCTGTAAGGGCTTTCAATAAGCCCGCGTGGAGTCTATAGGTGGCGCTCGCGCATTCCCGTGCCTTTGCTGCCGATAGGCTGGCACAGGACGCGATGAATACAGTGAACCGCGTAGCGGTCGCTTGATCCCGAGAGGATCAAGAGCCGGTGCGCCAAACGGAACATTCGATGACGCAAACGATTTTTGTCCTGAACGGGCCCAACCTGAATATGCTGGGCAAGCGAGAACCTGGCATCTATGGCGGCAAGACGCTCAAGGACATAGAGGCGGACTGCAAGGCTGCGGGCCGCGAACTCGGCTTCGACATCGATTTCCGCCAAAGCAATCACGAAGGCACGCTGGTGGACTGGTTCCACGAAGCGGATGAAAAGGCCATCGGCGTTGCCATCAATGCAGGCGCCTATACGCATACGTCGGTCGCGCTGCATGATGCGATCCGTGCCATTTCCATTCCCGTCATCGAGCTCCACATATCCAACGTGCACGCGCGGGAAGAATTCCGCCACAAGTCGATGATCGCACCCGCATGCAAGGGCGTGATCTGCGGCTTCGGGCCTCATAGCTACATCCTGGCGCTGCACGCGCTGAAGAACATCACGGCATAAGAAGAAGACAGGGCAACACTCATGGCTGAAAAGAAATCCGGTATCGATCAGGCACTGATCCGCGATCTCGCCAACATCCTAAAGGACACGGATCTGACCGAGATCGAAGTCGAACAGGAAGATCTGCGTATCCGCGTTTCGCGCGCAGGCACGCCCCAGTACATCCAGGCACCGATCGCAGGCCCTGCCTATGCGGCGCCTGCAGCGATCGCAGCAGCCCCGGCCGCCGCCGCTCCGGTAGCAGCCGGCCGTAACCCGGCCAATACGGTGAACGCACCAATGGTCGGCACGGTCTATATGGCTCCGGCACCGGGCGCGCGCGCGTTCATCGAAGTTGGCGCCACCGTCAAGGAAGGCCAGACGCTCCTCATCATCGAAGCGATGAAGACGATGAACCAGATCCCCTCGCCGAAATCCGGCAAGGTCACGGAAATCCTTGTCGAAGACGGTTCGCCCGTCGAATACGGCCAGCTGCTCGTCGTCGTCGAATAAGGCTTTGCCAATGATTTCGAAGATCCTCATAGCCAATCGTGGCGAGATCGCCCTTCGCGTGCTGCGCGCCTGCAAGGAGCTCGGCATTGCAAGCGTTGCCGTGCATTCGACGGCCGATGCCGACGCCATGCATGTGCGCCTTGCCGATGAGAGTGTGTGCATCGGCCCGCCGCCGTCGCGCGAAAGCTATCTCAATATTCATCAGATCGTCGCAGCCTGCGAAATCACCGGCGCTGACGCCGTGCATCCGGGTTATGGCTTCCTGTCGGAAAATGCCAAGTTCGCCGATATTCTCGAAGCGCACGGCATTACCTTTATCGGCCCGACGGCGGAACATATCCGCATCATGGGCGACAAGATCACCGCCAAGACCACGGCCCAGGAACTCGGCATCCCGGTCGTTCCCGGCTCCGATGGCGAAGTGAAGACCGAAGAGGATGCACTGAAGACGGCAGCCGAAATCGGCTATCCGGTGCTGATCAAGGCAACGGCCGGCGGCGGCGGGCGCGGCATGAAAGTTGCCAAGACCGAGGCCGACCTGATCGAGGCATGGTCGACGGCCCGCACCGAAGCGGCCGCTGCCTTCGGCAATGACGCCGTCTACATGGAAAAGTATCTCGAAAAGCCACGCCACATCGAAATCCAGGTGTTCGGCGACGGCGAAGGCAATGCAGTCCATCTCGGCGAACGCGACTGCTCGCTGCAGCGCCGTCACCAGAAGGTCTGGGAAGAAGCCAACTCGCCTGCCCTCAATGTCGAGCAGCGCATGAAGATCGGCCAGATCTGCGCAGACGCCATGATGAAGCTGAAATATCGCGGCGCCGGCACGATCGAGTTCCTCTACGAAAACGGCGAGTTCTATTTCATCGAAATGAACACCCGTCTGCAGGTGGAACATCCGGTCACCGAGGCCATCACCGGCATCGACCTCGTGCATGAGCAGATCCGCGTTGCCTCCGGCGGCGGGCTCTCGGTCACGCAGGATGAAGTACACTTCCACGGCCACGCCATCGAATGCCGCATCAATGCCGAGGACGCACGCACCTTCGTGCCCTCGCCCGGCACGATCACGCATTTCCATGCACCGGGCGGACTTGGCGTGCGCATCGATTCGGGCGCCTATCAGGGCTACAAGATCCCGCCTTACTACGACAGCCTCATCGGCAAGCTGATCGTGCATGGCCGTACGCGTGTCGAATGCATGATGCGCCTGCGCCGCGCGCTCGATGAATTTGTCGTTGACGGAATCAAGACGACGCTGCCACTGTTCCAGGATCTCGTTTCCAACCAGGATATCGCCAATGGCGACTATGATATCCATTGGCTGGAAAAGTATCTCGCCAACGGCTGATCGGCAGCACAGGACAGGAATGGCAGGAGCGCGCAGGAAATCACCAGGTATCACACCGGAGATCCTCCTGCGCGCCTATTCGATTGGCCTTTTTCCGATGGCCGAGTCCGCCGACGATCCGGAGATATTCTGGGTCGAGCCTGATGTCCGCGGTGTCCTTCCGCTGGGCGATCGTTTTCACGTTTCCAAAAGCCTTCGAAAGACGATCAAGCAGAGGCCCTTCGACATCCGCCTCAACAGCGATTTCGATGCCGTGATCACCGCTTGCGCGCAGGAAACATCCGACCGCCCAAGTACCTGGATCAACGAGACCATCAGGACACTCTATTCCGCCCTACACCGCATGGGCCACGCCCATTCCGTCGAAGCCTGGGATGGTGATGAATTGGTCGGCGGGCTCTACGGCGTGTCGCTTGGCTCCGCCTTCTTCGGGGAAAGCATGTTCTCGCGGCGCACCGATGCTTCGAAAATCTGTCTCGTGCATCTAGTCGAGCATTTGCGCCAGAAACATTTCACCCTGCTCGACACGCAATTCACGACTGAGCATCTGAAGACATTCGGTGCCATTGACGTGCCTAAAGCGGACTATGCGCTACTGCTCGCCGCTGCAATGGAATCGCCGCATCTCGCGTTCTAGGGAACGATTATTCCGTCAGAAAAAGCTTATTTCGCGCCGGCGCTGTCCGGAGGCGGGACGTCGGAGTTCTGCTTGCAGTCTTTTAGCCAGACGTCATAGATCGGATGCTCGACGGCGTTGAGGCCGGGGCTGTCGGCAAACATCCAGCCGGTGAAGATGCGGCGGATCTTGCGGTCGAGCGTGATCTCGTCGACTTCGACGAAACCATCGATCTTCTGGGCTTCCGACTGATCGCGCGAATAACAGGCCTTCGGCGTCACCTGCAGGGCGCCGAACTGGACCGTTTCGTTGACATAGACGTCGAAAGTGGTGATACGGCCGGTGATCTTGTCGAGGCCAGAGAAGACGGCGACCGGATTGTCGATGCGGGCAGCCTGTGCCTGATTGGAAAGAAGCCCGGCGGAAAGCGCCAATAGCGATACAGCTCCCGCAGCCGGCAGGACCGTGTTTCGCAGGGAAAGCTTCATATCTACCCGTCTCCAGCACATATCAGGTTCATGGCCGCAGCGATTGCGGCCAACCTGCGGGTAAAGGTCAATTGTGGCCAAAGCGCGGGGCAGAACCCGCCATCAGATGCTTGACGCTCAGTTGCCCGGCGTCCAGGCGTCGTAGTCACCGGTCACGCGCGGACGTTCGCCGGCAACCGAGAGCGAGCCCGGCGGACGGTAAGCCTGCGGCGAACCGGTCGGGTTGGCGCGGTGCGGCTTCTGCCATTCCTTAGCGACGTAGGTTTCCTTGGACGGAGGAACATCGGTGCGGTGATGCATCCAGCCGTGCCAGCCCGGAGGAATGGCGGAAGCTTCGGCGTAACCCTTGTAAATCACCCAGCGCTTCGGCAGGCCGTAGGAGGAAAGACCGCCTTCGTAATAGACATTGCCCAACTCGTCTTCACCAACGCGCTTGAAGCCGCGAAGGGCGAAGAGCGTGCCGAAAGTGTAATTGTTCCACCAGGTGAAGGTGTGCAACAGGAACTTGATCATGTCTTTTCCTCGTGGCCGCAGGACGCGGACGAAAGCAGATAGGCTTTTTCGCTTATGCCGCCGCCAAGCCGAATTGTCCAGTGATTCCCGCCGAAACTACGGTCATTTCAGAGCCATCTTGAAACCGAGATGCGACGGCTTGAAGCCCAGTCTTTCGTAGAAACGATGGGCATCCTTGCGTACCGCATTCGATGTCAGTTGGACGAGCCGTACGCCGCGACCTTTCGCCTCGGCAACGGCAAATTCGATCATCCGCGCACCGATGCCCTGCCCCCGCATATCGGAGCGCGTCTGCACCGCCTCAATGATCATGGCGGATGAGCCGCGTGCATTGAGCGAGGTGGTGATCATCGTCTGAAAGGTGCCGACGACGTCACCGTCCCGTTCGGCAACATACAGCGTCTGGTTGGGAGACGCAGCGATCCCCGCAAAGGCGCGGGCGTACTCCGGATAGGCCTCCGGATCACTCGTATCCCCATGGCCGCCGAGCTGATCGGCAGCAAACATGGCGATCAAAGCCGGCAGATCGGCTTCACGTGCTTCGCGGATGATAATGTCGCCGGATGCCATATCAGTGGAGCTCGAGCGCTTTCTCGAAAACCAGCGTCGGAACGCCGGACTGGCCGGGGCCACTGTTCTCATTGCGTCCGGCTTCGACGAAACCGAGCCGGGTGTAGAAATGGATGGCTTCGTGGTTCTGAACCTCGACTTCCAGCCGCATGATTTCCGCATCCGGAAAACAGGTCTCAAGCTCCGCGAAGATATCGCGGCCGATGCCCTGGCGCTGCAGATCCGGCTTTACATAGAGGAGATGCAGCATGACAGTCTTCGTCATCTCGGATGACATGGCCGCATAGCCCATGCCGCCAATATTCCGACCGTCATCGGCAACGAGGAATTCGGCATTCTTCTTCGTCAGCCGCGCCTTCAGCGCAGCCGGCGAAAAGAGATGAGCGATCAGTTCTTTGACCTTCGCAACGCCATGGCTTGCATCATAGGCCGCATGGAAACTCTCGACCAGCAGGGCGCGGACCTTCTCCAGATCGCGCTCGCCAGCCGTTCGGACGAAATAAACCAAGACCTTCTCCCTACGGTATCGGTCTTCCGAACACCGCTCCACGCTGTTTGGCCGAGGCCGTTGGCTTATTCTTCCTCGATGCCGAGCTTGGCCTTGACGAGGGCCTGAACAGCCTGCGGATTGGCTTTGCCGCCGGTCGCCTTCATGACCTGACCGACGAACCAGCCGGCAAGCGTCGGCTTTGCCTTGACCTTGGCGACCTGGTCCGGATTGGCGGCGATGATCTCATCGACAGCCTTCTCGATCGCGCCGGTATCCGTCACCTGCTTCAGGCCGCGGGTTTCGACGATCTCGGCGGGATCGCCGCCTTCGTTGAGGATGATTTCGAAAACATCCTTGGCGATCTTGCCGGAGATGGTCTCGGCCTTGATGAGGTCGATGATGGCGCCGAGCTGGGTCGGAGAAACCGGCGTTTCCTCGATATCCTTGCCGGTGCGGTTGAGCGCGCCGAGCAGATCGTTGATGACCCAATTGGCGGCGGCCTTGCCGTCACGACCTTCGGCAACGGCTTCGAAATAATCGGCGATCGCCTTTTCCGAGACGAGCACGGAGGCATCGTAGATAGAGAGACCGAGCTCGCGGACGAAACGCTCTTTCTTGTCGTCGGGCAGTTCCGGCAGATACCGAGCAAGATCACTGACAAAGGCGTCGTCGAATTCGAGCGGCAGCAGATCCGGATCGGGGAAATAGCGATAGTCATGCGCATCTTCCTTGGTGCGCATGGACCGCGTCTCGCCCTTGTTCGGGTCGAAGAGACGGGTTTCCTGATCGATGGTGCCGCCATCCTCCAGGATACCGATCTGGCGGCGGGCTTCGTATTCGATCGCCTGGCCGATGAAGCGGATGGAGTTGACGTTCTTGATTTCGCAACGCGTGCCGAAGGGCTCGCCCGGTCGGCGCACGGAGACGTTGACGTCGGCGCGCATGGAGCCTTCGTCCATGTTGCCGTCGCAGGTGCCGAGGTAGCGCACGATGGAGCGCAGCTTCGTCATATAGGCCTTGGCCTCGTCAGAGGTGCGCATATCCGGCTTGGAGACGATTTCCATCAGCGCAACGCCGGAACGGTTCAGGTCCACATAGGACATGGTCGGATGCTGGTCGTGCATCGACTTGCCGGCGTCCTGTTCCAGGTGCAGGCGTTCGATGCCGATCTCGATGTCCTCAAACTGGCCCTGACGGTCCGGGCCGAGCGAGATGACGATCTTGCCTTCGCCGACGATCGGGTCCTTGTACTGCGAGATCTGATAGCCCTGCGGCAGGTCCGGATAGAAATAGTTCTTGCGGTCGAAGACCGAACGCTTGTTGATCTCGGCCTTCAGGCCGAGGCCAGTGCGCACCGCCTGCTTGACGCATTCCTCGTTGATGACGGGCAGCATGCCGGGCATGGCCGCATCGACGAGCGAGACGTTCGAATTCTGCGGCTTGCCGAACTCCGTCGAAGCGCCGGAGAAAAGCTTGGAATTGGAAAGCACCTGGGCATGGACTTCCAAGCCGATGATGACTTCCCAATCGCCGGTGGCGCCGGGGATATAACGTTTCGGATCAGGCGTGCGAACGTCGACAATGGTCATGAGATGCTCTTCGAAGGCTGTTCTTTTCAACAGGTGAGGTAAAGGAAATGGCCTGCCGGTGCAAGGCTTTCGGCAGCCTAGAAACCCGGGCCGTAGCCTTCCGGCTCCTGCGGGCCGAGATGCTTGCTGAGACCGACTGATGGCACGTCGCGGTCGAGCTTCGGATTATACGCGACCGAAAGCCAGTGGATCGCGTAGCCGTGCTTCTGGAAGAAGGAGATCGCCTCCGTATTTCCAGAATGGGTCTGCATCGCCGCCTCCTCGAAGCCCTGCTCGAAAATATCAGACTCGATATGCTCCAGAAGCGCGGTGCCCAACCCCTGACGGTTGAAGCTCGGATCGATCCAGAAGTCAGAAATGGTCTCGTCCAGCCCTTCGCGCGCGGCCCAGCCAGCGACCTGCCCGTTCTGTTCGACGACAGTGATGGTGAGCCAGTTATTGTCCACGAACGTTCGGAAGGCGGCGCGGGCTCCATCCGTCATGGCGTCCGATTCGCCGATCAATGCCATCGCTCTTTGCCAGGCTCGCAAGCCGATTTCGCTCAAGAGCGCCGTGTCGCCTTCGCGGGCATTGCGAATGTGGATCAATGGCACCTCCGCGTTACTACAGAGAGTAGACCATTGAGTCGGGCAATTTTCCAGTCCCTGCAATGAGATGAAGAAGAGAAAGCAATATTATCGGCGGCTTTTTTGTGCCGCTGCGGCTGCTTGACCGGATTGTGGTTGCTGATAAAAAGCCCGTCAGAGGTGTTTTATGTCTAACCTGCCTGAGACCCGGTAAAGGCCCCTGCCCGCAAGCACAGCCTCGCGCGCATGGGCCCAAAAAACGAAGCCGCGGCGTATCGGCTAAACCCGAACGCCAAATCGTTTTCGTGCGCCTTCCTGAAGGCGCGTTTCCGGATCAACAGCAATGGACATCTCGCGCGCAGAACAGCGCATCCTGCACCTTATGGCCCAGGGCGGCCGTATCGAAATCACCCGAGACGACAATAAAAAGATCGAAACGGTAAGTTGCTTCACCCGCCATGGCTGGGTCTATCCCGGCTTCGGCATGGAGCTTTTCCGCAAGCTGAAACGGCTGAAGGCAATCAAATCTTCCGCCGGCCAGCCCTACCGGATCACCGAAAGAGGACTGAAGCTCGTCAGATCGCAGCTCGATAACAGATAGGTCTGACAAAGCCTGGCCGTGCGGCGCCGTCGTCGTGCGGCCAGGAACGTTTCAGAGCTTTTCAGAAAGCTCCGGGCGCATTGCCGCCCATTCTTCGGCAATCGTGCCCGCTCCAATCGTCTTGCCGGCGCGGCGATACCAGTAACCGGCATTCCAATCGTCGCCTTCGACGCGGTGACAAAGGGCATGACCCCAGTCGAAAACCTGTTCACCCTCGTGGTTCTGGCAGATTTCGTGAACCGCCTCCCACTCTGCGCCCAATTTAAAGCCACTGGCGGCGAGGCGATCAAAGGCCCCGATCAACCGCGCAAGATCCTGTTTCGGCATGAGGCCCTCCTCGCAAAGACCTCCCTCTATAACAGGCGCCGCCTCGAAATCCGAGACGGCGCCTGCCTTTCTTCAATCACGGAGATTGATGATGTCGTTCATCAATCCGCCCGTGCCGTTGTGGATGGTCAGGTGACCAACCTTGCCGGCAATGGTTTCAAGAGCCTCAAGCTCCTTCAGGCGCAGCATGACCGGGTTTTCGGCCATGACCTTCGCCGTGTTGAGGAGCGAACGCGTGGCGTTCGTTTCCTCACGGCGGCGAATGACGTTCGCTTCGGCCTGCTTCTCAGCAGCAACGACCTGGTTGAGGATCTCGCGCATCTCGCCCGGCAGGATCACATCCTTGAGTTCGATGCCGGAGACCTCGATGCCAATCGTCGCCATGTCCTCGCGGACCTTCTCGGCGGCCTCCGCATTGATCGTCACCTTACGCTCGAGAATCTGATCCAGTGTCAGGCTGCCAAGCGTGCGGCGGAAGACGAACTGAAGCGCGCGGTAGAGCGCATCCGAAAAGTCCTTCACCACAGTCACCGCCTTGACCGGGTCTACGACACGGTATTCGGTAGAGATGTTAATACGGATCGTCACGCGGTCACGGGTCAGGAGTTCCTGGCCAGCAACATCGAGCGTCTGCCACTTCAGATCGATCACCTTCACCTGGAAAGCCTTGCCGACATTCCAGAAAGCGTGAACGCCTGCGGAAAGCATTCCGGACTGCACACCGTCGACGAAAAGCAGGCCGACCTGCCCTTCATTGATCAGATGCACGCTCACTGCCTCAACCTTTCGGACCTGCAGAATGCGGCGCCTGAGCTCTGGATCGACCGTCAGATTTTCAGAAACACCGATCCTCTTTTCTGTCCAGGGTCCAGCGTCCTTCCAGACTGCCAGCTTCTGGTTCGGCAGCATCACTGCGAAGATCGTCCCATCCCGTTCGATTACCGCCACCTCGAAGGCAGCCGTACGGAAAACGGTCAGACTCTGCTTGGCGACATCGGGGAGCTTGTCGAACAGAGCCTTCTCATAGGCCGAAACGAATACCGGGTTGTTCAGGTCGTGACGGACAATCTCCAGACTATTGCGTGTGTTCGGCAGCCAATGCAGACCCGATCCGAATACACCGATAATCTGGCCCTTGTTCAGGGCGATCACACGTTCGTTTTCCTTCACAAGGACGCGCCTGTGTCCCAAAATCATCGAGAGAAGTTCTATCATGTTCGTTACTCCTTCGGTTCGCTAAGTCATCGACCGAATTTTCCTTGTGTTTGTGTTTCAATCATTCAGTTCAGGCATTCACACCCGGTATTGATCCGGGAACCGGTGACAGGCTGCGTTTGCGGAAGAACAGGAGAGGATGTTGCGGCAAGCAGGCGGGCCTTGGAACGCGCTCCTCGGCAGACCGGCTTGCGGCTTGATCGTCGCTGTCACTCTGGCTTGCGCCCCTGGTTCTGGAATGGGCCGAGACCTTTCGGACTCTTTCCGCTCCTCGACATTCCGGTCCCCGAACCGTCAATTTCAGCTTCTCTGGTGCCGCGAACCAGCGCTTGGAGAAGGATTCGAACCTTCGACATTCAGGTTACAAGCCTGACGCTCTACCTACTGAGCCATCCAATGGTGCGGAATGGGACTCGAACCCACGACCTCCGGATGATAATCCGGCGCTCTTCCTCTGAGCTATATCCGCTTCCGACCTCCGATGCGGCATCCGTATGCAGCGCGGCAAAGCCGAATGCACGGGAGGAGGTTTTGAACTCCATCCGTTGACGTCCACACCGGCTGACGACCGGGAGGCGGTGTTTAGGGTATTTCGTGGTGTTATGGCAATGGGAAAAATGAAACGCTAAGTTGCGATCGACTGTGCGTTGCGCAAATGCAACAGGCTCTCGGGGCTAATCTTGAGCCAGCTGCTTCTGCAAATGCACCTTTTCGAGCGGAACACCCATGCTCTTGGAAAACTCGATCCCGTGCCAGATGATGGCGAAGCCGCAGCGTTTGTAAAGCCGGATCGCGCCGTTGTTTTTGGCGTGTGTATCGAGCCGCGCCGTGTCCAAACCTTCGCTTTTCATCAATTCGCAGAGGTGGAGCAGAAGAGCCTTACCGATGCCTTTGCCCTGATGAGCGGTATGCACCCGCAGATCGGAAATATAGTTCGGGGCATTTTCGCGTGCGCCCCAGCCGACGATTTCGCCATTCAACTCGGCAACAACGATTTCGGCTGCCGTCGTATTGGCGAAGGTCGCGAATTCCTGCCGCACGCGCTCGATAATGTCCGAATCGCGGTAACTGTCTTCGTAGGGATCGCTTGCTGCCCATGCGGCAAAACCGACAACGCCGACCGTTTGAAGGTCGGCGTCTTTGATTTTTCGGATCGTGAGGTCCGTTACCACCACTTGGCTGGCGTGAACTTGCCGGCGGCCTGCTCGATGACATGGGCGGTTTTGAAGAGGGTTTCCTCGTCGAAGGCCTTGCCGATGAGCTGCAGGCCGAGTGGCAGGCCCTTGTGGTCGAGGCCGGCGGGAACGGCGATGCCCGGCAGGCCGGCCATGTTGACCGTCACCGTGAAGATGTCGTTCAGGTACATCTTGACCGGATCGGCAGCGAGGTTCTCGTCGGCAACGCCGAAGGCAGACGACGGGGTGGCCGGCGTCAGGATGGCGTCGACGCCGGCATCGAAGGCGAGTTCGAAGTCGCGCTTGATGAGCGTGCGGACCTTCTGGGCGCGCAGGTAGTAGGCGTCGTAATAACCCGCCGACAGCACGTAGGTGCCAATCATGATGCGGCGCTTGACTTCCTTGCCGAAGCCGGCGGCACGCGTCTTCTCGTACATGTCGACGATATCCTTGCCGTCGACGCGCAGGCCGTAGCGTACGCCATCGTAACGGGCGAGGTTCGAAGAGGCTTCAGCGGGTGCGACGATGTAATAGGCCGGCAGGGCGTATTTGGTGTGGGGCAGCGAGATGTTGACGATCTCCGCACCTGCATCCTTCAGCCAGGAGATGCCCTGCTGCCAGATGGCTTCGATCTCGTCGGGCATGCCATCGACGCGATATTCGTTCGGAATGCCGATCTTCATGCCCTTCAGCGACTGGCCAATGGCAGCTTCGTAATCCGGCACCGGCAGGTCGACGGAAGTGGTGTCCTTGGCATCGACGCTTGCCATCGACTTCAGCAGGATCGCCGCATCGCGGACGTCGCGGGCGATCGGGCCGGCCTGATCGAGCGAAGAGGCAAAGGCAACCGTGCCCCAACGCGAGCAGCGACCGTAGGTCGGCTTGATGCCAACCGTGCCGGTGAAGGCTGCAGGCTGGCGGATCGAGCCGCCGGTGTCGGTTGCGGTAGCACCAGCGCAGAGATGCGCGGCAACGGCTGAAGCCGAACCGCCAGACGAGCCGCCCGGAACGAGTTGCTGGTTGGAGCCTGCGGCGCGCCAGGGATTGATGACTGCGCCATAATGCGAAGTCTCATTGGAAGAGCCCATCGCGAATTCGTCCATATTGAGCTTGCCCAGCATGACGGCGCCGTCATCCCAGAGGTTCTGGGTTACGGTCGATTCATAACGCGGCTCGAAACCATCGAGAATATGGCTGCAGGCCTGCGTGTGCACGCCGACGGTAGCGAAGAGGTCCTTGATGCCGAGCGGAATGCCTTCGAGATCGCCCGCCTTGCCGGCAGCGATGCGCTCGTCGGAATTCTTCGCCATGACGCGGGCGAGATCCGGCGTAACCTTAATATAGGCGTTGAGCTGGCCATTGGCCGCATCGATCGCCGAGATATAGGCCTCGGTCAGTTCGGTCGCGGTGATTTCCTTGGCGCGCAGCTTCTGGCGGGCTTCGGCAATGGTCAGGCTGGTGAGTTCGCTCATCGTGTTTTCGCTTCAGATCTGGAAATGGCAACAGGGTCGGAAAGAGGCGGTCAAAGCCTTATTCGACGACTTTCGGCACCAGGAAGAAATTGTGGTCGGTGATCGGCGCATTGGCAACGATATCGGCGGCCTTATTGCCGTCATTGACGACATCGGTGCGCTTCTTCATGTCCATCGGCGTCACCGAGGTCATGGCCTCGACGCCCTCGACATTCACTTCGGAAAGCTTCTCGACGAAGCCGAGGATACCATTCAATTCGCCGACCATCCGATTTGCCTCTTCTTCCGAGACGGCAATACGGGCAAGGCGCGCAACGCGCTTAACGGTGGCGAGATCGACGGACATGGCATTCTCCGGATAGGAATTTTCCTATCGCTATAAAGACCATGTCCGTCCTGTGCAACGGGTTTGCCTTTTCGGCAATGCAGAATTCCTGGCCCCAAACCCACCAGGATTTGAGGGCTTGTGCATCAGAGCGACAGGCTTTCGCCAGGCTTCGGCGCCTTCACTTGCGTCTTCGACGCTTCCATACCGGCAATGAATTTTTCCGGCGTCTGGTCGATGATCGGGAAGGTGCCGTAGTGGCAGGGAATGGCTGTCTTGAAATTGAAGTAGCGCTGGCAGGCGAGAGCCGCCACCGCACCGCCCATGGTGAAACGGTCGCCGATCGGCACGATGCCGATATCCGGCTGATGCAGCTCGTTGATCAGCGCCATGTCGGAGAAGATTTCCGTGTCGCCCATGTGGAAGAGGCTTGGCTCGTCGTCGAAATGCAGCATGAGGCCGTTCGCGCTACCGAGCGAATGGGAAACGCCGTCTTCAGTGGTCTGTGCGGAAGAATGCAGCGCATTGGTGAAGGTAGCGGTGAAGCTGCCGAGCGGGACGGTGCCGCCGGTATTGCCCATTTCGAGTTTATCGACCCCCTTGGTTCCGAGCCAGGAGGCAAGATCGGCATTAGCGAGAACGACGGCGCCGGTTTCCTTGGCGATCTCTACGGTATCGCCGACATGGTCGCCATGGCCGTGGGTCAGCAGGATATGGGTGATGCCGTTGGTCACTTCCTTGATATCCTGTCCGGAGAAGGACGAATTATAGGTCAGGAAGGGATCGATCAGGATTTTGGCGGCTTTCGTCTCTATCCGGAAAGCAGAATGGCCGAGCCAGGTGATCTTCATGAAAAGTCTCCTTTATTACATGATGCAAAAGCGATTTCCGGGCCAGAACGGTTTAAAGCAATTCCGGTCGGAAAACCGTTTCGCACTTTTTCTGGAATTGCTCTAAGGACATAGCCGATATGGCCGCAAAGAAAAGCGGTGGGAACTTCAATTTCTTTTGACAGGATGACACGGCAATGACGGTGCTTACGATCGAGGAACTGGCCGGAACGCTCGGTCCCGGACAGGCAATCGCCGGCCTCGATCTCGGCACCAAGACGATCGGTCTTGCCATGTCCGATCTCGGACGCCGCTTTGCGACGCCGCGCCCGGTCCTCAAGCGTGAGAAATTTACCATCGACGCCGAGACGCTGCTGAGCTTCGCAGCAAAGGAGAAGGTCGCGGCCTTCGTCATCGGCCTGCCGATGAATATGGATGGATCCGCAGGACCGCGCGTGCAGGCGACGCGGGCTTTCGTGCGCAACATGGAGCAAAAGACCGCCATTCCCTTCATTTATTGGGATGAGCGGCTATCGACGGTGGCTGCCGAACGTGCCCTGCTGGAAATGGATGTTTCGCGGGCAAAACGCGCCGAACGGATCGATTCGGCTGCGGCAAGCTTCATCCTTCAGGGAGCGCTCGACAGGCTTTCCTTGCTGGCGAGATCTGCCGACGACACGGAAGCGTGACGCGCCTTCCACCAGGTGGCGATCTGGCGACGCTTGCGGAAACCCATGATGGCGAAGACAACGAGGCTGTCGATGGCAATCGCGCGGGCGACGAGCGGCGGGATTTCCTGCGGCGGCAGGCCGAGCGCCTTGCCGTAAATCTGGAAGGTCAGGTCATGGACCTGCCGCGTCAGCATGAAGATGCCGAAGTTCAGATCGTAATAAGAAAGCCAGTACCATCCCGCCAGGAAGACGATCGGACCGGCCCAGAAGATCAGAAACCACTTCATGCGGCCTCTCCTTCGTGCTTGTGTAGGACCGGCATATCAAGGGAAACGAGCCAGACCGACGATGCCATGATGCAGAGTACGAGCGTGGGCACGGCGATATCCAGCGCCAGCACGGCGAAAAACATCATCGCCGCGACAAGCAACGCGGTTCTGGCTGCTCTGGTTCCCATCACTGAACTCGGGTCCACAATTGTTACATTTCTAATGTGGGCCACACTGGCGAGTTAACCAGCGTCACGCAATGTAAACCAATTGTTAAGGTTAACGGCCGGGCGCAGGCTGTGGATTGTTCAGCCATAGACGCCGCGCACCAGCCGTTTCAACGCGGTGGCCGCCTTCTCCCAGTCCTTGCCGTTCTTCAAAACCAGACCCGCGCACTGACCGCCGGCGGCCGCCGACAGCACAAGATGCTGGATCGAGGCAAAGATCAGCGCATTGACGGCTGCCGGATCGATGCCCTTCGGCGGCGTCAGCGAGCCGCGCATGCGATCCAGCCACAGTCCGAGCGCTTTTGAGCGCGCCTCGGAAAGACGCCTCACTTGCTCGGTATTTTCCGAGATCTCCCAGGCGACGATGCGGCGCATTAGGGGATCGTCGCGCAGCGCTTCCAGGAAAAGCAGCGACAGCCGCTCCATGAGATCGCCATAGGTCAAGAGGAACATGCCGCCGGTATCTTCGGGGATGCGGTCCTTGACCCAGTTGCCGAGATCGGCGCCGATCGCCTCGACGAGGCCGTCGAGACCACCGTAATAGCGGTAGATGAGCTGCTTATCGCAGCCGGCGCGGCGGGCGACGGCATTGATGCCGAAATTCTGGAAACCCTCTTCCGCCAGCAGGTTCTTGGCGGCTTTCAGGATAGCGCGTTCCGTAGCGCTTCTGTCGCGGATACGCTTTTCAGGCTCATTGGCACCCGTCTGTTCGAGCGCGGCCATGGCAGTTTCATTCAGCATTCGGTCAACCCCGGTCTGTCACCAATCGGTGAGTAACAGTGGAATTTTCCGTTCACAATCCTATCTTATTGAGAAGACTGTGGATATTGATGGTCCGCAGCTCTGCTGACGCTGGTGGGCGGCCCGGCGGCATTTTTTCACCCGGTACAACGCGCCCGAGAAATCTTGCCCATGCGGTTGATCGCGATGGACGAACCCGGCATAGCTGCATTATGAAAAGAGACGACAATTTCTGCTAAGGCCTTGCAATGGTGAATTATATCGAAGCCTCCTCCGCGCCGCCGAAGAATACCGGCGCCATCAGGCTTTATGGCCCTGAAGCATTCGAGGGAATGCGCAACGCGTGCCAGATGACCGCGCGCTGCCTCGATGCGCTTGCCGATATCGTCAAGCCGGGTCTCGCAACCAATGAAATCGACCGCTTCGTTTTCGAATTCGGCATGGATAACGGCGCCTATCCGGCGACCCTGAACTATCGCGGCTATACCAAGTCCACCTGCACTTCGATCAATCATGTGGTCTGCCACGGCATTCCCGATGACAAGCCGCTGCGCGAGGGCGATATCGTCAATATCGACGTGACCTTCGTCGTCGACGGTTGGCATGGGGATTCGAGCCGCATGTATCCGGTCGGCCAGGTCAAGCGCGCAGCCGAACGTCTGCTGGAAGTGACCTATGAGTCGCTGATGCGCGGCATTGCCGCCGTTCATCCCGGCGCGCGCACCGGCGCGATCGGCGAAGCGATCCAGACCTATGCCGAAGCGGAGCGCTGCTCCGTCGTGCGCGATTTCTGCGGCCATGGTGTCGGCCGTCTCTTCCACGATTCGCCGAACATCCTGCATTACGGCCGCGCCAATGAAGGGCCGGAACTGCGTGAGGGCATGATCTTCACCATCGAGCCGATGATCAATCTCGGACGCCCGCATGTGAAGGTGCTGGCGGACGGCTGGACCGCCGTGACGCGCGACCGGTCGCTATCAGCGCAGTACGAACATACGGTCGGCGTGACCGCCAATGGCTGCGAGATCTTCACGCTGTCGCCCGCCGGTCTCGACCGGCCAGGCCTGCCGCCGCTCAACGGGTAACACTCGCCATGGCGAAAGGTCCCGTTCCGCAGGTTGGCAACGACGAACTGCCTTTCGACATGGACGAGGATATCGCTATGGACGAACGGGCGTTTTTCGGACAGCCGTCAAAGGCGGCAGCTTCCGCCAAAAAAGCCGCCCTGCCCGCCAAGGAAGAGCATTATCACGGCCATCGCGAGAGGCTGCGCAATCGCTTCCGCGACCATGGCGATACGGCGCTTGCCGATTATGAAATCCTCGAACTTCTGCTTTTCCGGCTGATCCCGCGCCGCGACACCAAGCCGATTGCCAAGGCACTGATCGATCGCTTCGGGTCGCTTGCCGGCGTCTTCGGCGCACCGGCAGCGCTGCTGCAGGAGGTCAAGGGCGTCGGAGAGGCGGTGGCGCTCGATCTGAAGCTGATATCCACCATTAGCCATCGCACGTTGAAGAGCGAGCTCAAGGGCAAGCAGGTGCTTTCCTCGTGGTCGTCGGTCATCCAGTATTGTCATGCGGCCATGGCGCATGAGACGCGCGAGCAGTTCCGCATTCTCTTCCTCGACAAACGCAACGCGCTGATCGCCGACGAGGTGCAGGGGCACGGAACAGTGGATCACACACCTGTCTATCCGCGTGAGGTGGTCAGGCGGGCGCTCGAGCTTTCGGCAACGGCGCTTATTCTCGTCCACAATCATCCCTCGGGCGACCCCACCCCATCGCGCGCCGATATCGACATGACGAAGATGATCATCGATGCTGCAAAGCCGCTCGGTATTGCCATCCACGATCACATCATCATCGGCAAAGACGGACAAGCAAGCCTCAAAGGCCTTCGCTTGATATAAGACTGCGGCTAAGGCATGAAAAAGCCATCTTGGCGTTCTCCAAGCTGAATGACTGACAACAGGATGGGAATTATGGGCATTTCTCCTGGTCGCTTGTACGCGCCGCCGAGCCTCCGATCGCTGATACGACTGACACTTCTGCTGCTTGTCGTAGCCGGTCTCTATCTCGGATACCTGCAGCTTTCGACCAATGTTCATGCGGTGGTCGATGGCCAGGTCTACCGCTCCGCCCAGCCCTCCCCCGCCAAGCTTGGCGAACTCGTCAAGGAGTACGGCATCAAATCCGTACTGAACCTGCGCGGCGACAGCAGCGGTGAGGCCTGGTACGACAACGAGGTCGCCGCAGCAAAGGGCCTCAATGTCCAGCATATCGATTTCCGCATGTCGGCGACGAAGGAACTCTCCATCGAGGAAGGGCGCCAGTTGATGGCGATCATGGCCGCGGCGCCCAAGCCGCTGCTCATCCACTGCAAGGCCGGCGCCGACCGTACGGGACTGGCTTCAGCCATCTACGTCGCCGGCGTTGCCAAGGAAGGAGAGATTGCGGCGGAGTCGCAGATCTCGCTGACATACGGCCATCTGTCGCTTTTCTTCATCGGCGCCTACGCGATGGACCGCACATTCGAGCGGCTTGAGCCAATGTTCGGCTTTTTGAACTCCTAAACTGCACTGGAATACAAACTGTAACATTGACCGGCTACCGATGAACGCGCGACATTTCGCGTCGCAATATGATTCCAATTCCAGTTCGGGGCTAAAGATGTTCCAGTACGATCTCGTGGTAGTCGGCAGCGGTCCGGCAGGGCGCCGCGGCGCAATCCAGGCTGCAAAACTCGGCAAGAAAGTGCTGGTCATCGAGCAGGGAAAACGTGTCGGCGGCGTGTCCGTCCATACCGGCACGATCCCTTCCAAGACGCTACGCGAAACCGCACTCAATCTCTCCGGCTGGCGCGAGCGCGGCTTTTACGGCCGTAGCTACCGCGTCAAGCAGGAGATCAGCGCTGAAGACCTGCGCCGTCGCCTGCTGATCACGCTGGATCATGAAGTGGAAGTGCTCGAACATCAGTTCGCCCGCAACCGCGTCCAGCACATCCGCGGCAAGGCAAGCTTCGTCGATACCAATACCCTGCAGATCATCAAGGACGACGGCGACACAATGACGGTGACTGGCGCCAGCATCCTGCTCGCCGTCGGCACCAAGCCCTTCCGGCCTGACTACATGCCCTTCGACAACAAGACCGTGCTCGATAGCGACGAACTGCTCGATATCGAGGAACTGCCACGCAGCATGGTCGTCATCGGCGCCGGCGTCATCGGCATCGAATATGCAACGATCTTTTCGGCGCTGGATACGGCCGTGACCGTCATCGATCCAAAGTCGACCATGCTCGACTTCATCGACAAGGAAATCATCGAGGATTTCACCTATCAGCTGCGTGACCGCAATATGAAGCTGCTGCTCGGCACGAAGGCCGAGAAGGTCGAGCGGCTTGAGACAGGCAAGGTGCAGCTGACACTCGACAGCGGCCGGCATCTCGTGACCGACATGGTGCTTTTCGCCGCCGGGCGCATGGGCGCCACCGATACGCTCAACCTGGATGCCATCGGTCTTGAGGCGGACAGCCGCGGACGCCTGAAGGTCAATCCCGAGACGTTCCAGACGTCCGTGCCTAATATCTACGCCGCCGGCGACGTTGTCGGCTTCCCGAGCCTTGCCTCGACCTCAATGGAACAGGGCCGCATTGCTGCGCGCGTCGCAATCGGCGCCGTTGCGAAGGAACCGCAGAAATATTTCCCCTATGGCATCTATGCCGTGCCTGAAATCTCCACCTGCGGCCTGACCGAAGAGGAAATGAAGGAGCGTGGCATTCCCTATGAGTGCGGTATTGCCCGTTTTCGGGAGACATCGCGCGGCCACATCATGGGCCTCGATACAGGGCTTCTGAAGCTCATCTTCTCGCTAAAGACGCGCCGCCTGCTGGGCGTACACATCGTCGGCGAAGGTGCTACCGAGCTCGTGCATATCGGCCAGGCTGTGCTCAACCTGAAGGGTACTGTTGAATATTTCGTCGAAAATACCTTCAACTACCCGACGCTTGCAGAAGCCTATAAAATCGCCGGCCTCGATGCGTGGAACCGCATGGGCGACATAAAATCTGAACTTTGAAGAAGCGAGGGAACACCCCTCGCCTTTCCAGGCTAGAGCACGTAAGCCACTGATCCTCAATTCTTATTTTACGAAAGCGCGCCTCATTGCACGCTATTGGTGGCTGCCTGTGGTCTGCGGCAACTGCCTATATCCTATGTCAAGAGATATTGGTAAGGTCAGGGTGTTCGCGCCTTGCATTGTTCTATTGCGTTTTGCCTATCGCCTTCCCAAGTATGGGGCGCGCCTTTCGACAGCCTGAAATCCGTGTCTTAGACCGGCCTGCAGTACCACCAAGTCCAGCTATGCAGACCACAACGAAAGATAGTTATTTTGCCCGATATTTCAGAGGCTGCTCGCAGACGGTTTCAGCTCGTCCTGATAAAGCCGTCGCATTATGACGACGACGGCTACGTGATCCGATGGTGGCGGGCAATGATCCCCTCCAACTCGCTGGCGGCGATCTTTGGGATTGCCGCCGAGTGTGCGGAGCGGCAGGTGCTTGGGGCCGACACCGCCATCGACATCACCGTCATCGATGAGACCAATACGCGGATCGATTTTGCGGCGCTGATCTCCCAGTTCAAACGCAATGACAACTTCGGGATGATTGCGCTTATCGGCGTCCAGTCCAACCAGTATCCTCGTGCGCTCGATATCGCCCGCCCCTTCCGCGATGCCGGACTGCCGGTTTCGATGGGTGGTTTCCATATCTCGGGATGCCTGTCGATGCTGAGTGGCGATGCCATCGGGCTCGACGAATGCCGCAAGATGGGTGTTTCGATGTTTGCGGGCGAGGCTGAAGGACGGCTGGAGATGATGCTGCGCGATGCAGCCGCCGGCGAGCTGAAGCCACTTTACAATTTCATGAACGACCTTCCCGGCATCGGCGGCACGCCGGTACCTTTCCTGCCGAAGGATAATATCCAGCGCACGCTTGGCCTCAGCACCAGTTTCGATGCGGGCCGCGGCTGCCCCTACCAATGCTCCTTCTGCACGATCATCAACGTGCAGGGCCGCAAATCCCGCTTCCGCTCGGCTGACGATGTCGAGAAGCTGGTGCGCATGAACTGGGCGCAGGGCATCCATAAATTCTTCATCACCGACGACAATTTCGCCCGCAACAAGGACTGGGAAGCGATCTTCGACCGGCTGATCGAGCTCAGGGAAAAAGACGGCATTCCGCTCGGCCTGATGATCCAGGTGGACACGCTCTGCCACAAGATTCCGAACTTCATCGAAAAATCGAAGCGCGCCGGCGTCACCCGCGTCTTCATTGGCCTCGAGAACGTCAATCCTGACAATCTGACCGCCGCCAAGAAGAACCAGAACAAGATCACCGAATATCGAAAGATGCTGCTGGCCTGGAAGGCACAGGGCATCATGACGCTGGCCGGTTATATCTTGGGCTTCCCGGCCGACACGCCGGAATCGATCCGTCGCGATATCAAGATCATTCAGGAGGAACTGCCGCTCGACGTCATCGAATTCTTCATTCTGACGCCCCTGCCCGGCTCCGAGGACCATCAGGTCCTCTGGAAGAAGGGCATCGAGATGGATCCTGATCTCAATATCTACGATGTCGAGCATGTCTGCACAGCGCATCCGAAGATGAGCAAGAAAGAGTGGGAAGATATCTATCAGGAGGCCTGGTCGCTCTATTACTCGCCTGAGCATATGAAGACCCTGCTGCGCCGCGGAGCGGCAACCGGCATCAAGCTCTCCAGCCTCGTCAAGGTACTGGTGTCGTTTGCGACCACCGTGCCGCTTGAAAACGTTCATCCACTGCAGAGCGGTCTGGTTCGCCTGAAGCATCCTTCGGAGCGCCGCCCCGGCCTGAAACGCGAGCATCCGCTGCTCTTCTGGCCGCGCTTTGCCTTCGATACGATCCGCAAGCACGTATCGCTCGCCGGCACGATCATCAATCTCAGTGTTTCGGCCTTCCTGATTGCCCGCGATGCCGGCGCCAGAAGCTACATGGACAAGGCTTTGACCCCGGTCGCCGAGGACGACGAAGATGTTCTCGACCTCTTCACCAAGACCGCTGGCGGCACCGCTGCCGTCAGCCACATCAAGAAGGTTGCCGAACTGACCCATGCCCGCAAAGCCGTCTAGAACGCCCTGCGTTCATTTGGACGCATCAAGGACGCTCTGACTCTTTGAATCACTCTATCCGACATCCGAAAATCGATTCCGATTTTCGGATGATGCTGCAGGCGCATTTGTTGAGGGATCAAGAGAGAACGGCCACGTGATCTCGTGGCAGCGACGTGACGTCAATCTGCCGCCCGACCCCATTCTTAAGTTAATGGCGGTCGCGTCCTGTCACAGCCTCTATATCATCCAATTGTCAAAGCAAAGCAGGACGATCAATCGTCCCGTCTCTCGTCGCTTCAGCCAACAGCGTGAACCGTTCTGGAGCGTGTACGCTTGATCGAACCCGGCCTTGTACCGGTTCTCGATCCTGTGTCGTGGCACCGCGTTGGCGTGGCTTCGCGTCTTGGCCGCGGGTCACGCCGATCTGAGCACGATCAGTCTGATTTCAGCGCATCAACAAAAAAGCCCTGCCGCAAGCGGCAGGGCTTTTTGAATTTCAGCTTGAAAAACCGATTACTCGGCGCTGTCCTCGGAAGCCTTCTTCTTCGGAGCGGCCTTCTTCTTCGGAGCGGCTTCTTCGCCTGTGGCAGCTTCTTCAGAAGCTTCGGCCTTGGCAGCAGCCTTCTTCTTCGGAGCAGCCTTCTTGGTTTCGGCCTTTTCAGCGCCTTCGCCTTCTTCGTCGGCGAGCAGCTCTTCCTTGGTCACCTTCTTGTCGGTGACGGCGATTTCGGTCAGCAGGTGGTCAATGACCTTTTCTTCGAAGATCGGAGCGCGGATCGAAGCGGCGGCACCCGGCTGGCTGCGGAAGAACTCGAGGATCTGCTTTTCCTGGCCCGGATACTGGCGCAGCTGTTCGTAGATCGCGCGCTGCATTTCGTCTTCGCTGACTTCGACGCCGGCCTTTTCGCCGATCTCGGAGAGAACGAGACCAAGGCGGACGCGGCGCTCGGCGAGCTTCTGGTACTCTTCGCGCGCCTGTTCTTCGGTGGTGTCCTCATCCTCGAAGGTCTTGCCGGACTGAGCGAGGTCGTTGCTGACCTGGCTCCAGATGCCGTTATACTCGGCTTCGACAAGCTTGGACGGGGTCTCGAACTTGTACAGTTCGTCGAGCTGGTCGAGAATCTGGCGCTTCAGCTTCTGGCGCGTCAGCGAGCCGTACTGGGATTCGATCTGGCCACGGACGATTTCCTTGAGGCGGTCGGCAGATTCGAGGCCCAGCTTCTTGGCGAGTTCGTCGTTGATTTCGACATCAGCCGGAGCAGCAACTTCCTTGACGGTGACGTCGAAGGTGGCTTCCTGGCCAGCGAGGTTCTTGGCCGGATAGTCGGCCGGGAAGGTCACGGTGATGGTCTTCTCATCGCCAGCCTTGAGACCAACCAGCTGCTCTTCGAAGCCGGGGATGAAACGGCCGGAGCCGAGAACCAGTTCAGCGTCCTGATCGGTGCCGCCGTCAAAGGCAACGCCGTCGACCTTGCCGAGATAGTCCATCTTGACGCGGTCGCCGTTGGCAGCCTTGCCCTTCTTTTCGGCGTAGTCGCGGGCGCTTTCAGCGACCTTGAGAACCTGCTCGTTGACTTCGTCGTCGGAGATGTCGACGACTTCGCGCGTGACCTTGATGCCCGCGTTGGACTTCAGCTCGATCGGCGGGAGAACTTCATAAGACAGGGTGAATTCAAAATCCTGCTCGGCGGCGAGGATCTTGTCTGCCTCATCCTTGTCTTCCGTCATGTTGATTTCCGGCTGGGTAGCCGACTTTTCGCCACGGCTCGACAGGATCTGGGTCGGCTGGTCGCGAACGATCTCGTTGACGAGATCGGCCATGATGGACTTGCCGTAAACCTTCTTGAGGTGAGCGGGCGGAACCTTGCCCGGACGGAAGCCGTTGATGCGAACCTTGTCCTTTACGTCGGCAAGGCGCTCGTTCAGCTTGTTTTCCATGTCCTTGGCCGGGATAACGACCTTTATTTCGCGCTTCAGCCCTTCAGCGAGCGTTTCGATAACCTGCATGTCTTCCTACCTTCATTTCGTGGCGGCCGTGCCCAGACGCCGTTCGTTTCGGTGAGCACGACGCCGGCCAACTGCCGTGCGTGGCTTTTTCTCAATTCCTGTTCGTTCCGCCCAAAGCGGAACAGCACTCGCTTTTCGGGTATCCGAGACTATAAAGTTCCCAGTCTTCCCGCCCTGCAAGGCAGTCTGGTGCGGGTAGAGAGACTTGAACTCCCACGCCTTGCGGCACCAGAACCTAAATCTGGCGTGTCTACCAATTTCACCATACCCGCGTTCGCGAAACCGCATGCATATGCCTGCGCATGAGGCCTTCCGAGCGCGGCGTCTCTATATCACCCGATTTAGAACAGGCAAAGGAAAAATGAACGGCAAATGACAGGGATTTGTGGCCAAAAGCGCACTGTTCCCGTCAGCCACCTCGGCTCTCAATAAAGAGGCTCCTCATAGGCCGGCTTGCCGTCCAGCACGAGGCTGCGGATCTGCGCGGCACCGGAGGAAGAAATGCTGGCTGCGATCGAAACGACGCCCTCGTTACGGGCCTCTTCCAGCGGCCTGCCTTCGCCTTCCGGCACGTAATAGCGCTCTATCCCGTATTCGACCCGGATGGTTTCGCCATTATTGGGACCATAGCTATAGAAAGGCAGGCTGCGCAGTACGACCGTATCTGGTGCTGCCGGCAATTCCTTGAATGACGATTCGACAATGTTCCAGAAGCCATCCTGCTGGCGCTTGAGGCGCACCCACAGGGTCTGCTCGCCCGCTTCTGCCGGAATGCCGCCGGTGACTGTCGAGACCGGGACCGACGATATATCGTAGTTCAGCACCACGTAGTCGCCACGCAGGAAATCGCGTGGATCAACCGGAGCCGTCTTCAGCAATACTTCGGTGCCGCTTGCCAGAATAGAAGCACGGCTCTGGATGATGTAACCGAGGATCAGCGTCTGCAGGCCAGCGACGAGGATCGCCGCAACAATATAGAAGCGGCCGGTTTGCGGTCTTGCGAAGGCAAAGCTCATGCTCGTTCCTCCCCTGCCTCGACTGACCCTGGTTCGGCCGCGAAGCGTCTTTCGACGCGGATGACGACCCAGGCGACGGCTGCGACCACCAGACCCGAGAACAGGAAGAGGCTCGACGTGCCCAAGATCGTGCCGACCGTCACCGAGGCCAGATAGAGCATCTCGGCGGCGAAGGCACCGTAGGCCAGATAGCGTACCGCTCCATTGTCCCGGCCATGCAGCACGATCGCCACAACGGCGGCAGCAAGCGTCAGCAGGCCGATCACGACCATACGCCCGCCTTCGTCCATCTCGGTATGAAGCAGGAACAATCCCATGATGGCGACGAGGAAACTATAGAATGCGGGGGCGGCACCTGCGGTCCTGACGAGCGTGGAAATCGGGCGGATGGGCAAGGCGGTCAGCAGGAAAGCCGCCATGCCGAGGACGGCGAAGGCGATCGCCACGGAGATCTCATCAGTCATCACATAAAGCCAAGCGAGCCAGCCGACCACCAACAGATAAGCGAGATGGCGCGCCCGATTGGCACCGGTAAAGCGCACAAGCCCGATAACAACAGCCGCCATGACAAGCGGCGCGTAGGGACCAGAGCCGACCCAGCGCGTATCGAAATTCTCAAGGTAGACTGCAAAGGAGGCCCAGGAGAGGAAGCCGGCGACAACGGTCACCGCAGCCGAGCGGAAAAGGATTGCTGAAACGGTCGCCACGGCAAACCACAGATACATGACCGTCTGCTCGTCGCCTGAGAGATGATACATCTGGCCGATGAGCGAGATGGCGCCGCCAAAACTCAGCGTACCGACGATGAGCAGACCGCCGGCGGCGGCGAACGCGCCGCGCATAAGAAGAAGTGCGGCGCCGAGGTGAACCGCCCAGATGAGCGCCAGCATCAGGCCGACGCGGACGAGGCGCGGGATATACTCCCAGTTCGAAGCGACGAGAAGCAGCACGGCGGCCCCGAGCAGCACGGCCGCCAATCCCATCAGCACGCGGCCAAGGCTGAAACTTGCCGGGCGCGTGTCGTATTCGGCCAGCAGCGTCTTCGCCGTCTCTTCCTCAAGAAGCCCCTTCTCCACCCAGAGCGAGAGATCCCGCCCCAACCTGCCGCGATACATGCCCTACCCCGCATTAATCCGCCATCTTCGGCTTCTGCATTTATAGCGCAGGATCGGCGCGCGGAAACGCCGGTATTTGAAATATACAAATTCCTCACTGGTCTTAATTGGGTCAGCTGTTAACGAAACACTAACCGCACCATTGCTAATATATAATCACCGCAGAGAAGGCATGCATGAACCGCATAGCCCTCATGAATATATTGCACTGCAAAACAATCAAAAGTCATACTATTTAACTCATATCGAAGCACGGGGATGGCGCCCCGGCCGGTTTTCCGGAAGCCTGCGGATGATATTTCCGTGACGAGATTCGCAGACGCGCACTCCTCCTCCCAGCGCCCTGCGATAGACTGGCAACACTCCTCCTCCCAGTTGCCAGTCACCATCATGACGCCCACCGGATCCTCCCCCGGTGGGCGTTTTACTTAACAGGTGGTTAAACGATTAGCATGCTGCCTTTTCGGGCTTTCGTACGAATCAGGGTAAAGCAAGCGTTAAGCCGCCTGGGGCAGTCGGGAGAGCGCTTCAGAGCCCGAAGCCTGTTGTTGTTCGCCGAGACGCATCAAGAAAATGCGCTTATAGGAAAGACCATTCGCGGACGCCTCCGGCAGGCCAAATATCCATCTGCGAAAACGGCAGCCTGAGAAAAAATCATTCTGCCTATTCGTTGACCAGAAAACGGCCAAAGCATGTAAATAACGGCCCGAGCCTTGCGAATCACGCATAGGTGGCTTGAAATCTTGGCTCTGTTAGTTCTTCGCGGCGCAACATATATTCCGGTCATCAAATAGAGGTCAGCGCCGAAGACAGGCTGCTGGCAGGATCAAGCCCTAGGAAAGGGGATTAACATGAACTTCTCTCGCTCTTTCAATAACTGGCGCAAGTATCGTCAGACGGTTACTGAACTCGGTCGCATGACCAACCGCGAATTGCATGACCTCGGCATCGACCGTTCGGACATCCATCGCGTTGCTCGCGAAGCTTCCGCCCGCTAAGTACAGGTAATCGCTGCTCCTCCCAAGCAGATTGCCTTCCCAAAACGCCTGCTGCCTCCGCAGCGGGCGTTTTCTTTTTGCCTATCGGGCCAGACTGCCGCAAAAGTTGCGGAAGTGTTAATTCCTGGCCTGCTCAAAAAACGCGCTCTGCATAATTAGCGGGCATCAGATTGCACAATTGCATAGCAGACGCCTTTTATTTGCACTGCACAATATCAGGGATCTCCACTATATAGATGTCAACCGCAGACACGGCGATCCCGCCGGTCGCGCAAGACATCCGAGGAAAAGATCATGAACCCGATCCGCATTGCAAAGAGCTGGATTAGCTACCGCCGCACGCTCAACGAACTGGGCAACCTGTCCAACCAGACCCTGTCCGATATCGGCGTCAGCCGTTACGACATCCGCAGCATCGCATCCCGCTCGTTCCGCTAATATAGCGAGCACCATTCCCCAAGACGGCGCCATCAGGCGCCGTTTTCGTTTTTGGCTTTGCCTCGCCTTATCGGAACCCTGGGGCTTTCCGGCAGTTCTCCTTGACGAAAGGAGACCATCCCATGGCAAACCAACTCAATGCAGGCTTCACCGGGCGACCCGCCAACAAGCCCGAGGGCATCCGCAAGGCTGCTTCGGATACCGCCTCCGCTGTCAGGCGTGAGGTGCGGGCCGTTGCGACAGGCGCTGCCGATCACCCTCAGATGGCAAGCTCTGTCGTCGTCGGTATCGGCGTCCTCGCCTTCAGCATCGGCTATCTGCTTGGGCGCCAATCCGCCGCGCCGGACCGCTTCTGGAGGTGAGATGATGACCAGGACCCTCCCCGAAAAACCAAATAAGAGTACCCGGTCGCCAAAGGGCGGAATCGATACGCTCAACGAACATGCGCCGGAAACAACTGCGGACGACGTTCCTAACCTTGCTGCGCAACGTGAAGCGGCAAGGGAACATAGTGACGTCTATATCGTGGACACCGATCTGGAGGATGCCGACCAGCGCGAGGCATCGCCCGGAACACGAGAGCAGAGCTAGTTACCTTGCGGCGCCGGAAGGCGCCGTTTCGATTCTGCTGTTGGATCGCGTTCCCCGCCGTGATATCAGCCGCCAATGACCAAGAACTCCTCATACTCCCCTATCCATGTCATCGGCGGCGGACTGGCCGGCTCTGAAGCTGCGTGGCAGATCGCCAATGCTGGCGTTCCTGTGATCCTGCATGAAATGCGCGGCGTGCGCGGCACGGATGCGCACAGGACCGATGGACTTGCCGAGCTTGTCTGCTCCAACTCCTTCCGCTCGGACGATGCCACCAGCAATGCCGTTGGCGTCATCCATGCGGAAATGCGCATGGCCGGTTCACTGATCATGGCATCGGCCGACAAACATCAGGTGCCGGCAGGTGGCGCGCTGGCAGTCGACCGCGATGGCTTCTCAGATGCCGTAACCAAGGCAATCCACGAGCATCCGCTGATCACGGTCGTGCGCGAGGAAATCTCCGGCCTGCCGCCGAAGGAATGGGATTTGGCTGTTATCGCCACCGGTCCGCTGACGGCCCCGTCGCTTGCGAGCGCCATCCAGGCGGAAACGGGTGAGGATTCTCTTGCCTTCTTCGATGCCATCGCGCCGATCGTCTATCGCGACAGCATCGACATGGATATCTGCTGGTATCAGTCGCGTTATGACAAGGTCGGTCCCGGCGGTACCGGCAAGGACTATATCAACTGCCCGATGACCGAAGAGCAGTACAATGCCTTCGTCGATGCCCTTATTGCCGGCGACACTGTTGGATTCAAGGAGTGGGAGGGCACGCCCTATTTTGACGGCTGCCTGCCGATCGAGGTCATGGCCGAGCGCGGGCGCGAGACGCTGCGCCATGGGCCTATGAAGCCGATGGGCCTCACCAATGCGCATAATCCGACCGTGAAGGCCTATGCCGTCGTGCAGCTTCGTCAGGACAATGCGCTCGGCACGCTCTACAACATGGTCGGCTTCCAGACGAAGCTGAAATATGGCGCGCAAGCCGATATCTTCCGTATGATCCCAGGGCTTGAGAATGCCGAATTCGCCCGGCTCGGCGGCCTGCACCGCAACACCTACATCAACTCGCCCACCCTGCTCGATCCGTCGCTGACTCTGAAGTCGCGGCCGGGCCTGCGTTTTGCCGGCCAGATCACCGGTTGCGAAGGTTATGTGGAAAGCGCAAGCGTGGGCCTGCTGGCCGGCCGCTTTGCCGCCGCGGAACGCAAGGGAGAGCCAGTTTCGCCTCCTCCAGCAACAACGGCGCTCGGCTCGCTGCTCGGCCACATCACCGGCGGCCATATCGTCACCGATGAGGAGCCCGGCAAACGCTCATTCCAGCCGATGAACATCAATTTCGGCCTGTTTCCGGAGCTTCAGCCCGGCTCTATCGTCAAGCCTGAAGGGGTCAAGCGCTTCCGTGGCAAGGACAAGACGGTCATGAAGCGGCAATTGATTGCCAAACGGGCGCTTGCAGATTGCGCCGCGTGGCTGGGTCAGGACCTCAAGCTCGCCGAAAGCGCCTGAGATCGGGCATTTCCGTTTTTCTTCGGTTTACGGGAATGCCCTATGTTTTGTTTTGACTAATGGCCGTTTGCGGCGGACGAATTCGGCGCAGGCAATTCCTTATCCGGCTCGGCGATATAGTTGCCGAGCAGCCAGAGCGACACTTCCGACGCCTCCTTAGCCGAAGCAAACTCGTAAGTGCCGTTGTGATGGGGCGCATTGATAAATTCGATGCTCAGCCCCCTGCCGGTTTCAGAAGCCAAAACCCGCACAGTACCGGGCTCGATCAGATGGGAGGCGAAGTGGCGCGACATGTTGCGCATGAAGCCGGCCTTGTTGTCATGCAGACGCACGAAGACGGCCTGACCGTCAACGGTCGCCTGAAGCTGGCGGATCGCTTCATTGGGGAATGCGCGCCCAAACTCGATGATGGCAAGGCCCGTGTCATGCAGGCCATCTTCCTTGTTCTGAGCAGCCATGCGCGTAGCCACGAAGGCGAAGAAGATGACGATGGCGAAAAGAACGCACCAGACGATAATGCCCACGCGGATTCTCCGTTTAGAATGGGGTTATGCCTGACATAACGCGCGAGACTTGCGCGAGTTTGACCGTTGTCAGATTTTCTTGCGCATGCCGGCAAATGCCATGCGCATCTGACGGCGCCATTGCGGCTCTTGCAGCGAGGTTTCCAGAACAGCCGCACCGCGCTTCTGTGCCTTCACCAGCACCGGTTCCGCAAGCGCAACCGGCAGGAAGGCGGGCAGCACAGATGGCGGCAGGGCAGACGCCCTCGCCTTGGCAAGGTGATCGCGGCCGAGCCCGGCAAACGCTTCGATGGCTGCAGAGATGCGCGGCTTGTCCGCACCAGCCAGGAAGGTCTCCCGGTCGAGGCCCGTCGCCGAGAGAATTTCGAGCGGGATATAGACCTGGCCACGGCGTTGATGGAGCGGCATCAGCAACAGCATGCCGGAAATGGCCTGCGCCACGCCGGCATGACCGGCCGCATCTGCAGATTTCATCGCCTCTTCCGGGGAAAGGATGAGGCCTGCAAGCTGGATAAGTGCTGAGGCTGTTTCGCCTGCATAGCCTTCCAGCACGGTTCGACTTTCCATCGGGTCGTCGTAGAGATCGAATATTCGCGCCTCTATCATATTGACGAGCGTCTGGCGTGGAAGCCGGTGCGTCTCGACGGCCGAAAGAAGGGCTGCCGCGAGCGGATTGGCCTCGGTCGAACCATGTGCATTGCCTTCCAGAAGGTCGCGCCAATATTGCATGCGGATCTCGCCGGGCAGCGGCTCGTGCACGAGGTCGCGGATACGCGCGAGTTCGGCGTTGAAGGCATAGAGGGCGGCGAGCGCACCGCGCTTGTCATCAGGCGACAGCAGGCAGGCGAGGTAGCGATCGCGATCGATGTCGCGCAGCATCGCCAGGCTGATCTCCTGGTTCGTCTTCGGATCGGCCATGTTCAAACCGCAATCAGGGCGGCGGCGACGGCGCGCTGTTCGGAGAGCATGATGTTGAAGGTGCGCACGGCAGCACCCGTGCTCATTGGATCGGAAGAGATACCCCGTGCCTTGAGAGCAGCACGCAACTCCTGGGGCAGGCGGCGAAGCTCCGTGCCCGTGCCGACGAGCAGCACTTCGATATCGGCGGCTTCATCAAGCACACGGCGGAAATTTTCCACCGACAGCGGCTTCGTCATGTCCATATCCCAGCCGTGGATGCCCGATGGCAGGCAGAGGATGGAGCCGCGATGCGACATATCCGCAAAGCGGAAGCCGCCATTGCCATAGGTGTCGATGGGAGCGCGGCCCGGGAAATGGGCGTCGCGGATTTCAATGCCTTTTGCCATGTATCTATACCGCCGGCTTGCCGGATTTCATGCTGATATCGCCCTCGTCCTCGCCACCGCTCTCCCGGCGCAGCCGGAAGATGATGAGAACGGGCGCGGCTATATAGATGGAGGAGAATGTTCCGAGCGCAACGCCGAAGAGCATGGTGAAAGTGAAGGAGCGGATGACGGCGCCGCCGAAAATATAGAGTGCAAAGAGCGCAAGCAGTGTCGTGGCCGCCGTCAGAATGGTGCGCGAGAGTGTCTGGTTGATTGCCGCATCGATTAGGATCGGCAGTGGCATCTTCCTGTAGCGCTTGAGGTTTTCGCGCATGCGGTCATAAACGACGACGGTATCATTCAGCGAATAGCCGACGACGGTCAGGAGTGCTGCGACGCTCGTCAGATTGAATTCCATACCGGTCAGCACGAAGAGGCCGAGCATGATGATGACGTCGTGCAGCGTCGCAACAATTGCGCCGACCGCAAACTGCCACTCGAAGCGGATCCAGATATAGACGAGGATGGCGAATAGCGAAGCAAGGATGCCAATCGTCGCCAGCATCGTCAGTTCGCCGGAGACAGCCGGGCCGACAACCTCGACACGGCGGAAATCGTAGTCCTCGGCCAGTTCGCCGCGAATGAATGTTGCGACCGACTGCTCGGCATTTTCGCCGCCATCCTGCGAGCCAACACGGATCAGGGCGTTGGTGGCATCGCCGATGCGCTCAACGCGCACCGGTCCGAGGTTCAGTTCGTTGAGACGGGCGCTGAGATCGGCAATATCGGCATTGCCCTGCTTCGCCTTGACCTCGACCAATGAACCGCCGGTAAAGTCGATGCCGAGCTGCAGGCCTACCGTTGCGAAGGCGAGCATGGCGGCGATGCAAAGTGCTGCCGATGCCGTAAAGACATAGCGGCGAATACCCATGAAGCGGATATTGGCATGCTCGAAGAGGCCGGTCAGCGCGCTCTTCGGCAGATGGCGAGGATGGCGTCTTGCAAGCCAGGCAACCACGAAGCCGCGCGTCAGCGTGAAGGCCGTCAGGATGGTCGTGAGGATGCCGACGGCCAGCGTCACGGCAAAGCCGCGAATGGATTCGCTGCCGACAAAGAAGAGAATGACAGCGGCGATGAAGATCGTGACGTTGGCATCGACGATGGTAGCGAAAGCCCGCGAGAAGCCACGCTCGACCGCCTGGGCGAAGGTGGTATGCGGCACTCTCTCCTCTTCGCGGATGCGCTCATAGATCAGCACATTGGAATCAACGGCCATGCCGACGATCAGCACGAGGCCTGCAATGCCTGGAAGCGTCAATATCGCACCCGCAAGGCTCAACACTGCGACGATCAGCACCAGATTGAAGGCCAGCGACACGACGGCGATGATGCCGAGCATCCGGTAGAGCGCGATCATCAGCGTTGCGACGAGCACGACAGCGACAATGCCGGCGACAAGACCGGAGAAAACGGATTCCGAGCCGAAGACCGGGCTGACGGTGCGCTCTTCCACTGATGTCAGCGTCGCAGGCAGTGCGCCGGCCCGCAACATGACGGCCAGATCCTGAACGCCCTCTTCGGAGAAATTGGCTGATATCTCGCCGCTACCATCTGTGATCGGCGCTTCGATGACCGGGTTCGCCATGACTTGATCATCAAAGACGATGGCAAGATGTTTTCCCACATTGGCGGTCGTTGCCTGCGCCAGACGCTTTGCCGTCTCGGCATTCAGCCGGTAGACAATGGCGCTGTCCTGCGTTTGCGGATCGGTCTTCGTATCGACTTCGGCAAAATCAGCGCCTGTCGCTATCGCCGTGCGATCGACGAGATAGGGAACCGGCGGATCATCCAGCGAATAAAGCACCTGCGATGTCGCGGGCCAGCGGCCGGCAAGCGGCTGCTGGCCGGTCATGCTCTCATCAATGAGGTGGAAGGAGAGCGCGGCGGGTTCGTTCAGCAGGTTCTTCAGCCGTTCGGCATCGACGGAGCCTAGAACCTGTACCGCGATACGATCGTCCCCGTCAGGACGAACAGTGAAATTCTCTTTGCCGAAACCGGCGATGCGGCGGGCGACAATATCGAGCGAGCGGGTCTGCGCAGCAACCGTATCGGCATCGATCGCCTTGTCGGAGATCTGCAGCGTCAACTGGCCGTCATTGCTCTGCTGCAGCGAGACATTAGCTGAGGTCAGTGATTTCAGGAGATCGGCTGCGGCCTGAAGCTGCGCCGTATCGGTAACCTTGACCGTCACCGTCTGTGCAGTTCCGGTAAGCCCCGTATAGCGGATGCCGGCTCTACGAAGCGCATCACGAACGCTGGCAACCGTTGCCTCGAGCCGGCCCCGGATAATGTCGGAGCGTTCGAGGCGGAGTACGATATGAGAGCCGCCCTGCAGATCGAGACCGAGGGTGACGCGATCCTGCCGAATCCAGCTTGGCAAGGAAGAGAGCTGCGCCTGGCTCAGGAGATTGGGCGCAGCGACGATAACTGCGACAATCGCGACCAACCAGATCAGAAGTGTCTTAAAGCGGGAAAAATGGTGCATTCTCTCGACTATCTTCCGATCCGGCGGGTGTTGCTATCGCATGTTATGCAGCGTCGGCCTTGACCGGTTCGCCCTTCACGCGGACTTCGGAAATGCCGGTGCGGACGATGCGCACGCGCACGCCTTCGGCGATTTCGACTTCGACTTCCTTCTCGTCGACAACCTTCGTAACCTTGCCAACGAGGCCGCCGCCGGTAACGATCTGGTCGCCGCGACGGATCGCCTTCAAGGTCTCCTCACGCTTCTTGGCCTGCGCGCGCTGCGGGCGGATGAGCAGGAAATACCAGACCACCATCAGCGGCACGAACAGGATGATCATTTCGAGGCCTGAGCCGCCGAAAGCACTCGTGGCGTCAGTTGCGCTCTGGGCAAATGCCGGGGTGATAAACATGCTAAGCTCCTCAGGCTATGGGCGGCGGAACCCCGCCTCTCTTTTCAAGTCGCCGGACTATAGTTGCAGCCTTTATGAATGCAACAAAAACAGCCGGAAAGCGTACCGATTCCGCTGCCTCATAACCTTTCCGCTGTGGAAAGGCCATGCTACCCGGCATCAAAAAAGCGAAAGCGGATTATCGCTGCAATCTATGAAGGAGGCACCCGATGGCCGAAGAAATCAATAGTGTTCTGCTTCAGGAGCTGAAGAGGCTTGCGGATGCGGTCGAACGGCTGGCGGGACCGGCGCCCGCTGCCAATGACTGGAACGCCGCTGACTGTTTCGTCTGGTCCCCTGCGCGCCATTATCTGCAGCCCGTCAGGCGTCCCAATCGCGTGGCGCTAAAGCTTATCCGTGGCGTCGATCACGTGCGCGACATCCTGCACGAAAACACCGTGCGTTTTGCCGAGGGCTATGCAGCCAACAACGTGCTGCTCTGGGGCGCGCGTGGCATGGGCAAGTCCTCGCTGGTCAAGGCCGTGCATGAAGATGTGCGCCGCGAGAGCAGCGTATCGTTGAAACTCGTCGAAGTGCATCGCGAAGACATTGCCAGCCTGCCGACGCTCCTCGACCTCCTCAAGGATACGCCGCATCGCGTTATCGTCTTCTGCGACGACCTCTCCTTCGACCACGATGATACCGCCTATAAGTCGCTCAAGGCGGCGCTCGATGGGGGCGTGGAAGGGCGGCCGGACAATGTGCTGTTCTATGCCACGTCCAACCGGCGCCACCTGCTGCCGCGCCACATGATGGAAAACGAGCAGTCGACGGCAATCAATCCGTCCGAAGCCGTCGAGGAGAAGGTGTCACTCTCGGACCGCTTCGGCCTGTGGCTCGGCTTCCACAAATGCAGCCAGGAAGATTATCTGACGATGATCGACGGCTACGCCGAACACTTCAAGCTCGGCCTTGAGCGCGAGAGGATGCATGCCGAGGCGCTGGAATGGGCAACGACCCGCGGCGCCCGCTCCGGTCGCGTTGCCTGGCAATATATCCAGGATCTGGCCGGCCGCATGCGCGTCCATCTCGACCGCGCTTGAGCATTTCCTCACGCGTGTCGTTCTAGCAAAATCACTGCGGACTTTGGGCGACACGCCTAAAACGACAAAAGCCCGGCTGCTGGCCGGGCTTTTGCACTTTCCTGAGACGCTCTACCTGCTCAGAAATCTCACCTATTCAAGAAATGTCATGGGGTTGACCGGGGACGCATCCTTGCGAACCTCAAAGTGAACCTGCGGCTGCTTGACGTTGCCGCTCATGCCCGACATGGCGACCGTCTGGCCACGCTGGATCTTCTGGCCGCGGGTAACGCTCAGCGTATCGGCATTGCCGTAGACGGTGACGGTGCCGTCGTCGTGACGGACGAGAACCGTGTTGCCGAGTTCCTTCAGGCCGTTACCGGCATAGATGACAACGCCGTTTTCGGCAGCCTTGATCGCAGTCCCCTGCGGAACCGAGATATCGATGCCATCATTGCGGCTGCCGTTGACGTTGGCGCCATAGGCAGCGATCACCTGGCCGCGAACCGGCCAGCGATATTTGCCGATGCCGGTGGCTTCAGGAGCAGCAGCGCTGACATCGGACTTCTTCTCGACGTCATCGACTGTCTGCGTGGCGGCAGGGGCCTTGTAGGGCGCCGGCTGCGCGGAGGCCGTCTGGACCGGGGCGCTCGCCGGCTGGGCAGGCTTGACCTGCTCGACCTTCTGCGCCGGGATGGAGGCCGTCTTGATCGTGTCGGCAGAAGCTCCGCCGTTCGGGATCTTCAACTCCTGGCCGATGCGGATCGAGCTCGCCGACAGATTGTTGGCTGCCTTGATATCGTCGATGTTGGCGCCCGTCGCCTTGGCGATCTTGGCTAGCGAGTCACCCTGCTTGACTGTGTAGGTTCCCGCGGCACCATTCGGATTCTTGCCGCCTGCCGGAGGAGCTTTGCCCGTTGGATCTGCACTCGCGACAGTCTTGTCGCGAGCCGAATTGGCACCCGGAACGACAGCAACCTTCTGCTCCTGGCCCTTCGTCGGCTGCGGCAGGTCGCCAGGCTTGGAAAGGTCGGCGGACTGAGCTGCAGCCTTGGCAGCATTGTTGCCGCCGTTGAAGGTCGGGATGAGGATCGCCTGGCCGGGCTGCGCAGCTGAAGCCGTCTTCAGATTGTTGACACGCAGGATTTCCTTTTCCGGAACGCCGTAGCGGCGGGAAAGGACAGCGATGTTTTCACCCGGACGCAGCGTGACCGACGGAGCATTGGTCCCCGACCAGCCCGAAACCTTCGGCGTCGTGCCCGTCGTCAGCGTATCGGGAGTAACTCTCGGCGCATTCATGCCCGCCGGAGCGATGCGATCGGGCTTCGGAGCGGCTGGAAACGGCTGGGCAAGCGCAACGTCTCTTTCCCGCTGACGGGGAGAAACGGACCCTGCGCTCGGCGGCGCGAGTTCGGTGCGCTGAACGGAAACCGGTGCGGATGCCATCCGTGCGGCGGAGCCGGATGTGGCAACCGGATCATAGCTCGGGCGGCCCGGATAGGGCTGGCTCATCGTATTATTCTGAGCGTAAGACGGCTGCATGGCCGAACCACCAAGATCGGCGCGCGGCACCGGGTCGCCCTGCGGCCCGTTGAAACCCCTGCGCGGGATCGAATTCGTCGTCATCTGATCCTGCCCGGAGGAAGAAAACAGATTGCCGAAACGTGTTACATCGGAGCTGCAGCCTGTTGCTGCACTCGCCAGCAAGGCGACGACCAGAAAATTGCCGGCCGATTTCCCGAACTTCGGCGAAAGACTGAAACGCATGACTCGACCCACTTAGAACGCAACCATTTGTGAATCTATTAAAGCGCGTTAGTGTTACCATGCGGTTAAGGCGCTGGAATCAGTGCTATATTTTTGAGAACTTGATAACCATAAGTTTGCGGGCGAAAAATCATAGCCCGCCGGGCCTTGCGGGCTGCCGGTCTAGAGCTGCGAAGCAAGCCTTGGAACAATCGGCAGATAGGGAGCGTCGAAGAGCTCTTCCCGCTCGAAGCGGCTGCCGGTCTTTGTCAGCCGCACCATGCGGCATTCATTCTCGGAGATCATCAGCGGCGCAATCATGGAACCGCCGGACACCAGCTGATCGGCATAGAAGCGCGGCATGGAATTGAAAGCGGCCGTAACGAGGATGCGGTCAAAAGTGCCCTCGCCCTGCATGCCGCCGCTGCCATCGGCCTGGCGGATGATGACGCTGCGCAGGCTGAGCTTTTCCATGCGGCGCTGGGCCGAAAGCGTCAGCGTCTTGTAGCGATCGACCGTCAGCACGCGTTCTGCAATGCGACCGATAACCGCCGCGGTAAAGCCGCTGCCCGTGCCGATCTCGAGTACGCGCTGACCGGGGCGGACCTTCAGGTGATGCAAAAGACGGACGGCGAAATCGACGCCCTCCAGAAATGAGCCGCACTCGATCGGGATCGTGCGGCTGGAATAGGCGTTCTCGGTAAATTGCGGCGGGACGAAAAGCGAGCGCGGCGTCTGCTCGACAGCCGTCAGCAAATCGATGTCGGAAATGCCTTCCGCGCGCAATCTCAAGACCAGCGCTGCGAAGCCTTCCTTCTCGGCCAGTTTTGCCGTCAACCCTTTACTCCGCGTCCGAGGGCCCGCGCCACGCGGTCCGTCACGGAATAATCGGTCAGATCAAGTTTCAAAGGTGTTACCGAAATCTTATTATGCTTGAGGGCGTGAATATCGCTACCCTCGGTAAAGGCGCCGGCGCGTTCGCCGAATTTCAGCCAGTAATAGGGGAAGCCACGACCATCCGTGCGCGCATCGACCTGCAGGTTGAAGGCAAGCTTGCCTTGCGCGGTCACTTCAACGCCCTCGACTTCATCGGGACGACAGTTGGGGAAGTTGAGGTTCAGGAAGGTGCCTTCAGGAAGATCGACCGTCATCAGCTTTTCGAGCATCGCCGGAGCGTGAGCCTCGCACACCTCCCAGGGCAGGATGCGGGCACCGTCATCATAGATATAGGCCTGACTGAGGGCGAAGGAGCGCACGCCCTGCATCGTGCCTTCGATGGCGCCGGCGATGGTGCCGGAATAGGTCACGTCGTCGGCGACGTTGGAGCCGGAGTTCACGCCGGACAAAACGAGGTCCGGCTTGATATCCAGCACCTGCTTGATGCCCATGATGACGCAATCGGTCGGCGTGCCGCGGAGCGCATAGTGTTTGTCGGAAATCTTCCGGAGCCGCAACGGCTCCGAAAGGCTGAGCGAATGCGCAAGGCCGCTCTGGTCGGTTTCGGGGGCGACAATCCAGACATCGTCAGAAAGCGCCCTTGCGATCCGTTCCAGCGCACCCAAGCCCTCGGCATGGATACCGTCGTCATTCGTCAGCAGGATGCGCATGGTCTCAAGCCGCCCGTTCGATCTTCGTCAGGCCGCCCATATAGGGCTGCAAAACGTCCGGAATCGTGACCGAACCATCCTCGTTCAGATAATTTTCCAAGACCGCGATCAGGCAGCGGCCGACAGCCGTACCGGAGCCGTTCAGCGTATGAACGAACTTCGTCGCCTTGTTGTCCTTGCCACGATAGCGGGCGTTCATGCGCCGCGCCTGGAAATCGCCGCAGACAGAGCAGGACGAGATCTCGCGGAAAGTGTTCTGACCCGGCAGCCAGACTTCGAGGTCATAGGTCTTGCGCGAGCCGAAGCCCATGTCGCCTGTGCAAAGCGTCATCGTGCGGAAATGCAGACCCAGGCGCTTCAACACTTCTTCGGCGCAGGCCGTCATGCGCTCATGTTCGGCGAGCGAGCTCTCGGCGTCGGTGATCGAGACCAGCTCGCACTTCCAGAACTGGTGCTGGCGCAGCATGCCACGGGTATCGCGGCCGGCAGATCCCGCCTCCGAACGGAAGGATGGCGTAAGAGCAGTGAAGCGCAGCGGCAGCTTTTCCTGATCGAGGATTTCTTCACGAACCAGGTTGGTCAGCGTCACTTCCGCGGTCGGGATGAGGTAACGACCATCCGTCGTCTTGAAGAGATCTTCCTCGAACTTCGGCAGGTTGCCGGTGCCGAACAGTGCCTCGCCCCGCACCATCAACGGCGAAGACACTTCGGTATAGCCGTGTTCGGTCGTGTGGAGGTCGATCATGAACTGGCCGAGCGCGCGTTCCAGCTTGGCGAGCGGGCCGGTCAACACCGTGAAGCGCGAACCGGAGAGCTTGGTGGCCCGTTCGAAATCCATATAGCCGAGGGCTTCGCCGATTTCGAAATGCTCCTTCGGCGCGTGGTTCCAGCGCGGCCTTTCGCCGACGATACGCGTCACGACATTGTCGTGCTCGTCCTTGCCGACAGGCACCTCATCGAGCGGCACGTTCGGGATGCGCGAAAGCTGGTCGTTGAGCTCGGCGGAAAGTGCACGCTCTTCCTCTTCGGCAGCCGGCAGCGTTTCCTTGATCTCGGCGACCTCGCCCTTCAGCTTGTCGGCAAGCTCGGCGTTCTTCTGCGCCATGGCCGCACCGATCTCCTTGGAGGCGGTGTTGCGGCGGGACAGCAGATCCTGCGCCTTCTGCACGGCGGAGCGGCGCTTCTCGTCAAGGGCGATGAGAGATTGCGACTGAGGCTCCGCTCCGCGCTTTGCAAGGGCGGCATCGAGGGCCTCGGGATTCTCACGGATCCATTTGATATCGAGCATCGTCGTTCCAGATCGTTTCAACAGGAATGAACCGGTCGGAGAAAACCCCGACCGGATGGGAAACGGCAGAACTCAGTGAAATGTCCTGATGCGCTCAGACGCTGTCCGTCTTGGCGACGTCAGAGGATTCGCTGGCCTCTTCAAGCGCCTGTTTGGAACGCTGACGCTCCACGAGTCGTGCCGCGTAGATGGAAATCTCGTAGAGAAGGATCGTCGGCAGCGCAAGGCCGATCTGGGACATGGGATCGGGCGGCGTCAGCACCGCCGCCACGACGAAGGCAAGCACGATCGCAAACTTGCGCTTTTCGGCGAGCCATTGCGACGTCAGAAGACCGACGCGGGCCAGAAGCGTGGTGATGACCGGCAGCTGGAAGACAAGGCCGAAGGAGAAGACCAGCGTCATGATCAGGCTCAGATATTCCGAGACCTTCGGCAGGAGCGAGATCGCCACTTCGTCATGGCCCGGCGCCTGCTGCATCGACAGAAAGAACCACATGACCATCGGCGTGAAGAAGAAATAGACCAGCGCGCCACCCATGAGGAACAGGATCGGCGATGCGATCAGGAACGGCAGGAAAGCCTGGCGTTCGTTCTTGTAGAGGCCGGGAGCGACGAACTTGTAGATCTGCGCGGCGATGATCGGGAAGGCGATCACAAGACCGCCGAACATGGCGACCTTGACCTGTGTGAAGAAGAATTCCTGCGGCGCCGTATAGATCAGCTGCGCCTTCTCGACATCGAGATGGGCCCAGCTGACAGCAAGCTTGTAGGGATAGACGAGGTAATTGAAGATGTGCTTGGCGAAAATGAAGCACCCGATGAAGGCGATGAAGAAGGCGGCAATCGACCAGATCAGCCGCGTGCGCAGCTCCATAAGGTGCTCGATCAACGGCTGCGGCTTGTCTTGTGTATCACCGCTCATGCCTCATCCTTCTTCTTTTTGGAGGCCGGCTTTGCGACAGCGACCGGCTTCTTTGTAGCGGCAGCGCGCTTCGGCTTCTCGACCGGTGCCGCGACTAATGCAACGGCATCAGCCTTGTCTGCAGCCTTCACGCGCGGCTTGCGCACGGCCTTCGGCTTTTCGGCCACGGCGACCGGAACAACGGTGGCGGCAGCGACCGGCTGCGGCGCAGGAACGACTGGTGGAGTTTCCGGCAGGCTCATGGACGGCGCCGGCACAGAAACTTCCGCAGGCGGCACTTCCGTCGCAGTCTCGGCGCCCTGCTCTAGCGGGCGCTGTTCTGCCGGCTTCTCGACCTTCGTCGAATTCTGCAGGTCGGCTTTGATCTCGTTGCCCATCTGGCGCAGCGGGTTCATCGCCTCGCGCAGGCTGTTGACCGGGTTGAGTTTCTGGGCGTCGCTGATCGTGCTACGCACTTCGTCAAGCTCGGCTTCGCGAAGCGCTTCATCGAACTGGGCACGAAACTCGCCCGCGACCTTGCGGGCGCGTGCCGTCATCTTGCCGAAAGCGCGCAGCATCGGTGGCAGATCCTTGGGACCGACAACCACGATCAGAACGACCGCGATAACCAAAAGTTCGGTCCAGCCAATATCGAACATGCAAGGCTCCTGAACGGGCGGCGCGGGGGCAGCGCCCTTTCCCGTACGTGATTACTTCGTTTCGTCGGCCTTGTGATCGACGGTCTTTGCTGCTTCCGGCGCGTCTTCGTCCGTCATGCCCTTCTTGAAGCTCTTGATGCCCTTGGCAACGTCGCCCATCAGTTCCGGGATCTTGCCGCGACCGAACAACAAAAGCACGATGGCCAGAACGATCAGCCAGTGCCACATGCTAAAAGAACCCATTACCCATACTCCCTGTTGCGATGTTCCCTCGATGTAAGAATTTCCAATACGGTTTCCAACATCAATCCTTCTGGATTGAGCTTAATGTCACGGTATCGGCCTTTGTGACAAGTCATTCATCCATCGAAAAGTCGTGATTGACATTGTTTTGCGCGGGCGTGGCAAAAGCAAGACCAAGCTTCGTTATTCCTCGGACGCGCCGCCGGGGGCCAGCAGTCCGAGTTCCTCGAGATCCATCTGGGTGATCGGATCCTCATCCTCGGTCAGTTCGTCGTTCATGAGGGGCGAAGGAATATTGAAATTGGCGGGGATGCGGCCGGACAGGAGGCCGGCACCCTTCAGCTCTTCGAGGCCCGGCAGGTCGCGCAATTCCTCAAGGCCGAAATGGTCGAGAAAATCTCGCGTCGTGCCGAGCGTAACAGGCCGGCCCGGCGTGCGGCGGCGGCCGCGGAAACGCACCCAGCCCGCCTCCATGAGAACGTCGAGAGTGCCGCGGGAGGTCTGGACACCTCTGATGTCTTCGATCTCGGCGCGCGTCACCGGCTGGTGATAGGCAATGATCGCAAGCACTTCGAGTGCTGCGCGAGAGAGTTTCTTGACCTCGTTCTCGTCGCGGCGGATGACGAAGGAAAGATCTGCCGCCGTGCGGAAGGCCCAGGCGCTGTCGACTTGCACAAGATTGACGCCACGCGGCGCGTACTGCTCCTTCAGGCGCAGCATGATCTCATGCGCGTTAAATCCCTTTGGCAGACGTTCGGTGATGAAGCCTTCGGATACCGGCTGGGCGGAGGCGAAAACCAACGCTTCAGCTATGCGCTCAGCCTCTATTTCAGCCTGCAGATCGCGGACAATGCCCTCGCCTTCCCCGTCTTCGCCTTCAAAGTCATCGTCTTGCGCGTCGATCAATCCGACTGCTCCTGTTCGACCACTTGCAAGGTGGCATGTTTCGGGCCGCGGCGCATATAGATCGGCTGGAAGGCGCCGTCCTGGCGTATTTCGAGCTTCCCTTCGCGCACCAGCTCCAGCGAGGCGGCAAATGCGCTGGCTACGGCAGTGACGCGCTCGGCGGGACTGGCGAGATAACGCAGCAGATATTGTTCGAGCGCTGTCCAGTCGACGATGTCGCCGATCAACTGGGTCAGCAGTTCACGGGCATCGGTAAGCGACCAGACATTGCGGCGCTCGATCGTCACCTGGGTGATCGCGTGGCGCTGGCGCAACGCCGCATAGGCGCTCAAGAGGTCGTAGAGATTGGCAACATAATCGGACTGCTGGCGATCCGGGATATGCTCCGGCGCGCCGCGGACAAAAATATCCCGGCCGAGCCGGTTGCGGTTGACAAGACCGTCGGCCACCTGGCGCATCGCTTCCAACCGCTTCAGGCGGAAGGCGAGCGTTGCAGCCATCTCCTCACCCGAAGGGCCGTCGTCCTTCACCTGCTGGGGGATCAGCAGTCGCGATTTCAGGTAAGCGAGCCAAGCCGCCATGACCAGATAATCGGCGGCGAGCTCGATGCGGATACGCCGCGCGCTTTCGACGAACTGCAGATACTGCTCTGCAAGGGCCAGGACGGAAATGCGCGACAGATCGACCTTCTGGTTGCGAGCCAGATAAAGCAGGAGATCGAGCGGGCCTTCGAAGCCGGCGACGTCGATGACGAGTGCCGGCTCATGAGTAGCGCGCTCGGCGCCATTCTCCTGCCACAGCTTGTCCATCGGCGTTGCCGCCGCCTGAGACCGCTCCGTGCCCTTGATCGTGTTCACCCTATCCTGCCTTTCAGGCCCCTGCTCACGCTGTCGCAAACATCGCGTCGAATTCTGCTCTTATCGCTGCCTCGTCCGTAGCATCGGCCGTCGGGAAACCTTCCTCGACCAGTCGTGCCCGCTCGCGCGCAAGACCTGTCAGCAGCGGAACATTTGCCACGACCTCGCGCATCTCGTCCATATGGCCGTTGCAGTGCAGCACGATATCACAGCCGCCTGCAATGATATTCGCCGCTCGTTCGCCAATCGTACCGGCAAGCGCGTTCATCGAGGTATCGTCCGACAGCAGCAGTCCCTTGAAGCCGATCTCGGTGCGGATCACCTCATCGATCACCTTGCGGGAGGTGGTCGCCGGATTATCCGGGTCGATGGCAGTGAAGACGACATGGCAGGTCATCGCCATCAATTCGTCCTTCATGGCAACGAAGGGCGGGAAGTCGTGGGCTTCCAGCTCCTCGCGCGACACCGTTACGACGGGCAGCTCCAGATGCGAATCCGCAAAACCGCGCCCATGCCCCGGCATGTGCTTCATGACCGGCAGCAGGCCGCCGGCTTTCAGCCCCGCGGCGGCAGCCCGCCCCATTTCCGTGACGGTGACGGGATCGCCGCCATAAGCCCTGTTGCCGATAACGTCGCTGCTGCCTTCGACCGGTACGTCCAATACCGGCAGGCAATCGACATTGATGCCAAACCTCTGGAGATCGAAGGCATGCAGGCGCGACATCAGCCAGGCGGCGCGCAGCCCAAGCGCCCGGTCGCAGCGATAGAGATCGCCAAGCGCCTGCCCCGGCGGATAATGCTGCAGGATCGGCGGACGGATGCGCTGAACGCGGCCACCTTCCTGATCGATCAGCACGGGCGCGTGCCAACCGACGCAGTGGCGCAGCTCGGCAACGAGATCGCTGATTTGCTGTGGCCCGGAAATATTTCGTCCGAAGAGGATGAAGCCCCAGGGACGTTCAGCCTTGTAGAAGGCCTTCTCTTCATCGGTCAGCTTGAGGCCGCTGCAGCCGAGGATCATTGCTTTTGATTCGGTCATACTCGAATCATAAGGGCCACCCCGCGAATTGCGAGCAAGCTCAAGCGCGATCCCACAAAAAAGAACGGCGGGACAAGCCCGCCGCTCCGATAAGATTACTCAGAAAGCTCAGCGCGAGATCAGGCAGCTTCCGCCGGCGGAGCGATACTGTTCGCAAAGGGCGGCAGCTTCATCCTTCGAGCCGGCCGGGATGCGGACGCGGTAGAAAGTGCCCTTGCCGGCAATATCGGCCTTGCGGATTTCGTAAGCGCGGCCACCGAGTACGCCAGCGAACTTCTTCGACAGGCTGGCGTAGGACTTCTTTGCTTCATCCTCTGACGGCAGCGATGCGATCTGGATGCCGTAGCCACCGCTTGCGGCGGTCGGAGCCTGCTGTGCCGGCGGGGCAGCGGCTGCTGCCGGCGCGGAAGCGACCTGTGTCGGTTTCTGCTGAGCCGTCGGGCGGACATTGCCGTTTTCGGTTACCGTGCCGACGACATTGACCGGCTGTTCGGCCGGGCGAGCCGTCGGGACGGGCGCCGTATCGGTCGGCGCAGCCGACGCTGTATCAGTGATCGGCGTCGTCTTGAC
>UCCS01000047.1 GCA_900470965.1 Hyphomicrobiales bacterium
AGAGGATGGACGCAGACCAGATGCCGACACCGGTCGCACCGGCGGTTAATCCGAAAATCGCTAGGCTGGCAACAATGATCTTATGCTGGATCGACGCCATGACAGTGGTCCCCAAATAACTGCATTTAAGGATATCCAAAGATGCTTAATTAATTGTGTCAATGCCACCCGTTCAACAGCTACAGGGGCAGCCATATATCAACGGTCCACACTGCCGGAGGAAGAATGCGATGTCTTATTTTGATTGTTACCTCATTCCCGTGCCGACCACGAAACTGGATATGTATAAGTCGTTTTCAGAACGTATTGGCAGGGTCTACCGCGAGTATGGAGCACGTGGCGTCGTCGATTGCGTCCTGGATGAAGCAGTCGTCGATGGGACGCAGTTTCACGCTGAGGGAGCCCAAGCTCAGGTTCAGGATGCCCTACTTCGCGACTTCAAGGCGGCAGCGGCTACCAAGGAGGGAGAAACAGTCATCCTGTCGTGGACGGAATGGCCGAGCAAGGAAGCGCGCGACAGGGACTTGCCGCTTGTTCTAGCGGACCCGCGTGTTCAGCCGCAGAACAATGAGGAGACCATCTTCGAGGGTGCCCGCCTGATCGCCGGCAGGTTCTTCAAGCTTCTCGAAACTTGACGCATAGGTTTCTGTAGGACCCCCGCCGTAGGTTTATATCCCATCAAGGCGACGCTTCCGCCTGACCTTATTGAGCCAAAGGATTCGGAAGCGCAGGACCTCGGCGACGGCGATCTTCTCAGCTGCTTCAGCGCCTGAACTAGCGGATCGTTTTCTCAAGCTCTTCTTTCAGACGTTCGGCATCCATCGGCACACAATAAACCGGCCTGTCGCGCTCCAATCGCCACCCCTCGGCAAGGAGGCCGGCATCCACTGCGTCGAAGCCGAACTGGTCATAGAGCCCTGCGACAACTGCCTTGTCTGCAGAATTGTCGCCGGCCAGAGGCAGGGCTCGCCGTTGAGACAATCCTGCCAGTCGTCCACCCTTTTCGAGATCGTCCATGACGATGGCGTTGAACGCCTTGACGATCCGTGAGCGCGGCAGGTGGCGCGCCAGCATTTCGCTTGTCGTTGTCTCGCCTGCGTCCAGTTCCGGGATGTTGCCGTCGCGTTCGAGGTAGTAGTTGTTCGTGTCGATCACCAGTTTGCCCTCGAGTGGCTCAACTGGAATAGACCGATAGGCTGCCAGTGGAATCGCGACGACAACAAGCGCGCCGAACGCAGCGGCCTCGTCGACGGTTCCGACTTCGCAGCCGATGCTGCGGCTCAGGCTGAACAGGGTCTGAGGGCCACGCGAATTGCTCAACATGACAGAGTGGCCCGAAGCGACGGCGAGCTTGCCGATGGCACGGCCAACCATGCCTGCCCCTATGATTCCAATTTTCATGATGTTTCTCCAGTGAAGTCGCAAACAAGGGTTTAATTGATCGCGGCGATCGGATAAATCGTGAATTTAACCAGATATTCCCAACCATAAGGAGGCAATCGTGGATAGGCTTTCCAGCATGGCCGTTTTCGTAAAAGCCTCCGAGCTCGGCTCCTTTGCCGCCACAGCAGAGGCGATGGCAATGTCACCCCAAATGGTCGCCAAACATGTCGTGTTCCTGGAAGACCGACTTGGGACGGCCTTACTTCACCGTACCACCCGGCGACAAAGTTTGACCGACGTGGGCAGGGTCTTTTATGACCGCTGCAAGCAGCTCCTTTCAGAGGTCGAAGCGGCTGAATCCGTTGCACTTGATATGCGTTCACAGCCAAAAGGCGTGCTGCGGGTCAATGCTCCGGTGACCTTCGGTGCCTATAGTCTGGCGCCGTTCGTGACGCGCTATCTCGACCGCTACCCAGACATGCGAATAGACCTGACTCTCAACGACCGTTTCGTTGATCCGTTGGAGGAGGGGTTCGAGGTAATGGTAAGGATCGGCGAGGTCGAAGACCCGTCGTTGATCGCGCTTCCTCTTGCTCGCTATCGGCTGATTGCCTGCGCATCTCCGGAATATCTTATCCGGCGGGGCACCCCCCGAATTCCGTTGGATCTGGAGCAGCACGATTGCCTTGCCTATGGCGACGGGCCGTCTTCGATTCCCTGCCGCTGGCAGTTCACTCGCGGCGGCAAGAGCGAGGAGGTGCGCATCAGCGGTAGAATCCGCAGCAACGACTGGAAAGCCTTGTTGCATGCCTCGATCGCAGGCTATGGCATCACGTTGGGGCCGGAAAGTGTGCTGAACGCGGAAATCTCTGCCGGGCGACTTGTCCAAGTCCTGCCCAATCATGAGGGTCCGTTTCGTCCAATGCACGTGATCTACCCCGTGGGGCGCCGACCTACCGCCAAGGTAAAAAGCTTCGTAGACGCGCTAATCGACGAATTCGGGAAGGTCGAGACCAGGCAGGCAAGACAGGAGTTCTAGCAACTGGTGAGTTCCGCAGAGTGCGAGCGAACATACTGGGTCGGTGGTTCCGATCCTTTCACGACTTCAACGGCAAGAACGCATAGACCGCCCGTCCGGAGAATGAAGTGACCGACTTCGAGCGGGAGGTTTTACTTCCTAAGAGATAGCCGGACGGTAAACCCAACTGCGCGTGGATTTACCGCTTGACTGACCGTGGCGCGGTGAACGGTTACCGTTCGTTAACCATGATCTGTCACTCTTACCTTACCGACGCGGTTCTCCTCCCACCGCTGTCGATGAAAAACCTGGGCCGTGAGACATTGTCTCCGGCCCTTTTTTGCGTACTTCGGCGCCCAGGCTCTTTGAGGTGATCGAGTACATTAGCTATCTGCCGCCAGAACGGAGACGCATCGAATCTGACCGAGCGGTCCGCAGCGGAATCAGGTGACCGATAATGAAAAACAAGACGATAGCGGTATGGTTGTCGGCGCTGTCCGTGCCCGTGGTTATACTGATCGGCGCTCAGATCAACACGACCTCCGGACCTTCAATCGGCGGTGGAGGCTACGATCTTAGCCGGTTTTGTATTCCTGGCTGTTGGTGATTGTCACAGCTGTCTGGTCGCTCTGTGCCTGCGCGACCGTCTTGTTGTATCGAGACCGGGCATCGTCAAGACAGGCGCTTATCCTGACAGCGATCGGGCTCATCACTCTCGCCATGGTCTTGCTTTTCTACCGAGACAACCTCGCGTAAATTTCAGAGGCTCCGCAGGAGGGTACGGTTTCGCCGGCACTATCGCTTATGGTCGTTCGTTGAGGACCTCAGAAACGCAATGAAGGCGCGGACCTTCGGTGTGAGATGCTGGCTGACGGAAACAGCACCGAGATCGGCGGTCCATCTTACCGATGCTCGCGTGAGCCAGCACCCGGCTCGAAGGTTCCCCGTCTGTGCAAACTTTCTAAAGCGCGACTAGACGCTTTCGCTGGCACGCGTCGTACACCTCCACTTGCTCGTTCGAGAGCAGTCAATGAGGCGAATACGCGGAACCTCACCGTCGAAGCGAAGTTTGTTATCGAATTCTCGAAAAGGAGGAAATGATGGAACCGAAAGCTCCCCTTGTTTCGCGCCTAGCCGTTGCAGCCGCGGTGATCTCGCTTGTACACCCCGCAAGCGCTCAAACCCTCGACAAGCTGACGAACAAAGCCAAGGAACTGGTTACTCCGATCACCGGCCAGACCGACGATCGGCTGCAGAAGGTTGCAACGTTTGACCATCAAGTGACTGGCGTCACGGTATCTGAAGATGGCCGGATCTTCGTGAATTTCCCGCGATGGTCGGAAGACGTGCCAGTGTCGGTCGCCGAAGTGATGAGCGACGGTACGATCAAGCCTTATCCGAACGACGAGTGGAACGCTTGGCGCAACGCCAAGATGTCGGAACTTTCGCCAAAGGATCACTTCGTTACGGTGCAAAGTGTTGTGGCCGATCAGAAGGGATTTCTATGGGTCGTTGACCCAGCTGCTCCCAACAGCGAAAAGACAGTCAAGGACGGCCCAAAGCTGGTCCAGATCGACCTCAAGACCGATACCGTCAAGAAGGTCTATCCCTTCTCGCCGGACATCGCTGGCCCAGCAAGCTATCTGAACGACGTCCGCATCGCGCCTGACGGCGCCTACGCCTATTTCACCGACTCCGGCTCGCCGGGCGGCCTGGTTGTGCTCAATCTTGGATCTGGTAAGGCGTGGCGGGTGTTGAGCGACGATCCCTCCACGCAAGCCGAAAAGGACATTATTATCGAAACCGATGGAAAGCCACTGCGCCGGCCGGACGGACGGCAACCGCAGTTCAACGCCGATAGTATCGCTCTGACCCCTGACGGTAAGACCCTCTACTGGAAGGCGTTGACAGGTAATACGATGTACCGGGTCTCGACCGAGGCCCTGCAGAAGGCGGAAACCGATCCCGGTTCAGTGCGCCCCGAGATAGTTGCTGAGACCGAGCCGACGGATGGCCTTTGGATCGACCAGCAGAACCGCATCTATCTCAGCACGATGGCGAACAATGGTATCAAGATCCTCAGTCCCGATGGCAAGGTAACGCCTTTGCTCGAAGACAGCCGGCTGCGCTGGCCGGATACCCTCGCCCGGGGACCTGATGGGACGATGTACGTCACCGCATCTCACATTCAGGACTCGCCTTGGTTCAACCAGGCTTGGACCGATAAATCCTTCACCCTCTTCAAGTTTGCTCCGCCGCAATGACATGCGCCTGATGAGCGACGAGCGAAACCTTTATGACGTCCGCGATGCCACGAGATTCTGGCGCTGAAAGCGAGGGAAGTTTGTCCGTGTCGAAGGAGCGCTTTTGAAACGCACTGCAATCTGAACGCTGGCGGTCGGGGCAGCCTCTGATATGTTCAGGCCAACGAAGCAATGCATCTCCTCCCGCGGCAGGCTCTTTCGTTTCGATACAAGCCCGCGATCCAGGGGTCAAAGCAGACTGCCCTCCACCACACTGAGAGATCGCCGCATTCAGTCGAAAGTCGATATCCGCAAAACCGTTATTCATTTGCGTAGAACGAACGTGATACCGCCCGCCTAATAAGGGGTGCCGCGCCGACTGCTGACACGCTTGGTAGGTCAACGCGCTTGATTTTCCCACCGCCAAACATTTGTCGTGGTTAGCGCGTTCGTTAGGTTGCGGCACAATAGTGTGTCGAGGAGGTGGTCATGACCAAATTCGCGCTCTACGTTCCGCTCGAGGCAAAGCCCGGCAAGGAAGAGGCGGTCGCCGAATTTCTGCGATCAGCGATACCGCTGGTCAATGCCGAGCCTGGGACGATTTCCTGGTATGCGATACAGGAGGGGCCAAGTTCGTTCGCAATCTTCGATACGTTCGACGATGAGGACGGAAGGGATGCCCATTTGAACGGCCAAGTCGCTGCGGCCTTGATGGCAAAGGCAGAGGAAGGGGAGCTGTTCGCTAAGCCACTGCATATACACAAGCTGTCGATCCTTGCCGACAAGCGGTCATAAGTACCTCGCTACATGCGTACCATGCGTGAAGCGTTACGGCCCTAACGCCCAACGTTCGATTGGGTTGTTTTCCGGTCGGAAGGAAAAATTCGCTTGAGATATGGCGCTGTCCTGCTGTTTTTTGCGAGGGCAACGTGCTCCGGCGTTCCGCTTGCGACTATCCTGCCGCCTTCATCTCCCGCACCGGGCCCGATGTCGACGACCCAGTCGCTCGCCGCAGCGAGGGTCATGTCGTGATCGACGACAATCACGGTGTTGCCAGCGTCGACTAATGCATTGAGCTGTGCGATCAGCCTCTCGACATCCGATGGATGCAAACCCGTCGTCGGCTCGTCCAGCACATAGAGCGCGCCACCTTTTTGGGCGCGCTGCAATTCCGTCGCCAGCTTGATGCGCTGGGCTTCGCCTCCAGAGAACTCGGTTGCAGGCTGACCAAGCCGCAGGTAACTCAGTCCGACTTCCCTAAGGACCTTCAGGGATGCGCGAACGCTGGGGGCGTCGTTGAAGAAGTCCGAGGCTTCCGCGACCGTCAGCCCCAGGACCTGCGAGATATTCTTGCCTCGGTACCGGATCTCCAGGGTTTGCGGGTTGTAGCGGGTGCCATGGCAAGTTGGGCACGGGGCATAGACGCTCGGCAGGAAAAGCAGCTCCACCATGACGAAGCCTTCGCCTTCGCAGCGAGGGCAGCGGCCCTTGGCGACATTGAAGGAGAACCGCCCGGCATCGTAGCGGCGCTTCTTCGCTTCCGGTGTGGCGGCAAACAGCGAGCGAACATGATCGAAGAGCCCGGTATAGGTCGCAAGGTTGGATCGGGGCGTTCGGCCGATCGGCTTCTGGTCGACCTCGATGAGGCGCCGGATTTTGTCGAGCCCACCTTCGATTCTGCCCTGCGTCGGCATCCTCGGCTCCACCTCCAGGGAAGCGTCGTCTTCCGCATTGGTTTCGACACGACCGGGAGCGCCAAGTGCCTCGCCGACTAGCTCGACCAGCGCTTGGCTGACCAGGCTCGACTTGCCCGACCCTGAGATGCCTGTCACCGTCGACATGATCCCCAACGGAAATTTGCAATCCACATCACGGAGATTGTTTCTTGTGACGCCGGATAGGCGAAGCCATCCATCCGGTTCTCTTCGAGGTCCAGGCTGCTTGCGGGCTTCGGCAAACAGATGCCTGGCGGTTTCCGATCGTTCGACCCTCCGCAGACCTTCCGGTGGGCCGCTGTAGAGGATCTCCCCACCCAGCTCGCCAGCCGCCGGTCCCACGTCGACGATCCAGTCCGCCTGCCGGACGACGTCGAGTTCGTGCTCCACGACGAACAACGAGTTCCCAACCGCCTTCAGACCGTCGAGTGCCCGCAGCAGCGCTTCGGTATCGGCCGGGTGCAGTCCCGCAGATGGCTCGTCCATAACGTAGACGACGCCGAAGAGGTTGGAGACGACCTGGGTCGCCAGGCGAAGCCGCTGGAGTTCGCCAGGAGAGAGCGTCGGCGTGCTCCGCTCAAGCGTGAGATAGCCGAGGCCGAGATCGAGAAGCACAGCCAGCCGTCGGCAGAGATCTGCTGCGATCCGCTGAACCACCATCGCCTTTTCCGGATGCTCTTTCCTCATGACCTTTAGCTTCGCGGCGTCCACATTCACATAAGGCGCGAAGATGCTGGAGAACGCGGCCATCGGCAGTCTGTTCATTTCGGCATAGTCGAGGCCCTCGAACGTCACCGAGAGTGACTCTTTTCGTAGTCGTTTGCCCTCGCACAGCGGGCAGGCGCTGCTGACCATGTAGCGGGCAGCCCGCTTCTTCATCATGGCACTCTGCGTCGTCGCGAAGCTATGGGTGACATGCCGTCGGGCGCTTGAGAACGTGCCCATGTAGGAGGGCTCGTCCTTCCGTGCCATGGCACGCTTTATCTGATCATGCGGGAGACCCGGATAGACCGGGACGACGGGCTGCTCGTCCGTAAACAGGATCCATCGGCGGGTCTTCTCTGGAAGCTCCCGCCACGGCCTGTCGACGTCGATACCGAGGGTGATGAGAATATCTCTCAGGTTCTGCCCGCCCCACGCCAATGGCCATGCCGCCACTGCGCGCTCGCGGATGGTCAGCGAGGGATCCGGCACCATGGAAGCCTCGCTCACCTCGTGGACGCGACCGAGACCGTGACACTGCGGGCAGGCACCCTCCGGCGTGTTCGCCGAGAACGCCTCAGCATCGAGGTGCGGTTGGCCCGGCGGATAGGTGCCCGCCCGCGAATAGAGCATCCGCAGCAGGTTCGAGATTGTCGTCACACTTCCGACCGAGGAGCGTGCTGTTGGCGATCCGCGTTGCTGCTGCAGGGCAACAGCAGGCGGGAGGCCTTCAATCTGGTCGACGTCTGGCACCCTCATTTGCGTGAACAGGCGGCGAGCATAGGGAGACACGGATTCGAGGTATCGGCGCTGGGCCTCGGCGTAGAGCGTACTGAATGCGAGCGAGGATTTTCCGGATCCGGAGACGCCGGTGAAGACGACGAGCGCGTCGCGTGGAATGTCGACGTCGACATTCTTGAGGTTATGTTCGCGTGCACCTCGTACACGGACGACACCGTCAAGCTTCTGGGTCGGAGGGCCTGCATGATCGATATGTGGTCTCATCATCGGATCTCCAGCAGTTGCTCGTCGGGCGGAAATAGTTCGTATAGTCCTGCAATCAACGACAAGTTCCGACCCTCATGCAGCACTCCTCATTGGGAGGGGGCTGTTTCCTTCGCCGGTCGGCGGCAGTCGGTCTCGTCCATGCCGTAACCCAGCGCCGGCCCGACGCGGCGGACGAACGGTCCCCTTTGGCTGCGTTGATTGACATAGCGCTTAGCATCCGGCTGTATCTCGACGCCACCACACCGCAACACCTCCAAGGCCGCTGCATAGCTACTCTTGAAATTGCTTGTTTGCGCGTCGTTTTTATTCTCCGCAACTGTCGGGAAATTCCGATCCAGCGTCGAGAGCAGTAAGTGGGCACAGCTTTGTAGGGACCCGACAGCAGCCGCGCCCAATGCGCCATGCTTTCGCCGGTCGAGCGTCGTGTCGATCAGTGTCGTAAGGTCGAGCAAGATAAAGGTCATCCGCGACACCGAGTAGAGGGGCTCCCTGGAGCGAAAGTAGAACAGCAGCGGATAGAAATGGTGCGCCTCCTTCGTCATTGCGAGCGAACGAGCAAGATTACCCAGTTCGCTGGTGGCATTGCTGAAATCTCCATTAGGGTGAAGCCGGGCCAACATCTGAGCCGCATCCCCATGCCGCCCGTCATGCCGGTCTTGGCGTCGGCTTCGTGCCGGAATGGACGCAGGATCTGCCGAACCGCGGGTTTGAACTGAAGAAGGTGAGGGGCGTCGATTTCAGGTCGGGCTTGGTGTCGCCTGGAACAGGAAAGACCCGACCGCCTCACGTGACGACATCATCGATATCGCACGATCGCTGGCGCGCCCGGGCAGGTGAGGGCCATCGCGACAGCCGGGCGCCGTTGCCATCCTGGCCCCCTTGACGTCGGCACTAGTCTTTCATCAGGAGAGTTCAACCGGAGAGTACGACTCTGGTAGCGTTTCCAGTTACGAGATGACTGATCGCCTCAAACGCACCCGCTAGGCAGCAGAATTAATTGCGGTAGCGACGTCTTTTATCGCCGGCTAAATTAGAATCGGTACGTCACGCCCAAAACTGGGCCGGAAAGCCGGGTGTCATAAACGTGGCCTCTATGTCGGTAGTCGACGCTCAAGATCTTATATCCGCCTGACGCAGAAAGACGATCCGTCAAGGTATAGTTGACGGTTGCAAGCGCCGACCATGTGAGCTTCGAGCCCGTTCCAGAAGCGCAGGCAGGGGTCTGGCACCATGGGTGCCTGTCGTATCGACATACATCATGTCGCCAGACACCACGAGGCGATCATATCGGCCCCATATGTTGACGAAGCCACAGAAATTGAGATCGTCCATGACATCGGAGAATGACTTCTCGACATGGATCGTCGGCGCACGGCTGGCGAAAGATGTCCATCCAGCCCGGATGCCCGAATACAGGGCGTAATCTGTAGCACCCAGTTCTGTTGATCAGCCGACTTCGATGGCTTTTCTTGTGGGGAAAAAAGCTCAGCATCCGCTGCACAGACTTGCAGGGCGCTCCATAGGACAAGAATGACGGCGATGCCAAACTTGTTCAAGGTAGCCCCTCTCAAGCTCGGAGCGCATCTTCGACTAATGCGATTAGGCAAAACGCCCCCTCTCTGCTGCGCAGGCGCGCCGCCACAACCTGTGACGGTTATTTACTATTAGCTAATTGAGCAGATTTCACTTCCTTCAACAAGATCGACTTCGTAAGGTCCGTTCCCGCACAGTCGCCAACGAGGGAGGAAGCTCATGATGCCGAAAAGGCATTCACTCGCGACCAAATGCGCCGCCATGCTGATAGCGACCACCCTATTGGCTTCGACCACCACCCAGGCTTGCACACGCTTCGTCTATCATGGTGCGGGAGATGAGGTGATCACCGCGCGTTCTATGGACTGGAAAGCGGATGTCGGGACGAACCTCTGGTTATTTCCACGGGGCATAAAGCGAACCGGAGAGGCAGGTTCGAACTCGGTCGAGTGGACATCGAAATATGGTAGCGTGATCGCGTCCGGCTACGACGTCTCCACGACCGATGGCTTGAACGAAGCCGGGCTGGTCGCCAATGTCTTGTGGCTGGTCGAATCCTCGTATCCTGCATATGACAGCAAGAGACCCGGCCTCACAATCGCTGCATGGGCCCAGTATGCGCTTGACAATTATGCGACCGTTCAAGAAGCGGTCGATGCGCTGGCGAAAGAACCTTTTACGGTTGTCACGGATAAGGTGCCCGGAGAAGATAGGCTGGCTACGATGCACCTGTCGATTTCGGATGCGACCGGCGATAGCGCCATCGTCGAGTACATTGACGGAAAGCAGGTCATCCATCACAACCGTGACTATCAGGTGATGACCAATTCACCCATCTTCGAAAAGCAACTTGCCATGGAGGAGTATTGGAAACAGATCGGTGGCACCGTCATGCTTCCGGGCACAAACCGTGCGTCCGATCGCTTCGCCCGTGCCGCGTTTTATGTAAATGCCATCCCGAAGAGCGAGGCGCCGGTCGAGGCAATCGCGAGCGTCTTCAGCGTGATCCGAAATGTCTCGGTACCGTTCGGCATTGCCACGCCGGGCGAGCCCAATATCTCATCCACGCGCTGGCGCACGGTGTCCGATCAAAAGCGCCGGCTCTATTTCTTTGAGTCAGCACTCACGCCGAACGTTTTCTGGCTCGATCTGAACAAGCTGGACTTCTCCGAAAAGACCGGAAAGGTCATGAAACTTGATCTTGGCCCGGACCAGAGCCGCATCTATTCGGGAATGGCCAACGATCAGCTCAAGGAGGCGCAACCCTTTAGGTTTCTTGGAATTTGATTTTGAGCTTAGCGAGATCTGGACCTCGATTCCAATTGAGGCCCGTCGGGGAAATTGAGCGATTCAAACCTGTGCCGACCGAGACCATCCTGTCGCTAACATCATGCACGCAGGGTATCAACTATGGGACTGCTTCGCCAGATCCTGCCGTCGGCTGTGTGTGTTGAGAACCGCCCCGGCGTTTCCACCGAGACTCAATTGAAATGTCAGGCCACGTTGCGCAGGCGTTGGAAAAAGCCCAACCAAAATTGATATTCTCCTCCTTCGCCTTCGCGCCAACCCTCGAATGCGCACCATGTCACTGCCGTTGGCGCGCAGTCGCCATAAAGCGAGGTCGTGTCCTGGACTATTTGATGATAATTGCGAACGGCATCGGGTGTGCCGTTGAAGCGATTGCGTGCTGTACGTGCACGTCTCGTTTAATGGGCCAAGTGAACACCCCAGCGTCCGGCGCAGGGAGCTGATTTTGAAGCCGGACGTTGGAAGCTCATAAAGGAGCGAGCCCGATATTCTCGACCTAACGATCGTGCCCATTTTAGTGGTGTAACTGGACGGCTCTCGTCCCATGCTCTCCGGCGTGAGCCGGACTGATCAACGTGCCACTGCCGGCAGGCTGATCAGAGGATCATCGCTCATCTGGCCGATGGTTTTCAGATGGTGTAACGGGCTGAGCCAGCCAGCTAGGTGTGGAGGTCTGGTGGTCGTCCCCGACCATGCGCCCTACCGCTATGAGGATGCAGGCTCCAATGAATCCGGCGATCAGATATCCGAACCAGCCGCCGAGAACCACGCCGAAGAGGGAGAGGATCGCATTCGCGACCATGGCTCCGAAATCCCGAGGATGATGTTCATGAGCACGCCCATGTTGGACTTCATGAACTGCTCCGCGAGCCATCCCGCGATTCCGCCGATTATGATCGCTGCGATCCAGCCGATGCCTGCCTGTTCCATTCCGAGCTCCGCGGGGTTGATGATGAAGTAGCGCGCTGGGTGTCGTCAATCCATGTCCGCGATGGCCTGACTTTCCTCTGCCGATTCATGCGGAGACGCATCCCGCCGGTCCCGAAAGACCACGTAGACAAGAACGGCGGTAGCGAGCGCTGCTGCGGTTGCTACGAAGATGATCCGATAGGTCGTGCCGGGCGCAAGCGACAGGCCAGCGATCTGGCCGAACACGGAAGATGCCGCTGACACTCCGAGGAAGACGAGACTGTTGAGCGCGCCGAGGGCGATACCTCTCGTGTGTTCCGGAATGAGGGTTTGAGCCTCGGTCATCACAAGCGGATGAACGTTGCCCATCGCGTATAGGATCGAGAGCCCCACGCAGACCAAGATCATGCTCAGATCTGGAAAGGCGGCAAGGGTCATTGCGCAGAAGCAACCCAGAGCGAAGGTCACGACGACGATGGCACTAGCGCGGACGCGGACAAGAAGGGCTGGCAGGATGAAGCTTGTTGCGACCCCGACGATACTAACGATCGTGAGAACCACTCCAATGTCGGAGCCCTTTGCGAACATTGCAGTCACGTAGGGTGTCGCCCACGCGTTCCGGAACGTCCCGCCAAGCGACAGCGTGAAGCAAATAGGCATGAGATAAAGAAGTGGCAGGAACGCGCTGATCCCAGTCCTCCCCTTCGGTGCGGGCTTGTCGGAAGGCAGCGATTCCATTGTCAGTGCGATCGAGGTCGCGCCTCCCAGCATTGCTGCGCCTGCAAGCCAGCACGCGCTACGCCATCCGAACGAGTCCGTGAACGACGAGAGGGGCAGGGCCGATACCAGTGCGCCTGCGGAGCCGACGGCACTGACGATCGCAGCCAGCCGCGCTGCCGTTTCGGCCGAATGCGCCTTGCCAAGGTAGTACAGGACACCCATGAATATTGGGGCGCATCCGATGCCAATGAGGACCTGGCCCAAGATCGCGGTCCAGAAGTTCGAGGAAACTGCGACAAGCGCGGATCCGGCAGCCCCTGCAGACATCATCGTCACCATCGGCCACCGCACGCCCCACCTGTCGAATGCAAGGCCACAAGGGATCTGAAGGATTGAGAACGACGCGAAGAATGCGGACGCAAGCCAACCGAACTCCTGCGGGGACAAGGACAGGTCGTTCGCGAGTGCCGGACCGACGACGCCGAAGTAGCTCCGGAAATACATGCTCAAGAGAAACGCCCCGCAAAGTGCTGCCAGTCTTGTAAGCATCTGCCGTCCCCCCAAACCACAATGCTCCGACACGTCGGTGCTTCCAGGCGGCTTGTAGAGGGGCAAAACGAGAATGATTTCTGATGGTTCCGATCCGTTGCTGCGTTCCGCCCGCGCAGGGATACAAATCGTTCCTGACGACAGAAGGCAAGGGCTCGGTGGCGCACGAATACCAGGAAGATCTCGATGATGTGGCGGCAATCGAGGGTGTTGCCGCAGATCTTATAAGGTGCTGTATGAGACGACAGGCTGGGCTTCTGCGCCGCCGCGCGCCTGATTCCTGCCTAGAAGCTGAGGCTGAGGCCCGTCTTGATCGAATGGCTGTCAAGGTCAGAGGAAAAGCTGCCGTCATAGGAGAGATCGGCCGAGAAGGAAGAGGTGAGCTGAACGCGTGCGCCGAGCTTGACGAAGGCGGAGTCTCTGGCGGAGCTGACGCCCGTGATACTGAAATCCTCGCTGCCGTCAAAGGCGAGAACAGCGCTGGAAGAGGGCTCGCCGAACAGATGGCGCCAGCCGACCTCCCCGAACAATCTCGTTTTCTCGTCCGCAAGTCCCTGGTCGAAGCGCGTGCCTACAGTCAGGAAGGTATTGAGAATGCTATCGGCTTGGCCATGCAATGCGGCCACGCCGCCATCTTCCTCGAATGATGGCTTATTCTGGTATACGAGGGATCCGTTGACGAAGGGTTCGACGTCGAGGCCGCCGAAAGTCAGGCGCTGGGCGGCCTCGACGAAAGCTTGCGACGTCGTCGCATTGTAGTCCGCTGTAAGCGTCTCCGACAGCGACGTGAATTCGACCTTTCGTCTAGTTGCGATATCATGACCGCTCCAGAGGCCACCGAAGCGGAAGGAGGTTTCCTCAAGTCGCAAAGCGCTATAGGCGCCGAAATGCGCGCTGTTGATCGTGGCGCTGGAGCTTGTTTGGTCGAGATTGGCAGAGGCGTTGCTGTAACCCGCCATGAGCCCGGCTGTCGCCTCCTCCGTACGGAAGAGGTCTGCGCCCATGATCAGTCCGCCGCCAGACCCGTTGAAGCCGCTTGCATCGTCGTTTGCGGCGTAATGGGAGCGGCCTCCATAGGCAACCGACCAGAACGGGCCGCTTCTCTCGTCGAAGAGGTGGGAAAGTGCGGCACCGCTGTAGCGGCTGCTCGCATCGACGAGGCTGCGCTGCAGCGATGCATGGATTTCCCCCGAGAGCGAGCGCAACGTCGCCTCGCGTTCATCGTCGGTGACGAAGAGAAGCGCATCGGACAATGCGCCGGGACCGATCGTGTCGATCGCGCCGCCGACCCCGGTCTCATTCGGCGTGCCGTCGGGTGTGGAGAAGGGTATCCTGGTAAGGGTAAGATAAACGTTGGTTGAATCGTAGCTCAGCGACGACGTGAGGAAGGCGAAGCTGTCAGTGACGGAGCCGAAAGCGCCCGAGACGCCGCCGGCGGCGGTTGCGATCCTGTAGGTCAGCGGAGAACTATATGTGTCGCCGGTATCGATGCCGTTTTCCGGCCTCACGGCGACGCCTGCAGTCGGAACGATGGTGAGGATGCCGCCGACATTGATCAGGTCGGAGCGTCCGGCCCCATCGACTTCGACGGCGTAGGTCGAGCCAGAGTGAAAATCGGCGTTGCCCCCCACCGTCAATGCGCCAATGGAATTCCCAGGCGCGACCGTGCCGCCGGTTGTGGCGCTCAACGAGCCAACCGTGCCGTTGCCGCCGAGAAAGGCCCCGTCATGGATCGTTACCTGAGAGAGGAGGCTACCGTTAACCGACAACGTGCCCTCCACGACGTCGGTTGCTCCGGTGTAGGTACCGTCTCCCGTCCAGGTGAGCTTGCCGCTGCCCCGCTTTTCAAAACTGCCTGTGCCGGATATGTCGCCGGAGAAGGCGCCATTGAAATCCTGGTCGAAGATTAGCGTGGCGTTGTCGACGATGTCGCCAGTGATGCTGCTGCTGGAGACGGAAAGCGTGCCAGACGAAACGGTGGTGGTACCGAGAAAGCTGTTTGTTCCAGTCAATTTTAGTTCGCCGGTTCCCGACTTCACCAACCTGCCCATGCCGATGATGTCGCCCGAGTACTCGCCGTCGGAAGCCTGGTCGAAATGAAGCACGCCGGAATAATTCGCGACGTCGCCCTGTATGCTGTTGGTATCCCCTAGGAGCGTTCCTGCGAGGATCGTCGTGCCGCCGAAATAGGTATTGGCGCCGCTCAAGGTGAGCGTGCCGGTACCGTCCTTGACGAGCGAACCGCCGCCGCTGATACGTCCCGAGAAGCTGGATGCGGTGTTGCCGACGACCGATAGGGCTTCGCCGGAGCGCAGGTTGATGGAACCGCTGCCTGCCAGCTTTCCGACGCTCGTGCCTTCCTGCATCCAGTAGGAGCCGCCGACGGTAAGGGTCGTAGCGCTGTTGAAGGCGGAAGCGTTGCTGGTGAAAAGGGAGGCCCCGGCTGCGATTGAAACGTCGCCGTCCAGAACGCCCGACATGTTGTTGCTGCCGATGAAGATGATGCCGCGGCCGGCCTGAATGTGACCTCCATAATTCGAATTGGCGACCGTCAGGTTGCCTACCGTGCCGATCAGGCCAGCGCCCGAAAGATTGTGAAGCGTTGCGTCGTTCAAACCGAGATCCATCGTGCCGTCGACGCCGATCGAGCCGATGAGCGAGAGATCCGAGGCAATGTCGCTATCAGTCGTATCGAGAGTAATCGGACCACCGACATAAAGGGAATCGACGTCGATTAAGCGGCCGCGCAGGCCAGCCGTCGTGCTGGTCGGGACGCCCATCAGGCTGATTTGCCTGAAGCTGAGGGCCCCTACATCCTGTAAGGTGCCGTCAAATAAGCCGCCAAAGACATTGACGTCGGCGCCATTGGCCACAAACGTTCCGTCGCCGCGGAGATTGACGAGGCTCGCGCGGGATGTGGCTCCCATTTCCAGAGTGGCGCCATTGAAAATGCCGACTTCATGGTAATCGAGGAAGAGGCTGGCATTGGCGACGACAGTGCCGCCGTTGATATTGTATTTGGTTGGGTTTGAGGAACCGTAGACGTCGACGTCGTCGATGATGATTTTGCCGGTATCCGTCGCCGTTCCCAGATTGAGTGTGGCGCCGTTGAACAGCTGCCTGAAGTTGACGTGAATGGTCGATGTCGGCGTGACGGAGAGGGAGCCCGTATCCCCATCGCCGACGACGAGTTGGCCTTGCAAGGTGTCTTCGACGTTGACGGTGCCGTATCTGAGATGACCGCCGTCGAGCCAGGTGTAGCCGCTCAGTTCGTTACCGTTGTAGACGGTCTTGTTGCCGGTGACCACTTCATCGGCACTTGCGCGCCATGCAGTAAGTGCGGAAACGCCTGCAAGCAGGTAGGTGTAGGTGCGGCGCGTGATGGGCTTCATAGGCTTCCGGGACAGGGGCTGAGTGATGCTTTGGTCACCGTAGCGTCGGCGGACGGCATAAACATCCGCAAAAGTTGCATGTTTCTTAGTCCTGATCCGCGTTCTCGATCCATAACCTTTGGATTCAAACACTTGGCGCTTGCAAAAGCAGTTCCGCTCAATGAAGCGATGCGCTAGATGATACGCCGCTAACATCGGCGGATCGGCGAGGGCACGATGGGATACGGCTTGAAGAGCGAGATTGCAATTTCACGCGAAGTTGCAACGCTGATTGCCTCCGGCACTAACTACAGGAGCCATCCGCGGTTTCGCCATGCCGTTGCGCATTACTGTGAGTCGATGAGTCAGCCAACGCCCTCGGGCTGGCCTATCTGGAAGCTTCTCAACCGGTTTACCCGCTACTTCGCCGTTTATGTTCTGATCCACAATTACTTTTCCTGGCGGGAATATGGGGAAACCCATCCGTCGGCGGCGGTGCTGCAGAAGCAATCCGGGCTGAGCCCTCGCCAGACCATCAACCTGGTGAACGCGCTCAAAGCCGGTCGCCTGGTGACGGTAGAGAGCCTCGCCAATGACCGGCGCATCAAGCTTTTGCGTCCTTCGCCCGAAATCATCAGGGAGATCGGCCGCTCGATGCTGGCCTACATCGAAGCCGAAGGCATGTTGAGCGGGGACAATTCAAGAGCAAGGCAGGTGGCCGGACACCCGGATCTGCTTGGAGACGTCATCTGTCATTGCGCTCGCTTCGTCAGGGCACACGGCACGGTCATCCATCCTTTTCCAAGAATTCTCAGCCTGGCCTCGAGGGACTGCGGTTATCTGCTCCTAGTGACGCTGATGGCAGCGCATTACAGACGGCTCGACGGGCGTAGCCCGATCACTCTCTCGACCAACGCCCTGGCGAAACGTTACGATACCTCCGCTTCTCATGTCGCAAACGTCCTGCGCGACCTCAAGGATTCTGGAGAATTCTCGTGCGACCGAAACGGCTTGCTCGAACATCTGAGCGCCGACTTGATCGATGAATTCGAGACCTGGAGTGCTTGCGAGATGTTGCATTACACTGCGCTCGCCGATGCGGCGCTTGAAAGAGGTGCCAGTCGCCAGTATCGGCATCAATCCGGCCACAAGGACGTGATGGCTGGATAAGGCAAAGCGGACGCGCTCGTTGAGATTGCGACCGTCGCTAGCCTCATGACCGCCATCGCCAGTGACTCACTTGCTTTCGTGAAACATCGCAGTGGCGGATCGGAAGCGTTGCTTTGCCGGACGCTTAGCTGGCAGGTTCTATCCCATCCGATACGCCCAATGCCCTCCGACCTAGCAGAAATCGTTGAGCTCCGCTGTCGACGCCCGCGTCCACTGTCGATCCGCCTTGCGACACAACTCCGTTCGAGGCAGCTGGATTGCAAGTCATTGCCCGTGGGTCGATAATGACAGGTGGACCTAGGTCGTAACGGTTCAACTGCACGACTGGCGAATAGTCGGTGCAAGCGACCAATGTCAATCTTCCCGCCAGACCGTTTAGGAAACGCGTTTCCAAATTCGCGCCATCACGTGGTCTTCGGCGAAATTCACTCATGGACATGGGCTCGGAGCCTAATCGAAATTTAATTTATGGCTCGCATCATCAAGCCGCTTGAAATGGTGGGCTATATGAACACGCTACGGACATTCGGAAGATTGACTGCGGAACGAGCTCAGCGCGAGCGCGAGCGTCTCGAAGTACTGAACCAGTTTGATTTGTTGGATGCGCCAAGGGATGCAAGCTTTGAACGCATTGTTCGTCTTATCAAGGGAATATTTTCGGTCGATATTGGCATTGTGTCTGTCATCGATGCGCATCGTCAATGGTATCAAGCCTGTGTCGGCTTGCCGAATTCGGAAGTTCCGCGAGAAGAGAGCTTCTGCACGTTGCTCGTCCAGTCGGAAGAGTCGATGATCATTCAGGACGCGTCCCGGGACGCCAGGTTCGCGAAACATCCTTCGGTGACGGGCGAAGCTCATGTCCGTTTCTATGCTGGCGTGCCGCTTAAAACGCGCGAGGGATTTACATTGGGAACGGTGTGCGCCATTGACCGCCGGCCAAAGTCGTTTGGGGCGAGGGATCTGGCTATTCTTCAGGAGTTGGCAGGGCTTGCGATGGAACGCATTGAGCTGCTTCAATCTGCTGCGACCGATGGTCTGACGGGTGTTCTCACGCGAAAAGCCTTCAAGTCCGAGAGCGAGAAATCGATCGCCCAGGCACTGAGGCATCAGCATGATCTCTCGTGCCTTGTGCTGGATGTTGATCACTTTAAGAAGGTAAATGACACCTATGGCCATTCTGCCGGCGACGAGGTCCTGAAAGCTGTGAGTGATGCGTGTAAGAGCACCCTCAGGGCAGGAGATCTAATCGGCCGTCTCGGGGGAGAGGAATTTGCCTTTTTACTTCCCCATGTCGACAAGGCTGCAGCGGCAGCTGTTGCGGAGAAGTTGCGGATCGCGATCGCTGGGGCCCTTGTGAAGGGTGACTTCGGCACGGTGAGTGTCACAGCCAGTATCGGGTCGACCAACCTTTCGATTGTCAACCGTGACACCGATACGCTCATAGCGCAGGCGGACGCTGCGATGTATGCCGCCAAAAACATGGGACGAAATTGCCACGTTTCATGGCATGATCTGAAAGGTGCAAACGGAGGGGAGCGCCGCAGGGTACTGAAAAGCGGCTCCATCCTGTTCAACGAAAGGCGCTCTGTAATCGATTGCACAGTCAAGTCGCTTGGTAGCGACGGTGCAGGGCTAGTTCTTTCGAACACTTCAGCAATCCCGCCTGAATTTGATCTGATAATTCGCGGGGAAGGCTTCGAAACCCGTTGCCGCGTAATTGCGCAGGACCGCCAAAACGTCGAAGTGTCATTCAGATGACAATGGGAGCGGCGTGATATAGGGTCGCCTATTCATCCACGCTTGAGTGCGACTTTCAGTCGATATTCTTCTCCAGTTGCCTGGCCGCAATATCGGGTGGCGTCCATCCTCGTTCAGCCTCCTCGCCAAGCGCGCTTCGGTCCCCCATCATCGCCTGGTCGAGCAGGTCGGCGATTTCCTTGGCCTTGGCGATGTATTCCTTGTTGTCGAACACAGCGACATCTTCCCGCCATATAGGAGCAAGTGTCCGCAGGCCGCGAACGTCCTGGCGTACGAAGACGGCCTTGCTTTTTTCGACATCGTACGGATGCATGCCGAGACCTCTGAGCGCGTAGCCGCCAGCACGCACGGAGCTGTCGAACACCTCGCGGACAATATCATGCGCGCCCGCCTCATAAAGTCGGTAAACGGACGTGCGGTCAAACGCGCGGGCGATAATGTGGATATGCGGGTTCTCCCGGCGCGCATGTTTGACGATGTCTACTGCCCGCTCCGGATCGTCGATTGCGACCACCAGGACTTTGGCCTCGTGGAGGCCGGCAGAGTGCAACAGGTCGGGACGGCTGGCGTCGCCAAAGAAAGAGCGGACGCCGAATTTGCGAAGGCCGTCGATGACATCGGCCTGATGGTCCAGGACAATGGTCTTGTAGCCATTGGCGAGCAGCATGCGGTTGACGATCTGACCGAAGCGACCAAGCCCGGCGATGATGACAGAACCGGGCTCGGGGATCTCGTCCGCCTCGTCTTTTTGCCTGCGATCGAAACGCGGCACGATCAGCCGGTCAAAAATAATGAAGAGGGCAGGGGTGAATAGCATGGAAACCGCCACCACGAGCAGCAGGATTGCCGCGAGGTCCGGCGGGAGGACAGCGCTTTGAACAGTAAAAGAGATCAACACGAAACCGAATTCGCCGGCTTGCGCCAGTCCCAACGCAAAAAGCCAGCGATCGGTACCGCGTAGCCTGAAGACGAAGGCTAGCACGAGTAGCACCATCGCCTTGAGCACCATCACGCCAAGGGTGATGCCGAGCACGGACCAAAACTGAGCATAAAGCAGAGAGAAGTCGATGCTGGCGCCAACGGTGATGAAGAACAGGCCAAGCAGCAATCCCTTGAACGGCTCGATGTCACTCTCGAGTTCGTGCCGGAACTCACTGTTTGCGAGGACGACTCCGGCCAAGAAAGTGCCGAGCGCAGGTGACAACCCGACCACTGTCATCAAAAGGGCGATGCCAATGATCAGCAGCAGCGCGGCGGCAGTGAAGATCTCGCGCAGCTTGGAGCGGGCGATGAGCCGGAATATCGGCCGCGACAGATAGTGGCCGGCAGCGACAACAAAGGCGACGGCGGCGATCGTCACCAGGGTCACTTGCCAGCCGGGCAATCCCTCGACCAGGCTGAGGGAGTGATGGCCGCCGTCTTCGGCGTTGCTAGCGAGCGGGTGGCGCATCAGATCCGGCAGTGCCAGAAGCGGAATGAAAGCGAGCATGGGAATGACGGCGATATCCTGAAACAGCAGGACCGAGAAGCTCGACTGTCCACCGGACGAGCGCAGCAGACCCTTTTCGCCGAGCGTCTGCAGGACGATGGCGGTGGACGAGAGCGAGAAGATGAAGCCGATCGTCAGTGCAACGCTCCAGACCTGGCCGAGAAGCATGGCGCAGCCCATGACCACGAACGACGTGACGATCACCTGTAGTCCACCAAGCCCGAGCAGCTTTGACCGCATCTCCCACAGCGCGTGCGGCTGCAATTCGAGGCCGACGAGAAACAGCATCATGACCACACCGAATTCGGCGAAGTGCTGCAGGTCCTGCGTCTCGTTGCCAACCAGATGCAGGGCAGGGCCGATGACGATGCCGGCAATGAGATAACCGAGTACGGAGCCGAGCCCCAACCTCTTGGCGATCAGCACAGAAACGACGGCCGCCAACAGATAGATGAAGGCGTGAAAAATGAAGCTATTCATCGGCTTTGCCCTCTTGAAGCGGAAGCGTATCGGTGCTCAGCAATTCCAATCGAGCGGCGGCGTCGATGTCGACGGTGCCGTCTCGCAAAGCTTCCAGCAGTCGTCGGTACCCCTCAAGATGCTGGTCAAATCGGTCATTGCTATGGGCATCGTGCGCTGAAAACAGCGCATAAGGCGCGATGAAGCGCATCTGGCACAGATTTGCGGTTTGCTCCAGAGGTGAAAGAAGCGCTCGGAGGCGAAAACGGTTACTGCCCTGCTCGGTATAGGCGTGGTCCGGGCCGCCGGCGGTTATGACAGGCAAGAACACCTTACCCGCCAGCTTGTCCCCAGTGCGACCGTAAGCGAAGCCGTATTCCAGCACCAGATCCTGCCATTCCTTCAAGATTGACGGTGTCGAGTACCAGTAGATCGGGAACTGAAACATGATCACATCGTGCTGCAATAATCGCTCCTGCTCGGAGTCGACGTCGATGTCGAGCTTCGGGTACTGCGCATAGAGATCCACGAAAGTTACGCCATCAATACTGCTGGCAATCCTTGCCATCGGAACGTTAACGCGTGAATGGCGTTGTCCGGGATGGGCGAAGAGAACAAGCACCTTGGCCATAGAGGGGCTCCGGTTTGGTTTGGATCAGGCGAGGGGCGGGCAGGTTCGGCGTTATGCCGAATCGAGCGCTGGGCCCGTTCAGCAAGGGCTTGAGCAATTTGCCAAAGCCGACACTACCTGTTCGGTTCGGCCGCGCAAGTCAACCCGGGTTTCCCAATTGACCTTGGACCTTTCCCTATGGAAAGCCTTTTTGCTCTTTCTGGAGCCGAATTACCGCGAAGGATGGACATCCCCCGGTAAAGGCAAAGGCGACAATTGTGGCTGGCTATTTCTCGAGCATTCGAGGGGCGGCCGTCGGAAGTGGTGCTCCGAAGAGAGCTGCAGCACACATAGCCGCGTGAAGCGGTTCCGTGCAAAATAACACCTCCTATCCGGTTGAGCGTAAAGTTGAACGCACGAACCGGTCATTGAAATATTCTCATTTTATGCGGTGAGCGTGTCACTGTTGGGATAGCTCTGCTGAGGCAGGTGGCCCAGAGTGAGGTTACAATAATATGAACGAGGGCAGGAAGATGAACCTCAGGTGAACAAAACTGGCCGCTCATGCGTTGTGCGATTAGGAGGATTGCAGATGTTTGGACTTCAGAGCTCAAGTTTTTCGCAGATTCAGACCGCGTTTAGTGACCTTGCCAGCCTAGTCTCTTGGGAAATCGCATACACTCCCGCAATGTCTGATGCATCAATAACTGTCACCAACGCAGACGGCGTCCTGGTTTTGGAGGGCCGCGCGTCCCGGCCAGCGATTCAACTGGCAACAGAGATAGCGGAGCGGCTGTTTGGAGGCCACGTTTGCAACCTGATAAGCGCTGATTAAAGCGTGTGGCCTGCTGCCGGTATTTCGGACACGGAGTTAGGCTAATCCCGCTTTGTTTTCAAATTCCATCGGGCTGAGATAGCGTTGTGTTGAATGCCGTCGCCTCGGATTGTAGAAGCGCTCGATGTAGTCGAACACGTCGGCTTTTGCATCGTCTCTGGTTCTGTAGACCTTGTGAGCTGTCCTTTCCGTTTTGAGTGATGGGATTGTCGAATTCGCTCCCCTCTGAAGCATGGCACGAGGCGGAATTTCTTCTGCTCCCAGCACTCGACCGGGTATCGCATAAGACATATCTGGATGGCAAAACCGAGCCGTGAGTGATTACGTCTCCACAGTTCGATCTCCAGGCGATCCGCCAATGACAACGAATGGAGTCGGATTAGGCTGTCCTCGTCGACTGATATGTCGACAAGCTTCCGTCGATCTTGATCTTTGAGAAGTTTTCGCTTTGCCATCGCCCGACGAGCAGCGCACCGCCTATGAGGATATCTTTCCCAACATCACGAAGCAAAACCGACGTAAGCAGTCGACTGCGCGAGATCATCGAGGAATACCGCCACGATCCAGAGCTCAGAGCAGATGTTTCGAACAGAGCTTGAGCCACTGGTCGGCTCAGTATAGGGAGTTCTTGCCCGGAAACCGCCCACTTCGGACATTGGAGGAACGGGTTTGGCGCAGTCGTTCGCGCTGGACTGCACGAAGCGCATCGAAAAATGCGCGGGCCTCTAGCTTCACTTTAAAATACTGTTCTGCAGCGTCGAAGATTTCGCCAAGATCAATATCGGCGCCGCCGGCGATCCTTTGTCGGATGAAGACGATAAGTAATCGGTCCATTGCACATCCCTCAACGCCCGCGAAAGCAGAACCAAACTCGCGGGACGCGCAATCTAACGTGTTTCTCGTTTTTTTGTTCCGGAGGGCCGCAAGCCGTTAAGACGATCCCGTCCCAACGGCACTAGGACCGCTCACCTACTGACGGGGTATCAAAGGCTGAAGGGACATGTCGTCAGGCGGTCCATTAGAAAAGCCGGAAGTACGAGCCCGAAATGCAGCGACCGATGTGGCTGGTGGCCAAGATGACGCCAGCTGGATGAGTCTAAGGTCAGTCTTCGATCTTGCCTCTGGCGGCAAATGCCAACACCCTGAGTTGATCGATGTTGTGAACACCTTGGCGATACAGCTCAATGATGATTGCAGCGGTCCGCGCGGTCTCCTCGTCATCGGCATCAAGATCGAATTCCGCCTTCACGGCATCCAGTACGCGCTGGCAAATGCCGAGGTCTTCCGAATTCATCGGTTGATCGCGCCTACTTAGGTGACCTTCGATCATTCGATCCCTCCACCATTGGAAATCAAGAATCGAAATAATTTCACGGCATCAGTTTTCAAGCGGATTGCCAAATTGCGAGTTGGCAGAGGCCCAATCCCTCGTCCTGACCGGCCGAGCGCGCCATCATCTTTCGATGGGTGGTTCTCCTCGTGCCTGCAAGTCTGCCATCGATTTTTGATCTCGGATTCTCGCCCTCAGTCAGTGCAGGACAGCAACGACGGTGACGTCAGCTTCGTCTGCAGCTCTGATGAGAGCTGCCCTCAAGTCCTCGGGTTCAGCTTTCCTAGCCATCACATCAAGGCAGGCCTTCACCGCGGCAAGGAATTCTTCGCCGTCATCGATAGGCCATTTTCTCATCAGCGCGTCGGCCGCTTCCTGAACGGTGCGCACTAAGACGCGCTCGCGCTCGGCCTCGAAGGCCAGGATCACAGGGGCAAACTGTGCAGATGTGTCCCATTTCATAACGCTCAACTCCTGTAAGGATAACATATCGTTAGCCTTGCAAGAGGTGTGCCGCACACTCTTCGGTTTATCCAAATACAGGCATTGCATTGAATGGACAGGGCACCAACAGAATGGCAGACGACGCCCACCGCGTCTATGCGGATGCCATTACGGCCCAGCTTGGCGAGCGGGTCACCAACCTCGGGCGCCGGCAGACCGACCTCGAAGCGGAGATGGGTGCAGGTTTCAAGGGCACTGACACCGCCGTTTCGTCCCTGGCGAATGAAACGCGCACCTCGATCGCAGCGCTATCGACTAATCTCGCACAGCGAACAAGCCTCAGTGGCAGGCACTGGGCGTAGCGCTGACGTTTGCCGCCACGCTGGGCGGCCTCCCGGCATATCTCCCGATCCGTGAAGCAACCAGCGACCTGAAGCAGTCTGTCAGCGTCCTGGCCGACAAGATGGTGACGCAGAGCGAGCTCGAATGGAGGACCACCCGATCGGCAGAGGATCGCGCAAGGACTGACGCCAATGTGACGGAGCTGCGGGACGCTCAGGTCCCGCGCGAAGAACTCGACAGGGTGTTCGGAAGTTACGATCAACGTTTCATTGATCAGCAGCGCCAGATAGACGAGGTCAAGACGGCGCAAGGTTCAGTCTATGGCGCAAGAGACATCTTGCTCGATCTGAGGGCGCGGATCGACCGGATGGAGCGCCAGCGGCTTTCTGCGTCCCAGAGTGGAGGCTAGCTCAGAAGCCACTGTTAGACCAGCGACGGTGCTGGCCCCGCATCTTCTGGCCAGCGGTGTGCGCCCCGTAAAGGAAACTTGGGCCCGGCAGGAAATATGACGGAACCCATGTTGCTCGGACAAGTAAGCAATAGGGTTTATCCACTTAACATCAGTTCCGACTGTTGGCGAAACGGCGGGAGGGCGGAGCGGGCGTCTGCGCGTCATCGGATTGGGCGCGGTCCTCGCTGCCGCGAAGTTGCGCGATCCCAAGCTGAACGACCTTGATCATGTCGGTCATCCGCTGGCCGTGAGCGTCCTGGTACTGTTCCAAGGTGGGGGTATTAAGAGCCACGTCAATCAGCGCAGAGATGCGATTTTCTCTCACCGTTTTGGCGCCGATAGCCCAAACCCGTTTGAATAATAGTCGATCCGATTCAATAATTGGCATGACGATCCGATACTTAATTGACCACAACGTAGTAGATCTAGAGGGAGGTGTCCTGTAATCAATTGGGACTTAAGTCTGATTCTTCGCGAATATAGCATGTTGTTGCAGGAAAACACCGCATAGAGACGTTGTTGGATATTTTATCCATGAAGTAGCGGATGATGAGTGGCTATATACACAGTGTAAACGCTTGGGGGATTAAGATTATCGCCGATGAAGGGATTTTATTTTGTCGCGATGTTCTTCCGCCATTTCCTTTCCGCGGCATTGGTGGGACCGCGCGCTGGCCCGTAGGGGCCCGGGTCTGAAGAGGGCCTAAACCCCCTCCGCCCGCTATGTAGACGTGAAAATATCTCGATCGTTCCGAGAAATGGGGCTTGCAACTCAGTACAGATGCAAGCCCCTCATGCTGGCCCCACACGCATCTCGGCACGTCCCACGACGGCATGACATCTACAGCCGTGATGATGCTGGTTGGTGGATCGCGCGGCGCCCCATGGGTTGCAGGTGATCCGGTGACGACTAGGGCACCGGCGATCCGGACGCCCAAACTCTGGGTGGGCAGTAAAGTTGCCGACCTGTCGAAGAAAATTTGCCGAGGTGGATCCGCAACGAACCGCAGGGCTTTGAAGGGATCACCACGGAAAGAGATTCGCCGCACGATCCGCGCTCCAAACGGAGAACTGGCCCGAAAGTTCCGCTTGACCGAGCGTTTGCTGTTTTTGTCTTCGCGAAATGTCCTTCAGCGAAAACGTGAGGCCCCGCACGCTGTCTATGCCCATCCCTGTTGCGGCATGATCCGTTGGCGCACCAAAGATCGTGGGGTGGTCGTGCCGCGGTCGGCCTCCATGCGGATCAGTTCGTCGAGATCAAATGGCTTGCCCTTGACCGCAAGTTTCTGGGCCTTGGCTTTGGCCCCTAGGTCCACCGGCCCGATCGCCGCGCCATCCTGCTTCGCTGTAGAACTCGCCTGGCATGTCCGCTACCGCAGCGACCCAGGGCACCGCTGGCTGAGGCTTCTGATCGCCGAAGTGGCGAAGGAACACAGCCTTCCCCACTGGAAAAGGCCGTGTCAGAAAGGCTGAATCGTTCAGAGCTGAGGATGCAGGCCGCGGGTCGGGCTGACAGCTTCCAGAAGCGAGGCTACGTGCAGGATCGTCGATTCCGCCTGCCACTTGCCGACGATCTGGACGTTGATTGGCAGTCCTTCTGAGCTTGTGCCGAACCGCATCGACATGCCGGGCAGACCAGTGACATTCAGAGGCACAGTCGCGCCCTGGAGGAAGGTCGCATCCACCGTCTGGCCGTCGATCACGAACTTTTCCACGCCATGCTTGTGGGCAGGGATGGGCAGGACATGGGTGATGAGAACGTCATACCGGGAGAAGTAGTCGGCATAGCCATCGCGCAGCCGCTCGGCCGCCTGCTCGGCATCGATGTAATCCGCCATTGATGTATCGGGCAGCGACAGCATCGTCCTCGCCATCTTGTAGAGCTCCTCGTCGCGACGACCAGCAGTCGCCTCGCGGAAGGCCGGCTTCATCTCCATCACGTGCAGACGGTTGAAGACGTCGAGGGCGAAGTCCTTTTCGAGGGCAGGGATGCCCACATGCTCCACCGAAAGACCTATATTCTTCAGCGCTTCGGCGGCAGCCTTTACGGTGGCGACAACTTCTGGATCGACGGGACCCAAGCCGGGGCCGACCATCCAGCCCACACGAAGCTGTCGAAACGGCTGGCGGCCGATGCCCGCGTCGAACGGAGCGGTGCTGGAAGAGAAAGCGTCCTCCCCGTCCGGCCCTGCAAGATGCGAGAAGGCCAGCCCAACATCACGCACCGAACGAGCCATCGGCCCGACATGCCAGAAACGGCGTGGCGCGCGGGGCCAGATCCCGGTCATAGGGACCCTGCCATGGGTCGCCTTCATCGAGGTGATGCCGGTCTGTGCTGCGGGCCCACGCACGGAAATCGCAAGATCCGTTCCAAGTCCAAGCGGTGACATGCAAGCGGCGATGGCTGCAGACTCACCACCACTCGAACCGCCCGGCGTCCGTTCCAGATCCCACGGGTTGTTCGAGCGCCCAGACAGCAGATTGTCGCTCTCGATCCAGTAGGAGAATTCCGGCAGATTGGTCTTGGCGAGCAGGATGCCGCCGGCCTTCTTCAAGCGGGCGACGCTGGTGGCGTCGCGGTCGGGTGTGCGTCCCTTGAAGATGGGTGAACCGCGTTGCGTCAGGACGCCTTCGGTGTCGATCGAATCCTTGACGGTAAAGGGCACGCCGTGGAGCGGACCCAGCTCCTCATCTGCAAGCACAGCAGCTTCGGCTTTACGCGCAGCATTCAGTGCACCGTCGGCGATGGTTACGATCGCATTGACCTGGGGATCGATCGCCGCGATGCGGTCGAGGTGTGCCTGGACGACTTCGACAGGCGAGACCTGCCGGGTGCGGATGAGTTCGGCGAGTCTGGTGGCATCGGAATAAATCAGTTCGTTGCGCATGATACTCTCTCTAACTAACAGTTGGTAGGCCAAAAAGAGCTAGAGCTTTACAAAACAGTCGTCAACCCCTATCTAACATTTGTTAGGCAGCGATGGAGTTTCGTATATGTCGGGAAATGCAAAAGAAGCGATCCTTGCTGCCGGTCGGCTGAGCGCGCAGGCACATGGCTACGGCGGCCTCAACATGCGCGAGCTCGCCGCCGAGGTGGGCATCAAGGCCGCCAGCATCTATCATCACTTTCCGAGCAAGGCCGATCTTGCCGCAGCGATCGCCGAGCGCTACTGGCAGGACACGAAGGCGTGGCTGGAAAAGGTCGCCGAAACCGAAACCGATCCGAAGGCACGTCTCCAAAAGTATCCCGAGACGTTCCGGATGTCTCTGGAGAACGGTAACCGCCTATGCCTCGGAAGCTTCTTTGGCGCGGAGTACGATGACCTTCCCGAGCCGGTGCGCAAGCAGGTGCAGACCTTTGCCGACGTTAACGTGGCCTGGCTAGCAAAGCGACTGATTGATGCCGGCGTGACGGGTGAGAGGGAAAGCGAGGCACGGGCGCGGGCAATCTTCGCCGCCGTCGCAGGGGCGCAGCTTCTCGCCCGCAGCCGCTCCGATATCTCGCTCTTCGACGCAATGATCGAAAGCTATCGGACATCAGGATTACTAGCGGCATGACCTCATGAGTGCGGTGAGCAGGAGCTCGGATGTGTGGATGCCCCCGAAATGTCAGCGCTCGGATAATCCAGGCATCCTTGCGGTGTGGCTCGTCGTTCGCACCGCACACGTTCTACCTCTACCACAGGTAGGCATATCCATATCCGCGGCGGGGACCTCCATCACCGGTTGCCACCCCTGCTTGTCGGCAGCCGCTTGGCGCTAGGGCTCTTGAAGCAAGGATTGAAGGCAAGGTAGATGTCGAGAACGAGCCGCCTCTTCGAAATGCTCGGTGTGCTGCGCGCACGAAGACGACCAGTGACCGCGCTCGAGTTGGCGCAGGAACTTGGTGTCTCCGAGAGAAGCGTTTACCGGGACGTTGAGACCCTCCGCCTGCTGGGCGCGCCTCTCGACGGACAAGCAGGTGTCGGATTCCGGCTGAGGGAGGGCTTCTTCCTCCCAAACTTCGCCTTCTCGCCGGACGAGATGGACGCGCTGATCCTCGGCCTGGGCTGGGTGCAGCAGAGAGCCGATCCGGCGCTCGTTCAGAGCAGCGAAAGCGCCTTGGCGAAGATACTGTCAAGTCGAATCAATCGTACGTCTGCGGGCGATGAAACGCCAGATCTCGTATCGGCCGCCTCAGTTTCCGAACGCTCGGATCCAGGGCACGTCGCACTGTTGCGGGATGCCATTCGCGGGCTGCGGAAAGTTGCGCTGGAATACGAAGATGCGGCCGGCTCGCTCTCGGAGCGGATCATCTGGCCAATCACCATCGTCTATTTCGACGACGTACGCGTCCTGGCGGCCTGGTGCGAAAGCCGATCAGCATTCCGACATTTCCGTGTCGATCGCGTTGGAGCGGCGACGATACTTGGCGAGCGTTATCCAGAGCGGCGCTCGTCGCTCATAAGGCGGTGGCGGGAGCAGGATCGAGACTGGCGCTCGTTCCTGACATTTTCTGACGGAGCACGAGGTTAGACTTCACGCAGGCGCATCAAAGGCGCCCATGAAAGGATGATTGTATGGTTGCGTTTTCACCCGACGTCTTCGCTGACTTCCTCGCCGAAGAGGACGATGCCCCCGTCGTGATGTTGAACCTTCTCCGGTTCGTGCCCGACGGCGGTCGCGAACGACATCTCGAGTACCTGCGAATGGCAGAACCGATCCTTGCGCGCTTCGGCGCGAGGATTCTCTTCCGCGGTGACGGTCTAGATGTGCTGACGACAGGCGATGTGGAGGGCTGGGACGCCGTCTTGCTGGTGCAGTACCCGCGACGCACAGCCTTTAAGGCAATGGTGGAAGACCCGGAGTATCAGGTCGCGTTCCAGGTTGGAAAGTCCGCCCTTGCCGACATAGTCCTGCAGCCTCTCAAAATCGCGAAGGACCTCTGATACCGGGGTACCGGTACAGCGCAGATTAGGGCAGCAGCCCACATTCGGCCTTGCGGGGCGCCTCTCTCGCGACCGCGGGCAACCGGTCTGGGCGCGGCTGGGTTCAAAAGGCAGGTCGGTCCGCACCAGCAGTCAATGCGGCGCTCACCGACTTGGAGCGTTTCGGTATCATCGAGGAGGTGACCGGTCGCATGTTAGCCATCGGCGACGAGTCGCGATTTTTGGCCAAGACACAAACTCCCGCAATTGGTTGACGAAAATTAGCTTTTGCGGGTCGGTGGTTTCAATCCTTTCAAGGCGTGAGACGGAACGGGCAAGGCGAAAAATCTTTATCACCTGCCCCATCCTGATTTGAATGTTTACGGCGAGGTACTCGCGACAATGGGCCGGTCAGCGCGATCTTTCGGCGCGAGAAGCTGCCTCGGGGGTGCAGGGCTTAGCGAGAACCAAGGGCCTGACGGCACGACAGCTAACCGGCGTCATGATCCTGGTGTCCTGATCATCCAGAAAAATTTCAAAGGAGGTGCTTTCCGTCTTTAGGGAAAACAGCTTCTCGCCTATCAAGAAGGTGAAGGGTTTGGAATTGGCGAACTTTGTGAACAGCAACGCGCCTGAGCAGGATCGGACAGATGCTAGGATCGGTTTTTTAGAAAACCGACAAACGTCCGAAGCGCCGTGGATTGATGACGGCGGCTCGGGAAGTAGATGTACAGCGCTTCCATCGGGGAGGACCATGACGGCAGAACGCGCGATAGGACTCCTTGATCGACGAGGCCGGTCACCATTCCGCTTGGGACGCTGACGATCCCAAGGCCGCGTACCGCAAGGTCTATTTGCGAGGCGAGGTCGTGGACTATCGTAGCGTCAGAGGGCGAGATTTGGATCCTGTCCTCGGCCGATACCAGGGTCCAGGGAATAATTGATCCGGTGATCTGGCTACGGCACATAACCGCGCGATGTTGGAGCAAGTCGCTCGGGCTCTTGGGCGCGCACCGGTTCTGCAGATAGGCAGGCGCTGCAACCAAAATCGCCGTCGAGGGGGGTGCGATCTGGACGGCAACCATGTCCTTCTCAAGGTAGTTGCCGAAGCGCAGACCGGCGTCATAGCCCTGCTTCACGATGTCCACCAGGCGCGCTTCGACTGCAATCTCCAGTTCCACCTCGGGGAAAGTGTCCTTGAAGTCGACCAGCATGTCGGCGATGATCAGATCGAAGGGCGCCCGCGGCATGGTAAGGCGCAGGGAACCGGTGGGACGGCCACCTCGGCCGGTTGCGTCCTCCGCGGCCTTCCTGAGTTGTTCTACCGCCGGAGCGGCCGCGAGCAGATAGTCGTTGCCGACGTCTGTCAGGCTGACGCTGCGCGTAGAGCGGCGAAAAAGAGGCGTCCCGAGACGCCCCTCAAGACTTCGGATCGCCTGGCTAACCGCGGATGGCGAAATGCCTAAGCGCCTGGCGGCTTCCGAGAAGCTACCTGCTTCCGCCACCGCGACGAACATGGCTACGCCATCAAAAGTGTCTCTGTGTCGCAAACATTTACCTTGAAGTTTTGCTTCAAGCCTCATGCAGGATTACCGCGCTTATCGCGAGGACCTGTTAATCCTATTTGTAGGGCATGTGCAAGAACGACACCCTGAGCTGTACAAAATCCCACATGTCGAATACCGGCGGACCTGCACTCAATCGAAGGACGATCCTTATGGGACTAGGAGCGGCAGCGACCTTGCCGATGGGAGCATGGGCAGCATCTTCCGCCGCCCTTGCCTCGCGGACATTCGCTACTCCCCGCCATATCACCCATTATCTCGAATGCGGGCCAGCCGAAGGGCCGTTGATGGTCTTTCTCCATGGCTGGCCGGAACTCAGCCTCATCTGGCGTGCGCAGATGGAGGCCTTCGCATCCGGCGGCTGGCGGTGCATCGCGCCCGACATGCGGGGCTATGGCGGCTCGTCAGCACCGGCCGGTATCGACGCCTACACGAATGAGCAGATCGTCAGGGACATGGCGGAATTGCATGACCATCTCGGCGGCGAGCCTGCGATCTGGGTCGGCCATGATTGGGGCAGCGTCATTGCCGGATCGCTGGTGGCACACGAGCCCGCCCGCAGCCGCGGCCTGGTGCTGATCTCTGTTCCCTATTTTCCTGATGCGAACGCCTTGCCGACGCTCGTTCCTTTGATCGACCGGACGATCTACCCGGCCGATATGTATCCGGACGGCCAGTGGGATTATTACCGCTACTACACGACGCACTTCGAGGCTGCGGTCTCTGACCTGGACGCAGACAAGGCTGCATCGCTGGCGTCGATCTACCGCTCTGGCGATCCCACAAGCATCGGCAAGCCTTCGGCAAATGCGCTGGTCACCCAAAAGGGCGGACGCTTCGGAGATGCGCATCGTGCGCCGCCGACTACGCCCGATCCAGCGCTTTGGCCAGCGGCGGATTTCGGCGCTCTGGTCGAGGCCTTCGATGCCCATGGCTTTCGCCCGCCATGCGCGTGGTATTTGAACGACGCGGCCAACATTGCTTATGCCCGCAGCGCGCCGAACGGTGGCGAGATTTCGCTGCCCGTGCTGTTCGTAAACGGCGAGTACGACCAGATCAACACCATCAAAGGCAATCGCTACGGCGAGCCGATGCGCGCGGCCTGCGCCGACTTGACGATAGCCAACCTGCTCGGAGCGCATTGGCTACCGCTCGAGCGCAAGCGGGAACTTGTTCAAGCCATCCGGGCGTGGCTCCAGGCGAGGAACCTGTCGGCAGTGCGACCGTGAGGATGGAGACGTGAACGCGCCGAAGCATCAGATTACCGGTTTGATCAGGCGCGCCGGTTGGGCGCAAAGCCGCGTGCTCGTCTTGCTGGCGGTGGGTTACCAATGGTTCTACAACGGCGCCAACTTTGTCGCCTTCAAAGTCGGCGGTGATGCGGTTCATCCGCTTCTTCTCGCCACTATGCGGTTTGCCATCGCTGCGCTCATAATCTTGCCGTTTGGACTCTGGCGCTTGTATCGGCAAGCCGACCTGTTGGAACTGGCGAATGCGGCGGGGCTCGGGGTGACGATGCTGGTGGGGAGCCAGTCGGTCGCCATCATCGGGACCCACCTGTTGCCGCCGGGCGTGGCGTCGGTGTTCGGATCGGCGGCGCCGATCTTCCTTGCGCTATTTGCCTGGATCGCACTGCGCGAGCCGCTTGGCCTGCGGCAAGTCTGTGGCATTGCGCTTGGCTTCACGGGTCTTGTGCTCATGGCTTGGTTTACTTCGCATAGCGGCGGATTCTCTTCAGTCGGTGCTGCGCTGACGCTCGCTGCGTCGGGATGCTGGGCCGGCGGGTCGCTTTGGGCGCCGCGATTGCGCCTGCCCGCTGACCCGGTCGTAGCGCTGACGACGCAACTGGTCGCTGCCGCTACGGTCCTTGTGATGACTGCGGTGGCGAGCGGCATGGCCGGCCAGACCGACCTGACCCATCTGCCTGCCTCAGCCTGGTGGGCTCTCGCCTTTCTCATCATCGCCAGCACGCTTGTTGGCTATGGGGTCTTCCTGGCGGTGAATACCGACGTGTCGCCACTGATCGCCAACACCTTCAACTATGCCTCCCCAGTGGTCGCGCTGCTGCTGTCAGCCGCCCTGCTGTCGGAACAACTTACCTTGCCGAAGCTCTTTGCCGCCGGGGTCGCATTGTCAGGCGTGGCGCTCATGGTCCGAGGTTCACCGACCCGGCAGGAGGGATCCTCGCAGGGAAAGTGAGCACGTCAGATGATTGACGCTCACGCCAAGTGGACCTCATTTTCAGCGGACCGCTGAACGGTGGCTACGTCTGGACACCGACGAACCTGTGCAGAGGTGTCAATCTCCACCACCAATGGCATCACGCCAGGATTTTGCAATGTAGCGCGTATAAGAACAGAGTGCGGCAAACGTTCGATGGCGGAACTCGACAGAATCCAATCCAGGCACGATGGCGATGTGAGGTGTAACCGTGAGAGTATTGATCGTTGAGGACGAAGCAGAATTCGCAAATGCGCTGCGGGTTGCGCTTGAGCGAGAACGCTTCGTTGTCGACCAAGCGGACAGTATCTTGATGGCGGAGGAAGCAGCTAAGTCGGGTTCCTATGATCTCGTGCTGCTCGATCGCACTCTGCCGGATGGGGACGGGTTGTCGCTTCTACCGATACTGCGGGAAACCCACCCCGGCCTTCCGGTCATCGTGTTAAGCGCACGCGGCGAGGTAACAGACCGCATTGCTGGCCTCGATAACGGCGCTGATGATTATCTTATAAAGCCGTTCGATGTCGATGAGATGTTTGCCCGCATCCGCGCGGTTCGGAGACGTCCCGCGGATCTGGCGAGTGAGGAAATCCATGTCGGCGCGCTTGTGTTTGACGTCACGAATGACGAGGCGAGCGTCGGATGTCAAAGGGTTGAGCTTGCCCGCCGGGAGTTGCGCGTTCTTGCAGTGCTCGCGAAACGTCGCGGCAGAACCGTCCTGAGAGAATCTCTCGAGCAGGCAGTCTTTGGGTTTGACGATGAGGTACAGTCGAACACGCTGGACTCCCACATATCGCGTCTTCGCCGCAAACTCACGGACGCGAATGCGCAGGTTGAAATCCACGCGATCAAAGGTGTCGGCTATCTGTTGAAAGACCTGTCATGAAGCGAGGTCCGCCTTCGCTGAAACGCCCGCTGATCGTCAAGCCGCTGATCTTTCAGCTCGCAACGTTGCTGATCGCCTGCACATTCTTTATGGCTTTGGCGCTTCGCATGGACAGCGGCGGGCGCTACACCGACGAGGCCATTACCCCGGTGATCGCGCGCGCGATCGTCCGTGATCAGAACGGGGATCTCTCTGTTCGCGAGACACCGGAACTGGCCGAGCTTCGCGAGAAATCTCCCGACCTCTGGTTTGTGGCCGAGGACGATACCGGTCGAAACGTGACGCTAGGCGACGTCCCGTCGCAATATGCATCGCTTCTGGGGCGGCTGGGTGATCTGTCCTACGCGCACCTGCGCGATCGCTCTCCCCCTTACCGCTTGTCCGCAGTAATCCGGCGGGAAGTCGTTTCAGTGGGAACGTTAACGATTCTGGGACATGGCAAGCTGACGGGTGTCAGTCTCGTCGTTCTCCTCGCGTCCAATTTCATCGTCATTCCTATCTTTATCGCCCTGGCGCTGATCTCGATGGTAGTGACGCCGTGGATCGTTCGGCAAGCGCTCGCCGGTGTGTCCAAGATCGCCCAGGAGGCCGAGAAGATCGATGTCAACCAGCGTGGGCGGCGGCTGAGCGAGGAGTATGTTCCACGTGAGATCGCTCCACTGGTGAGAGCCGTGAATGACGCTCTGCGACGGCTCGACGAGGGCTATGAACAGCAGCGGCGCTTCATAGCCTCTGCGGCGCACGAGTTGCGCACGCCCATCGCCATCCTGCGCTTGAAAATAGACACAGCCGTCGAGCCGGCGACGCGGAAGTTGAGTGCCGATGTGGCACGCCTGGGCAATCTTGCTGAGCAGATGCTCGATACTCAGCGATTGAATGCCGACAGGCGTGACGAACTCGTAGACCTTGGGGCGCTCGCCCGTCATGTTGCGGCAGACCTGGCGCCGCTCCTGATCGCGTCGGAGCGAACGATAGAGGTGCAGATCGAAGGCGCCTCATCGGTTCGTGGCGATGAGGGTGCGCTGCAACGCGTCATGACAAATCTTGTCCAGAACGCAATCGAGCATGGCGGGCGCCGGATCATTCTGCGTGTACTGCCGGCGGAATTCGAGGTGGAAGACGATGGCCCGGGTATACCACCCGAAGAGCGCGAGCGCGTATTCGACCCGTTTCATCGCCTGCGACCACGTTCGGCGGGAAGCGGGCTCGGCCTCAACCTGGTGCAGCAAATCATTGAGCGGCATGATGGTCACGTGTCGATCTCAAGCGCGCCTGGCGGCGGCACGATCGTGCGTGTCGAATTCGGCTCACATAGCAATTTGGCGCGCGAGCCCACGTTTACGCAACAGTGACCCAAAGTTGGGACGACTTTTGGTTTCGCAATCCGAAGCGGATGGACAAGCTACTTACTTTGGAAGGACTTGTAATGGACGAGCAGAAGCAAGACAAATTTGATATGGATACCGGTGCATACAAACTGGCGCTTAATGCGGTTATTCGGGCCCTCGTCCAACAGGCGAGCGATGCCAATCCGGGCCTGCGTGGACAGATCACTTTGGCAGTGGAAACTTATATCACAAAACTCAATCCACAGTCGGAGCAAGAGGAAGACTTTGCGGAGAAGGCCCGGGGCCATGTGGCATCGCTTGTTCGACCACCTTTCTAATGACCCTGATGCTTGAAGGCTGCTGGTTGAAGAGACGATGACCCATCTCGTCTAGAACGCATCGAACATGGCGTTCGGCGTGTGCTGAGATCAGGCTTCGATATTGCCTGCGACCTCGTCCGACGCGAAGCGGGCTTGATCTCAAACTCGAGCAGCAGATCACAAAACGGCGCGATGGGCACCTTTGGTCTTAAGCGGGCCCGACAATCCTACGTTCGTGCGCGCTGTGTTTTATCCGCCCTGACGTTTCTCGGGAGCATCCCATGTTCTTGCAATCTTGCGCTGCTTTTCTAGCGGTGTCGCCGATACGGCGCCGAAAGGAGACCAAGGACATGAAGACACATAATCCTATCAGTCGGAACCGACGCGCCTTGATAGCGCTCGCCGCGCTTCTGAGCACTGGCATCGCCGGCAGCGCGTCCGCAATCGATTGCATCGGGAGGACAGCAGAACCTGCGAAAGCTTTGGCGCGGTTCACGGCAGGGAGTACACGAGGTGCATGATGGAACAGCAGCGCCGTCGCGACGACGCTCTGCTCAACGCTTCCGAGCAACAGCGAAACAATGCTGAAGCTGCGCGCAACAATGTGGAGACCGTCCGCAGGATGCGCTGCAACCGTGAAGCGGAGCGGGCGCGCCAACGCGGGGAGCGGCCACAATGGTGCCGTTGATTTCCCGGCGACGCTTCAGCAAAGCAATCTGCGCGTTGGTCGTATCGGCGGGCATGCAGCGAACTGGTTTGGCGGGTGAAAGCATGGCGAACGTCTCCTTGCCGAATCCTGATACCCAGCCGATCGTCTATCCCAATACAAAGCGCGGTGCGGTGGCGGAAACGCACTTCGGTGTGTCTGTGCCCGATCCTTATCGCTGGCTCGAAGGTGATCCTCGTAGCGACATGGATGTCGCTGCGTGGATCGACGCGCAGCGGCGCTTCACGACCAAGTCTCTTTCCAATCTTCCTGGCCGGGACGCCTTCCACCGATCGCTCGCCTCGACCTTTGACTATGAGCGTCTCGGCATCCCGCAACGGTGCGGCGGTCGGTATTTCTTCACCCGCAGAGCGGGCGATCAGAATCAGCCCGCCCTTATCATGCGAGACGGTTCGGGCGCCGAGCGCATTCTGATCGACCCCGCAACGTGGTCGAAGGACGGCAGCGTCACGTTCGCGGAATGGAGAGCATCGCGAGACGGCGCGCGTGTGGCCTATGCCGTTCAAGACGGCGGCAGCGACTGGCGCACCATCTGCGTCCTCGATGTGGCAACCGGCAAGGTGATAAGCGACGTCGTACAGTGGGCACGCATCACGCAGATCGCATGGGCGAATGACGGATTGGGTTTCTATTACTCCCGATACCCAGGACCAAAGCCCGGCGTCGCTGACGCCTCGGTCCTTATCAATCACGCCGTCTATTTCCATCGGATCGGTACGCCACAAACGGATGACACGTTGTTCTTCGCAACGCCGTCAAAACCTGGGCGGCTCAATTCCGCCGGCCTCACCGCCGACGGCCGGTACGCGATCATCTATTCGAGCGACGACCTGGTGCATGCCGATGTTTTGGTTGTCGATCTGGAGCTTCCTGACCAAGCCCCCCGCGTGCTAGTTCAGAATGTGGCGGATCGTTGGTCTGCCATCGGTAATGTCGGCACGAAACTTTTGTTTGCGGCCACAAAGGGTCCGGAACGATCGAAGATCGTCAGCGTGGATCTTGCCGCATCGAAGTCCGCTTTCATCGACCTCGTGCCAGAGCAGGACTCGCATTTGACCGGTGCATACATCGCCGGCGATCGGATCCTGGCAACCTATTTTGTTGACGCGAAGTCAGAAATGCGCCGGTTCCGGCTCGACGGTAGCCCCGACGGTGTTGTGGATCTGCCGGGCACCGGTATGGTGCGCGCTGTCTTCGGCGAACCGGTAAATCGCGAGGCCTTCTTCGTCTATGCGAGCTTCAACCAGCCAGATACAGTCTATCGCTACGACGTAGAGACCGGACAACGGAGTGTCTGGGTAGAACCCGAGGTCGCCGCCGACCTGACGTCGATTTCCGTCGAACAACGCTTTTTCCGTTCGAAGGATGGCACGCGCGTCCCGATATTTATCGCGCGCCGGAAAGGCACGGTCGGCCCTGTCCCAACCCTTGTTACCGGCTATGGGGCATTCGGGGGCAGCATGCCGCCGGGTTACTCCGCCATGTTAACTCCGTGGATATTGCAGGGAGGCGCTATCGCTATCGTCAATATGCGTGGTGGCGGGGAATATGGCGCTGCATGGCATGAGGCGGGACGCGGCCTGAACAAACAGAACAGCTTCGACGATATGATAGCCGCGGCCGAATATCTGCACGTGAGCAAGATGGCGCCGCCTGACGGCATCGCAGTCTACGGCGACTCCGCGGGCGGCCTCATGGTTGGCGCAGTTGTAAACCAGCGTCCCGACCTGTTTGCGGCGGCACTGCCGAGCGTTGGCGTCATGGATATGCTGCGCTTCGACAAATTTACTGGCGGAGCCCTATGGCTCGGTGAGTACGGCGATCCTGCCCGTGAATCCGATTTCCGCAATCTGTTGTCGTACTCGCCCTATCATAATGTGAGGCCAGGCAAGCCGTACCCGGCAATCCTAGTGACGACAGCGGACGCAGACAATCGCGTCGTGCCTGCTCACAGCTTCAAATACCTGGCCGCCCTACAGGCTGCTGATCTCGGACCGCGCCCACGACTGCTGCGGGTCGATACCCGTGCGGGCCACGGCACGGGTAAGCCGACGACCAAGGTGATCGAGGAAGCGGCCGACATGCTGGCTTTCGCCGCAAGTTGGACGGGCCTCAAAGTAGGAGTAGGCCCGAGCAACCCCGAGCAAGAGGTAGAATGACCGAAAGCGACGGGCTACTCTAGCCGTTGTTCTGATTAACGCGGGTTCAGAGCGGTTTTCGATCATTATGGCAAGCTGAATGCGCGGGAACGCTTAGAACTGCCAGTCAACCAGCGTCTCGCCGCCTGAGACCTCGAGTATAGTGCCGGTGACGTAGGGATTGGTCATCAGAAACACGGCCGCGTGACCGACGTCGGCCGGATAACCGATCCGGCGCGCCGGGAAATTGGTGCGCACCTTCCCACGGACATCTGCCGCATCTGTTGGAGATAAGAAGTTCCACAGATCGGTGTCGATGAAGCCGGGCCGAATGGCATTCACTCTGATGGGTCCGAGTTCGAGAGCCAGCGAGCGAGCCAGTGCCTCCACTGCGGCGAAAGTCGATGTGACGGCTGTCATGCCGATCTTCGAGCGCGCCGCGATGCCTCCCGTCAGAAAGGTGATGGACCCATTGGACGCAAGTTTTGGAGCCGCATATCGTGCGCATGCCCAGGAGCCAAGAAACTTGCTATTGGCATAGCTGCGCACGCCCCGCATGTCTTCGTCCATGAATGCACCCCAGCTGCCGTCGGTCGGACCCGCGGCGACAAGCAAATGATCCAAACTGCCGATATCGTTGAAGGCGTTGCGAACGGCATCCTCGTGACTGATATCGAGCACCAGCTGGTCGAAGGGCGCCAGCTCCGGATGGTCTACTATAGAGGCCGAGCGCCGGCTGGCGACTGTTACACTCGCTCCCGCCGCGTGAGCAGCCAGAGCCATTCCGAGCCCTATTCCTGTTTTCCCGCCGACGACGACCACGCGTTTTCCGGTTAGATCATAGGAAGGTGAAGGTGAATCTGGACGCCCCAGCTCGTTCTGTGATGTGGCCATGGTCAATCTCCTAATAGCGTGGTCGTGGAAGGATCAGGCGATTTGCCTCAGAACGCCGCCGTCAACGCGCATCGCAGCCCCGGTCGTGCCGGACGCCTGCTCCGAGCAAAGGTAAACGACCATGTTGGCTACCTCTCCCGTCGTCGTGAACCGTTGCAGCAGCGAGGTCGGCCGCATTGTCTTCACGAAGTTCTGCTCGGCCTGCTCTTGCGTAATGCCTTCGGAGGCAGCCGTCGCTTTCATCCAGTTCGACATGATTTCTGAACTCGTCGGGCCTGGAAGCACCGAGTTGACTGTTACGCCAGTCCCGGAAACAGTTTCGGCAAGCCCCCGCGAGATCGCCAGCTGCGCTGTCTTTGTCATACCGTAGTCGATCATATCTTTTGGGATTGCGAGCGCGGATTCGCTGCTAATGAACACGACCCGTCCCCAGCCGCGCTCCGTCATCTTGGGCAGATAATGGCGCGCTCCACGAACACCGCTCATGACGTTGAGCTGAAACAGGCTCAGCCAGTCCTCGTCAGTGAGATCGTAAAATGGTTTGGGATTGGCTGTGCCAGCGTTGTTGATCAGGATATCGGCACTGGGAGCTTTGGACGTAAGGATCGCGCTTCCTTCCTTGGTTGCCACGTCAGCCACAACGCCTGTGATTTCGACGCCGGGAAAGAGCGCCCTGATTTCGGCAACCGCCGTGGCGACACGGTCCTCGCTACGGCCGTTGATAAAGACTGACGCGCCAGCGCGCGCCAAGCCTTCTGCGATCGCCCGCCCAATGCCGGCGGTGGATCCGGTAACAACTGCGCTGCGCCCTGCAAGTGAAATGTTCATGATCGTTCTTTCTTATGGCGACGATCATTCTTCATAGCGCATGCCAAAAATAGCGATAACAAACTAAATGGGCATGATATTCATATTCGGATGGAATAAATGACGAGCACCCAGGAGGTGCAACCATTAGCTTCTTCAAAGGCGTCGATAAATCATAACCGCTCGTCTAGCGAGGCGGCCAGGAAGTCCGTCACGTGCCGGACCCGGGCGGGAACCAACCGACGTTTGGGCCATACAAAGCTGATGTCTCTGGTGGCCTGGACATAATCGTTGAGGATTGTCACTACGTCGGGGTGCGAAAGCTCTTCGACGAGGGACGCTTTTGTGAACATGCCAATCCCAACGCCGGCCAACACACCCGCACGGATAGTCTCCATGCTGTTGGAGGTGAGGTTACCGCGCACAGTCACGCTAAAATGACCTTTTGGACCGACGAACGGCCAATTCGCCACCTCCTCGAAGCCGCCGTACACGAGACAATTATGACGTGCGAGCTCGCCGGGCTCTGAGGGGACCCCATGCTTTTCGAAGTATTGGCGCGAGCCGACGCACACGAGGGGGGTGCTTGCTACGCGTCTGACGACGGCATCAGGCTCCTCGACAGCTCCCACTCTTATCACCAGATCGACCCGATCCTCGACCATGTCCCGCCGAAGGTCTGATAGAACGAGGTCCACTCGGAGCGTAGGATATTCGGCCAGCAAATTCGGAATGATGGGAAGAATGTGAAGTCGACCGAACGTGGTGGGTACCGCAATGCGGATCGATCCAGACATGTCGGCGCCGCTGCCCATGACTTCTCGATTGGTGTCTTCGATCTCCTCGAGCAGAGGTTTCATGCGATCGAAGTATCTTCGTCCCTGGTCAGTCAAGGTGACGTTTCGGGTGCTGCGATTGAAGAGTGCGACGCCAAGGCGATCTTCAAGCGCACCGATCGCTTTGCTCACTGCAGGCTGTGACGTGCCGGTTCTCCGGGCGGCTGCCGTAAAACCGCCCGTCTCGACGACCGCCAGAAACACCTCGAGCTCAGAAAGCCTGTCCATCCTAGGACCTCGGGAAAAAAATGGTCGGGAGGCGTCCTACCATTCTGGCAACTCGTCTCAAGCACATGTCGGTCCTCATGGTCGTATTTGGGATCATGCAGCGATGGTTTTGGCGCTGTTTGCGCTTGGCGCCCTCGGAACGCACGGAAAACGCAGACCTGCATCAAGGACATCCGGTGCGGATTGCATCGATCACGACCCGGGTGGCTGGTGGCATATGCCGCTGACGCGAGTAACTCAGGAAGAACCCAGGGAACGACTTAGTCCACTCAAGTAGAAGAGGCACAAGCTTGCCTTTCTCGATCAGGTCATTAGCGGTATCCTCGATACAGAAGGCGATCCCGATATTGTCGGTCGCCAATTGCAGAACGGCACGCCTGTCATTGACGATGATGCTGGCGGGAGGATTGATCGAAAACCAGTGGCCGTTCTCATAAAATTCCCACGGAAACGGATGCTGCTGGCCGGGCCAGCGCCAGCAGATGCAATCGTGGGACAGAAGATCGCGCGGTGTGTCGGGGGCGCCGTGCCGGGCAATGTAATCCGGAGAGGCCACTGCTATTTGGCGAAGTTCACCGCCGAGCGGTACCGCAACCATGTCTTGACTGATGACCTCGCCGATCCTCACGGCGATGTCGAACCCGCCTGCAACCGGATCCGTCACTTCATCGTCGAACGTAATGTCCAACCGGATCTCAGGGAAGTTTTGGCGTAGCTCCGCCAGGACCGGCAAGATGAACTTCTCGCCTGCGGACCGAAAGGAGACGATGCGCACGGTGCCTGCTGGCCGCCCGGCAGCATCCCTGCTCTGTGTAAGCGCCATCTCTATCTCGGTTAAGGCCGGGCGCATCCTGTCCCGCAACGCGGCGCCCGCCTCGGTCAATGCCACCGTGCGGGTTGTCCGTTGGAAAAGCTGCTGTCGAAGATCGGCCTCCAGTGCCCTGACCGTCTGGCTGGCAGCCGATGACGTGATGCCGAGTTCGTCGGCAGCCCTTGAAAAGTTCAGTGTATCGGCAACTGCCAGAAACGTGCGGATGCGGGAAAAGTCGGCGGATCTCATTCCTATTACGAAGCACAGCTACGCAATCTTGTAAAGATTCTCTGGATTATCGCGTCATCGTTATTGCCTTAGCCTCCGTTGCGAAAGGAGATCGATATGATCAAAACCTTCCAAAACCAAATAGCGCTGGTGACAGGCGCAGCCCGAGGTATCGGACGGGCAACAGCCTTGACGCTACAGTCCAGAGGCGCACGTGTCGTTGCAACCGACGTCAGTGAAGCGGTTCATGAGCTGCAAGCGGAAGACATCGTCACACTGACCGGTGACATCGCCGAGGAGGCGACGGCCATTCGAAGTGTAGGCCTTGCAGTCGAGCGTTTTGGTGCCCTTGACATCCTCGTCAATAACGCGGGTCGCACCATGAATCGGGCGCTCATCGATATGAGCGTTGCTGACTGGGATGACATCATGTCCGTCAACGCCCGAGGTACATTCCTTCACTGCCGTGAAGCCGTCCGCGCCATGCTCGCAGGGCAGGGCGGCGTCATCGTCAACGTTGCCTCTATCGTCGCTCAGGTTGCGATGAAAGATACATCCGTCTACGCAGCAAGCAAAGGTGCGATTGCGCAGCTGACGAAGGTCATCGCCGTAGAATACGGTGCTCAAGGCATTCGCGCCAACGCCGTCGCTCCCGGCGTCGTCGAAACGGACATCCTTGAGGGCATCGTGTCGGACAGCCGCGCGACGCTGGCAAGCCACGCTTCCGCCCATCCGATCGGACGGGTGGGCCAGCCTCAGGACATCGCCGAAGTCATCGCTTTTCTCGCTTCTCCCGCGTCCGCATTCATGACGGGCTCTCTCGTCATGGCGGATGGTGGTTTCACTGCATTGTAAAGGACTTAGAACATGCCAAGCATTCTTATCGTTGGTGCTGAACGCGGTCTCGGCCTCGGCCTCGCCGAGGCACTTAAATCCCACGGCTGGGAGGTCACCGGCACGGCCCGCCAAGGCGCTGACGCGACTGCTCTCGAGAAGGTCGCGCGTGTAGCGCATGTCGACGTAACCCGCGCCGATCAGATCGATCCGCTTAGGCAAGAAATCGACGGACCCTTTGACGTAATCTTTCTGGTGGCAGGCATGTTCGGGCCTTTGCACAACTCGGTTGTTGAAGCGACGGACGGGGAATTCGCCCAGATCATGCTGACGAACTGCTTTGGGCCCATCCGGCTGGCTCACGGTCTGCTCGATCGTTTGAAGCCGCATGGTACGATCGCCGCAATGTCTTCTCATCGCGGCAGCATCGCGCTCAACACGGAACCTGGACTGAAACTTGATCTTTATCGGGCCAGCAAGGCAGGTCTCAACATGCTCGTGCGGACACTTCATGCCGATCATCCCGATCTGACCGTTCTCTCGATCCATCCAGGCTGGGTGGCAACCGCCATGGGGACGCTGGACGGCACTGTCGAGGCTGAGATCTCCGTCGACGAAAGCGTGAAAGGAATGGTGGACGTGCTGAAGGCACATATGGGGACAGGCAAAAACCTGTACCTCGACTGGCGGGGACGATCGCTCCCTTGGTAAACAGATGTCGTGCGGCTGCAGCCGAGGCGTCGAACCTGCGCCGCACGTCAGCCGACAGCTGGTTCGGTTTGCCAAGGCGCTTCCGCCTCAAGGGGGGAGCAACCTTTTCAGCCGCCCGACGATCTGAGGTTCTCTAGCTCGGCAGCGATGTCGTCGCCAAGCGATAGCGGGCAGCCCCAATAATCATAGATGCCGCCGTGTCCGTTATCCTGCCCGCAGATGACGAAGACGCCGGTGCCAAACTTGTTCTTTAAGTGCGATGCGAGCCAGCCGACGAAGCCGCTATTGTCTTCCCCGTCTGGAAAATGGAAGCTGAAAATCTTGAACTGCTCGGCTCCGTTTGTCACTGGGACCAGCTGGCTCCAGCAGTGTTCGTTGCGGACGACGGCAAGAGCATCGGCGGAGACTTGGGAGGGGAAGTCGTCCAGAGCGAATTCGACAAAACCATAGGGCTGATCGAACTCTCGCAAGGTTGTGCGAGGGAAAAGACGCCTGAGACGCGCATCCGTCTGATCGGGTGTTTCGAGGGAGATGTCGACCATATTTTTCCTGTCGTTGATGTCGTTAAGCGCTGTTGATCCGACGATCTTGAGCCAACCGGCCTTCAGTAACCCGGGCAGAGATTGTCCCTGGACCGTCGGATCATTCTTGCGCCTTTGTTAGTCCGGTGGCGCCGCAGAAAGAAGAATGGGTTCGCGGAAATCTGAAGTCTGCGTCCAAGAGCGCTCGCAACCTGCGGCTATTTTCGATGCCCCGTGTCGTGCTTTAGCCCTGATTTGCAGGGGTTTAGTACTCACATCGCAGGATTTGAAACCAAAAGTTGGAACTCCTCTTCATAGGGAGCGCCTACATCCATCGCCGGGCCGGATTAAATGAATTGCTCCATGTGCAGTGGTTCGGGCTGAGAAAACCGGGACCACGCGGATCTCGGCACAATCAACGGAGACTTCGTCATGATCGATAAAAACGCTGTGTGGCTGATTACTGGTTCATCCAGAGGCCTGGGTCGAGCGATCGCGGAAAAGGTTCTTCAGGCCGGGTACCGTGCTGTGCTGACTGCCCGGAATCCGGATCAGCTTCGCGACCTTGCCGAAAAGCGCAGCGATGCGGTTCTCGTCACGCCTCTCGACGTCACGCAGCAAGACCAGATCGATAGAGCTTACGCGGCCGCAATAGACAGATTTGGTCGCGTCGACGTGCTCGTCAACAATGCTGGCTATGGTTACCTGGCCGCGATCGAGGAGGGCGAGGACGCTGAAATGCGGGCACTGTTCGAGACCGATCTGTTCGCCCCGGTCAACCTTATCAAAAAAGTCCTGCCTGGCATGCGTCAGCGGCGCCAAGGACACATTGTCAACGTCAGTTCGATCGGCGGTCTCGTTACCTATCCGGGCGTCGGCTACTACCACATGGTCAAGTTCGGCCTGGAGGCCATGTCGGACACGCTGGCGAAAGAAGTCGCCGGGCTTGGTATTGGCGTCACTGTCGTTGCGCCAGGTGCTTTTCGAACGGACTTCCGCGGGCCGGAGTCGATGAAATTCTCATCGATCGTGATCGACGACTACAAGGATACAGCCGGAAAATCCCGAGAAGGAACTGCTGCTGGACACCGCAAACAGATTGGCGACCCGGCCCGTGGTGCGGAAGCGATCATCGAAGCCGTCGAGGCCGAGCATCCACCGGTTCATCTGCTGATCGGCGGCGACGCGCTCGACCAGCTGCGCAAGAAGCTCGAAGACGTGCGTGCGGAAACCGATGCCTGGGAAGGCGTCACTCGCAGCACCGATTTCAAGGACTGATCCGTATCCATCCGTGCGAACGGGTTTTTGATCCAGGAGGAATGTGATGAGTGCGCTTAGAGTTGGCGTGATTGGAGCAAACGCGAAATCTGGTTGGGCAAGAGAATCCCACATACCAGCGCTTCAGGGAATATCGGGATTGGAGCTGGTCGCCGTCGCCACCAGCACACGGGATACGGCCGATGAAGCGGCGAGCGCCTATGGCGTCAGGGCATACGATAACGGACTTGGCCTTGCCCGCTCTCCAGATGTCGATATAGTCACCGTCGCCACACGTGTTCCGGATCATCGAGACATGATCCTCGCCGCGCTTCAGAGCGGGAAGCACCTTTACAGCGAATGGCCGCTCGGCGCGGGCGAACGCGAAACGGAGGAGCTTTGCAAGGCTGCAGACGCCGCGAAAGTTCACACGGCGATTGGGTTGCAATTACGAGGAAGCCCAACGGTCAAACGCGCACGCGACCTGCTCGAGGGTGGTGCCATTGGTCGCCTGCTGAGCGCGAACATCTATTCGTCGACCGCGGGCTTCGGACCGGAGGTTCCAGGCCCATACGTTTATCTTGAAAATCCGCTAAACTTCGCCAACCTCGTGACCATCCAGGGTGCTCATACGCTCGATTTGGCGTTCAACCTTTTGGGTGAGGCCAGTGTCTTCAATAGCCTGGTGTCGCGCCAGTACCCTTCAATCGCGATCGGTGAGCATAAGGAGATCCGCCAGCGAACGACATATGACCATCTTCTGTTTCAAGGCGCGACGTCAAAGGGCGTTTCGATATGCATGGAGGTGGCGGGGGGCCGCAATCCCGAAGCGCCATTTCGATTTGAGGTCGTCGGAGAGAGCGGGACGCTTAGTTTGCAAGGGGGGGCTGCTCGCGGTTTTCAGTCTCACCGGCTCAGCGTTCACATCAATGGGCAGGAAGTGCATGTGGACGAGGGAGAGCTATCGGGCTTACCCTCATCAGCAGTGAATGTCGGCGGGGTCTATGCCGCGCTTCGCAACGACATCCGGGACTCGACGTCCCATGTCGCCGGCTTTGCCGACGCTATGGGGCTGACCCGTCTGATTGAGGCGGTTCTGAGAACTGGTGGAGCAACGCGCGCTGCCTGAAGGCGCTTCATGGGCGCCTCCTTGCTCGATATGAAAGGTCAGCGTTTCGAGGAGCCGGCCGTGCGCTATGTCACGAGAGCCGCTGCTCGCCGTACCGTTGAGATTGCTTCGGGGGAATCTGGGGAATGGCCGATCGGCTGACAAAGATGATTGCCTTCGTGAAAACGGCGGAGCTGGGGTCCTTTTCCGCGGCCGGTGCGGCGCTGGCGGTATCGTCCCAGATGATCGGGCGCCACGTTGGAGAACTGGAGGAGGCTCTCGGCGTGCCGCTGCTCACGCGAACAACCCGTACTCAAACGCTGACCGAGGCCGGACGACTTTATCTCGAAGGGTGCAAGCGTGCCTTGGAAGCCGTGGAGGCGGCCGATGCGATTGTCGCCGAGACGGCGCAGGAACCCCGAGGAACGCTTCGGATAACAGCACCTGTCGAGATAGGCGCCGCTGTGCTGACGCCGAAGCTGCCAGAATTCCTGACGATCTACCCGGACGTGACGATCGAACTGGTGCTTGATGATCGGGTCATCGACCTCGTGGCCGAAAATTTCGATGTGTGCATCAGGATCGGGAAGCTGCCGGATTCGGGGCTTATTGCTCGCCCACTGACACCGTTTCGCCTGGTGACATGCGCTTCGCCCGACTACCTCGAGAGGCACGGGGTGCCGCAGGTCCTGGACGATCTGTTCGGTCACACCTGCGTCGATTACGCCTTTCATAACTACCCGGCCCCCTCGAACTGGACATTCACCGAGCTTGATGGCAAAGAGCGGCAGGTCCAGCCTAACGCCCGAATGAACGTCAACAACGGGCACGCCCTGGTCGAAGCTGCACTTGCCGGAGGCGGGATCATTCGGGCAAGCGCGTTGGCGGTCGCGCGCCATCTTGAAACCGGTCGGCTTGTCCCGATCCTGAGAGGGTTTGAATCAGGCGATCGACCCATGCACATAGTTTATCCCGGTCAACGGATACGACTTCCGAAGTTGCGGGCTTTCGTAGACTGGGCGATCAAGTCAATTCCGTCCAGCGGTTAAGTTTGATCAGAATGGGGTTCGGTTTGCAAAAGGCAGCCTGGTCCACCGCCAGGGGTGGCCACAGAGCTGTTCAACCGCCCAACAACATGATTGAGCGCGAAGGGACACCTCTTTTATCTCGGCGATTAAGGCGTCGTCGGTTCACATCCACTCAAGGCACGCGAACGCCTTTTCTCGAAGACAGGTTGGTGGGAGCCGGGCTCCTGGAGAACTGCCTGCTTGTTCATCCGTCATCCCGCCGTGAGAGTTCACGAGTTGGTTCCAGAAGCGCCCTGACACCGGCTGAGAGATTTCGGCGTCCGGGATAATACAAGCAGAGCCCTGGGTAAGGCAGTGTCCAATCCGCCAGAACGCGTATAACGCGTCCCGCTTCGATGTTGGGAAGGATGTCCTGATCAAAGATATAGCCTATGCCCGTGCCTGCGAGAACCGAGGTCCGCGTAAGGCTCGCCTCATCGAGCGTAGTCTGCCCCCGAACATCTATCTGAACTTGCTCACCGTCTTTTTCAAACTGCTATCGAAATAGCGTAGTCGACGGCCGCAGCATAGTGCGACGAGGCCGAACAGGCACGCTAGCAATGATCTCATGGGAAGTTTTCCAGACGCATGTTTGCAGCGGCCGGTCGGCAATTCAAGCTCATCATCAGCAGCAGTTTGTTGTGGCCGACATTCCGTCGAAAGCGATGCAGATGGCTTCTGCCTGCTAGCATTCCTTTCCAGGTCCCTGGATTGACACTTCGAACGCGCGCTCTAATTCGGAGCCTGCGCGCGAATTCGAGGTGTGTGCATGAACAAGACAGACAAGCAGGATTACCAAATAATGTCCCAGGCGGTGCACGCCTGGTATCGCTTCTACGAGGTCGATTGGAACGATGAAGCTTCCTCGTTCCTATGTTCGGCAGCGATCGAGCTCTACAACGAAGGCTGTCGATCAGCGGAGGAGATGGCAACGACACTCATTGGAAACTATGTCGGACTTCCGGCCACGCGGGTGAATTCACGGTCGTCGCAGTCGGTGCACTGAATAGGTGGCAAACATCTTGCCCGAGCGAATTTCACACCGCGCCAGATCATAGGATCCGAAAATGACTGAGGCATCATTCGCTCCCCTAACAGGCGGCTGCCAATGTGGAGCAGTTCGTTTCCGATGTGATAGCCCTCCAGATAATGTCCATGTTTGTCATTGCCGTATGTGCCAGAAAGCCGTCGGTGGCCCGTTCGCGGTCATTTGTCCCATATTGAAGAGCGATTTCCACGTGACGCGAGGTGAGCTTTCATGGTTCCAGAGCTCTGAACTGGCGCGCCGTGGTTTCTGCAGCAACTGCGGAACTCCCATGATCTTCGATTATCCGGAATATCCCGACATCGGGGTGTTGGCCGGGTGTCTCGACAAACCGGATCTGGCGCCCCCAGTTGTGCAGTACGGCAACGAAAGCCGAGTTTCCTGGTTCAAGGACATTTCTGCGATCCCGGGTAATTCGCCGACCTATTCCGTCGATCCGAAAGGCTTTCTTCCGCGGATCAAAGCTTCCAACAGACAACATCCCGATCACGACACTGATTGTTGGCCGCCCCAAGCGACCGTGTGACGAAACCGTCAACGCCTTCCAAGGTGAGGACGTGACCTGCCACTGCGAATTTCTTCCAGAATGGATTAGAGTCCGGCCCATTAAAGGACGGACGATGAAGAAGCAGCGATTTACGGAAGAGCAGATTATTGCGGTGTTAAAGGAGCAGGAAGCTGGCGCGTAAGCGTCGGACCTTTGCCGCAAGCACGGAATTTCAGAAGCAACGTTTTACAATTGGAAAGCCAAATACGGCGGCATGGAAGTCTCTGAGGCGAAGCGGCTGAAGGCGCTTGAGGACGAGAACGCCAGGCTGAAGAAGCTACTCGCCGAACAGATGCTTGATGCGGCCGCACTCCGCGAGCTTCTCCAAAAAAATGGTAGGGCCCGCCGCCAAGCGTGAAGCCGTCACGCACCTGAAGAGCGTCATGGGGCTTTCGGACGGCGGGCCTGCCAGATCATATCTGCCGATCGCAAGACAATCCGTTACCAGTCGAACCGACCGCCGGAGACCGAGTTGCGAGCGAAGCTCCGCGAGTTGGCTAACGAGCGGCGGCGTTTCGGCTACCGTCGACTGTTCGTCCTGCTTCGACGGGAGGGAGAGCCGTCTGGCGCCAATCGCATCTATCGGCTGTATCGCGAGGAAGGGCTTTCAGTACGTGAGAGGAAGGCCCGACGCCGTGCTATCGGCACGCGTGCTCCGATCCTGGTCGAAGCGAAGGCCAATGCCCGCTGGTCCCTGGATTTCGTCCACGACCAGTTCGCCTGGGGAAGGAGGTTTCGCGTGCTCAATATCGTCGATGATGTGACGCGTGAATGCCTGGCAGCAATTCCGGACACCTCAATTTCCGGCCGCCTGCTGTTCAACTGAGAGGATATTATCGAGTGGTGGCGCATCCATGTGGCGGCTAAGCTCTGCATAGAGAAGTTCGTGCGATTGCTTGGCAAGAAGGACCATGCTCACCGCCTCACACATCGCCCGGCGTCCACGTTGACTGTCCACGGGCGTCTGATGGGCGGAAGACCATTTCTGAACCACTGCTGTAATCTGATCGATTTCTTCGTCCTGCAACGAAAGCAGATGGAGTAGGGACATCGCCGGCACCTAATGTTGCGGCAAGAGCACCCATGGTCTCCCAACCGGCCTCTACCGTTGTACTTCCGGGCCGACGAGAGGACCGTACTCCTTTTTGCGTGTAGAGTCCCAATTAATTCAATCTCAAGATGCCGCGCCGTGGTGAACAATGGGCTTTGCCGGTGGAACGGCGGATTTGCCTCTTTGGTGCGCGAGCGGATCATGTCGCAAAAGGGATGGGCGGAGACAGCGCGCGACGCCTCACGTTTGGCTGAAGAACATTTCGCGAATACAAAAACGGCAAGCGATCGGTGAAATGGAGACTTTCTGTCACGATCTGCGTTTCGCGCCGCGGGGCGAACCTGTCTCTAGCTCTACTGCGTTATTGTCAATCAACTAGTGGAACATCATGCCAATTATTGAACCAGATCGAATATTGTTCGAACGGGTTTGGGCTGCAGGCGCCAAAGTGGTGAGAGATAATCGCATTTCTGCGTTGATCGACGTCACGCTCGTTACCCCTACGCTGGAACAGTACCAGGATAGCCGTGCAGCGGATACCGACATGATCAAGGTCGTTCAGCTCGGGATCGCGCAACTTCGCGGCAGCGCGGTCCTCGCCCAATCCGATGACGCGCAGACGCCCAGCCCTCCCGCCGTTTCGCCAACAGTCGGAACTGATGCTAAGTGGCTACGTCCTATTGCTGACTTGCCCGAGGAACCTTGGTTTGGTCATATTTCTTGCTGGCCCCCAGTTTCCTGTCGGGCGCGCTCCCTGGCCGCTAACCAGAAGATGCGGGGCCGGCACCATCGCTCTTCCTTGCCATTATGTTGCTAGCTGGAGGCGCCGATCTGGGAATCAATCGCATTGCGAAGATGGCGGAGTCGCCGTTCAGGGGGGCCGCTTTCCCGGTTTGGCGTCCTGCTACGACAGTCGACTCCCCGCTCCATAGATCGGTCCTGATCACCGCAAACAGCCGTTTGGACGACCGGGTCTTTCCCGATCCTGCCATGACGCTCGCAGCGGTCGACCGGATCGTACATCCCGCCACGATCTTCGAGATGAATGTCGAAGCTATCGACGCAGAACAGCACTTGAGGAAAAGCGCCAACGGGGCAGACGGGCTTCGTTTGCGACAATGAGAACCTCAACGCTATCTGTTCCGGAGCGGCAATCAGAATACGAAGAACTTGTCAGCGACAATCAGAATGATAACTTAATCCCGACCGCCACCTGAGAATCTCATCCAGATTGTCGCCCGCGTCTCATCCTGATCGCCGCGCTATACCGGATCCTCGAGCACCGTGTAGAGCGCCTGAAGCAGAGCTTTCCACAGCTCCAGTGCTTCCCATCCCACTCAACGCCTCCTGAAATCCTTTGCATTTACCATTTTTGGTCGTTGTTGTTGAACATTGGCCGTCGACGCGCGGCAGCAAAAGCCTCGACGTCCGATGACGAAGGAGGAGGGCCCCTTGTTTGCCGTAAAAGAGTGTAAAAGGCGTCCCAACCCGAACACCCGAAACAGGTGCTCTGCATGCAACGGTATCATCCGAGTCGGGAAGTTGTGGAGCACGGGTCAAACCCCGTCATTCCTAAAATAGCTGATGGACGATCTTCGCACAGGTGGTTCCAAACCCGTCTTACCTCCGGCGGAGATATTCGTGGATACGATAGTCGCGTCGTAAAACGCCCTGGCCTTCTCCAAGTCGTTACTGCCAATCATGGCGTGGGGGAACATGCTTGATCTCCGATTACGATGAGGTCGGTCACTATGGCACTCCAACGAAGGCCCAGGAGACGCCTGCTTTTGCGGGCGCGCTGGCGCAAATCCGCGGGATAATCGCCGCTGCGCCGCGCCTCGATGAACATTGAAACCAAGGTGGGAGCGCGACGTCGGATAGGATCCATCACCAACGACATCCTGCTATGATTGCGCCCGGCCAGAGCGGACGGTTGAACGTAAACTGATCCCCCCTTTACCGTAAGGCCGCCTCCTCGATCACGGTGAAGACGGGAAATCCGGCTGGGCTTCAGGGCGTGACATGCGAAAGGCGTCAAGGACAACGCAATGCTGTTCCACTTCCAGGAGCTGGGGGTAAGGGCTTAGATCGCACTGCAGCCGGCGCGCCGCGCTGAGCTGCGGTATGAGATGCAGATCGGCCCAGCCCGGGCGGTCGCCAAAAGCGAAGACCGAGTGAACTGCCCGTTGCTTAAGCGTGGCCTCCAGCGCCTCGAGGCCCAATGTCAGCCAATGATGAACCCAGCCCTCGACGCCCTTGTCGTCGACGCCGTATTCATTCGTCAGAAACCGTCTCACCCGCTGCACCGTCAGGGAATGCATTTCAGAAGAGACCAGGGCTGCGAATGCCTTCGCTTGAGCGCGGGTCACCGGGTCAGGAGGCAACAGGCTCGGTACCGGAAACGTCGTTTCAAGATAATCGAGAATGGCGGCCGACTGGGCGATGATGCGGCCGCCGACATCGAGTGCAGGCAGCAGCCCCTGCGGGTTGAGCTCGCTAAATTGGCCGTGTTCCAGCGAACTGACTGGGATATAGGTGTAATCGATACCCTTCAGGCGAAGGGCAATCCGCACACGCTCCCCTGCGGAATTCTGCCATCGGCTTATGAGACGCATCGCGACTGGTCACCTCAAGATCGGAGTATTGAAATTGGTCGGATCATCAGAATGTCTATGGCGCTCGGCGAGCTGACCGAGAGGGTAAAACAAGAGGTTTGCCGGTACGTTTACGAAGCTTCATTCCGCACGCCCAGCAGTAGCAGCGCACTCAGCCTGTTGATCTCGATACTCGGATAAACCAGTTCCTCTAGCAATTGAAGAGATCGAACTGTGGCCGCTATCGGGACAAATCGGGCGTTCACTTTGACCTTTGATATCGATTTTGCAGCAGAAAACCTGAACAGCGTGATGTGGGCGATCTGAGGTGGTCTCGGACGCCAATCCTCGAAGCAAATGGCATGTGAAATGTCCGCACGCAGTCTGTGCAATTCTGGCGGCTCTTTTGCCTTAATGAAGACAGCGGCCTCCGAAGTAGCTACCTCGCTGAATTCAAGATCAACCGGCGGCGTCTTCTCAACTAGCCTATCGATGATCTCCGTCCATCGAGCGCCTTCCAGCTTCCAGACCTCATGATTTGGAACCCTAAATTGGCTCCTCGCGTCGATCAACGTGGCGACCGTCATGTGCAGGCTTTGAAGGGGGACACGCAGAAGCGGCGCGGTACTCTGCTGCTCGATGCGATTCTGCAAGTCGCAGAGCTTTGATAGAAACGGAGTGTCGGGAAAATATTGAAGGTGAAAAGCGCAGCACTGTCTGAGCCAGAGAGTGTCAATTTTCGTTTGGATCACGAACCGCCCTCGAAGCACTGAGTTCTACCCACCCCGCCGGAAAGATCGCTTGACCCGACTTGGGCGTATTCGATTCTGAAATTGCCTCGGCGATGGAGCATTTCAATGGACCATTCGTGGGCTTCGGCTATCTTTCCTTGCCACGAAACCCGTAGCACAAGTTGCGGGTGGGTCGCCATTTCAGATGGACGGGGCCCTTGCTGCTCGTCATCGCCATTATGCTGGCATTTGCATCATGACCTCGCCAGAAGCAATGTGCGGGGTTAAATTTGGCCATGAATAGAATGTTGTCCTGTACGGCTTGTGGGTTGGAAAAAACGGAATCGGTCGTCCATTGCGGCTCGTATATCCTGCGATGCGCTGGCTGCGGCGAAATGATTGTAGCGACGTCGTTCATGGCGATATTGGACTCGGATGATCAATATTCCGCCTTCATCGATCCGGGTCCCGGAATACAACCCTCGCCCGAGGCGCTCGTCGCGCGTGGACCTCTCCGGCAAATCGCAACGGCGGTCACGCAAGCTGCATGTGAGGGAACTTTGATACGCCTGGTGCCTGACGTGAAGGATTGAAGCCATCAGCATCGATTGCTTTGCCGTCGACGCGCGCGAGGAGCTCTGCGCCATGATTAGCCATGAGCCGAGTTTCTTGTCCGTTAGGAGCCGCGTGACAAGGAGGCTCGCCCGATGAAAGCTCCGCCGCCGACGTGCATGGTCTGAGTCGTCATGAAGGCGGCGTCGTCAGACAACAAGAAGGCAATCATCGCGGCGATCTCTTGCGGCTTATCCCTGCAGCCGTGGGTCGGTCATCGCTGCGTCGTGCTGTTCTTGTGCCGCTGTGGTCCGACCGAGCTTTATCGCCGCAAACGCCCCGCTCGGGAGAGCAGGCGGCACTTGGCGCGGATCTGCTGGGCGGCCGAGCCGCGTGCATCGTCCTGCCCTGCGGCCGGGCATATCCATTGCCTGCCTGTCTTCTTTCGCTCGATGCGATCGTCTGCAGCGGTAAAATCAGATCAAGGAGAAAGCGATGACACTGACCGATATTGAATAGCGGCTTGAAAATTCGGCTTCGCCAGGAGACACACAAAAACACCTGCGCGGCCTTGCCGTTCTGAAGCAGATAGGGGGCGCCAGCAGCGCCGCGGTGATTCCCTTCGACGCCCCTCGAAATCGTGCTCCTGACTCGCTCTGACGGCAGGAACACGACTCTGAACCAGATCCTCGATCTGCGATTTAGGAGCATCAGCGATTTCATGAAGATGAGGAAAGGTCTCACGCGATATCAAGTGGATGACAATGTCCTCAGCTGGCGACATCTCGGTCAGACGCCGCCAGCTTTCACCTTACTGTCCGACTACGCCCGGAAGCGCTTGTACCTTGGTTACCGCAGGGGGATTCCACCTGCCAGTGAGGGCGTCGGACTTTGGCGCATAGAGCCGCATTGTCAGGTTGAACGGACCCTTGGGGGCGGGCAGCCAGTTCGCCTCCTTATCCTTGCCCGGGCTCTCATTTTGGAAATAGAGATCAAGCGAACCGTCGCCACTATAGACGAACGGCATCCATGAACTGACAGCAAAGCGATCCAAAACGTTGCCGACTTGGAAGCCGGCCTCGTCGTAGAGCGTGATCGACCAGAACGCATTCACCGGCGGCAAGCTGCTCTTGTCGAACCTCATGGTGTATTTGGAAGCACCATCGAGCGGTTTGCCCTCGCTGTCAGCGAGATTGAGGGGGTAGATCGCGTCCTCTACCAAGTTCGCTCCAAGGCCCTGTTGTGCGACGATCGCTCGCTTGAGGTAGTAGTTTCCGTAGACACCCATTGTATCGGTGTTCATGGACCACCCATTGGCGACGCGTGCCAGAGTAGCCAGCTTCCAAGCCATCAGCTTCTGGGCATCAGTGGGGGCGCTCTCTAACCCGTTGGCAATGACCGGATCGACCTTGCTCATGTCGAAGTTCTTGCCGACTTCGATACCGATTTTCTTCAGCTGTGCCAGCATCGGCTGGTCCGTGATGTGTGGCGGATTGACCTTGATCAAGTCTGCTGCCAACGCAAAATATTTCTCGGCCGGCATGGTGTCGACCTGGGTCTTGGGCGGCGTCTTCATATCCACGCTTGGATCAATCTTGACTTCGACCGGCTTGGGTTCTTTACCCCAATCGCTGAGCGGAGTGATCTTGTAGCCCCCCTGGATCTTATGCACCGCGTCATAGTCGGGCGGTCCATCAGTCTTAGTGCGACCGATCACCCAGACGTAAGGGGTTGGGGCGTCGATGCGCTGTGTCCCTTCGGGAAGTTTGAACTCCTCGACAAACTTGTCGCGCAGATCGGAACGCCAGCCAGGCGGAGTGATCAAGAAGTGACCTGCCTTCGTGCCCGTGGTTCGCCAACCTGGCGAGGCAAAGACGTCGGTCCACATATCCAGCATCGGCAACAGATAGTAGCGCCCATCGGTATCGGGCGCCGAGACCACGAGTGGCTCTTTCGTCAGGTCGAGCCATCCGCTCGAATACAAGGTATCAAAGTTCGACCGCACCACGCCCTTGAAGTCAGCTGGCGGATATTCGGCCACGTTGGTAAAGGAGTTCATAGGGCCTTTGCCCAGTTCCTTGCCCGGCGCGATATTCGTGAACGTCTGACGCGATATTTCCATCGATACCAGTGGATAAAAATAGAGATAGGCATCAACGCCAAGGGCATGTGCTTCGTCTGGCGTGAGTGTGCTTTGCCCCTGTGCCGGAAGAACTGACATTAGAGCCATAAGGCCGACGCCAGTAAAGGCCGATAAAATCATGCGCTTCATTGAACTGCTCCCTATTGTCGCTAATTTAACTATTAGTTGTGCGCGGGAAGCAATATACACGATTGGAGCGTTCGTGACACTCGACCCTAATCGCGAGCCGGACAATTTCCGCATCGAGCCCACCACGCCGAGAAGCATGGCTTCACGAGCCGCGAGCCCGTCCAGAAAATCGTTAGCCGGAAGGAGGCGGAGCCCTGAGCAAACCTCAACAGCCGGCCGCCGATCTCGACCTACTTCGCGGCGTAGGCTATGGACCAGCGCCTCAGCTATCCCGAGGCCTCGAAGGAACTGATGGATAGGCAAACGTGCCGTGAAGGTTTTCACGCAAGACGAAATGGCTAGGCGAGCCAGCAAGCGGGGACATTCTTGGCCGAAGCCAAGGATCCAGAGGCGGCGAGAATCATATTGCTACAAGAGCTGCATCTCGTGAATGGCGATTTCGACTTGGCTGTCTCAAATGCAAAACAACGACTGAATCCGAATTGACGCATCTGCTTTAGCGCACGTCAATCACGACTTTGGAGGGTCGAAGCAGACGCACCGAGCCAGCTGGTGCATCAGGAGACTCGCGACCACGCATAGCCTGCCCTCTAACTGAGGTGAGCTATGTGGTTTCGACCCCTTAGCATCACTATGGTGGGATGGTCGCTACCAGTAGGCGGCGTCCTCATCTGCGCATCGCTCTGGGCTCCAATCCTTTTTGCCCAGCTCGCGCCAGTAAAATGGAGCGACCGCCTTCGCATAAGCAACAGGATCGTTTCCAGGCGGTTTTCGTCCCGCTCGCCACAGAAGCTGCACACGATCAAAAAAGCGCTTGCAAAATTCCTCCTCGGCCATACCAAAACACTAGCACAGGTTAGCGCCCTATCAACGGAAAGGAACCACGATAAGGTCGCACCCTTAAACGACGTGGTAGCCTCTGACTCGATCTCACTCCGTGAAGCAGCGCAGGATCTTTTGAAGGCTCAGAAGACCAGGCCCCTGCACATTGGCTACCGGCTGGACCTTTGGGCCGTTCTGGAAGCCTGCCTTACCGCCACTGCAACGGACACGACGCAACTGCAGCATGTCATTTCAATAACGCAACATCCTAATGTTGAAAGCCCAAAGCAAGAACAAACAAGCACTGACCCAGCGCGCAAAGGCAATGGCACGAAAAACCACAAGCAGGACTAAGGCGACGGCAATGCAGATTTCGATCCGTTCACGTGTGGCAAGTCGTCCTGGACAATCTTGCGGACGACCAAGACCAGAGCCTTCTCGATATCGGGGCCATCAAGAAGGGTGGGTTCCTCGCAAATCACATGGAGCGCGCGCTCGACAATATGAGCAACCTCGGCGTCAGTTGCCGCAAATTTGGCGGCCACTTCCCTCAGCACAGATGGCTCTGACCAATCACCGCGGTCGGGCACGTTGCACCCCGCCAAATTCGGTTGGCGGGTGCACGTGGGAACACCCAGCCATCAGCGCCAACCGATCAGACCTGCTGAAGGTAAAGAGATCATATTCTTTTTCGCGGCGGCATTCCATAACCACAACTGCTTACCGAACGCCGAGCACGCCCGCGCCTCCCTTCGCAGACTTTGGTGGCCGGAGCTCCTCACCCGCGGCTACTGGCAGGATTTCCCACGCCCGGGTTACTGCCTGTCGTGCTGGCCGGCGACGTGGTCTTGGTTGATCTAAGAGCGACCTGTTATTCCGCCGCATACGGCTTCCGTCCACTTCAAGTCGGTGGAAGGCAAGGCCCGCGAGCCCGAACGGCCTCAAACCTATCGCGGACCCTGAAAATATCATGATGGGATATTAACGTTTTTTGCTCGCAAGCGAATTTCAAAGTACCTGAGGCGGGCACTCGTGGCGGACATGATAGTGCCTTGCCGGGTGGCGGTTTATGGGTTGTGTCCATCAAGAACTTCTGCACGAAATGGTCTATGCGGCGCGGCGCCGGACGTCACAACGCCCGCCGCTTTCTTTGCTGCTGAAACAAACGAACGCCGTGCCAAGTCAGTACATAAAAAACTGCGCCGCATAACGCGCCGAGAGGGAGGCCGCCGATGAGCAGCGGCTTTAGGATCGGGTGCCATAGCGGTGCAAAATCAAAGTGGCGGAGCAGGGAAAACGGATTGGCTTCGCTCATCCTCTCGGGCGGTTGTCGGCCTAACAACAATATACCAATCCGGTAGGCGGCAGCGGCACGATTTCGCCTACCGGAGCCTCGGTTCGTGGGGCCGTTCCTGTCGGGGAGGGAATGCCATCTAAATGTGGTCGAGGAGATATCGATCGTTGGGGAAGGGAATTCAATGACCTCCCATGTCACGACGCTACCGCCTGCTCGTCGACGCCATCACTGACTAAGCGATCTCTGCACACCGAGGGTCGGGTATCGAGTTGGAACGCTGGCGCACAGATGCTTCATGGGCTATACGGAGCCCGAGATCCCTGGCGAGCACTTCTCCCGCTTCTACACGCCGGAAGACCTGGCTGCCCGCATTCCTGCGAAGGCTCTTTCGACGGCTGCGACCGCGGGACGGTTCGAGGCCGAGGGTGGGCGCGTCCGTAAGGTCGGCTAGCGGTTTTGGGCTCACGTGGTCATCGACGCGATCCGTGATCAGCATCGCCAGTCGCTCGGTTTTGCCAAGATTACACGCGACCTCTCGGAGCGAAAGGCTGTCGAAGAAGTTCTGAACACAGCAAGGAACAGTTCCGCCTGCTGGTCCAGGGAAGACTACGCGATCTACATGCTCGACCCGGACGGCAACGTGTCGAGCTGGAACGCCGACGCTTAGCTTATCAAAGGATATGAACCTGACAAGATCATCGGTCAGCACTTCTCACGCTTTTACACCGACGAGGACCGGGCCAATGACCTTCCGCGCAAGGCCTCGGAAATTGCCGCGAAGGAGGGGCGCTTCGCACGCGATTTTGGGCGAACGTCATCATCGACGCCATTCATCGAGACCATTAACCGCAATGCCCTAAATAGTTGAATTCTGAGGAACGTTCGGGTCTCCGCCGATTTTTCTCTAAAGCGATGACCAGGAGGAAGCTAATATGCAGATGAATCGATGGGGAAAGCCAATTATCGTCGAACGGAACGGTATGCGCATTATACTGGCTTCCGCAGAGGAGGGTATGAATTGGCTTGCGCATCAGCCAAGTCAGGAGAGCGACATTTGGCAGCATGCGTGGCATACGTGTCGCGCAGTGCATGAGGGAAGATTACCGGCCGGAGAAGGCCGATCTGCTGTGTTGTTAGTAACGACAAGCAGACACTGACTAACAAGCCGATCTGACTTCCGGACCTCCTCGGACCTGGCACGCGCGACTGCATTTTAGATGTGACAGGACGCTTGAAACGCCAGCCTGTCCTCACGCGTCACTCTTTTCGTTTGACACCGAAGAAGAAGTGATCGCGATGGCGAATAACACGGAATTTGGTCTCGCGGGCTTCTTCCAGTCGGAGGGAATTGCCATCGTGCCGGGAATGGCATTCGGACCCAACATGATGGATTTCGTCCGAATTTCTTTTTCCGGATCCGAAGAAACAATCCAGTTCCTTCATTACCCTAGAAAACGGGTCCTTAAGCGTTTCTTCGGTCAGGGCCTTGGTGAGATCTGTCGGAAGCAGCGGGCCCATGTCAGTGAAGAAGCCCGGATTGACGAGTTTCTGGAACATGCGCTGCTGCGCTTCGGCTCTGGAAATCGCTACCTCTCCGTTCTCAAGGTAGAGCAGAAAACACTCGACGATCCTGGCCGAGTGCAGCCCCTCGAACACTCTGAGCGCGTAGTCAAGGTCGAACAGATCGCGGCCCTTGTTGCGTTGAAGCAAGGCACGCAGCTTGGTCGCCAGCATTTCTTCCCGAGAAGGTCGGGATTGCAGCCGTTCCGGCGAACCACGGATTTTTGACGCCAAACGGAATCTCGATGGGTGGATCGTAAGCTTTACGCTCGCGAGTGTTGATTTCGATCTTGAGTTTTATCGGACCGGGCGAAGCCTTGTCTTCGGCTTCGACAGCGTATTTAAGTTTGGGCGCGGCCTGCTGATGATAACGAACTGAATGGTCGAAACGTTTTTGCGTCGTAGGCAAAGATGAAGGATCCACGGTTTGCCGAACATCTCGCGGTCTATGTCGATGTCGTCCGCGCGGGAAGCTTCTCCGCTGCGTCACGGCGTCGCGCCGTAACCCCATCCGCCGTCGTCCGGCAGATCGATGCCCTCGAACAGGACCTTGGCGTTCCGCTTCTGGTCCGCTCGACACGCGCCTTGTCGTTGACAGACGCTGGTCGTCATCTCTTCGATAGGGCTCAGCGACTGCTAGATGACCTGACCGACACCCATGCGGAGGTAGCAGCCTTCGACAGCGCGGTCACAGGCACTCTTCGCATCGCCTGCTTTCCCACCTTCGGGAAACGGTATGTGATCCCTGTCCTTGCATCTCTTGCTCAGCAGCACCCGAGCTTGCATGTCGAATTGGATCTCACCGAGCGGCTGGCCGACCCCGTCGCCGAACGGCTCGATCTCGTGGTCCGGATGGGTGATCTCGCGGACAGTTCGTTGATCGCCACGAAGCTCGCCCCGCTTGACCGCGTTCTTGTCGCGAGCCTGGGATATATTGACCAGTACGGAGAGCCGGAAGACGAAGGCGCGCTCCGTCATCATCGCCTCCTCGATAAGCTCCATGGCAATGATCTGCTCTGATGGTCGGATATTCTCAGATGCCCGACCGGTGAGGCATGCAAACAGGTCTCTTTCCGGTCCGATGATTTTGAAGCGTTGAACAGCGCTGCGATCGCAGGGATGGGTGTGGCGCTCCTGCCAAGCTGGGTCTCGGGTCCTTCCATTCAAGCGGGTGATCTTGTAGCCTTTCGCCGGCGGGTGAAAGGTGGAATGAAAGGCGTTCCGGTATCTACCTCCTCCGTGCGCTTCAGGTGCCATCTGCGAAGGTGAGGGCGTTTACGGAGGCGCTCAAAGACCACATCGGGACGCCGCCGCGGTGGAGCTGAGATAACCCAGTGACCGAAAAAGGTCAAACCAACAGCCTAAACGCAGTGGCTGCTGTTAGCGGGCATGCGTTCAATACCTTTCAAGGCGAAGAACGTAGCGGCGTGGCGCGCACGGAAACCTTCGATAGACTTTGTAATTCATATGCATTGCGATTGATCTTTCAGTTGGAGATAACTATGGCGTTCGAACGCACTCGTTCAAACTCGCATCGATGCTGAAGTTCGAGATCGCGCCTCTGCGGTGCTTGAAGCATGGGTCTTACGGTGTCGGACGCAGTTCGTATCCTACTCACCCGGACGGCGAACGAGCGAGCATTACCGCTCGAACTTATATCAGGCAGCGAAGCTCACCATGCTTGGTTTCGCAGCAAGGTACTTGAAGCGCTGAACGACACGCGACCGGACGTTCCGGATGAAGAAGGCGAGGCTCATTTCGAGAAACGGCGAGCGGCAGCGCGCCTTAAAGCAGCGGCGTGAAAGTCGTGAAGCTTACTTGGTCGGCGTTTGCGTTATCAGATCGAGAAGGGTTCAGATCAATCAAAGAACGGACGAATGAAGAGCGGCTCCCGGCGTTCGGCCGCTCCGAGACGCATTGGGGCGTTGACGAATACGACGTAGTAAATCAGAACTTCTCGTCCCATCGCATCTGATGCCGGCATATCCGGGCAAGACTTGCCGCTAAATCCTGGACTGCGCGGCGGTTATGCCTGTTTTGTTCGAGGATCGCCTCGTACGAATCTTGCGCGCGGGCGTCACAAATGATGCTGGTGCATCGGCGAGTGCCTCGCGGGCGGCTGAGGTCAAGGTGGTGGCAACGAAATCCGCCTCCCGAAGCGTAGGCGGTTGCTCTTCCTCTTGATTTTCCACCCAAAGAACCGCCCCGACGCGAATGGCCGGGTATATGCGCTTGAACCGGCGAATAAGTATGCTGGCGTGCCTCGCCGAGTCCTCATTGAGGAAGCAAACCACGATGGCATTCGATTGTTTCGGAACGAGGCTCATGGCGCGACGATTGGAAATGTCAGAATGTCTCGCTGCGACCACCTCGGCTCCCTGCACCTGAAGAACCTGGGCGAGCATCGCAGCCGACGCGTCATCGAGCGGGCCCCTGCCTCCGACGCAGAAGACGGTCTTGCCCCGTCCATCAGGTAGTACGCTTTCATCTCCGTTCCCTTCCTTGGGGGTAGTGCTGGGCCGCCCCGCCGCTTCCTTATCCTCTTGTTCTTCTTCTATGTCCTCTTGCTCTTCTTCCTGCGCAATTTCCCCAAGGTTTGAGACCAGTGTGATGGCGGTCCCAAACACATGTTCCATCTGCCCTGCGGTCAAGACGCCTCGACGCCTGTCCTTCTCCGCCAGTAGGAGGGCGGGAATGGCAACCTTGCCATAGTAATCCTCCAGATAGTCCTCCTCGAGGAATTCCTCAGCGTAGTCGGTCGCCTCATCGGGATCGCCGGCAAGAAGCCGCTGGTACAGCCGCTCCTTGGGATCGAGCACCGGGTCACTACCAAAAACGACCTCAAGGAATTCGAACTGCGGGACATACCGGCCCAACACTGCAAGACACACGGTCAGCGGCGTGGACAGCACAAGACCGACTGGTCCCCACAGCCATGCCCAAAAAATCGCCGCGACGATGATTGCCAGCGGAGAGAGGCCGGTACGAGAACCATAGAGCCAGGGCTCGATAACGTTGTTGCTGGTCAATTCCAGCACGAGGAAGATGGCCCCTACCCAGAGAACTAGGCTCCAGCCAGGGTCAACTGCAAAGGCCAGGAACAGCGGCAGAACCGTTGCGATTACAGGCCCGATATAAGGGACAAATCGAAGGACGATGGCTAGCATCCCCCAGAGCGCTGGATTTGGAATGCCAACCGCCCACAGTCCGAGCGCCAATGGGACGCCGTAGGCGCAGTTCACCACCAGCTGCATAAGAAGATACCGCGCAACGCGGCTACCTGCCTCCTGGATGGCTTCTGTTGTGCGATGCAGATCGCCATAGCCAACGAGCCGGATAAAGCGGTCGCGAAGCTCTTCCCGCTCTAAAAGCATGAATATTACGACGACGATGATCAAGCCCAATGAAGCGATGGGGCCGAGCAGAGGACCAATCAGGCTAGTAAGCGTTTCAATTGGTCTACTCGGCGCGAATATCTCAACGAGGACAGGCTCCCTTGGTCTTGATACGGTACCGGAAGAAACTGGGCGCTCCTGCGCATTGCTGAGCTCACGACCGACGCTTTCAACGACTGATGTCAGGCGCCGCACAATGCCGCCATCCGTTCCACCTTCCTGGAGAGACCGAATCTTCGCTATGATATTGCCCTGGTAGGCCGGAAGGTTCTGCGCGACTTCGGCAATGTGTCCCGCTACGACAAGCCCGAACAGGACGAGGATGAGAAAAGCGAGCACGACAGTGATGATGACCGCCGGAATACGAGGCAGGCCAAGCTTTCGAAGACGAGAGGAAATGGGAGCCAAGGCGAACGTCAACAGGACTGCGATTGCTAGAGGTAGAAGTACTTCCTTGCCGAAATACAGAATAGCAATAACAGCGAGTACACTCGCGAAGGCAGGCATGCGTGAAGGGGAGGATGGCGAGGTCGAATATACGCGTCGGGGGCCGAGGTCTTTTTCCAATTCCGCCTCCGTGATCTTGGCGTTGCCCGAAGACATCGATGTGTCGATCGCTCTCGCCAAGTCTTTGCAATTAGGGCGCAGTGTGGCCTCGGCAATGGTTGTGACATGCCGCCCTTGACAGCCTTTAGGGCATGACTGGCAGTCCTATAGGCGCTATTCGTGATGTACGAGCATATCACCAAAACCCTTCCTCGGATTTTCCAAGGGCTCTTAAATTGAAATAAGTGCAACGCAGCTTTGCCGTCGAGTACAAAACCGGCAGGCGAAAACTCGATACCAAGTCAAACTCGATCTGGGGCAACGTGGATCCAAAGTCCGCCGCTCGAGATCTGGGGGAGAGGCAATGACGTTTCTGTCGGTCAGCTCTCAGAATGGCAAATCCGACAATGAAATGTCTTTACCAAAAGCAGATCGGCCCGAGTCGTTGTTGACTCCGCCTCTCGGCCGTCGACAACTGCATCAGATACACAGGAGACAAGCATGGCCGACGAGACTAACACGGCAATGAGTGCCGCTGTCCCGACCGTTGTCCGCCCGTTGCGCCGAAGAAACAGCGAAAACCGCGCGTCAAGAAAGCCGCAGCACTCGAGACCGCGTCAGCCTACGCAACGGCAGAGCCAACAGCTGCTCTGGCCGGCGCCGGTGTTCGTCCGCAAATATCCCGATATCCGCCTGCATATCGAAAGCGGCACCACCGATGACATCATCCGCCATATCGAGGCAGGCCGCATCAATCTCGGCTTCATCCGGCCGGTGGAGAATATCGGCTCGCTGCGCTTCTTCTCGATTGCCCATGAGCGTTACCTGCTGGCCGTCGCCAAGGAGAGCCCGCTATCGCTGAAGAGCGAGATCGATCTCGAGGATCTGCGTAGTGAGAAGATCATCTCCTTCTCCCGCCAGAACCTCTCCTACAGCGAGCGCTATTTCGCGGAAAAGTTCGAGGAGCACGATCTGACCGAAAATGTCGCCTACACCTGCGACGACACCTTCTCGCTGGTATCGCTGGTCTCAGCCGGTCTTGGCATCGGCTTCGTGCCGGAATGGACGCAGGATCTGCCGAACCGCGGGTTTGAACTGAAGAAGGTGCGGGGGATCGATTTCAAGATCGGGCTCGGTGTCGCCTGGAACAGGGAAGATCCGACGGCCTCGCGTGACGACATCATCGATATCGCCCGGTCATTGGCGCGGCCGGGCAGATAAAGTGGACAAGTTGGCAGTGATTTATCGCCGTGGCATTGATCGGCGCATCTCGCCGGCTAAGTCTGGTCACGCCGATGGTTCAGACTGCTAAACTCCGGTCTGGTTTTCATTCCTGCGGAGAGGACGTGTCGGAGCGTTTGGAGCTTGTTCTCCAATATTTGAAGGCTGCCAGACCGACTGCCCACAAGCACCCGGCGCTCGGTGAAGCGGTCGAGTCGATCGATGAGGCGATCCGCGAGGCCGAATGCAGGTTGAAGGCGATGTGCAGCAACGACGCACGCCAGGACGAGCTTAGCGTATGGGCAAAGCGCTCAACAGCGCCCAGCAGACAATGTCGTTCACTACGCGCCCGACCTGCAGATACGGCCAGCCGCTCGCAAGCAATTGGCTCTAATTCCGGATATGGCACGTCGATCTGTGGCGCGATCAGCTGCGTGGTCCTCACAACAGGACGACACGCCCGTATTCTTGCCGATCGTCACCGTTGCTTTGCGACGCACGTGTCGGGTACCAAAACAGCCTTCGCGGACGCAGTATGGCCGATCGTTGAGGCATATAAAATGTTCATTTGAACGCAGCATTCGGTCCACTGGCGTATCCGAGCGTGCGTAAGATACTTTTTTGGCCGCGAAAATGCCCGCGACCCTCTTCGTTTTCTCAAAATTCTCGGCATCTGTCCTGCATCGGAGATGCCTTATTCGATCTGAATGTTCATTCGAACATTTCTTGATTGCAATGTGAAGATCAGCTGATAGGTTGCGTGGCGTTCGGAGCGGGAGGCTCCAAACATCAACATTGGGAGTGAGAGATGAATAAGGCTGCTTATTATCTGTCTGCGGGCCTGCTGAGCCTGTCTTTGGACGCTCCGGCTATGGCGGCGACCAAGATTCAGTGGTGGCACGCGATGGGCGGCGAGAACGGGGCGAAACTGGAGGAGATCGCCAAGGGCTTCAACGCTTCGCAGAGCGATTACGAGATCGTCCCCGTGTTCAAGGGTACCTATGACGAGACGCTGACGGGCGCCATCGCGGCTTTCCGCGCCAACCAGCAGCCTGCCATCGTCCAGGTCTACGAAGTCGGCACCGGAACGATGATGGCAGCGCAAGGTGCCATCTATCCAGTTTACCAGCTCATGAAGGATGAAGGGGAAGCCTGGGACCAGAGCAAGTTCATTGCGCCCGTTGTCGGATACTATTCCGATACGAGCGGCAATGTCCTGTCCCTGCCGTTCAACTCCTCGACCCCGATCATGTATTACAACAAGGACATCTTCAAAAAAGCGGGACTTGATCCGCAAACGCCACCCAAGACGTGGGCCGATGTCGAGGCTTTCTCGCGCAAGATCATGCAATCGGGCGCTGCCAAATGCGGGTTTACCAGCGCCTGGATCTCCTGGATCCAGACCGAAAACCTCAATGCGCTGCATGACAAGCCTTATTCCACCAAGGCCAATGGCTTTGGCGGACTCGAGGCCGAATTCACCTTCAACAATGACCTGACCGTTCGCCACTGGGACAACTTGAAGAAGTGGCAGGACGAAGGCCTGTTCAAATTCGGTGGACCGGGTGGCGGCGACAACGCCCCGCCGATGTTCTATTCGCAGGAATGCGCCATGTACATGAACTCGTCCGCAGGCCGGGCGGGTGTCGTAAACAATGCCAAGGGCTTCGAAGTCGGTTTTGCTCCGCTCCCGTATTATGATGATGTTGTCAAACAGCCTCTGAACTCGATCATCGGTGGTGCGACGCTGTGGACGCTCAAGGGGCGACCGGAGGAGGAATATAAGGGGGTCGCAAAGTTCTACACCTATCTGCAAAAGCCCGAGGTGCAGGCCGACTGGCATCAGTTCTCCGGCTATTTGCCGATCACCGAGGCGGCCTACAAGCTCGGGCAGGATCAGGGTTACTACGAGAAAAATCCCGGTGCTGATATTGGCATCAAACAGCTGACGCGCGTCACGCCGACGGAAAATTCCAAGGGCATCCGCTTCGGCAACTATGTTCAGGTCCGTGGCATTATCGACGATGAATTCGCTGCCCTCTTGTCGGGCAAAAAAACCGCCAAGGAAGCGCTCGATTCCGTCGTTTCGCGCGGCAACGAACAACTGCGCGACTTTCAGTCCTCCAATCAGTAGTTCACGTCCAAGGGCCGGCCTGGGCCGGCCCTTGGACCAGGAACCCCGTGGCGAGGTAGGATCGATGCAAGCCAAAAGGACTGTCTTTCCGGGCAAAATTCTCCCTTATCTGCTCATTGCCCCGCAGATACTCGTGACTATCGTGTTTTTCCTCTGGCCGGCCGCAACGGCATTCTGGCAGTCGTTCTTGCGCCAGGACGCCTTCGGTTTCAAAACAAGCTTTGTGTGGTTTGACAACTACCGGCGCCTGTTTGCCGATCCGCTTTACCTCGATGCCTTTGGCCATACGCTGATCTTCGCGGTTCTGGTGACCACATTGTCGACGTCGATCGCGCTGATATTGGCGGCGGCCGCAGCACGCGTGCTGCGCACCTCTCGGCTCTATTCGACCCTGCTGATCTGGCCCTATGCCGTTGCTCCGGCGATCGCCGGCATCCTCTGGTGGTTCATGTTCAACCCGTCGATCGGCATCATCGCTTACTTGTTGCGATCAACGGGCGTCAACTGGAACCACCTGATCAATCCCAATGATGCGATGGCACTGATCGTCATTGCAGCGACCTGGAAGCAGATATCCTATAATTTTCTGTTCTTTCTGGCCGCGCTCCAGTCCGTACCCCAGTCTCTCCAGGAGGCGGGATCCATCGATGGTGCAGGCCCGGTCAAGCGCTTCTTCACGATCGTCTTCCCGCTCATCTCGCCGACAACCTTCTACCTTGTCGTCATCAACATCGTCTACGCGATGTTCGACACATTCGGCATCATCCATGCCACGACACAAGGCGGCCCAGCGCGGGCCACCGAGATCCTGGTCTATAAGGTCTATTTTGACGGTTTCATCGGCCTCAATCTCGGTTCATCGGCCGCACAGTCGGTCATTCTCATGCTGATCGTCGTCGCGCTGACGGCCATCCAGTTCCGATTCATCGAGCGGCGCGTTCAATATTGAGGACCACAACGATGGTTGAAAATCGCCCCGTTCTTACATTCCTGGCCCATCTGGTTCTCATCGTCGGTGTCGTTGTCGTGGTCTTTCCGGTTTATGTCGCCTTCATCGCGTCGACCCACGGGCCAAACGACTTTCTCTCCGGTGTCGTGCCCCTGACGCCGAGCACGCATTTCATCGAGAATTATTCCACGATGGTGACCGCCGGGATGACGAGTGCAGGCGCCCCGCCGATCGGGCCGATGATGCTCAACTCGCTGATCATGGCGGTCGGCGTGGCGGTCGGAAAAATTGCGATCTCTATCCTGTCCGCCTTCGCGATCGTCTATTTTCGTTTCCCGTTCCGGAACGTGGCCTTCTGGATGATTTTCATTACCTTGATGCTGCCAGTCGAGGTGCGTATCGTCCCGACCTACAAGGTCGTCGCTGATCTCGGCATGCTCAACAATTACGGTGGTCTCATCATCCCGTTGATCGCCTCGGCGACCGCCACATTCCTGTTTCGTCAGTTCTTTCTGACGGTACCCGATGAGTTGATGGAAGCGGCGCGTGTCGATGGCGCGGGACCAATGAAATTCTTCTGGGACATCCTCCTGCCGCTGTCGGTCACCAACATCGCTGCCCTCTTCATCATCCTCTTCGTGCTTGGTTGGAATCAGTATCTTTGGCCGTTGATCATCACCACCGACCAGAGCCTCTATACCGTGGTGATGGGGATCCAGCGCATGGCGGCTGTCGCCGACGCCGAGCCGCGCTGGAACCTCGTCATGTCTGCCGTCATCCTGGCGGCTCTTCCCCCTGTCCTCGTCATCGTCGCCATGCAGCGCCTTTTCGTTAAGGGCTTGGTCGAAACGGAGAAATAAGAAATGGCAACGATCAATATAATCGACATCAAGAAGAGTTATGGTTTGGTTCCCGCAGTTAAAGGGATCGATCTTTCGGTCGCAGACGGCGAATTTATTGTCTTGGTTGGCCCTTCGGGCTGTGGAAAATCGACCTTGTTGCGAATGATAGCAGGTCTTGAAACAGTCAGTGGCGGTGAGATCCAGATCGGCGGGCGCAATGTCAACAAGGCGGAACCTGCCGAGCGTGACATCGCCATGGTGTTTCAGAACTATGCGCTCTACCCGCATATGAGCGTCCGCAGGAACCTCGAATATGGTCTGAAGAACCGTGGCACGCCCCGGGCCGAGATCGATCGGCGGATTGCCGAAGTCGCCGACATACTGGAGATCGGTCCTATGCTCGAGCGCAAGCCGCGCCAGCTGTCCGGCGGCCAGCGCCAGCGCGTCGCGATGGGACGGGCGATCGTGCGCGAGCCCGCGGCATTCCTGTTCGACGAGCCGCTGTCGAATCTGGACGCCAAGCTCAGGGTGCAGATGCGGGTGGAGATTCGCCGGCTGCAGCGCAGGCTCAAGACGACCAGCATCTATGTCACCCATGACCAGCTGGAGGCGATGACACTGGCAGATCGCCTCGTGGTGATGAATGGCGGTCTGGTCGAACAGGTCGGAACACCTGTTGATGTCTACGATCGTCCTGCCAGTCTTTTTGTCGCGAGCTTCATCGGCTCGCCACCGATGAACATCCTGCCGCTTGACCTGCTGACTCGAGCAGATGGTGGCGGTCTGCTCACGCTGCCGGTTGGGACGGATACGGTTGGCATTCGACCCGACGACATTTTCACGGAGAAGCCGGGCGAGCCGTCGATCCGCCTCGATGCGACGGTGGAGCTCCTGGAGCCGATCGGGGGTGAAAGCCATTTGCACATCCGTTTGGGCGAGAGTAATCAGACGGCCATTCTGACGGTGCCTGGACGACCCGAACTTAGCGAGGCCACCAGGATCCCGGTCTACATTCGCGTTTCAGCCATCCATCCTTTCAATAGCCAGACAGGCAAACGAACAGATAGCCGCTGATTTGGCTCAGCATAAAACGACGACGACAACACCGAACTTCATTTTGAAAAGTGAGCATGATGACACAGGATCAAATGGCTTCCGGCCCGGTAAAAAGCGAGATCCAAGCCCATCGCGGCGCATCGGCGGTCGCCCCCGAAAATACGATCGCCGGTTTCAAGGCAGCCGCAGAACAAGGCGCACAATGGGTCGAGCTGGACGTGGCGCTTCTCGGTGACGGCACCGCCGTCGTCATTCACGACGTAACGGTCGACCGTTGTTCCTCTTCGAAAGGGCACCTCAAGGATATGACAGAAGCCGATCTCGTTGGGATCGATGCAGGCTCCTGGTTCGGTGAACGGTTCAAGGGCGAAAGGATCCCGCGGCTTGCCGATGTCGTGCCGGCGCTTGGCCGCCTTGGTCTGAATATAAATGTCGAGATCAAGCAACATCCGCATCAGACCTCGCTCGAGCAATTGACCAGAACGGTCCACGGCCATCTTCAACACCGTGCACAGCACACACAGGTGATGATCTCCAGCTTCGATCCGGATGCCCTGCGGGCGATGCACAAGCTGGATGCGAACTACGACCTTGCCATGCTCTGGAGCAAATTGCCCGACGACTGGGCGGACCAGCTTGCAGCCGTGCCCGCAAGCACCATCCATCTTCTCTACAAGTCATTGAGTATCGGTCTTCTGGAAGAGGCAGTTCGGCGCACCATCAAGGTGCGTGCTTGGACATGCAACGATCCTCGCCTCCTGACGTCCTTCTGGCCGGCAGGACTGACGGGGGTGATTACCGACGATCCGAGCCTCTTTCTGAAGTAGGGACAGCCGATGGCGCAGCGCATCATCTCGGCGCGACAGCGTGAAATCCTGGCATTGATCGAAAATCAGGGGACCCAGTTCATCGAGGATCTCGCGCGCCGTTATGATTTGACGACACAGACGATACGTCGCGATATCAACACGTTATGCGATCTGGGTTTCGCACGGCGATTCCACGGCGGCGTCGACCTCCCCGTCGAGGGCAGCAACATATCTCTCAATGCGCGCGCGCAGTTGAACAAGCGCGCCAAGCGATCGATCGCGAAGCGCCTGGCAAGCGATATCGGTCCGGATTCAACCGTCTTTCTGGGCATCGGCAGCACGGTTCAGTTCGTGGCGGAGGCGCTACGCGACCATAAGGGACTGACTGTCGTGACCAATAATTTGCATGTGGCGCTGACCCTTTGCGATGCACCGACCGTGGAGGTGCATCTGACGGGAGGGCTGCTGCGCCACGACGACCGCGACGTGGTGGGCGCCGACGTCATCAAGTTCATCGAGAAGTTCTACGCCAATTACGCGGTCTTTGGCGCCGGTGCGCTCAGCTCGGTCAACGGGATCATGGATTTCAGCTACGGTGAGGCGCAGATCACCAATGCGCTGATCGAGAATTCGCAGAGCCACTTTCTGGTCGCCGATGTCAGTAAATGGGAGCGAACGGCAGCTGTTCGTGTCGCTCCGTTCAAGCAACTCGACCGCTTCTACACGGATCGTCTGCCGGATCATTTGCAAAGCAGGCAGGCACTTTCGGCAAGCGGCGTCGAAATCGTCACAAGCGACGAGGAAAATGGATGACTTTTGTTGATCGAACTCCATCCGAAGATGAGCTTCGAGGTGTGCGTTATCTCTTCACCGACATTGACGACACGCTGACAACCGAAGGGCAACTGTTGCCCGAGACCTATCAGGTGCTCTGGGATCTGAACGATGCAGGCATTGCGGTCATTCCGGTCACCGGCGGCTCGGCGGGCTGGTGCGAGCACATTGTCCGCGCCTGGCCCGTCAAGGCGGTCATCGGCGAAAGCGGCGCCTATGCGGTTTTCCGCCGAGGGCGCAACGTGATCTTCGACTATTGGGAGGGGCAGGCAGCGCAAAGCGAGCGACAACGGCATCATCTCGAAACGGTTGCCGGCATTATCGCACGGGAAGGACTGCCGTTTCAGATTGCGCACGACCAGGCCTTTCGGCTGGCAGACGTCGCCATTGATATCGTAGGTCATCCTCCGGCGGAGGTTGACCGATTGACGGGGTATCTGCGCGCCCGCGGGGCAACGGTCGCCGTCAGCTCGATCCACATCAACACATGGATAGGCAACTACGACAAACGCGCGATGAGCGAGCGTATTCTCACCCAGGAATTCGGCGTAAGCCCGCACGACGTTGCGCTGGCAACAGCCTTTGTCGGCGATTCCCGCAACGATGCATCGATGTTCGGCTACATCGGCAATTCCTTCGGCGTGAACAATATCCTGCCGATAGTGCCGCACTTGCCCCATCCCCCTCGGTGGATTTCGACCAGGCCGGCGGGGCTCGGATTTGCGGATATCGGGGCGACCATTCTTGCTGCCGCCAGGCATATGAAGACCTAGAGCCAGGCATGGCCCCGAGCCCTAGGGCGTGGCACGCAGCCGTCGCTCATCGATCGGACGGCCCGGCGCCTTTGCGATGACATGGGGCTCTTCTAGTCCCACGCAGTCGTCAGCCGGTTATGATCGCTAGACCGCGATCCCTGAACCCGATCTCGACCTCGGTTGCCGTTGCAAGCGGCCTTTCGACGGCGGGATCGACGACGAAGAGCGTACCGCTCTGCGTCTTCACTTCATATTCCACGTGATCCCCGAGATAGGCGGCATGGGTGATCTCGCCGCTCAACGCGCCGCCATTTTTCGGCGCAAGCGTAATGGCGTTCGGGCGCACGGCGAGCTGCGCCGGTCCGAGGTGGAGGTTGCGGCCCGTCAGGCGATGGACAAGGCCCCCGACATTGATCGTGGCATGACTGCCGTCGACATCGACGACATTGCATGACACGACGTTGGCCTCACCCATGAAGTCGGCGATGAAGGCGGAGGCAGGCTCGTCGTAAAGGGAGCGGGGAGCGCCCTTCTGCGCAATTTCGCCGTCCTTCATGACGATGATCTCATCGGAGACTGCCAATGCTTCATCCTGGTCGTGGGTGACGTAGACGGCTGTAAATCCAAGCCGTTGTTGCAATTCGCGGATTTCCGTCCTCACGCGGCGGCGCAAGCGCGCGTCAAGATTTGACAGCGGCTCGTCAAGAAGCAGGACCTGTGGCTCGAGCACCAGGGCGCGAGCAACTGCGACACGCTGCTGCTGGCCCCCGGATAGCTCCGCCGGCAAGCGCTGCCCCATGCCGCCGAGACCGACGAGCATCAGGCCTTCCTCGGCGCGGTCGCGCGCCTCTCTGCGCTTCAGCCCGGAGGATTCGAGACCGTAGGCGACGTTGTCGAGCGCGCTCATATGCGGAAAGAGCGCGTAGGACTGAAACACCATCGAGACGTCGCGTTCGTTTGCCGGGAGCATCGTCACGTCTTTGCCGCCGATCAGAATGCGTCCGGCGGACGGGTGTTCGAGGCCGGCCAGCATGCGCAACGTCGTCGTCTTGCCGCAGCCGGAGGGGCCGAGCAGCGTCACCAGCGTGCCTGGCTCGATCGTCAGCGACAGGTCGGGGATGGCGATGAAGGCGCCGAAGGTCTTCCGGACGTTCTGGAAGACGACAGAACCGGCTTTGGGGTTAATCATGCGGTTTTCTCCTGACCGAGAGGTGCGGCAGCGGTGGCTGTTGGCGCTGCGATGGCAATGCGGTTTTCGCGTCGCAGCCGCCGCTCTCCGACGAGAAACTGAAAGCCCGCAATAACAGCGACCATGACGACGATCAGCGTCGAGGAATAGGCGATCGCCACACCGTATTCGCCGTTCTCGACGAGGCCCACGATATAGGACGTGGCCGTGTTGTACTGGGCACTGACGAGAAAGACGACGGCGCTGATCGAGGTAATAGCGCGCACGAAGGAATAGACGAGCGCGGCGGTGATCGCGGGCCGCAATAACGGCAGGATGACCTTGCGGATCGTCCGGAAACTATCAGCGCGCAGTGTCAGCGACGCCTCGTCGAGACTCTTGTCGAGCTGGCTCATCGCCGCAACGCCACCACGTACGCCGACCGGCATGTTGCGGAAGACGAAGCAGGCGATGAGGACGAGAGCCGTGCCGGTCATTTCCAGCGGCGGCAGGTTGAAGGCCATGATGTAGCTGATGCCGATGACGGTACCAGGGATCGCAAAGCTCATCATCAACGCAAATTCGAAGAGGTTGCGGCCCGCGAATTTCTGCCGGACGATAAGATAGGCGGTCAGCAAGCCGACAGCGGCCGTGAGCGGGGCGGAGATCAGGGCGATTTCCATTGTCGTCCAGAACGAATTCCAGGCGACCCCCGTCCACGCCAGGCCGCCGCCATCACGGAATCCGATCGAAAATGCGCGGATATAGTGTTCCGTCGTCAGCGTATTATCGAGACCCCAGGTGCGCACGAAGCCGCCGAACAGGATCATCGCATAGACGATGATGGTGAAGATCATCCAGGGGATGACGATGGCATGCACGGCGATCGAAACGCCGCGTGGCAGCGCGCTATGCTGGCCGGAATCGCCCTTGCCGGTCACCGTCGCAAAATTCTTGCCCGACAGCCAGAAGCGCTGCGCGAGAAAGGCCGACAGCGTGAAGCAGAGCAGGATCATTGCAAGCACGGCGGCCCGTGATGGATCGTTCTGCGAACCGACCACGGCAAAGAAGATTTCGGTCGACAGCACGCCGTGGCTGCCGCCGAGCACGAGCGGATTGCCGAAATCTGCCATGCTTTCGATGAAGCCGATCAGGAAGGCATTGGCGAGACCGGGTTTCATCAGCGGCAGAGACACTCGCCAGAAGGTACGCCAGCGGTCGGCACGCAGCGTTTGCGACGCCTCTTCCATCGATGGGCTCACGCCTTCGACGACGCCGATGAGCACCAGAAAGGAGATCGGAGTGAAAGAGAGAACCTGGGCGATCCAGATCCCGGTCAGCCCATAAAGCCAGCGGCCAGGCTCGACGCCGAGCAATGTAGAGACGAATTGCGTCGCTACGCCGGAGCGGCCGAAGAGCAGGGTCAGCGCCAGGCCGACAACGAAGGGCGGGGTGATGATCGGCAGGATCGTCAGAAGCCGCAGCCCCTTCTTGAAGGGGAAGCGGGTGCGGGTGGCGACAAGCGCAAAGCACAGGCCAAGCGTCGTCGAACCGGCAGCCGTCATGATCGCCAGCCAGAGCGTACGCCAGGCGACGCCGCAGCGCTCGCCGCCGACCACGCAGCCCAGGTTCCAGACCGAGGCATCCTGGATATTCGTCAGGAACCCATCCGGATTGAAGGAGCCGTCGAAATCCTGGAAGGCGCCGACGAACATGCTGCCGATCGGATAAAAGACGAAGACGGTGACCAGGAAGACCACTATCGTGATGGCGCTGACGACGAAGGCATCGCCCTTCATCACGCCGCGCTCGGCCAAGCCGAAGGAAAAGAGGAGAACGAAGATGAGGCCGACGACGACGGCGCCAGCGCCCATCGACGGCTGCCCGTCGGGAAGAGCGCCGAACAGCGTTTCGCCGATCGTCCAGCTCCAGCCGGAAAAACCGATCGCGAGTCCCTGCAGCGCCAGGAGGACAAGCCCAAGCCCGGCTGCCCAGGCAAGCAGCGCGCCGCGGCGATTGGGATCGTGAAGAAAGCGCGCGACGCCGCCAAGCAGAACAAAAAAGACAGCAATCGCGAGCCACCATCGACCATGGAGGATGATCTGCAATATGCCGGGCGCCGTGGAGGGATCGTCCGGGAAATCCGGTAGCCAGCCAAGGTCGAAGAAGCCGCCTTCGATCCGATACCACGGGAGCAGTAACAGGGCGCCGATGGCGAAGACGAGAGCGATATCCAGTCTGCGGTTGTGGTTCTTCATCAGTTCGCCCGCGCTTGAGCTGCATCATGCATCTGGCCGGCGGCTTCCGCGGCCGGCCAGGGGGAGTGGATGGAGATCAGTTGGCCTTGGCGCCGATTTCCTTGTCCCAACGCGAGAGCAACGACTTGCGCTTATCTGGATCGCCGTAGGTCTTGAAGTCGTAGTCGATGAGCTTGATGTCCTCGAACTTCGGCGATTCCTTCGGGACCTCGGCGGACTTGTTCGACGGCAGCTGGAACGACTTGGCATCCTTCATGTGCGACTGCACTTCGGCCGTCAGCGCCCAGTCATACCACTTCTTGGCATTGTCCAGGTTCTTGGCGCCCTTGATGATCGACATCGAACCGATCTCGTAACCGGTTCCCTCACAGGGCGCGACAGACTTAACCGGGAAGCCTTCGACCGTCTGCGCTACCGCATCATGCATGAAGACGATGCCGATCGTCGCTTCGCCGCGGGCGGCGGCCTTCACTGGCGCCGACCCCGATTTCGTGTATTGCGAGATATTGGCGTTGAGCTTGCCGAGGTAATCGAAAGCCTTATCCTCCCCCATGATCTGCACGAGCGTTGCGAGCGCCGTATAGGCGGTGCCCGAGGAGTTCGGATTGGCGATCTGGATCTCACCCTTGTAGGAGGCGTCGAGCAGATCGGCCCAGCACTTCGGCTCCTTCAGACCCTTCTTGGCCAGCAGGTCAGTATTGTAGCCCCACCCGAGCGCGCCGGCGTAAACGCCGACCGTACGGAAATTGGCACTCTCCGCCTGCTTATTTGCCCAATCATTAAGTTGGTCGAGCATCGGCGACTTGTATTCCTGGGTCAGGCCTTCGCTGGCCGCCTGCAGATGCGGGTCACCGGTCCCTGCCCACCAGATATCGGTCTTCGGGTTGCGCGCCTCGGCACGGACTTTTGCGTAAGTCTCGCCCGAAGAGAGGCGAACCATGTTCACCTTGATATCCGTCTGCTTCTCGAAACTATCCTTCATCATCTCGCAGATGACGACATCTGCCGAGCAGATGAGATTGAGATCACCGGCGGCGTGCGCCGAGTAGGTGACAAGAGAGACACTTGTGACAAGTGCCGCCGCGACGATATTGGCTGAACGCATTCTATCCTCCTCGTTTGTCTGGCGCCTCCACGCCATCCGCCTTTGCAAGCGTGTGCAAAGCGTGCATGAGCAGGGTGGTCCTGTCAATTGCCATTGTCATAAAAGTGTCACGGTGAACTGCCGGCTGCGCACTTGCACACAATTGCAATTATGTGCACAGTCCGCGCAAAGGGAGCTGCCGGTGGTCACGAAGGATTTTGTCAGCGCACAGGAAGTTGCGGAAAAAGCGGGTGTTTCGCGTTCGGCGGTATCGCGTGCCTTCACCCCGGGTGCCAGTGTCTCTGCGGAGACGCGCAGGCGCGTGATGGATGCAGCGGAGGCGCTTGGCTACCACGTCAACCACCTGGCTCGCGGGCTGATGACAAACGAAAGCGGCATCGTCTGTCTCATCGTGTCGGAACTCGGGACGCCTTTTCGCTCGTCATTGATCCAGGCGCTCACCCAGCAGCTTCAGAACTGCGGAAAGATTGCCATGCTGGTCAACACCGACCGTTCCGACGGCAGTGTGGATCGGGCGCTGCGCCAGGCAATTCACTACCGCGCCGATGCATCGATCATCCTGTCTGGACTGCCCGACAAATCCATCACCCAACTCTGCCTGAAGAACGGCCAGCGCCTGGTTCTCATCAACCGCGATGACGACCAGCCAGGGCCGCTGCGCATCAACCTCGACGATCAGGAAGCGGCTGGCCGCATCCTGACGGCATTTCTACGCGCCGGCTGCCGCCAGCTCGCATTTGCCAATTCCGAGGCCGGGACGCCGAGCCTGATGGCGCGAGAGCGCGGTTTCGTCGCTGCGGCCGCGGCCCTTGGCATGGAGGTTGCCGTCGAGCGTCACGGCTCCACGGGATATGAGGCGGGAAAAGTGGTCGCCCAGAGGCTTTTGACGCGCAAGGAGCGACCGGACGCGATCTTTTGCGCCAATGATCTGCTTGCCTGCGGTGTCATGGACGCCGCGCGCCATCAGTTCAAGATGTCCGTCCCCGATCAGCTCTGCGTTGCCGGCTTCGACGATGTCGAGCAGGCCTCGTGGTCCTCCTACGACCTGACGACCTTCGCGCAACCGGTTGCGATGGTTGCGCGCGAGGCCGTCGCCTTTCTGGCCGCTCCGGCTGGAACGGTCGATGCGGGCGAGGTTCGGACACTCAAACTCCATGCTGAGCTGGTCTGGCGCGGCTCGATCCGCGGCGGGTGATGCAATGCGCCGTCAGTGCGTCGCGTCAATAAGCTGGAAGGGCTTCACAAGCACCGTGGGGCATAGATGAAGAACGGCGACAAGCCAAAGAAGGTCAAGGCCGGCGGATTGCTGCAGCAACTGGCGCTCGTTCCCGAGACCTTGTTCAAAGGCGCTTTCCTGCAGCAATATGGGGCTGTCTGCTTTCGCTATGTCGGCAATGGGGATCAGATCGAGATCTTGCTGATCACCTCGCGGGAAAGTCGTCGCTGGATCATTCCCAAGGGTTGGCCGATAAAGAAAAAGAAACCCTTCGAAACGGCTGCCACCGAAGCTTTCGAGGAGGCCGGCGTCGAGGGGAGGGTGCGCAAGAAGCCGATCGGTCGATATACCTATCTCAAGGAACTTGAAGCTGACGCGGTCTCTCCATGCGTCGTCGACCTGTTCCAGATTGAGGTCAAAGCCCTGGCAGACGATTTCAAGGAGCGCGGCGAGAGGGTTCTCGCCTGGGTTTCTCCGGACGAAGCTGCCCGGCGCGTGCGGGAACTCGAACTCAAATCGCTCCTCGTATCCTTTCGACCGCACGGTTCGAGCGCAAAGTGGAAAATGAGGATTTAGAGACACCGTTTCAGGAGCGTGGTTTGAATATCGATTCTGTTTGGATGAAGCGGGAACGGTGTTGCGTCGATCTATCGACAGAGCTGGCTGCGCGCTCCTTCTCCACTTATGCCACCACCGACAAGAGGGCCGCTAGGTTATGAATTCAACTTCGAACGTAAAAAACTCTGCGCAGGATAAGCGAGCGGATATCGTCACCATCGGCTCGACTAAGGTCTATGCCAATCGGTGGATGGCGGTCCACGAAGACAAGATCGAGCGCAGTGACGGTTCGCCCGGACTCTACGGCTATGTCGACAAACCCGATTTTGCAATGATCCTGCCGTTTGACCATGGCCTCGTCCATCTGGTTCAACAATTCCGATATCCGATCAAGTCACGCCAGTGGGAATTTCCTCAGGGGAGCTGGGAGGAAAGCCCCGACGCCAAGGTCGAGGAACTCGCCCGCGGGGAATTGCAGGAGGAAACCGGCCTGATCGCGGGTTCCTTGGTTAGGATCGGCACCATCTACCCGCTCTATGGGACAGTCAACCAGAGATGCCATGTCTTCTTCGCGACGGATCTGACGGCAGGAGACATCAGGCTGGAGCATGAAGAACAGGACCTCGTTCAGGCAGCCGTTTCGGTCGATGAGCTGCAGCGTATGATCCTCGACGGCGATCTTCAGGATGCAGGCACGATTGCCGCTTTCGGACTTGCGCGACTGCGAAATCTTCTGTGACAGGCTCGTCACGATTTGTGACGACGGGAGAGCTGTTGCGGGCAATCAGCGGCGGGCATGAAACGGATTATCTTATTCTCGGGCGGCAGCGCCAGTCGATCGATCAATGTGGCGCTATGCCGAAACGGAGCCGACGTCACCCGCATAGTGCCGGCCTGGGACAGCGGCGGCAGCTCGGAAGTCATTCGTGAGCGGCTTGCCATACTTTCGGTCGGAGATATCCGCCAGGCTCTGATGACCATGGCGCATGGAGAGGGCTGTGCCGGTGACGTGGTCAGAATCTGCAACGCCCGGCTTTCGGCCAATCTTGGCCGTGACGAAGCCCGCAATGAATTTCTCTTCTATGCGGAAGGCCGTCATCCGTTGCTGGAGAGGATGGAGCCGGGTCTTCGTGGTGCGGTCTTGAACTATCTGAACACGTTCGCCTCTACTGTCGGCCACGATTTCGATTTCAGCAACGGGAGCGTCGGCAACTTCATTCTGTCGGGCGCCTTTCTGGCACACAACGGGGATGTCAACACGGCGATCTTCGTGTTCAGGAAGCTGTGCGGCATTCGCGGAAACGTATGGCCGTCATCCTGCGACAACGATCTGGTTCTGTCCGCAAGGCTGAAAGACGGTCGCAGCCTGATGCCACAGGACGTCATCACGTCAATGGCGCCGGAGGATGCAAGGATTGGAATAGCCGAGGTCGAGCTGGCTCGCGCCGACCGGAGTCCGGCGGTTGCAAACCCCGCGGTGCTGGACGCGATTGCCAATGCGGACCTTATCGCCTTCGGTCCGGGCAGCCTTTATACGAGTATCCTGCCGCATTTGCTGGTAAATGGCCTCGTCCCGGCGATTGAGAAAGCCAGTTGTCCGGCTGTTTTGATCGGCAATATCCTGCAATGAAAGGCTGCGGCGTTGCCAGGAACATCGAAGTCCCGACCGGGATGGTCATTCAGGCGTTTGGGCTGTTTTCCGAAGCGCCGATCCGGTGGCAGTCCTATTTCCATCCGAGAAAAAACGAACGCCCTCAGAAGACTGACTAGTGTGCAGGCGGGCGCGAGCGCGCTTGCAATCATAAGCCATCAACGAAATTCATATCCAACGATTACAGGACTTGACCCTTTTGCACGCGCGTGCAACTGTGGTCCCGCGGACAAAACGCCTAAGGGGGATTTCGATGCATCCAGGCTCGGATGTTGTCTTGGCCGAAACGCGTGCGGATTATTGCCGCGCCATCATCCGTGCTGCCGGGGATCTGGTTCTCAAGGGCTTTCATGCGGGAGCCGGAACAGGCTTATCGATGAAGGGTCCACAAGACTATTTGACGGAGACCGACGCCGCGTCGGAGGCTCTGATCCGCGACGGTATCCTGGCACGCTTTCCGAGCGACAGCTTCTTCGGCGAAGAAGGCGGTGGCGCTATCGGTGAGCGCGTCTGGGTCGTCGATCCCGTCGATGGCACGGCCAATTTCGCGCGCGGCATTCCCCATTTCTGCATTTCGATCGCCTATGTGGAAAAGGGGGTGACGGAGTTCGGTGCTATCTACAATCCAGCGCTTGATGAGCTTTATTTTGCCGAGCGTGGTCGCGGTGCCAGTTTGAACGGCAAGACGATCAAGGTCGCTGCGACAAATCGTTACGATGCCACCACGATCGAAATGGGATGGTCGACCCGCGTTGCGAACGAGACCTATCTCGACGTGGTGAAGGGGCTGCTCGATCTCGGGACCAATGTGCGCCGGGCGGGTTCGGGTGCGCTGGCTTTGGCCTATGTGGCTGATGGCCGCTCCGACGGCTATGTCGAACTGCATATGAATTCCTGGGATTGCCTTGCCGGCCTTCTCCTTGTCAGCGAGGCGGGTGGCGATGTCTGCCCCTTCCTGGAGATTGGCAGCCTGGAAAACGGTGGCCCTGTCCTTGCGGTCGCTCCGGCGATTGCGGCCGGGATAAGCAAGATTGCAAAAATCCCGCTCTCTCTAGCGGGCAAGCGGCCTGAAGCAACGCATCCGGGCTAGGTCTGTAGCAGTGGTAATGGCGTGCTCCCGGACTTCCTGTCGCGCATTTCGGGCGCGTCGGACTTGCGACCCCCCTGCGCCGAACGATCGTCTTGCTCAAGAACCGCCGATTCCGGCCCAGGAGGTGCGCGCGCTGCTGACCGGACGCAAGCTCATCCAAGGAAAACTTCATGACATCGAGATGAGCCTCCGGGGCATTCTGCGCGGCTTCGGCCTCAAGGTAGGGCCGACCACGCGACGCACCTATGCGGCACGGATCCGCGAGCGAATTGAACGTCATCCGACTTTGGAGGCGATTGCCGCGTCGCTGCTGAAGGTGCGCGACGCACTTGCGGGCGAATTTGCAGGTGTCGAACGAAAGGAGCGTGGTATTGCCCGTCAGGACGAGAGCGCACGGCGGCTCACGACAGAACCCGGCGTTGGCGTCCTAGTGGCGCTGACATTTGTGTCGGTCGTTGCCGCTCCGGAGCGTTTTCGATCATCCCGAGCGGTGGGGCCGCACTTCGGATTGGCGCCGAAGAAGTATCAATCGGGCGAGACCGATTATACTGGTCGCATCTCGAAGATCGGCGACGTAGGTGTACGAACCGCGCTCTACGAGGCCGCCAACGTCATCCTGACTCGGCCGGTCAAAGGCTCGGATCTTAAGACTTGGGCGCTGGCGGTCGCAAGACGGGGCGGGACCCAGAAAGGCGCGGGTTGGATTGGCCCGCAAGCTGGCGGTGGTGTTGCATCGCATGCTCAGGGACGGAACCAACTTCATTCCTCGCAAGGCAGCGCCAGCCATGGCCGGCTGAGGAGGAAGTATGTAACAAGACAGGCTTTCGGGCGGGCCATACCATCAGTCCCCGGAGCAAGGTCCCTTCGCCGGGACGATGGATGGTTAGGCCGCAGTGAGGTAAGCAGCACTAGTGGACTGCGCGTTTCTAGGCTGGCCAACCGCTCCTCAGCAGACCCCATACAGCAGCCGCGTCGACCATGACCGAGCGCGCTCCGATTGTGAATTGCCCCCTCTTTCGACCGGACACTGAGGATAGCAGGAAGGCTCAAGCATTGCCGTTTCGGCAAGGAGAGAGCCGAAAATCGGCGCTTCTTAAGAACGCTCTAGTTTGTCATAGTTTGCTGAAGGCGCGCGGTTCAGAGCGGCATGAGGCGAGGGTCATGGCTTACGTAATTACCGAAGCCTGCATCGATACGAAGGATGGAGCCTGCACGGTCGCCTGTCCGGTCGATTGCATCTATGAGGGGGGGAGGATGTTCTACATCCAGCCGGAGGAATGCATCAACTGCGGACTCTGCCTTTCTGTGTGCCCAGTCGACGCAATCTTGTGGGAGGAGGAAATCCCAACGGACCGGCTGTTCCTGCGCGACGTCAATCGCGATTTCTTTGCCGATAACGTCACCGGATGGGGCGCCCCCGGTGGCTGGGATAAGAGCCGCGTCACCAGCCTCGATCATCCTTTCGTGGCAGCCTATCGCAGCCGATCGAAAGCAGAATCCGATAGAATGGGAGGAGCTTTTTCATGACGCAAACCCGGATTGCTAAGGACAGCTCTGGCAACCTTGCCTATGCGAGGGAACTCGCCCAGATCGCCGGCTTTCGTGACTTTCCAAGCAGCGAAACGGCGCTTGCCGATGCCGGGCGTGACGGATATGCCGGCTGCATCTCCGCAACAGTCAATATCGATCCGCGCGGAAAATGCAGGGCTTCTCGGCCATGTCGGCAGCTTGCGGCAAACGATCGCCGCCAATCCCCTCATTCCGGCAGTCAAATACCTCGTCGGCAAACGCGCCGGTAATGCGGTCTGGAACTGCGTCCTGCTTCCACGATTGCCGATAACCGACCCAAAAGAAGCTCGAAGGTCTCAGCGCTTTGCGAATTGGAGCGCGGGTCGACGCATGTTCTGCTTTGGCCCGGCTTCACTCGATGGCGGGCCAAGTCGCATAATAAGCGCGGGTGGCCGCCGACAAGGCACTGACGAGAGGGCGTTGCCTTTCAAGCCTCGGCAAATCGGCTTTCGCCTGTGCGAGCAGCTCCGACAGCGCGGCATCAAAATCCATGCCCGTCAGTTTCCCGTCGCGCAGGACCTCCTGACCTGCCACGAATAGCCCTCTGGCAAATTCGCCACGCATGCGGGTCAAGAGGACTTCCGCCTCATCGACATCGTCGAACAGTGAATCGGCAATCAGTGCCTGGTAATCGACGATGGTGAAATCCTGCACATCTGACGCATTGATGATCTGACGGCCGACCTTGATTGCCGCATCGAAGAGCATTTGCGCCGTGAACTGTTGAGTCAGGCCTCGCCCGCCGTGCAGGAGATAGAGAAGTCGCATCTCGCGCCAGAGATCCTGATCGTCGTCCAATCCGGTACCATCCAGGCCGATTGCAAAGGCTGGGCCACCGCGCGTGATCGTCGATGCAATGGGCGCGACGCCCGAGCGCAGACGCAGATTGGCCGTGGGATTGCTGACGACCTGTACGCCGCGGTCGGCAAGCAGCTCCAGCTCATCGGGGCGCAACTGAACGCCATGAGCAACGGCAAGCCTTGGTGAGAGGAAGCCAATCTTGTCGAGGTAGGTAACGACACCTTCGGGAAAGCGGCGGTCGAGCCAAGCGCGTTGGCGCGGGCTCTCGAGCAGATGCATGTGGATGCGTCGATCATGGCGCGAGGAAGCTTCGGCAATCGCCTCCAGAAGCGCGTTCGAACACCATTGTGGCCCGATCGGACCATACTGCACATCGACGAGCAGATTGGTATTGGCGGCGGCGACAGTCTCGACGGCATCAAGCTGTGCGTGAATGGGCGCATAGTTCGGAATCGTGCCGGCGAGCACATCCCAATCGCCTTCGGAGAGAAACGGGCGCAATCGCTGCGGGCCGCCATCATAGGCCCAGGCATCGCGGTCGAGCAATGGGCAGGAGAGGCCAAGCCGAATGCCGACATCGCCTGCGGCCCGCATGACAGCGCTCGCCTCATCGACCAGACGGTCGACGTTGAGAGAGTTGTGGCAATGCATCGTCGCGCCGACGCCGGTTCTGGCAAGTCGGCCAAAGGCGACAAGCGCTTCGAGATAGGCATCCGTTCGTGGCCGCAGCCTGAGGCCCGGTATCCACACTTCCAAAGCGTCGTCGGTTGCACCGAAATCAAGGGTGCGGATGCCGTAACCATGGTCGTGAGCATTGACAGGTGACGGCATGATCAGATCGCCGGGCAGCGCAGTCACAGCCCCGAGTGATGGCAGGTCTGTCAATCTCTCGGCGTGCATGGCCGGGGCATAGCCGGGACGTTTTACCAGGCGAATCTTCTTCATGCTTTTCTCATCTGCTGACGATGGCTCTCAAATTCTCGCCGAACCTGCGCAGCTCGGTGTTGAGCAGCTCGATGACCGCCTGGCTGGCATGGGTCAGATGCCGGTCGCGCGGCACGAAAATACCGATATCTACTACGCTGAGCTTGAAGTCCCGGATCGGGATGGCAACGATTTCGCCCGTCTGGATTTCCGGCCAGAGGCCAACCGGAGTAAAAAAACCAATGCCGTCTCCCGACATGATCAGTGGTTTGAGGAGGATTGGATTGTTGGATGCGACCAACGTTCGCCCCACCCGATTGAGCCCTGCAAGTTCGACTGCTATCGCTGAACTGACGACTTCGCTGTCGAGCGCGAGAAGCAGCTTGTATTGGGCGCATTCTGGCAACGTCACCGATTTCGCCCGCGCCAATGGGTGCGATGAAGCCACCATGGCCATGAAGGCTGTGCGGATCGAACCGACAAGCTTCAGGTCATGTGGGGTCGCAAGGTCAAAGCTGATGCCGATATCAATGTCGCCAGCCGCCATGAAATGGAAAATATTGTTGTAGGCTCCGGCTCGGACACGAAAGTCCACCGCGGGATGCAGCTTATGAAACCTCTTGATGAAATCAGGAAGAAACGTCACCAGCAGGCTGTCTAGGGCGGCTAGATGAACGCGCCCCGTATTCTTTCCCTGAAGGTCGCCGAGATTGGACTTCATGACCTCGAAGTCCTGCAGCGTCTCTTTGGCGTGGCGCAACACTATTTCGCCGGCAGACGTCAATCGCAAGCCATCCGAGAAGCGCTCGAACAGCGGCGTGCCGAGCTCGTCCTCCAACTTCTTGATCTGGCGGCTGACGGCGGAGGTCGCGACATGCAGCTCTTCCGATGCCTTACGGATCGATCCGGAACGTGCGACCTCTGTGAAATATTTCAGGATGCTGGCATGCATGAATGGCCCTCAGACATCGCGGAGCTATACCATGCCTACCTGCCGCGCCAAACCGGAGCACGCTTCTCGCGGAAGGCAGTAACACCCTCGATGGCATCCTCGCTCTTCAACGCCTTGATCAGGGCGGGCGTCCGCAGCGCCTGCGCTTCTGCCGGGCTCAAATGAGCGGTGCGATTCACCGTCTGCTTGATGGCGCGCAGCGACAGCGGTGCACAGGCAACGATATCCGCAGCCCAGCGATCGACAGCGGCGTCAAGGTCCGCAGCCGGCACCACTTCGTTGACGATGCCGTAGTCAGCCATTTCGAGCGCGCCGAATTGCCGTCCGGTCAGCATGACGGCCATGGCGCGATTGAAAGCGATCTTGCGCTGCAGCAGGATCATGCCGCCATCGAGCGGCATGCGGCCGACGCGCGCTTCCGGCAGGCCGAAGCGTGCCGTCTCCACCGCAATGACGATATCGCAGCCGAGCACCATCTCGAAACCGCCGCCCAACGCGTAGCCGTTGACGCGGGCGATGACGGGCACGTCGAGCGAGCGGCGGAAGGCGAGACCGCCAAAGCCGTTTTCCCGGCCGACGGTCCAGTAATCGACGCCGGAATTGCCGCTGCCGCCCTTGAGGTCGGCGCCTGCACAAAAAGCCTTTTCGCCCGAGCCTGTCAGAACGACGCAGCTGATATCGTCGCGCTTCTCGATCTCCGCCCAGATCGACTCAAGTTCGGCTTCCGTCTCGGCATCGACTGCGTTCATCCGGTCGGGCCGGTCCAGCGTGAGGCGGGCGACGCGATCTCCTACGGTGAAGGAGACGCTCATGCTGCGTCTCCCTGCACCTCGGAAAGCGAAGCCAGAATTTCGTCATTGTGCTGGCCGAGCCGCGGCGGAGAAATTCGCACAGTCACCTGCGCGGCCGACATGTCGATCGGCGAGCCGATCAGGCGGATCGGACCGGCTGCCGTCTCGCCTGCCTCGAGAATCATCTTGTTGATGATCGTCTGCTCGTCTTTCAGCGCCTCGGGGAGCGAGCGCACCGGCGCGCAAAGGATGTCCACGCCTTCCAGCCGCGCGATCCAGTGCGCGGTGCTGTTCTTGGCGAAATTATCGCGGAAGATCGCCTGTAATTCCGGCCGCCGCGCCATCTGGGCATCGAAATCCTTGTAGTGCGGATATTGCGAGAGGTCCTCGATCTCTAACGCCTCGCAGATGTCGCGCAAGGGGTTCGGCTTGAAGGCGCCGACCATGACGATCGCGCTATCCGTTGTCTCGAAAACACCCGTCAGCGGGAAGGCGCCCCAGTTCAGGTCCTTCTGCCGCATCAGATGTGTCGTGCCCTCCTGCATCTGCATGGCGATCATGGAGTTGTAGAGGCTGACGGCGACCTGTTGGCCTTCGCCGGTCTTGTCGCGTTGCAGCAGGGCGAGCAGGATGCCCTGGACGAGATGCATGCCGGCGGAATAATCAGCCAGCGGGGTGGCATAGATCGAGGTCGGATGGCTGTTGTCCGACTTGCGGCGCATGACGCCAGAGACGGCCTGCGCCAGCACATCCTGGCCGCCCTTATGCTGATAGGGGCCGGTTAGCCCGAATCCAGTACCGACAGCATAGATCAGGCGCGGATTGATCTTCTTGAGATCCTCATAGCCAAAGCCCATGCGCTCCATCACGCCAGGCCGGAAGTTGTTGACGACAACATCCGCCGTCTCAAGCAGCGCCTGGACGGTCTTGCGGGCGCCAGGCTCTTTCAGATCGAGTGCCAGGCTCTTCTTGTTGCGGTTCAAGGAGCAGAAGACCGGGTTGTTTAGCCCGTCCGGATCGGAGCCCAGAGACCAGCGCGACAGATCGCCGATCTTGACCTTCTCGATCTTGATGACTTCCGCACCATAGTCGGCCAGCACCTGCGTACAGGAAGGGCCGAGCATGACCTGCGTGAAATCGATCACGCGCATTCCGTCGAGTGGCAAAGTCGTCATTCTGCAGCCTCCAAATATGTCGCGTTCTCAGAGGGTATGTCGCCTGGATCGGCTCCCTGAGCCCGCATCTGCTTCTGAATTGCCCGGATATCGGCCTGGCGAACGGTCGTTCCGGCATTGAGGGCGACCGTTGCGGCGACACCTGCCGCTTCGCCCATCGCCATGCAAGGCGGGATCTCGCGGCTGGATTTCTGCGCCTGTGGTGTTGCCGAATAGTGCCGGCCGGCAACGATCAGCTGGTCGACTTCTCTGGGCAACATCGCGCGGTAGGGCGTGTAGTAATCGCGGCCGCGGCAGACCGTGTCGGCAAAATGCCGGCGGGTCATGACGTCGTCCTTCGTCACGACATAGTCACCCTGGAGTAGCCGCGTCTGGCGCACGCCCGTCTGCGGCGCGAAATCGACGACATAGGCATTCTCGAAGCCGGGCATTTTTTCCCGCGCGAAATCGAGCAGTTTCGCGATCCGCGAGCGGCCTTCCATCTCCGCCTTTGTCAAATCCTCGACCTTCAGGCCGCTCAAGGTCGGCATATGCGGGCAGTTCAGCCAGACGACGCCAGGCAGCGGCGTCTTCAGCCACCAGAAGGACCAGCAACCGCCGATCAGCCGCTTGGCTTCATGATCGAGCGCCTTGAAGACTTCCGGCTCTTGCTGTTCGAAACGCTCCGCCGCTTCCGTATCGACACCGCCCCAGCGCGACACCGTCGTCAGGATGAAATTGGATTCGATGTGGGCGGCGCCGGCGCTGGCCGCCACATCCAGATCGCCCGTCGTGTCGATAACGACATCGCCGAGGATCGCCTGCATGCCTTCCTTGGTCTGGCAGATGACGCCCTTGATCGTTCCGCCCTCGACGATTGCCGAGGAGAACCAGCTGTGTGTTCTGAGCTTGATCTTCGCATCGGCGATCATGTCATAGGCGGCGCGCTTGAAGGCGTCGGGATCGAAGGCGGCCGAAAAGCAGATTGGGTGCGGCATCGACTGCGTGTGGAAGTCGAAGAGCCCCCATCGCGCCCAGCGCTGCCAGGCCTCCGGCGTATCGCGGAATTCGATCAGGCGATCACGGTCGGTCGGCGTCACGCAGAGCCCCCAGCGTTTCATGCGCTCGATCATCTCCATGCAGATGCCGCGCACGGTGATTTCGAGCTCGTTGATCATGTCGTCGAGCACGAGCACCATGCCGCCGGCGGCAAGCCCGCCGACATAGGGATAACGTTCGAGAAGCGTGACGCTGGCGCCGTTGCGTGCGGCCGAGACGGCTGCGGCAATCCCTGCCGGGCCACCGCCGACCACGACGACATCGGAGCGATCGACGACACGGATATCCCGTGCAGGCTGATGAATAACCTGTTCCATTGGTGTTCCCTCGATGTTTTCTAAGCTTTAGTGCTGTCCAGCCGGCTTCCAGCGGATCATCTTCGCCTCGGCGACTGAGACGATAAAGAAGAGGATCACAGCAAGCAGGGCGGCGATGACGACCGTTGCGTAAAGCAGCGGCGAGCGGAAATTATAGGTCGCCTCGATGATAAGAGCGCCAAGCCCGAAGCTGGAACCGATCCATTCCGCGACGATCGCTCCCATGACACTGCTAGTCGCAGCGATCTTTAAGGCAGCGAAGAGGAATGGCAGCGAGCTTGGCAGACGGACCTTCCAGAGGATCTCCGAGTTGCTGGCCGATAGTACCCGCATCAGGTCAAGCATTGCGGGGCTTGCGGAACGGAGTCCCTGAACCATGTTGACCAGCGTCGGGAAGAAACAGATCAGGCCGGCAATGATGATCTTCGGGGCGACGCCGTTGCCGAAGATCAGCACCAGGATCGGCGCAAGCGCGATGATCGGAATCGCCTTGACGAAGACGGCGATCGGATAGAAGGCCTTCTCCGCAGTGGCGCTGTGGACGAACCAGATCGCCAGCAGAATAGCGATGAGATTGCCGAAGACGAAGCCGAGGACAGCTTCCAGCACCGTCGGCAGGACGTTTCGCGTCAGCGTCGCGACGTTGTCGCGAAAGGCAAAGAGCACGTCGAGTGGACTCGGCGCCATGAAGGTCGGGATCTTGAAGATCCAGATGACCGCCTGCCAGAGCACGATGCAGCCGAATGCCGCAAGGATCGCCGGCATGTGCGAGGAGAAAACGCCGACGGTTGCGTCGAGGATGGCAACCTTGCGCGGCGCCTTGGCCACGCGACTGAAGTCAGAGTGCACGGCGTTGCTCATATGCACTCCTCCAGCAGCGCGCGCAGATGCGCAGTCACTTTGATAAAGTCGACCGTGTCGCGCATCGCAAGGGCGCGGGGGTAGGGAAGGTCGACTTTCATGAATTCTTTCACTCTGCCGGGATGGGCCTGCAGCATAAGCACCTGCTGGCCGAGAAAGACTGCCTCCGGGATCGAATGTGTTACGAAGACGATAGTTGTGCCCGTCTCGCGCCAGATGCGTAAGAGTTCCTCGTTGAGCTTGTCACGGGTGATTTCGTCAAGAGCGCCGAATGGCTCGTCCATCAAAAGGATGCGCGGCTTGGTTACCAGGGCACGGGCGATGGCGACCCGCTGGCGCATGCCACCCGACAATTCATGCGGAAGAGCATTTTCGCGCCCCTTAAGGCCGACGAGTGCCAGCAGCTCCATGGGATCGGCATAGGCGCTCTTGTCATGCTTGCCGACTTCCATCGGCAGGCGAACGTTGTCGATGACGCTCCGCCACGGCAGAAGCGTTGCCTCCTGGAAGACGAAGGCGAAGTCGCGCCCCTGGCGTGCGTCGCGCGGCGGCTGGCCGAATACCGAGACGGAACCGTCGCTGATATGGACAAGATCGGCGATGCAGCGCAGCAAGGTCGACTTGCCGCAACCGGACGGGCCGAGCATCGTGACGAACGATCCCTCTGGAATGTCGACGGAGACCTTGGAGAGGGCAGTGAATTCATTGCCCTTGTTGCCGAAACGAATATCCAGATCACGAATGGAGACGGCAAGTCGTGCCATTTCGGCTGTTGCCAGCGGCTGTGGCTGCTTGATGGTGGCGGCGCTCATCATGACGTTCACCCGATTTGTTTGCGGATTTCGGTCGTCGCGTCGAGGATCACCATGCTGGCGACGTCGTCTACGGTCGGTGTGGCTCCTGCAAACTGCTTGAGATCGGCATAGGCTTTGATCTGTGCCGCCCAATTATCCTTGTTCATCGTGCCCCAGCCGGTCTCTTTGGTGCTATCCCCAAAGGAGAAATCGATGACAGAGTGAACAGCCTCCAGCTCGCTTGCCCTGTCGAGGTTGGGATAAGCGTCGACCAGCATATCAACGGCTTCTTCCGGATGGTCGCGCACATACCCCCAGCCCTTGGCCGCGGCCGTCGTGAAGCGGACCAGCACGTCGGCGTGTTTATCCAGCTGTTCGTCGGTCGTGTAATAAACGTTGGCATAAAGCTTAAGCCCGGCGTCCCACAACATCATGTCGACACGCTCGTCACCGAGCACCTTCAGGGCATTGGTGTTCGTGACCCAGCCGGTGACGGCATCGGCCTGCCCCGTCATCAACTGGTTCATATCCGAGCCCATGTTGACCATCTTCACCTTGTCCTCGGAAATGCCATTCTGAGCCAGCAGCGCGCGCAAAAGGATGAAAGCCGTCGGTTGGGTGGCGATCGTCTTGCCGATCATGTCCTTCGGCTCGCGGATTGGCGCCTTTTTCAGCGAGAAATACGTAAATGGATGCTTACGGTATCCAGCCAGAAATGCCTTGACCGGCATGCCGGCCGAGCGCGCGAGCATGACGGACGGGCTTGAGGAAATTTGGCCGATCGTGGATTGACCTGCCGCGACGCCGGCGACGCCATCGACATTCGGACCGCCGGGGACGATGGTGAGATTGATGCCCTGCTCTGTGAAAAAGCCCTTCTTCTGGGCGGCGACCTCACCGATAAGGCCGTTCGAGGCTAGCCAGCCGAGCTGCATGCGAATCTCCGCAACATCGGCGGCCTTACCGGCGCGGATACCGATAAAGGTCTCGGTTGCAGCGAGGCCGCCAACCAAGGCGGCATTGGATAGAAAACGGCGGCGATTCATCACGAATTGAGACATGCTGATAGTTCCCCTGTTGATTGGGCGATCGGACTTTTCGTCTCGTTATCCACCAATTTCCGGATGATGGGGGAATCTCGCGTTCTAATAAAGAACAATTATGCGCATTCTACATTGCCAAAAAGGCAACGGTACTTGGCGTTCGGTTCAGTTGATGCCGGTGCGGAGATGCGGGGGAGCGGAAAGATATGGACATAAAGATATTCTCTAATCTGGCGCCTTTTGCGAAGGGCATCGCGCCTAGCGCAATCCGGATCTGGAGCGGACCCAATTCGAACTGGACTCGCCGGCTCCGTCGTCAGTCGAGCCACCGTTCGATGCGCTTGCACGCGGTCTTTCGGGGCACGGCCCAGGACTGGAGGCGACCACTCCGCCTGGCATGTGGGAAGGTCTCTCTGAAACGCGCGATGGTCATCTGGTCGAACGTAAAGGAAACCGTCTCCTGTGGTGGGCGTCTGCCTCATCCTGTTCCTGGTGCTCATAAGCCATGGAAGGAAAACGATCAGCCTGCTGTCGGATCTCGCCTACAGCGCGTCTTCATTGGAAAAAATTGCACTTTCTGCGCGCCGCGAGCTGGAGGCGCCGTCTTTCGGCCCTCCCGTNNGTCAAGACCGGTGACGACAGCTACCGGATCTCGATTGCGGTGGCGAGCTTCGCGCAGGACGATCTCGATATCACCTTCCAGTCCAATCTTCTGACCGTCACCGGCAAGAAGCAGGAAGCAGCAAACGAAGGCTACCTGCATCGCGGCATTGCCGGACGGCCGTTCGAACACCGGTTCGAGCTTGCCGATCATGTCCGGGTGAGCGGGCGGACCTCAGCAACGGCCTCTTGTCGATCGATCTGGTTCGCGAGATCCCCGAGGCACTGAAGCCGCGCAAGATCTCCATCCAGACTGAGCCCACTCTGGTGTCCTCGGGCGCCTCGGCGCAAATCGAAGCACAGAAGCGGCTTGACCCGCATTATCGGTTGAACAGGGGGCCGTGGCCACGGCGCCCATCAACATCCGGGTTGGGAAGGAGAGATCGATGAAACCCGATATTCAAACAGCCTGTTTCTATTCTCGTCGGCCTCGGATTTCCGGCAGAGGTTCGTAGCTGACGATAATCCCGTCAAGTCGTGACCCATGTGAATGGCTGGACGACTAAAATCCTCGTTGCCCTGCTGAGGCTCACGCAGACACCTCGACCTCCACGTCCATCGATATGAAGGCATCGGACGCACCGACGAAGCTGCCGGCGACGGGAACGGATTGCGCGATATCACGGGTCACGGCGACAGGGATGAGATTGGCCCCGCCCATGCTGCGGTTGGTCGGATCGAACGTAATCCATCCAGCACCGGGCACGAATACCTCGACCCAGGCATGGGTCGAGCCCTGATCCTGCGAACCAAACAATATTTGATCGGGATTGAACAGGTATCCCGACACGATGCGCGCTCCAAAGCCCAGACAACGAACAGTTTCAACAAACAGCACCGCGAAGTCACGGCATGATCCCCAACCACGTTCCAGCGTTTGGGTCGGCGTCTGTGTGCCTTCCGCCTCACGGCTTTGATAGGAGATCGATGAAGACACTCCCGCACTTATGTCCTTGAGAAGCGACAGCGTGTCCGTCGAATTGCTTGCGACAAATCCCTGTGCCCACCGCTGAAGTTGCTGGAACGGGTCGGCATACTGCCGAGCCGTCAGCGCGCCGAGATCGGTCCATTCCTCATCCGAATAGCGGAATGGAAAGGTAGTGGCGGAGCCTGTGATAGCAAAGACCGGCCATGCGGCAGCGGTGAGGTCGACCATGGCGACGCTGTCGACGGTCAGGATATCGGTCATTTCGCTGAAAACTGCGGTGGCAACCGCGTTGCCGAATACATCGGTCGCCCAACTGATCTGGGCTTGTGGCGTTGTCGACACTTCATGCGAAAGCAGCCGGAGATCTCTGCCCTCGCGCGGCCTCAACATCAGCCGGTGAGGGCTGAGATTCACCGCATAACGATAATGATAGATCGTGCGGTGGTGGATGTGAATTTGTGCCATGGTTGTTTCCGGTCCTCTGGGCGTCTGCGTGGGAACGAGCCGCCGCATCTATCAGACAGGCTCGCTCGTCCACCGCCTGCAATTCGTCACTTCCGTCCTGCATTAAAGTGCCGGAAAGGCGCTGAATTCTCATTCAATACTTTAGACCTCGATCTCTCGGTATTCTGCTGCTCGGCAAAAATCGACCATGCCGCGATAAACAAGGCGGCAATCAACGGGCCGATGACGAAACCATTGGTGCCGAACAGGGAGATGCCGCCGACGGTCGAGATCAGCACGACATAGTCGGGCAGCCGCGTTCCCTTGCCGAACAACGGCACACGCAGCAAATCGTCGATGAGCCCGATTACGAATATGCCGATGAGGACCAGGATTGCTGCTTTCAGCCAGGCCCCCGTGAGGACCAGCCAGATGGCTGCCGGAGCCCATACGAGTGCCACTCCAACTGCAGGCAGCATCGACAGGAACGTCATTGTCACACCCCACGGCAAGGCGGCCTCAATCCCAGAGCCCAGAATGCCACCGATGGGGCGGCAATGCTGCGGCACCCCCCTAACAAACGCCCCAGTCGCTTATGAACGGGAAAGAAGATGATCGCCAGGATAACGGCCCAGAAAGACAGCGGAGTAATAGGGGATAAGCAGCCAGATGAAAGCGATCGTCACAACCGTCAGAAGGTGGTAAAAGCTCGCACGCTGGATCGACATATCTGCCTTGTTCCTGGCCGGTCTCTTTCCCACCAGCTATACAAGAGAATTTAGCACAGGACAGCTCCGGCAGCTGAGGCGGCTCCATATGCGGCGGGGATCCTAAAGGCGCTCGAAAGCATACTTGCCATTGCGTCTGCGATGGCATGATTGCTGTAAGGCTTTGGGAAGAACCGGCTTCCCTCAGGAAGGTTGCTCTCGTCGAGTATTGCTTTTCCGGAAGCAACGATCAACTTGACCGGCGGCCATCGATTGCGGATGTAGTGGGATAGCTTGATGCCGTCCATCGTTCCCGGCATCTGTACGTCGGTGAACACCAGGTCGATGTCGGCTCTGGACTCCAGGATACGAATTGCCTCGTCGGCATTGCTCGCCTCAAGCGCCTCGTAGCCTGCAGATTGGACCAGGTCGACGGCGCCCATTCGAATGATCACGCTGTCTTCGACCACCAGGACGACCGCCTTGCCATTAAACATATTTCACTCGGTTTTCGTGTGAGCCGGAAAAGCCCTGGCCCGGATGGCGTTTCAGTGAGAGATAAGTTCTATGCGGCCGCCGGAATTCTGGTTCGACGATCGGCATCGCCGCGATGACTGATTGTCACGGTGGTTCCAGGGCTGGCATCGCTCAACTGTATTTCGCCCTGCAGATTCCTGGCGAGGGCCTCGACGATGCCGGTGCCCAGGCCGGCCTTGGGTGCATCGCTACCGGCGGCCATGCCGACGCCGTTGTCGGTGACGGTGAGGGTCCAGTCAGTGCCTGCCGAGTGATAGTCGATCACGATCCTGCCGGTTTCCTGCTTCTGAAAGGCGTGCTTGAGGGCGTTGATCACCAATTCCGTCACGATCAGTCCCAGGCTTATGGACACGTCCGCTTCAACGGTGCTGTCATCAACTGTCACCGCAATTGAGAGCCGGTCCTCATCGGCAATCATCGATGCGCCGAGGCTGTCGCAAAGTTGCGAGAAGTAGCTGCGGAGTTCGACGATGCCGCCAGGTGATGTTGAGAGCTGTCGCTGTACGGCCGCGATCGACATGACCCGGCTATGGGCGTTGTGAAGATGTCCGCGCGCTTCCTCGGACTGCACCCGACGGGCACTCTGCATGAGAACGCTCGCGATGATCTGAAGGCTGTTTGCGACCCGGTGCTGGACTTCCTGAATGAGGATTGCTTTCTCCCGGACGAGATCGTCTTTCAGTTTCGCTTCGGCACGCGCGTCAGTCACGTCGGTGATGGCCACCAGCAACCGGATATGGTCCTTGTCGCCGTCGTCCAGAACCTGCGCGTTGACGATCAACTGACGTGTCTTCCGGTCGGGCCGTTTGAGGTCGATCTCGTAGGCTTCGATCCTTGCACTCCCGGACGCTGTCGCCTTCAGGAGCGATGCAAGCTTCGGCATTGCCCATTCGCCGTTTCCGAGCTCACTGAGCGCTCTGCCGGGAATTGTCGCTGGATCGATCTCGAAGGTGCGGCAGAACGATGTGCTGGCTGCAATAATCTTCTGGTCCACCGACAGGAAAAGCAACGGCTCGTTCGACGAGACCACCACGGCAAGCGTACTCGCGGCCTCGAAATGGACAATCGGTTCTTCTTTTGACATGGAAATGGCCCTCATGGGCCGAAAACTCGCGCAGCGAGCCATCACTCGGCAGGAACGTCGCCAACAGAAACCTTAAACTGACGCTCTAAAATACACTAGCATGCTGACTACGGATCAACACCACACTTAATCGGCATAGACGCACTTATAAGGCGTTCTGCCCTTTATGCCGTTGCGATCTCGGAGCGTGAGGGCCTAGGGAGATGTAAGACCCGGGACTGAAACCATAAATCGAGTCCGGCCGGCCGGGCGTTCCTTCCCTTTCAATCTTGAAACCATTCGTCAGCTCGCGCAGGATTTTCCTTTGGTTGCGTTCGACGAGCAGGATGCAAATGCCGCCTGAGAAATTCGTGCCGGGCTAGCACCCACAGGCCAGCCGGTAGGTCCATTCGACGCGTTCATCGCTTCTGCGGGCAACAAAAAAGGCCGGGGCGAAATCGCACCGACCTTCCTCATCATCGCTTACCCACCAGCGCCAGTACATCCGGGGTCAAAAGTCTTGAAGCGACAGCGGCGATTGCGAGCGGTGAATTCATTTCAGCGCTCATCAGCAAGGCTGATGCATGGGATACAGGTGCTTAATGTGTTCAAAAAAAGTTCACAGATACCAGCGCGGCGAAACGACAACACCAGCTCTGCGGTCGCCATTATCACGAACGTGGACCAGTAGCGGGCATGTTGACGTTTTTGAAAGCACTAGACGCGCCTTTCCTTGCTGTCGCCTGCTCTTTCCTCATAAGGTTCGCGCGCCATGTAGGCCACGACAATCAAGCGAGGTTCGATATGGACGAGATCAGCGAACAGCTTCTGCAGCTCTTTGCGACCACCGCGACGCTCATAGCGATCTACGATGCCGATGACCGCCTACGATATGCCAACGCAGCATTTCGGTCGGCCTATTTCATCGAGCCTGCTGAGACACCGGTGTGGCCGGATCTCATGCGGCGCAATTTCGGGCTGCGACGCGGCACGGTCATTCACGCGGAGAATTTCGCAGAGTGGCTGCGATCGACACAGTCGCGCCGGGGAAAGATTGGTTATCGCGCTTTCGAAACGGATCTCGTCGATGGTCGATGGTTTTGGATGACCGAGACGGTTCAGAAGAACGGCTGGATGCTTTGCATCGCAAGCGACATTACGAGCTTGCGAGCCAGAGGCAGGCACGTTCGACAAGATCGCGATCAGGCGATTAAGGATGCGCAGACCGACGAACTCACTGGTGTCGCCAATCGCCGCTTCGTCATGGCCCGCGTCGAGGACATGCTGATTGCTGCCCAGCATGGCGGCGAGGGATGCCTAGCCTTGTTCGACATCGACAATTTCAAGTATATCAACGATCGTCTCGGCCACCACGCGGGGGACATTGTCCTGCGCGACTTTGCGCATCGCATTCATCAGAGCGTCCGCCGCACCGACTGCTTCGGGCGCGTTGGCGGAGAAGAGTTCATTCTGGTGATGCCGGGAACGGGATCGGAGGAAGCCATAGCAATTGTCGAGCGCATGCTGAGCGTCATCCGGTTTTCAAGACCCCTGCCGGATTCCCCTGACTTCAGCTACACCTGCTCCGCAGGTGTCGCCGCCTGTTTGCCGACGGACAGCGCGTCAGACCTTTATCGACGTGCCGATCAGGCACTTTATGAGGCCAAATTGAGTGGCCGAGACAGGGTGCGGGCGGCCTAGGGATGATGGCCTGGTACAGTAGATCAAGGACGTCGACCGGTCAGATCCACCCGACGCCAAGGGCTTTGTCAGCATTTGGGCTGATACTCGCTGATCAGACCGCCTGTCGACCGGCTTCGCTATTCGATCACCTTCCGGGAAATCGGCTGATGGAGAGGTAGCCCTAGATGCTGTCAGCGCGGCCGTCTAATGATGCGCGTGCTCCGCATTGCGTTTCCGCGCTGCTGCGGCCTTCTTCGCTGACGCCGAGCGATCGGCAGCAGATCGAGATGCTGCGGCCTTTCCACCTTTCTCGCCACCCTTATGGGCGGCGGGATGGCCGGTATGCTTTCCTTGCCCGGATCCGCCTGCCTTCTTTCCACCACCGTCATCCTTGTTGACGGTTGCCCAGGCACGACGCTCTACGGGGGCCAGAGCCTGATCTAGCGGGCCTCCATCGCATTCCGGAGAACCATGTCGGTGGGGATTTGGGAAGTGCCTGGTTTCCCTGTGCTGGCAGGAGCAAGGCCCTAGGCGCTCCAATGCGCCAAGGGCGAAAGTCGTGTCGCCGTTGCGCCCTCATCCTTGTCACAAAGAGTCATTGTTGCTGTGCGTGAAAGCGGTCATCAGATAAATTTAAGCGTGAAGCAATTCCGTTCAGGAATACATCGACAAGATGAACGATATGGGGGTTCGGTGAGGCTTCCCGCTCAGTCGCCAGCGAGATGGCCGTTGCCACGCACACAATGTCATCGAAGCTGATGTCAACGCGAACGACGCCGGCAGCCTGTCCATTGGCCAAAAGCCTGCGGCCTTCTGCGCTGGTGGCGATACAGCCGGGCGTACCGACCTGAAGAACCGTTCCAAGCAATGCCGCAAGGCCTCGATAAACATTCGTGTGCTCGACGAGTTGTTCAAGATAGGAGCGCAGTGCACGCAGCGGATCCTGCCCGGTGTCCGCATCACGACTGGATGCCGCGAAAGCCACAAATCGAGCGCTATAGGTCGCGGCCAAAAGCTCTTCCCGTGTCGGGAAGCGCCGATAGAGGGTTCCGATCCCGACGCCTGCGCGTTTTGCGACGTCGTCGAGCGTGACGTTCGCCCCTCTTTCCAGAAAGACGTCCTCAGCCGCCGCGAGAATTCGCTCGCGGTTACGCCGCGCGTCCGATCGCAATGGAACTTGATCCGACAAGAAATCACCTCGCTATCGCTTGCTAAGTGGAGGATATCTCCATATAGAAAGTGGAGCAATTCTCCACTTAACGAAAAGGTGAGTTTATGGTGGCAGAGCGGTTCAAAGAAAAGGTGGTGGTCATCACCGGTGGAACGGACGGTATCGGCTTGACAACAGCCAAGGCGTTCGCGGCAGAGGGTGCCCACGTTTATATTACCGGGCGTCGGCAAGAGCGGCTGGATGAAGCACTGAGGGAAATCGGCAATGGCGCTATCGGCGTTCAGGGCGATGTGAGCGATCCTGTCGCAGTCGATCGGCTTTACGCCCGGATACAACAGGATCACGCTCGCGTGGACGTGGTCTTTGCCAATGCCGGCGTGTCTGAGTCCGCGCCAATCGGCGGTATCGAGGAAGATCATTTCGACCGCGTATTCAACATCAACGTCAAGGGGACGGTCTTCACGGTGCAAAAGGCTCTGCCATTGATGTCAGCGGGCGGTTCCATCGTGTTGACCGGCTCGGGCGCCGGGAGCAAGGGCTTTGCCAATCTCTCCATCTATAGCGCGACGAAAGCGGCTATCCGCTCGTTTGCACGGACGTGGACGGTCGATCTGAAAAGCCGAGGCATTCGTGTCAACGTGGTTTCGCCAGGAATGGTCCTGACACCTGCAATGGCGACCTACCTTCAAAACAATGACGGTGCCGAGGAATGGATGAAGCAGGCGATTCCATTCGGCAGGCTCGCTGAGACTGAAGAGGTCGCCAAAGCCGTTCTGTTTCTGGCGTCGAGCGAGAGCAGCTTCGTTGGAGGCGAAGAGCTCATGGTGGATGGCGGATTCGTAGCAGTTTGAAGCCCTGGGTGAGGCGTCGTTTCGGTCGCCTCACATGTCCGCCTGCCTGATCTGGCGTCCTGCTGCGGATTGTCCCCTCCCGGCCCAAATTGGTCGTTCCGCCGAGCCCGAGTTGGTGCGGGACAAAACAATTCATACCGATGGAAATTGTAGCAAAAGCGTCGTTGGTTCCAACTCCTTCAAGAGCGACAAAAGTCGTTTTTCGAGAATCTCCTCGACGACGTCGGGAAAGGCTCGTGCTTTCGCGCTCCCAGCCGAATGCGACCACCCCGGTTAGGGTTCGGGACGGTCAAATGTATTGCTACGGTTTAAGAAAAGTCAGGGGTGGCATTGCCATCGGCCACCGCGCACACATAGTTTTGTAACCAGATCATTTTGGCAATGCATTGGAGTTAGCATGGCCCGCCTTTCGAACACGGTCGCGGTCGTAACTGGCGGCGGCAGGGGGATCGGTCGAGAAATCGCTCTACAGCAGGCGAGGGAGGGAGCAAAGGTTGCCGTGCTGGCGCGAACGGTGACTGAGATTGAGGAAACAGTCTCTCTCATCGAGGGAGAGGGCGGGGAAGCGATCGCTATTTCGACGGACATCATCGACCTTGCCGCTGTTGAAAATGCCCTTACGCGGGTGGCGACCGAATTGGGTCCTGTTGACATTCTGATCAACAATCACGGCTCGTTCCAGGGCTTTGGCCCGATTTGGGACTGTGACCCTCTTGTGTGGTGGCGGGATGTCGAGATCAATCTGCGAGGCACTTTCAATGCTTGCCGCTCGGCCGCCCCTATGATGTTGGCGCGGGGTAGGGGCCGGATTGTAAACCTCGTTGGTGGCGGAACGGGCAACAGCTTTCCCCATGGCTCTGGCTACGCGTCCAGCAAAGCCGCCATCATGCGGCTCACGGAATGCCTGAACGACACCACCATCGGCCAGGGGGTGCGCGCATTTGCGGTCGATCCCGGCCTCGTTCGGAGTGCGATGACCGAAATGCAGCTTTTTTCAGAAGCAGGAAAAACCTACCTGCCCGGGATCCAGAAGCTTTTCGATGATGGCGTCAACATCGAACCGTCGCGGGCTGCACTCTTGATTGCCGACATCGCCGCCGGACGTTTCGATACTCTAGCCGGCCGCCTCTTGCGTGGTGTCGATGATCGCGACGCGCTTGCAGAGGAGATGGACGCCATAGTCGCGGCAGACGGCAGAGCGTTGCGCCTCAGCGACGTCGAACAAGCCAAGCTCTAAAGTGGTTGGCGATGAGGGCTATCACGACGAGGGCCGATGATATCGATCTTCCAATGCACCCAGCCAGCGATCCGCCTCAGGCTGCGGCCGCGTTTTCTTCGCCAGCCTGAGGCGATGACCTGTCCCGCGATCCGAGAAGACGATCTAGCTCGAGGCGATTGCTGCCGAAACTGTTGATCAGCCTTTTGGCTTCGCCGAGGTCCATCTGGTAGCGGTCGTGGAGGGTGGAGGGCGTATATTCTTTATCTGCTGTGGCTGGCATTTGCGTAGTCGCTCCTTTCAAGGGCGAAACGAGCACAAATCGGGGCCGGTTCCCTCAACACTTGTCACCATCTGAAACCAGATTTGAAATTCGCAGTCTTGTCGTCTGGAGCTGTAAATGGCCGCACAGACCGCCACCCGCGACCATCATCAGGTTCTCCGCAAGGCAGATGAAACCCAGCGGAAGCCTGCAGTCGCCGCCGACGCAGGCGCATTTGAGCTGTCGCTTGTCTACCTACCGCCGGAACCACCGGCGACCCACCAATGGCATCGATAAACAAACCCACCGGCGCGGAAATCCGCGTCAAGGCTCCGGCAATCATGGCGCCGGCCATAAATTGGAGCACGGCCTTCACAAGCCGGTAGCCTTCCTGATCGTTGCGATTTTCGGATTTTCCAACGCGGGCGCGCCTCGCTTCCGAGAGATGTTCATTGCTGGCGCAAGCGGCGATGGACTGGTTATACGTCGCCGCCGAATCTGAGCGGGGACATCGACTGACCCACCAACGCAGCCGCCAAATTGATCAATATTTAATCGATACGGTAACTTGATCGGAAACTGCGGCTGTTAAAGAGGGCTTCCCTTTCGAGACGCCCTTTCATGATCCTAGAATTGCAGAATGCCATTCTTGAAATGATTGCCAAAGGCCAGCCGCTGGCGACCACGCTTTCAGCATTGTGCTCAAAGGTTGAAGCAGCGATTCCGGGCATTGCGGCCACAGTCCTCAAGTCCGATGGCGTCCGTTTGTCGACGCTGGCGGCGCCGTCGCTCCCAACATCATATTCCGCCGCGGTGGACGGCGTCAAAATAGGGCCTTATGCAGGTTCTTGCGGGACCGCCGCCTTCCTTGGGTCGCCGGTTGTCGTCACCGATATAGAAACGAACCCAATATGGACCGACTATGCTGCCCTTGCTCTCGCGCTTGGCTTGAAGGCTTGTTGGTCAAGCCCGATCAAGAGCGGCGACCGCGTCATCGGTACCTTCGCCTTCTATTACCGGGACAACCGGGGACCAAGCGAGCTTGAGCAAACGATTGTGGATGCATGTGTGCATCTGTGCTCGATCGCAATCGAGCGTGAAGAACGGGTAGCCGAGCGTCAGCGTCTGACATACACGGATGGACTTACAGGGCTCCATAACCGGGCTGCCTTCGATCTCGCTCTTCGAACCCTGACGCCGCCTGCAAATCACGGCTGGGGCATTATAATAGCCGATGTCGACAATCTGAAGCCGGTGAACGATACGTTTGGTCACGCGGCTGGCGATGCTCTGATCCGCGTTCTGGCGGAGCGCATCGCGACAGCCGCGGGCAGGGAAAGGACCTATCGGCTGGGCGGCGACGAATTCGCAATCATCGCCGTCGGCGAAGGCGAACTTGATCTGCAGCGCAAAGCGGTTCAGATCCTGAGGGTACTGGAACCTCCAACAGATTGCGCGGGCCACGTCGTCTTTCCTGCGGCGACACTCGGCGGTGCCTTGGCGACCGACGATATCGATCCTGAGCAAGTCCGACAAAATGCAGACATCGCGCTCTACCACGCCAAAGAGCATGCCCGTGGACAATTCGTCGAGTACCATTCGGGACTCGGGACAGCGTTGACGCGCCGCTTCAGGGCGGTAAGGGACGTCAGCCTTGCACTATCCGAGAACCGCATCGAGGCTTACTACCAGCCGATCGTGCGCCTTGATACGCGCGAGGCTGTCGGTCTGGAGGCCTTGTGCCGGATGAAGACCAACTCCGGCGACGTTGTTGCAGCCGCTCATTTTCATGAGGCGACCAAAGACGCCCACGTTGCTTCAACGCTGACGGAGCGGATGTTGGCCAAAGTTGCGAAGGACATGCGGACATGGCTCGACGACGGGCTTCCTCTACAGCATGTCGGCGTAAATCTGTCAGCTGCCGACTTTCGCAAGGGAGGATTGCGTGACAAAATTTGCCGAGTCTTCGAAGATGCGGATGTCCCCCTTGATCACCTGATCCTCGAGGTGACGGAATCTGTTTACCTCGGACAGCGAGACCACGTGGTCGCGGATGAGATCAAAGCCTTGCGCTTGGAAGGCCTGAAAGTCGCGCTCGACGACTTCGGGACCGGCTATGCCTCCTTGACCCATCTTCTGACGGTGCCCGTCGACATCATCAAAATCGACAAATCCTTCATTGACCGAACGAGCATTGATGACGCCGGGATGGTGATTGTCGAAGGCGTGCTTTCGATCGCAGGTAAGCTTGGCATCCGCGTGGTGGCGGAAGGCATCGAGGAGGAGGAACAGGCCCGCCGTCTCGAAGCATTCGGTTGCAGGCTGGGTCAGGGCTATCTCTTCGCCAGAGCAATGGACGCCCTGAAGGCGGGTCAGTTCCTAAGCGCGCGCGGCCAGCGGCTCGTGCCTCGCGGGTCCTTCTCGGAGCCACTCAGGTACTCCAGCTGAGATAGATCTTCTGTTTCTCCGGCTTCGTTTCATCAATCGATAATGCAAGATTTTCAGGAAGATCATAAATGCTCAAACGCATCCAATTGAATCAGCTCCGGGTCGGCATGTTCATCAACGATATGGAGTTTACGACCCAAGTGGATGCCGCTCGGTTCAAGCCTTTTCTGGTCTCCAAAGGCGATGATGTCAGAAGGCTTGCCAATGGACATGTAAGAAGCGTGGTCATTGACATCACGAAGGGCGTCGATGTCGAAGGCGCGTCGCAACGCACCGCTATGGCAAGCTTTGAGGCGCAATTGCTGGCCATCTTTTCAAAGGCTGAGATCAGCCGCGCGAGACAATCCATTCAGGAGATCGGACCGCATCTTCGTCATGTGCTGGAGGATGCTCGCGCAAACGGTTGTTTTGCAGACGCGGCAGCGAGCAGTGCGGTTGAGCGCATCATGTTGGAAACGCTCGATAACACTGGCGCGCTGATTGCTGTTGCCAAGTTGAAGGAGAAGGATGAAACCACGTTTCTTCATTCGCTTGCGGTCAGCGCCTTGATGATCGCGTTCGGGCGCCTTCTCGGTCATGGGCAAGAAGAAGTGCGTGTTCTTGGCCTAGGCGGTCTCATACACGATCTCGGAAAGATGATAATTCCCGATGAGATCCTGAACAAACCCGGGAAACTAACCGCCGAGGAAATGGATCTTGTCCGCGCTCACCCGCAAAAGGGTTACGAGATGGTGGCGAAAGCGGGCTCGGCGCCGCATGAAGTGCTCGATATCTGCCGTTTCCATCATGAGCGCTATGATGGCAGCGGTTATCCCGATCGCCTGTCGGGCAGGAAGATCCCTTATGTTGCTCGCGTTGCTGCCATTTGCGACGTATACGAGGCGCTGACAACCATCCGCCCCTACAAGCCGGCTTTCTCACAGGCTGAGGCAATCAACATGATGATGAACTCTCCCGGGCATTTCGACCACAAGCTCCTGTCAGCGTTCGTCTCCAAGATGGTCATCAGTGGAACGCTGCACTAGCTTGCCTGCTTGGTCTTCTCTTTCTGATCGGAAGCGCAGCCGATCATGATGGATCTGTGGTTCATCCTTCAATTGAAACGGATTTGCGAGTTAGGCCGTCTCCGGGCTCCCCAGGGCGCGGGACCTGCAGTTGAGCCCTGAGCGTGCTGATAAGGCATTCTTCGAAAGCGCCAGGTGTTGCCCGCATTTTGGCAAGATCATCACTTTCCCATGATCGCGAGACTTTGCCTTTGGCGAGGAACACGGCTCGATTGCAAAGGCGGGGTATGGTTTCCACGACGTGCGTGGAGATGAGGACCCCATGTCTTCCGCTGGCGGCGAGCTCGATCAACAGCGACTTCATCTCCCAAGCGGCGAGCGGATCCAGGCCATTCAGGGACTCGTCGAAGATCAGCAGCGGTGGCGAGCCGATCAGGGCTGCTGTGACTGCGATCTTTGCGCGTGTGCCAAGTGAATATTCAGCGATTGGCCGATCAAGCCAGGCCGTTATACCCAGTCGTGCCGGCAAGTCACGGTCTCGCCAGTCGGTGGGGGCGCATGAACGAAGCGAGGCGACGAGGTCGAGATATTGGCGTCCCGAAAGCGATGCCGGCAAGTCTGTGACGTCGATGGCCAGCCCAAACCGCGCCTTGGCCTGCTCCGGCTTCCGGGCGAGATCGATGCCGTCGATGGCGATGGCCCCGGTCCGCGGACGGAGCTGCCCGGTGATGGACTTGATCAGCGTCGATTTGCCCGACCCGTTGGCGCCGAGAAGTCCGAGGATTTCGCCGCTCCGCATCGTCAGATCGACGCCGGCGATGACAGCGCGGCCGCCGTAACCCACGCTCAGGTTAGATAGGCGCAGAAGCTCCCTCATGTCCGTGGATCGATGGGCGCTGTCATCCATAATAGAACCTCCGACGCGTTCGGTAGAACAGCCATATGACAAGGGCGAGAAACCCGAGAACGACCGTCCGGCCGTATTCGGAGAATTCGTAGGTGGCATAGGCGATCGCCGCCAGGAAGCTGAACGCCGCGATCCGAGGTTTCGTCATGAAATAGGCGGCGAAAACCGCATAGGCGCCGTTCAGCATCAACAGCCACACCCCGCTCGCCGCGAGTAACGACCACGAGGATGGTTCCGCCGCCAGCGCAGCCCCGGTTGGCAACAGGAAGAAGACTGTCGACAACTGCAGTGGAAGCCACAAGAACCGCAGCCATGCCCGCCCGAAGCCAATCGGCGCGGTGCGCAGCACAGGTGAGCCAAGCGGATGATAGCGCATTGCGAGCATGAAGACGGTGAGCCCGCCTACCAGACCGGTGATCGCGCCTGGGGCGGCCCGATGATAGGCGAGCCCGCCGACGGCCGAGATCAGAACAGCAAGGCCCATCACTGAGCCGGCTCCGAAAATGCGCCATGACAGCATCACAGTGCCGGCGCGCAGGTTCCAGGCCCAGGCGGCGGCCCAGCTCGGCCGGGCGCGGTCTAAGCGGTTGAGCGTCACTAGCGGTCTGCCCCCGCCGGTTTCATGATCGCCATTGCGTGCTGGCAGAAAAGAGGGGACGCGAAGCTGCGCAGCAACTGCTGCCGCAAAACCGGCGGCGAAAGGAGGCGCGGCGACAATAGCCCACATGAACGAATCCGACTTGGCGATCAAGACGCAGGCCAACGCGGTAAAGCCGACGACAAGCACTGCCAAACCGGTTCCGATGCAGGCGGCCGCCAAAATCGCCATGCGCCGCCGCTCCCTGTTGGAGACGGGAAGAGCCGCCATGAACGGCGCATAGGCGCGCGACAAAGCGAGATGGATGGCCCCGAGACCGGCGAAAAACCCTAGCAGAAATGCTCCAGCCGGAAGGCCGGCGAACCAAAGCCATCGCGAATTCCGCAGCAGCGGCGCGGCGGCATGCAGGGCCACAACGGCATCGGCTGCGGCATAGGCGATAACCGCGCCGCCGCCGAGGATAATCCACGCGAGATCGCCGCGGCGCAGCGACCGGACTGAGCCCAGCACTTCCTGCTGCAGCAGGCTTAGGATGAGCCTGTCGTGCTTCATTGATCACTCTTCCTGCCTGGCCGGCTCGGCATCGCCCTGCCGCACCGGAATCCAATGGCGGATTGTGTTCTTGTCATGTCCAGCCGGGCTTCAGGACGCGGATTTGCTCTTGCTGCGTTTCAGCGCCGTTAAGAGATAATCCTGGATGACGGCCTGCAGATTGTCGGTCGAGTCACGCACGTCCTTCATCGCGGCCTGGACGGCGACGTCGTCGAAGGGCGAAGCGGCAATTGCCGCGGCCAGACCGCTGCGGGCGCGACGGAGGTCTCCGAGCGCCGCGAAGGTACGCGGCCGGTTCTCACGCATGACGCTGCGAAATTCCTGCCTGACGTCGGGGGGGTAAATGCTGGCGACGTTCTCGACGAGGCTGCGGGCTGACACTCCCTCGCGCAAGCCGTGAGCGGCATAGCCGATCAGGAAAACGTTGAGCGCGACCGAAAGGCCAAGCAGGATGAGAACTACTGTCCAGATCGATCGCCGCGTCATAGCGCATTCTCCGTGTCGTCATCGGGGGAAAGATCAAGAAGCCCGGTGTTTGCCGGTGAACCCGTGGCCAGCGCCAGTAGCTTCGCGTCGAGGGCATTGCCCTCAGAGGCTGCCAGCTGATAGCCGCCAGCAGCCAGTGCCAGGAACAGCAGTGCACTGCACGCTGTCATCGTGGCCGGCCGAAGCAGAAAGGACGAAAGGCGCGTGCCGAACGTCCGGCCCCAGTCGGCGTGGATGCGCGCCAGCACCTGGCTGGCCAGGCGCTGTTCGTCGGTACCGTCCAATGCCGCTTCCAGAACCAGGCGATCCAGCGCCTCGTCCCGATCGGACGGCGAGTCTTGCCTCCCCGCGGACAAAAGCAATGCCTGCTGCCGATAGGGCGCCGGCCACGCCGTGACGTCCTTGCCGAAGCGACGTGTCAGCTGCGCGAATTCGTCCTCTGTCATCACACGTTCCTTTCGCGGCCCTCATGGGCCGCCACATGATTCCGCAGCCCGCGTCGTGCGCGCACGAGCAACTGTTCCACCGAGCCGGTACTGGTCCCCATGACCTCGGCAATGGCGGGGACGTCAAGGTCCGCCACCACCTTCAGCAGCAGCGCCATGCGCTGGCGCTGGGGGAGGGCGGCGATGCCGCCGCGCACGATCGACAGTTCCTGCCGGTCCGAAACCCGCGCCTCGGCGTCGGGCGCTTCCGATGCCGGGTCGCAGTCGAGATCGTCGAGGCCGATGAAATTGCGCAGGAATAGCCGGCGGCGCTGGTCGACGCACCGATTGGCCGTGATCTTGTAAAGCCAGGTCGAGACGCGCGCCCTCCGCGGATCGAAGCGGCCGGCGTTTTTCCACACGGTTACGAACACGTCCTGCACCACGTCCTCCGCATCGCTCGCATTGCCGAGATAGCGCGCGGCAAAAATCCGCAGGCCGCGGCCGTGACGCGCAATCAGCTGGGAAAGCGCGCCCTGACTGCCCGCCGCGATACGGGCCAGCAGGTCGTCATCTTCGCGCTGCCTCGGTTTTTCCACGACGATACGGCTCTTAGTGTCAGCGGCGAAAGCGGCGAAACCCAACGTAACGATTGCCACCCGGGCCGGTAAAGCTACCGACCGAACGCGTGTTGTAAGGTCCGTGCGCCGACAGCCGTTGGGCCGAGAAGGTCTTACCGTTTGCGGTTACACCGGAATAGCTCCTCGAGCAGCGTGTCACAACGCCTGCCCCGCAGCTGGAGCTGGAGGTATAGCTGCCGCCCTTGGCGCCGGTCCGCGTGGTCGTTCCCGAATAGACGCCGTCGCCGTCATTGGTCACGCTCCGGCTGATCTGGCCGCCGCGCGGGGTTGTCCTCGTCCATTCCTCGGCAGCAACTGGACCGGCCTCCGAAATGGCGACAAGCGTGGCGAGCGAGAGCAAGGAGAATTTGAAAGAGGTCAGCATTTCTTGAATTCCTTCGTTTGAGGTCCGTGGGTTCAGCCGTGACGATTCCCAAAGAGGTTGCGGATGAAGGCGGCCTCGGCGGCAGAGATCTTGCCGTCGACGTTGCGGTCGGTGAGATCGAAGAGGGATGTATCGGCGCGGAACTCGTCAGCCGAGACCTTGCCGTCGCCATTGGTGTCCAGACGCCGCATCGCATTGCCGAGTCGTGCTTCGGCTGCCTCCGCGCGCGCCATGATGGCATCGCGCGCGCCCTCGCTTTCGTCCCTGTCGATTGTGCCGTCGCCGTTGCGGTCGAGCCTGGAAAACAGGCGTTGGCGGACAGCCAGGGCCTCGTCCTTTGAGATCACGTCGTCGCCGTTTGTGTCGGCCTTGCGCAAGACGCGATCGCCGGTCGCCTGCGCATGGGCAATGGAGAACGAGGTAAGCGCCATGAGCAGTGCCGCAACGATGGTCGAAGTCTTCATGATAACGATCCTTTTGTATCGGTTCGGCCGCGCTGTTGGCGACCTCATCTGTCGATACGTTATCCCGTCCTTCGTCCTACGCTGTCGACGGAAAGAATTTCGTGGTTGGTTCGGCGCGGTCGGCTTCGGTGCCGGTCAAAGTTTGACACCCCGCGTAGGAGCCGGGCCGTCGGGTGCGTAGACGCCTGCAGAAGGACGGCCCGCGGTGGGCCATCTGTCTTTGAAATGGAGACGAGAATGAAAAGAACGATCGCAATCCTCGGATCAGTGCTGCTTGGGAGCTGCAGCGCTATGGCCTCCGAGCGGGAGCGAGCGGGGGACATGTTTCGCGAGTTGGACACGAACGGCGACAGGAAGCTCGCATTCAGCGAGATCGAAGCGGGCAGAGCGAAACTGTTCGATCGGTTGGATGCCAATCGTAACGGCGTTCTCGATCCGCAGGAGATCCAGGCGGCGGTCGACCGTGCAAAATCCGCAAGGGGTGGCAGCGCCGGTGCGCAGCTCGCCGACCTGCAGCAGCGCAGGGCCATGATGGACAGGAATGGCGATGGCAAGATTTCGCGCGAGGAGTTCGCAAACTTCATTCCCGACCGGCTGGTCAAGGCGGATGTCGACGGCGATCAGGCGCTGTCACTCAGGGAATTGCGGTCGCTGCGCCGGTGACACGCGCATTTCGTATTTGGACAGGACCAAGACCATGATGAAAATTTCAACGACGATCGGAGCGGGCCTTCTGACGCTCGCGACCACGATACAGCCGGCCGAGGCGATCCCGATGCAGCCGATCTCCGATGCCTTGATCAGCACGGACAATGTGACGGCGGTTTACTTCCGCCGCGGTTTCTATGCGGCGGGCGGCTTCTACTACTACAACGGATACAGAGGCGTCTTCGGCTTTCGGCCGGGCTATCGCTACTATAACGGCTACTGGTTTCCGGCGACCGCCTTCGCCGCCGGCGTAGCGGCGGGAGCGATCGCAACAAGTCCGCCTCCGTCCAAGCGCGGGCGTCTCGCTGCAGCGCATGTGCAATGGTGCTATGACCAGTATGTATCCTATCGCGAATGGGACAACAGCTACCAGCCTTATGTGGGACCTCGTAGAACGTGCCTATCTCCTTATGATTGACACCGGCTGCCGTCATTGGTCATCACGGTCCAGGGACAGCCTGAACCGGTCTTCGACTTCCTTCTGAAGGGACTGATTATTGGAGCGGGCTCCCCGTCGTCATTGCTGATAACGCCGTCGAAGGAGTAGAGCTGCGCTAGTTCCCTGAATGCATCTTCCGACGCCTGTGTATCATCGAGATCAACTGAGACCAAAGTACCAGGGAAGTCAGGATCCTTTCCGCGGGCGATGCCGGCCACATGGCGGCTTGCGGCGGCGAGGCGATTTGAAAGTGCGCGACCGATGCCCTTGCTTACACCTGTCACCAGGAAATTTCGTTCAGTCAGGTCTGTACCTGTCATCGTAGAATGTCAGGCTATTGCCGAACCGTGTCCAAGGACACACCTGACCTGTGCGCCGGTTGGGTGGTCGCTGCAGATGGCTCATGCGGTGAGTGAGAAGGTTGCTGTCTGGCCGTCCTCCGGAGCGCCGGTCGAACGCTGTGACGAGATTCGGCGTCTGCCTCCCGCCGAGATTTCGTGGGATGCTGCTGCCACCAAGGACTGTTGGTGTGTCCTGACGCTTCTGCTCACGCTTCAGGAAGGTTTCAGTGTTCCCAGTGCGAATGGCAGATAACCGAGCACATATTCACCCGCTTGAACTGCGGATCCTTCGCGGCCAGAAAGTCATCATTGAAGGTTCCAAAGGTGGTCTCCGGCCTATGCTTCATACCCTGGTAGAACGCGTCGATGATCCCGTCTTTGAAGTCGGCTTCGCGAGGAAACGCCGCGACGACAGCATTACGCTGCGCCTCTGTGTAATGTTCGAATCCTCGCCCGGCGACGTCCATCCCGGCTCCGGCCTGGAGCAGCGCAATTTCCGGACGCATGAACTCTGGAATTCCGGGCGTCGTATGCAAGGCGACCGCGTTCCACACCGTTTCGATGTCGCCCTCTGAGATGCCACGCGCGCGCAGGAAGTCGCGCGCGGCATTTGCCCCATTCACTTCGAAGCGAAGGCGGCTGTCTGCAAACTGCGCCGTTAGTCCGAGATCATGAAACATGGAGGCGACGTAGAGCAGTTCGGGATCGTAGACGAGCCGTTTGCTTTTCCCGCTCATGGCTCCCCAGAAGTAGACGCGACACGAGTGGTGAAAGAGCAGCTCGCTCTCCGTGTCGCGTATAAGCTGGGTGACATCCCCTGCGAGCTTGCTGTCAGGAATGCGTATGCCGGCTATCTCCAGCGGGATCATGGCACGCTCCATTCATCGGTTGATTGGGACCGACTTTCGGCCGGCTTACCGCACTGCCTGCGGCGTGTTGCGGAAGCTGATGGCCATGCGATTATAGCTGTTCATCAGGCTGATCGCGATGGTGAGGTCGACGAGCTGCTTCTCGTCGAAAACCTTCCGCGCCGCCTGATAGGCGCTGTCCGGCACGCCCGTCTGCGCCACGAGGGTAACGCTCTCCGCCCACGCGAGAGCTGCACGCTCCGTCTCGGAAAAGAGGTTGCCGCCTTCTTCCCAGGCCTGAAGGAGGGCCAGCTTCTCGGCACTGACGCCCCGCTTGACCAGCTCGCGGGTGTGCATGTCAAGGCAGTAGGCGCAGTTGTTGATCTGCGATACGCGCAGATAGACGAGGTCGACAAGTTCTCCCGACAGGCCGCTCTGGGTGATGTATCCATATACGCCTCCAAGAGCCTTCGCTCCGTTCGGGGCCACCTGGTTGTAATCAAGCCTCTGTGTCATGTCGGTCTCCTTACTTCTGCTTCACGGGGAAAGTGAGCTTCGTTTCAGTGGTATCGGTGACGAAGACGGCAAGCAGCCTGGCTGGCTCCGTCGAGCTCGCATTGCGGCTAATGGAATGAATTGCGCCAGGCGGCTCCGACCAGCCTTCTCCGGCCTTGTAGATGCGAGCCGGGCCGTCGTTGACCTTCGACTCGACCTCGCCAGAAAGGACGTAAGCGTAGATGAAGGCTGAGTTGGCATGGGTATGCGGCTGGGAGGCCGCACCAGGCTCGTAGTCGACTTCGACGGCGACAAGCGACTTGCCCGGTACGTTCGGGATAGCCTCCCGGAATCTGGGAGTGACCGTTTCGGACCGCGGATCATGCGCCAATGCTTGCGACGCCATGATGCAGGAGAGTGCCGCGAAGGCGGCGGGCAACAGGTTTTTCATCTTCATGGACGTGCTCCTTTCGATGGCCTGAAGATGCCGCTGCCGTGGCACAAAGAAAAGAACCAAGAACATGCAGAAACAGTGTACCATGAACCTATGGGAACCAAACTTAGCCTTTCCATCGACCGCTCCGCACGGACATCGCTCTCGGAACAGATCCACTCCGGAATCAGGAAGGCGATTGAGGACGGCGTATTGGAACAGGGAGCGCGTCTGCCTTCCTGGCAGGACCTTTCGGCCGAGCTTGGGGTCGCGCGCGGAACCGTCCGGGCCGCCTATGACAAGCTTGCCGCCGCGCAGCTGATCGAGGCTTCAAGGGCGGCGGGCACCCGCGTGGCGCAGCGGCCGGGTGCCGTTGCGGATATGCAGACGCGGGTGGATCCCGGTGCGTTCATGCAAATGTATCTGGAAATGACGCAGGGACCTGCGTTCTTTCAGATGGGCGTGCCTGCCACGGATGTCTTCCCGGCAACATTGTTCGCCCGTCTGCACGGCCAGGCGGTGCGTAGCGGAGCGAGGGCGCCGCTGCTCTACCCGGACCCGCGTGGGGAGCTAGAGCTGAGACGCGAGATCGCCTCCTTTCTGGCCATAGCCCGTGGCATGAACTGTTCGCCGGACCAGGTGATAGTGACCAACGGATATGCTGCAGGTCTGGGGCTTGCACTCGGCGCCCTGAAGCTGGCCGGGCACGCCGCCTGGCTGGAAGAGCCAAGTTTCCCCTGGTCAAGACGAGGGGTCGAACTGGCCGGTCTCTCGGTCACGCCGGTCCCGGTCGATACGAAGGGAATCGACGTCGAGCACGGCATGCGCTCATGCCCCGGCGCGAGGCTCGCGGTGGTCACACCGGGGCAGCAGGCACCCCTGGGCCACACCCTGTCCCTCGAACGACGTCTGCTTCTGCTCGACTGGGCAGCGGCGAATGGTGCATGGGTTGTGGAAGACGACTACCTGAGCGAACTGCAGCTGACGGGCAGAGCCGCCCCCGCTCTTGCCTCGCTGGATCGAATAGGGCGTGTCATCCACATCGGCTCCTTCAGTAAGACCATCAGCCCGGCGCTCCGGCTCGGCTTCGTCATCGCGCCCCCTGCGCTGGTGCCGTTGTTCGCGGAGATGGCCGCCTGCCTCATGCCAGCGCCAGGTCCCGCAGTGCAGATGGCTGTCGCGGAGTTCATCAGGGAGGGCCACTATCTAAGGCACTTACGCCGCATGAAGCGTCTCTATGCCTCGCGACAGCAGGCCGTGCTTGCTGCCCTTCCAAGCTCCGACTGCGTCGTTGATGTTTCGACACCGGGTCTCGCGGTCCTGCTCAGGCTGCAGAATGACATTTCGGACGTCGCCGTGGTAAGCAAGGCTCTCCCATTCGGTCTGTTTCCGGCACCGCTTTCGCCGTGGTTCGTGTCGCCAGGAACCGCACAGTCGGGGCTGCTTCTAGGCGTCGCGAATGCTCCCCAGAGAAATCTCCACGAGGCTTGCCGCCGGCTTCTGGAACTGGCCGAACGGTCGCGGCTCTAGGTGTGGCCGCACAATCACCGCATCTTCCGGAAGCTTGCGCGATACTGGGCTGGAGTGACGGTGAGCCGCTGCGTGAAGACGGCCCGCATCCTGTCGGCCGTGCCAAATCCACGGTCGTAGGCGACCGTCTTCAACTGAAGATCGCTACCCTCAAGCAGGTTCCTCGCGGCGTCTACTCTTGCCCGCTCCCGGCCGGAAGGAGCATTTCTTTCCGTACGGCCAATCGTTCACCCAGGCGGTCGGCGACTGATAGGGACCCTGGGAGCGCGCTCCCGTCACCGCTGCGCAGCCTGACCATTTCCCGGGTTTTGGCGTTGCTCAGTTCGGCGCGCAGAGGTGGGATCCGCCCTTGAGCACGCGCCGGGGATCCTGATGTCAGGCACTTTTCCGCTAGCGTCGGCAACAGGACACCGACGGATGCTACGTTGGCCACACAAAATCAGTTCCGGTTAGACGTTCAGATTCCCGGAACGATGGACGGTATCAAGCTGGCCCACTACATTCGCGATCGATCGCTGCCGGTGAAGCCGATCGTCGCCTTCGGTGCTGCCATCGTCGAGGAAAGCATGCTGTCGCATGGCAGTTGCTTCTTCACGAAGCCCTACGACGAACTTGCCATGGCACACCTGCTTTCGAGCGAGACCCGAACGCCCATACCGGTCTGCAGCTTTCCGGAGGTCCCGTTTTGAGGAAGACCGCATCGTTCGGTCTCATTGCATGCGATCAACCAATCGATAGTAAGCGTCCCTCTCGCACCGTGATCTCGATGCTCCAAGCCGTTTCGAAGACTTCCGCCATGAGGGGGACGGCAGCTTCATGCTGCCAGACACAGCCGTCTTGCATGCTCAATTGGCTTTGATCACAGCCGGTGGCGACCATTCGTTTTCGAGGATCGCAGCCCTTGGCCAATAAGCTCTGAGAAAAAGCTCGAAATTTCCCGTTGGTGCGGGCAGCCAGTTTCTAGCCTTTTCTCCCTTTGGTTCGCGGTTTTGGACGTAGATGGTCAGCGAACCGTCAGCGCCGTAAATGAGGTCTTTGTTCTTGGTGCCGAGCGAAAAGCGGTTGATCTTGTTGGGCGCGAAGAAGTGGTCCTCATCATAAAGCGTCAGGGACCAGAAGCCGTTCACGGGTGGAAGCTTGTCCTTCGGAAAAGTCACGCTATAGGCTCCCGCCCCGGAAAGGCGCTTGCCTGTGGCGTCGTATTCCTGCCCGAAATAGGCCGACTCCTTGCGGGGATTGACGAAAATATTGGCCTTGGCGGCCGCTGCCCGGCTGAAATAGTCGGTGCCGAACTCCGCTCCATTCAGCGGAGACACCCAACCGTTGGCAACTGGAACTCCCGCATAGGAGTAGCTATGGATTGTTTTCATGAGGGTTTTGTCGGTGTCGATGGCCGACTGCTTTATCGTTTCCGCAATCTGCGGGTCCTTTTCGGCTGCCGTCAAAAGTGAAGAAAACCAGGCGTAGAGCGCTTCTTCCCCGGGCTGCGGCGGCACCTCCTTCAGCACTTGCGGAAGCTCGGCAAAAAATAATTCGGGTTTCACCCATTGGGTTTCGCCTCCGCCGCCCTGCTTTCCGCCTGCGGGGTCGGCGAGCGTCGGAATCTTGCTCCAGTCTTTGGTTTTCATTTTCCCGTCGAACTCGCTAAGGGGGTAGGACATGATCTGGCTGAGAACAGGCTGAATGGCAGCGCGATCTTCCTTGGTATCGTCGAGGAAGGTGCGCGGAATGATGTAGACAAGGTTCGTCGGCGACCGGAACACACTGTTTATGCCAGCTGGAACTGCCCCGTTCCAGTCGGGGCCGACCACCATGTAGAAGCCGGGCTTGCTGCCATACATCTTGCCCATGCCGCCGATTGTGTCGGTGCGCTGGTTGCCGAGTTGGTAGACCCAGAAGCGATCGACAAAGTCAGGCACCTGGAAGACAACAGGTTCCTTTTCCAGAGACATGATCCCGAACCCATACACAACGTCCTGGTTCGGCGTCGCGACCGCACGTTCCTCCGGCTTGATATAGTCGGTTAGCATGGTAACCCGGTTCAACGGGCCGACCGGCAGGACACCATCGCCCAATCCGTTCTCAGGTACCTTTTCGAACACCAGATGGCGGTTGTGCATGTTCACCAGTGGCCAGCCCCACAAATAGGCAAGCCGCGCGACGTCTCTCACGTAGCTGTCCGGCAGGCGCGTCCCTGATACGGGACCGGACGGAATCGCTTTGCTGATCTCCGGAATGGTTGACGACTGCCCAATCACGACAAGGGGCAGGGAAGCCACGATGGCAGAGGCGAGCAGCGCCGAACGCAAAAAAGACGAGATGTACGTTGGACCCATTGTCTTCTCCTAGATTTGGCTTGATCTGAAAGACTTTCCATCCTGGGGGTGGCAAGAGAGTTATGGCGGGAATTATTTGATCTTCTCGAGGTCGCTCGGCTTCCATGTCTGGTCGAAGAACGGTTGCTTCGGGCCGTAGAGGCGTAGAATGGCAAAAAAACCGTCGCCGGGAACCGTTTTCAGCCAGTTCTTTTCATGCCCCTTCGGTGCTTCAGGCCCAAAGTAGATATCGGTGGAACCGTCGGCATTCTGCTCGGGTTTGTCCATCGTGTTGAGCGAGGGAAACGCTTGGCCGTTGGCAAGGCCCGAGGCGGTATCGGGTCGGTAGATAGTCACGGACCAGAAGATGCCGGCCGGGATGTCCTTCGGCAGGTGCAGCTTGTAGGCTTTCCCACCCGAGAGCGGATCGCCATCGGCATCGGTGAAGGCGACAGGATATTTGGCCCCCATGCCAGCCATGTTGACCGCCATTGCGGGGCTTGCTGAATAGGCCAGTGCAAAGAATCCGGTGCGGAGATCGAGATACTTGAAGGACGGGCCTGTGAATTCGGTGTTGGCAGGGAATGGATTTACCCATTGGCGATCCTTGTACCAGCGGGTGTTCGGCACGATCGGCGGAGGGTCATAGGCAATTGCCCGGCCAATGCGGAAAGCGGTCTTGCCAGCCTTGTCGAGAATGTCCCTCGTCCGCGCGTCGGGTGAAAACGGCTGTCCCTTTATGATGCCGATGCTGGCCAGCATGCCACGCATATCCGCGTCCATCGGATCGACATATTCGCTGTCGATGAAGCGTGAAAGCATGTCGAAGGCGCTTCCGTCCGTCGGATAAAGCATGTTGGGTGAAGCCTTCGAGCCGTCCGGAAATTCCATCGGCTTGGCGCTGTCCTTCTTGCCGAGTGGATAGATTTTGGTCTTGGTGATGAGATCGACGGGATCGGTCAGGTCCGCGGGATTCTTGAAGAACGCACGCCAGAAGACGAAGACGTTGTAGGTCCTCGACTTGTAGACGATATAGTCTTTGGGAATATCGCCCTTGTAGTCCGGCGGGATCACGAGATAGTTCGCTCCTTTTCCCTTGTCAGGACCGGGAAGGCCGACGTCGCCGCACCAGATGTCCTTGGAGTAGGGTTCCGGATACCAGGTCTTCTGCGCGAGCGGTTCTGGGTTGCAAATCGGCCGCTGGAAGAAGTCGTCGAGGATGCCCTGGAGGCCCGGCGGCACTTCGAGCACCATGAGACCATCCTTGCCGAGATCGAGGTAACCCATGGCGTAGATCACGTCGGAATTGGGCGTGGTCACCTGCGTGCTCGCGTTCAGGCGCTCTTTCCAGACAGGCAGCACGTTGTAACCCTTGCCGAAGAGTTTTTCCGAGCCTTCTTTCATTGCGAAGATGTTCAATGCGGGCTGAGCCCATAGGTAGCTCTGAACTGCGCGCTGGAAGAGCAATTCGTCCTTGAGCGTCGCTGTGTCCGCCTTCGAGAGGTAGCCCTCGGTGAGCGGAACCTTGGAAAGATCGTCATAGCGTGTCGATTGCGCCTGCGCCGCTGAACCGAAACCCACCGACATAGCGAGTGTGAGAACTGTAATTTTGGGACGCATCTCGATCCTCACCACGACGATAAAAATTACTTCTGCAGAAGTCGCGTGGTGAACCCCTGCCGGATTGCATTGTTGGCACAATGATTTTTCGGCAGGGAAGTACGCAACGGTAACAACATGTAAATTTACGGCGTAATGGCTCCCGCTGACGCGGACGTCGATTCGCTTCACTCCTTCCATGGCAATCGGCGCTGAGCGTTGCGGACTCATCTCAGCCAGCCTAAGCCAGGGAAGCGCCCAACAAGGTCGGAAGCCCTCTTGCACGCTGGCTTCCCGTGATCGCTGGTGTCAGAGGCTGAACTTTGACGACAAGTGGCAGTCGGACGCCGATAGCGGTACGGGCCAGTAACGCGGAACGTCTAGTCGAACGCACACACCCGTGCGAAGCAGGCGATTTCGTCAATTTGGATTTGCACCGACAGATAAATTCCCGTTAAAATTATCGAAATCGGTATAACCGCGGATGTTCGGGAAGCCGCAATGGATTCTACCAACGCATCAACCGCCTTCGAGCGGGTGCTCATCATGGGAAATGGTGGCTCCGGCAAAACATGGCTCGCCCGCCGGATCGGCGAACAGCTTCGCCACCCTATCATCCACCTCGATGATATCCATTGGGAGCCCGGCCGGTACGGGATCGCTCGCGACAGGACGCTCAGGGACGAGATGGTCAAGGCTGCAGCTAACGACGACCGCTGGATCATGGAAGGGGTCTACGGCCAGCTGGTGAACATGGTCCTCAGACGCGTGACCGCGTTGATCTGGATTGATTTGCCCGAAGAGGCTTGCATCGCCAATGTCACGGAAAGAGGCATCCAGGGCGGCGAGACCCAGACGCAGTTTATCGGCCTTCTCAAATGGGTGGCGGAATACCGGACACGGACCAACAACTGGAACTCATTCGACGCGCATGCGAAGTTGTATTCGGCTTTTCCGGGCGCGAAGTGGGTGCTGTCGGATCGTGCGGCCGTAACGATGTTTGCCGACAGTCTGCTGCTGGCCAGAGAAGAACGCCAATGAGTGAGGTTTTCTTTCCGGATGGCGAGTGGCGGAACACGCTCGGTCCCAAACACGGCAAGCCGATCTGCTGTCCCGTGCGGCGGAAGCGATGGTTGCCTTCTGTTCTATTGGCACCTTCGTCGTTCACAAGGGCCGCATTGTTTTCGGCGTCGGCGCGATCGAAGCTGTGGGAGGCCTTCTCGCTCACTCTGGAAGCTTGCACCGGCCGCTGAGGGCGATATTGCAGGCGTGGCGCGGGTGGTCGTGGATGCCTGGCGATCAACCTTCGCTGGCCTTCTTCCTGCAGACTTCCTGGGTAGCATGTCTTACGCTCAGCAGGAGCGACGACATTGCCGGACATTCGCGACACCAGATACGAGCTGTCATGTTGCCACAGCCGATAGTGCCGTCGTTGGCTTTGCGAGTGGCGGCCCGACCCGGCGCTCCGAATTTCCGCACGAGAACGAACTTTACGCGATCTACATTCTTCCGGGCTTTCAACACCAGAAGACCGGCTCGCTGCTGTTGACATGTTGTGAGTGATCTCCACCGGCCAGAGCGCACGGGCTTGATCGCGGTGGCGCTCGGGCTCAATCCGTATCGCGGCTTTTACGAGAGGCTCGATGGCGTGCCGGCGAATGCAGGAGCCATCACATTAGGCTCAGCAGTCGTCGATCAGGTGGCCTATTTATGGGAGGATATCGCAGAGCTAACGATTGAGGTCGTCCAGGCGACCACGGATGAACAATGGCGAGCTTATCACGATATCCGTCGGACTATCTTGTTCGAGGCCCGCGACCTGACTGGCTACGACGCAAACCATCCGGATGACCGTATGCCAGGGCATCCCGTTCCTGCTTATGCTGGGAAGCAGGGCTGTCGGTGCGGCTCGTCTCGATCTGATGGCCGACAGGGAAGCGTATGTTCGAACGGTCGCAATCAGGCAGGATTTCCAACAGGGATATGGCCGTACGCTCGTGGTCCATCTCGAAACGCTCGCATCATCTCATAGCGTCGAGAAATTGGTCGTGAACGCTGCGAGAGATGCTGTTGGATTTTATCGGGCACTCGGATGGACCGTCATTGATGCCGCACGGGATAATCCGGTGCCAACCAAAGAATTGGGAACAGATGTCTAGTGGGACCATCTCGTGCCTTTCGCGCCATAGTGCCGAGGAGGTTTCATAGCACGAGCCTTGCTGTACCAGAGACGACGGGCTCACTGAGAACCGGATGCAGACCGATCTGGATCGTCGTCCACTTCTGTCGAAACGCATTTGATAAGGCTCGCAAGGGCTTTCCTGACGTCAGCATTCTTCACCCGGTCAAGGTCGCCGGAGACGTACACGCGACCTGTCGCCTGTAGCGAGATCGTATCCCGCTCGACGGTTTCGGCACCTTTAAAGAAGTCATCCATGGAAACGCTGAGAGCTTGCGACAGATGGTAGAGAACGCCGGCACTGACGCGATTTGAACCCTTCTCGTACTTTTGCACCTGCTGAAACGAAATCCCCAAAGCGTCGGCGATGGCGGATTGGCTTAATCCCTTCGTCTTCCGGATACGTGCCAGATTTCCGCCAACGACCGCATCGATCGGGTCTCGTGCTTTTTGCGCCATCTTGTTCTCCGTTCAACTGTTCGTCCGCGCCCGGTATTGTTAGCCACGCCCTCTAAATGTCGGCAACGGTTTCACTGGAAACTGCCCCTCTAAGCTTCCTCGCGTATAGCCACGATTGGTTTCGGCGCTCGTTGCGCCGAAACGCAACCCCGCCGCGTTAACGCCCGGCGAAGCAATGGTTAGCGAGACTGGCGGCGACCTTCGGGACTACGCCAATCCTTCCAAGACCGCAAATCCAGCGCCAAAGTCCGGGACTAAAATGCAAAATGCTGGAGGATATTCCTGGGGTAGGCACGCGCATTTTCGCAGAGTTTTTCTATCTGCTCATCGCTGACGTCAGCAAGAATGCCGGTACGCACCAGCACGGAATCCAATCCAGCCGACTTCGCGCCAAGAATATCGTGATCGATGCTATCGCCGATGCAGACGACGCGACGACGGTCGATGACACCAACGAGCTTCAATGCGTGTTCGTAGATTTCGGGATACGGTTTTCCAAGCCAGGTGACGTGACCGCCCATCCCCTCGTAGAGCTTGGCGATAGTGCCTGCGCCCGGCGCGATGGAGCCGTTGCTCAATTTATGGATGTCGGGATTGGTACAGTAACAGGGGACTCCGTTCTTGGCCGCCGGACGCAGCATTTCGCGGTAGTCATCCATCGGTATCCGTTCGGCTTCGCTGCCGGATATGATGACAATTTGGGCGCCGGAGGCGTCTTGTATGGAGATGAGCCCAAGCCGATCAGCGAGATTGGTGTCTCCACCGCTGGATATCGTCAAGCATCGAGCCTTTTTCCGGATGGCGTTTTCAGGTCGAGAGAGGATATCGAATGCCACGTCTCCCGATGTGACAAAGAAATCGAAGCTTCCTGAAGCAAAACCGAGGCTAACGAGCCGCTCGGAATTGTACTCACCGCTTCTGCCTGAATTGGATAGGATAACGACCTTCCGGCCCGCCGATGCGAGCTTGGACAGCGCAGTGATTGCACCCTCATAGGGACCGGCGTCGTCCCTCAGTACCCCGAACTGGTCGACGAAGAAAACGTCATATGCCGGCGCCAGTTGAGGTAGAGTGATCGGCGTTAGTTCAGGCATTTCCGCCATCCAATCGGGAAAGCACCAGCGCAGCTGTACCGACGGCTGCCTCGACCGATTTCGCAGCCAAAGTGTCCACCCCCATAGCCCGTGCCCTCATGGCGGTCCAAACGGGATTTCGCGCTCCGCCCCCAACCGTTCGAAGGCTTGTCACTGCTGGCGCTCCCAACTCGCTTAACCGCTGATAACCCAACCTCTCGATCTCGGTCATGCCTTCAAGGATTGCCTGAAAGTATGCGTGATCCTCGGCGGGACGCGGCGTGAGCCGGGGCGGGTAATGAGGATCGTTGATCGGAAAACGCTCGCCGGGTCGCAGAAGCGGATAGTAATTCAGATCCAGTTTGCGGTCCGGGGAGATTTTTCGGGTGAGTTCGTCCAGACGGTCATCGCCGAGTAGGGCGCGCACGACGTTTCCACCGCTGTTCGAAGCGCCACCAACAAGCCAAAACCGCCCGACACGGTGCGAGTATATGCCATATTCGGGCGCGCTGATCGGAGCGTCCGATGCAAGCTTGAGCACAATCGTGGATCCGAGGGCGGTTACCGCGTCGCCAATGGCCGATGCTCCCGTAGCAAGAAACGAAGCGCAGCCGTCGGTCGTTCCCGCATGGAACCAAGCGGATTTGGCCAGACCCAGTTCCAGCAGGTATCCCTCGACCGGAGCGACCTTTTGGCCCGCACGATAGACCATGGGCAGCTTGGATACGTCCATTCCCGCGGCTTCGATCCAATCCGGCCAGCGTTCCGTTCCCAGATCGAAACCGGTCTTGAGTGCGTTGTTTTCGTCACTGACCCGCCCTGGGCAACCCAATTTCATCAGGATCCAGTCGGCCTGATGTACGATGGCATGAGCACGGTCCTGGCGCGACAAATAGATGGCTCGGGCAAGGCCCGAATTCGCGCCGACTGCCGTGCTGGTCGCCGGAGCCTCACTTGTTATGCTTTCGATGATTGCAGCATCAGGGCAGGGATCATTGTACATGAGGACCTGACCTGTCGGCTCGTTGGCACGATCTAGCGATAGAACCGTCCCGGACGTGCCATCAACGGCAACGCCTTCAATCGAGCTGAAGTCGGTTGCTCCGGCGAGACGCTCTATCGCCTCCTTGACCCTGTCCCACCAGCAGGCGGGTTGCCGCATCTCGTCCGGCGACACGAACGGTGCCGTGGCGAAGCCCAATGGGTTGCCCGCGCGGTCGACCGCCGTGGCACGAGCGCCGGACGTGCCGATATCGATTCCGAGTGCAACTGGTTGGCTATTTTTCGCGCTCACGCGTTCCGCCTTTCGGAGCCTCGGTCGAGCGCTTGTCGATATTGCTCCGCTTCCCAGTGCGTCAATTCATATTCGTCGTCGTTCGAAAGATACACGACCGACGCCTCTTCAGGGATGCGGCCCACCACCTCCGAGAGGCAACGGGCCATAACCTCGCCACCTGCAGTGAGGGTGCTGGACAAGAGTACTCCCTTGTCCGGGACGATCAGCATTTTCGGAGCTTCACGACCTTCGCGGTGAGATGCGGCCTCGAGGTCGGCCGCGCTTTGCCCCTCTGAAAGCACGCCTATCTTCGTTCCAAGGAAAATGACGTGGTCCGGATAAAGCGAGCCGCCAAGTGCAATTCCTCGATTGACATTCGAAAGCGCGACGGCGTGGCTTTCACTGTCGCGCGCCGGATGATAGCCGGAATTCTTCGCAATCCGTTCCAGCGCATCGACGTCGGCCGGACCGCTGTTACGGGTTTGGCGTGAAAGGGCCTTCGAGACACGCTGGATACGACCGGCGACTTCCTCAACCGTGTCACCGCAAACGATGATCCCGTGATTGAACAGGATGAGGACGTCCGGCATCGATGCGGCTGCTTTCTCGATCTCCCTGGCGAGTGGAGTTCCTGGACGCCTGTATGGAACCGTGACCCATCTGAGATCAGAGACGGCACTCATGCATTCAGCCAGCATAGCCTCGCGGTCTTCAAGAACGGCCAGAGCAATTGCGTTCACGCAATGATAGTGCGCGACCACCGGACTTTTGAGTGCCGCGTGAAAACTGGTTTCGATCGATGGCCGAAGGCCGCTGGAATTCAGTTCGGAAACAACGAAATCGGTGGACTTCTCGGCCCGTACGTCGCCATTACGAAGCGCTGCAACCAGCGGATCGACGACAACTGGGACCATGATGTCTTCAATATCCGCCTTGGAAAGCCACGTGCCCGATGCCTTCACCCACATCACGCCGTCGCTCTTGATCGACGTATTGCCGCCCGCGCCCTGCGTCTTGAGGATGTCGCTGCCAATCTGGCTGGAAAGCCCGAGAAAACTCTTGAATAGCGCCGTATTCCTGGGGTCCGGTTGGGTCATATCATCTTCCCTCCTGCTGCGTTGATACTCGCCTTCCGGTTCGGCTGGCTCATGAGCGAACTTTTGCGCGATCCTATAAATGTGATTGCAGATCGTCAACGATGAAGATTTTGCGTCTCCCGTGTTGCGATCCTATACATGATGTGATTATAGTTCGTCATAAGCGCTCAGGGAGAAGCGTCAGTGGAGGACTGTCTTGAACGATTCCGATCGCCATCGCCTCATCGCAGAAATGCTTCGCGAGCGGCCCTTCGCGTCCGTGCGTGACCTGCAGAAGCGGCTTGGCGTTTCTCCTGCGACAATCCGAAGAGATATCGATAAGCTTCACGACATCGGAATTGCTCGAAAGGTCTACGGTGGGATATCCGCTAACGAGTCATCGACCACCGCGCGCCTTTCTGCTCGGCCATATGACGAAAACCGCGACATTGCTGTTGATGCAAAGCGTGCGATCGCTGAGATGGCCGCGGGTCTGGTGCGAGACGGGGACTCGATAATCGTCCATGCGGGATCGACCTGCTATCAACTCGGTCTGCAATTGGCTCGCCGCAACGTCCGCCTCTACACGAACTCCATGCCTTTGGCCGCATATGTCGGCGAGCACGGGACTTGCCATCTGACCTTGGCCGGCGGGGTGCTGTATCGAGAGCCCGGAATTATCCACGATGCGTCCGCCGGCGCGCCCGACTTCTTCGCCTCGCGGTTCTTCCTTGGCACTCAGGGTATCAGCAGCGAGGGACTTCTGGAATCGCACCCGTTGTTGACGAAGGCGATTGGGGAGTTGAGCGGTTGTGCGGACGAAATCGTGCTTCTGGCAGATAGCCGCAAACTCTCGATTCAACCGCGCAATGTCGTTCTCCCGCTTTCCCGTATCGGCACGATCGTCATCGACGACGGACTGTCGGACGTCGGAGCAAAGATGCTCGAGGATGCGGGGGTTACGATAATGATCGCGACGGTCGGAGGTCAGCCATGACGCCACCAAACGCGATCGCGGTCTTCGATCTCGGCAAGACCAACTCGAAACTCTTCGTGTTCGGAGCGGATGGCTCGTTACTTTCGCAGACGCGAACGAAGCCGTCATGGGGCGAGTACGAAGGTTTTCGCGTGCTCGACGACGCCGCTCTGTTCGGCTGGATGAAGACCGCGCTGACGCATGCGATTGAGGTGCACTCGGTCGGACACGTCATCTTTTCCGGCCATGGCTGCACATTTGCGCTCGTTGAGGGGGATCACCTGGTGCATCCGATCCTCGACTATGAACAGGAACCTCCTGCGTCGCTGGGGGATCGCATCGACATGTCGATCCCGGCTTTCTCCGAGACATATTCTCCAAGGCTGCCGCTGGGTTTCAACTACGGGCGGCACATGCTTTGGCTGGAGGCCGTCAAGCCCGAGGCGCTGAGCCTCGCCGATGCTGTTCTTCCCTATCCCCAGTTCTGGTCGTGGAAATTCTCTGGCCGCAAGGTGTCGGAGGTATCTTACATCGGCTGCCACTCTCACCTTTGGGCACCGCTGCGTGGTGATTTCAGCAGTCTGGTCGATAGTCGAGGTTGGCGTGAGAAGATGCCTGCTTTCGAAAAAGCAGGCGCTGTTTTGGGCAATTGGAACCTCACAGACGGAACGGGTGAGGCGCGCTCCGTCAATGTCCACAATGGCGTTCACGACAGCAATTCGGCCCTCTACTACTATCGTTCGGTTGGATTCCAGGACTTCACCCTCGTGTCCACCGGGACGTGGGTCGTGATCTTCAATTCGGCATGCCCGCTCGAAGCGCTGGACGAAGATAGGGATATGCTCGCGAACGTTACGGTCGATGGGAAGCCAGCGCCGACGATCCGTTTCATGGGCGGCAGAGAGTACGATCGCGCCAGTGGCGGCTGGAACAAGCCTGTGAGTCTTGAGGCACTGTCTCGGGTAATCGCAAAAGGCGTGTTCGCGTTGCCGTCGTTCGCGCTGGGCGGCCCGATGCAGGGCTTCGAAGGCCGGTTCGTGGGACCGGAGGTGGAAGGCGAGGAGAGGGCGGCCGCCGCGCTTCTATACGTCGTTCTCATGACCAGTCTGTCCCTCGATCTCATACGGTCCGATAACGCGATCGTCATAGACGGTGGCCTAGTCAAGACCGGGTTGTTTGCCGAAATACTCGCCCAACTGCGGCCCGCGCAGCCGATCTTCACCAGCGCGACGGCGGAAGGCAGTGCCTTTGGTGCCGCGGCTCTCGTTTTCGACACGATGGGCCTAGAGCCGTTCGCAAATGAGACCAGTCAGGTAGCGCCGGCGCAAATCTTTGGTCTTGAAGCATACCGCGACACGTGGCGAACACTAGCTGAGATCGACGGGCCGGAGGCGACCCAGCCAAGGAAGGAGTTCCACGCATGAGCGCGGCAAACACCGAAACGCAGGCACCCGTCCTGGAGATGCGCAATATCAGCAAGACGTTCGCAAGCACCAAGGCTCTTACCAACGTCTCGCTGACCGTCTATCCCGGCGAAGTCCATGCCTTGATGGGTGAGAACGGCGCCGGGAAGTCGACGCTGATGAAGGTTCTGTCCGGCGCCTATGTTGCGGATCCTGGCGGTGCTGTCCTCGTCGACGGAAAGCCGATCGTGTTCGGCGATCCGATCAAGGCGAAGGCAAATGGCATCGCGGTCATTTATCAGGAACTGTCGCTCGCGCCGAACCTGACGGTTGCGCAGAACATGTTCCTGGGCGCCGAGCCGTCGCGCTATGGTGTCGTCGATAAGGCTGCGGCACGCGCCCGTGTCGAGCCAATCCTCAAACAGCTGGGCATTAACTTCGGACCGTCACAGCTCGTGGCGACGCTCTCGTTGGGCGAACGTCAGATGGTGGAGATCGCGCGTGCCCTGACCACCAACGCGAGGATCATCGTCATGGACGAGCCGACGACTTCGCTGACCTCCAGGGAGACGGAACGCCTTTTCGAGGTCATCGCGGGGCTTAAGGCGCGGGGCATAGCGATCATCTACATCAGCCATAGAATGGAAGAGATCTACGCGCTCGCAGACCGCGTCAGCGTGTTGCGCGATAGCGCCTACGTCGGCACGCTCGAGCGCGAAGAACTGTCCGCCGACCGGCTGGTCTCGATGATGGTCGGTCGCGATCTCTCGACTTTCTACAAAAAGGAACACCGTGCACCTGTGCAGGCGGCCAAGACGGTCCTTTCAGTGAAAGATGTTGGTGATGGCCGCCGCGTTCTCGGCTGCTCGTTCGACGCAAGGGCAGGCGAGGTCCTCGGCGTCGCGGGCCTGGTCGGGTCCGGTCGGACGGAACTCGCGCGTCTTATTTTCGGGGCGGACCCGAAAACGGCCGGCACGGTGTCTTTGGAGGGCCGGGAACTGGCAATTAGCGGACCGCGGGACGCGATGGACGCCGGGATCGCCTATCTTACCGAGGATCGTAAAGGCCTCGGCCTGTTCCTCGACATGACGATCAACGAGAACATCAACATCGGTGTTATCGGCAAGGATGCCGGTCCTGGCGGCATATTGAATTTTGCCGCGGCCAAGGAGCGTGCCGCCCGCGCGATCAAATCGCTTTCCATTCGCACGTCGAGTGCAAGCATCAATGTCGGCGCTCTGTCGGGTGGCAACCAACAGAAGGCACTGATTGCGCGTCTTCTCGAAACGAAGCCCAAGGTCATCATCTTCGACGAGCCGACCCGCGGCGTCGATGTGGGTGCCAAGTCAGAGATTTACCGCATTATCGACGAGCTCGCGCAGGCTGGCATCGCGATAGTCGTGATCTCAAGCGACTTGCCGGAGATCATTGGCATCGCTGATCGCGTCCTCGTCATGCGCGAAGGGCGCATCGCGGGCGAAGTTCCGGCGACGCCCGAGCAGCCAATCAGCCAGGAAGCCATCATGGCCTTTTCCACCGGGTCGGCATCGAAAGTCGCCTGAAGCCGGACAACAAAGACGACGGGATAAAGATATGACCTCGACATCAACCGATCAGCCAAACGCCGGCAAGGCAAGATTCAGATCGACGCTCACCGCGCTCGGTATGTTGCCGGTGCTCGTCATACTGGCCATCGGCTTTCATCTGTTGAGCGGTCGCTTTCTAAGCGTCAACAACCTGTCGATCGTCATGCAACAGGCATCGATCAATACGGTTTTGGCGGCCGGGATGACCTTCGTGATCCTGACGGGCGGCATCGATCTGTCGGTGGGCTCTATTCTTGCTGCCTCGGCCATGGTTGGCGTGATCGTATCCCTTTGGCCGGACGTCGGCATGCTGGGCATTCCGGCTGCGATCGGCGTGGGCCTTGCATGCGGTGTCGTCAACGGAACGATCATCTCCGCGCTCAAGCTTCCACCCTTTATCGTCACGCTCGGCTCGCTGACCGCGATGCGCGGGATCGCCCGACTTCTCGGCGGCGACACGACGGTTTTCAATCCCGACCTGCCATTCGACTTCATCGGAAACGGCAGTTTCCTCGGCGTGCCGTGGCTGGCTATCATTGCGCTGGCGACGATCCTGATCTCCTGGTTCATCCTGAAGCGCACGGTATTGGGCACGTGGATCTACGCTGTCGGCGGAAACGTGGAGGCAGCACGTCTCACCGGGATCAAGGTCCCGCTGGTGCTGCTCTTTGTCTACTCGATGTCGGGCCTGCTCTCGGGGCTTGGCGGCGTGATGTCCGCAGCCCGCCTGTATGCCGCGAACGGCCTGCAACTTGGTCAATCCTACGAGCTCGACGCGATCGCAGCCGTCATTCTCGGCGGAACCAGCTTCGTCGGCGGTGTCGGGTCGATCTGGGGCACGCTGATCGGCGCACTCATCATCGCGGTGCTGTCCAACGGCCTCATCCTCGTCGGCGTTTCGGACATTTGGCAGTACATCATCAAGGGACTTGTCATCATCGTGGCCGTGGCGCTCGACCGCTACAGGCTCAAAGGACTTAGCCGCACCTGACGTGCGGCTGGAGGAACCGGGGTTGCCGGATAACGAGGCGCAGGAAGCGCCGTAAGGAGGAAAATATGCGCATGATTTCGAAACTGCTCGCAGCGACCGCTCTGGCCGCAGCCATCGCAATGCCGGCAGCCGCCAAAGACCTGGAGAAGATCGGCATTTCCGTCGGTCTGCTTGGCAATCCGTTCTTCGTTGCGACCATCAAGGGCATCGAGGATCGCGCCAAGGAAATCAATCCGAACGTACAGGTCACCTCGGTTTCGGCCGACTACGACCTCAACAAGCAAGTTTCGCAGATCGACAGCTTCATCGCCGCAGGCGTTGACATCATCATGCTGAACGCCGTCGACGCCAAGGCGATTGCTCCGGCCGTCAAGAAGGCCCAGGCTGCAGGGGTTATCGTTGCCGCCTTCGACGTTTCGGCTCCGGGCGCTGACGTCACGGTCATGACGAACAACATCAAGGCAGGTGAAGAGGCGTGCCAATACATCGTCGATCAGCTCAAGGGCAAGGGCGACGTCGTGATCATCAACGGCCCTGCTTCGTCCTCGATCCTCGACCGCGTGCAGGGTTGCAAGAACGTGCTCACGAAGAGCCCGGACATCAAGATCCTGTCGGACGACCAAAACGGTCAGGGCTCGCGTGATGGCGGTCTCGCAGTCATGCAGGGCCTGCTGACGCGCTTCGACAAGATCGACGCCGTCTTCGCCATCAATGACCCGACGGGCATCGGTGCCGAGCTTGCCGCCAAGCAGCTGAACCGCAACGAGTTCTTCATCACTGCCGTCGACGGTGCCCCAGATATCGAAAAGTCGCTTGCAAGCGGCAATTCCATGATCAAGGCCTCGGCTTCCCAGGACCCGTACGTCATGGCCGGCGACGCCCTCAAGATGGCTGTCGATGTTCTGAACGGCAAGAAGCCGGCGGAGAACACCGTCCTGCTCGACCCGAAGCTGATCACTGCGGACAACGTCAAGGATTACAAGGGCTGGACCGCAGCCCGCTAACGTTTCCTCCCATGAGCTCGCCGGCGCCTTCGGGCCCGGCGAGCCTTCGCTTCAATGAAATTCAGGATATCAGTGTCATGTCCAAAATCGGCGTCCACTCGTTCGTCTGGAGTGCTGGCTCGTCTCGCGATGAGCTTGACCGTACACTTACCAGATCGCATGAACTTGGCTTTAAGCTGGTGGAGTTTTCCTATCTCGATCCAAAGCTGGTCGACGTGAAATGGCTCGCGTCCCGCATCAGGGAACTGGGCCTCGACGTCGCGGTGAGCATGGGTCTTCCGAGCGATGGTGACATCTCCAGTGATGATCCGTCGGTGGTCGCCAACGGTGAGGCCATACTCGACAGAGCCGTTGCGTTGGTTCGCGATCTAGGTGGCACAAAGCTCGCCGGTATCTTGAGTTCCTCGCATGGAAAGCAGGAGCATGCGTTGTCCCGCAAGGGATGGGAAACGAGTGTTACCACGCTGTCGCGGGTCGCCGATCGTGCGAAGGCAGCCGGTGTCACTCTCAATCTCGAAATCGTCAACCGCTTCGAGAGCAACATGCTCAATACGGCAGCCCAAGGTCTAGCGTACATCAAGGACACAGGTGCCTCGAACGTCTTCCTGCATCTCGACAGCTTCCACATGAATATCGAGGAAGCAGACGTCGGACTGGCAATACGCAATGCCGCCCACAAGATCGGCTATGTCCACATCGGCGAAAGCCATCGTGGTTATCTCGGAACGGGCAACATCGATTTTGCCGCCATCTTCGACGCTCTGGTCGCCATCGGATGGGACGACTACGTGACGTTCGAATCCTTCTCAACGGCCATCGTTGACAAAGATCTGTCGTTGAAGACGGCGATCTGGCGAAACCTTTGGGACGACAATGTTGCTTTGGCCCGACATGCTCGCCAATTCATCGAACTCGGTTTGGAAACCGCACGCCTTAAGGCCGAACTCGTGAAGGATGCTCACGCGCCATCGGCGTAGAGGTCTCGAACAAAAGGTATGGAGCAGGTCAGCGTCCGAGATGGCAAAGCCCTTGCGAGCATTCCTCACAGCACCCAGCTTTTTTTGGGGATTGCCGGAACAAACCGAGAATAAAGGCTGGCGCGGGCAAATTGTAAGGGCTACGAAGATCGACCAACAGATGAGGCTCTGCTTTGGTCTATCGATTCATTCACACCGCCGACATTCATCTCGACTCCCCGCTGCGGACGCTAGCCCTGCGCAACGCGGAGCTTTCCGAGCTGATCGGATTGGCGACCCGACGGTCGTTTGTCCGCATCATCGATCTATGCCTTGAAGAACAGGTAGATGCGTTGGTCATCGCCGGCGATCTCTACGATGGCGATCAGACGTCGATGAAGACCGCCCGATTTCTAGCCGAGCAGCTTGCGCGTTTGCATGGAGCCGGCATCAGGGCGTTCATCATTCGCGGCAACCACGATGCGCTCTCCAAGATCACGACGGAGCTAGTTATGCCGGACTCCGTCAAACTGTTCGGTTCCGTGGCCGAAACCATTGCGATAGACCGAGCTCCCGGCCGGTTCCCAGTTGCGATACACGGACTGAGCTTTGCCAAGCCGCAAGCGCCCGAAAGCCTCCTTCGACACTACGCAGTTCCTGTTCCGGATACTGTAAACATCGGCATAATGCACACCAGTCTCGGCGGCTCGGCGGGACACGATCTGTACGCTCCATGTAGCGTCGCCGACCTCCGCGAAAGTGGTTTTCGATACTGGGCACTAGGCCATATTCACAAGAGGTCGGCAGTCGAAGACTCATCGTCGGCGATTGTTATGCCAGGCATCCCTCAAGGGCGCGACATAAACGAGGACGGTCCAAAGTCCGTCTCCCTCGTTACGATACGGGATGACCGCTCTGTCGTTATCGAAGAACGCCACACCGCTGTCGCACAGTTCGGGAGGCTGGTCGTCGATATCTCCCGAGCGAATGATTGGAAAAATGTCGTCCTCGAGGCTAAAGGCTCATTGGAACGCCTTTCTTCAGCAGTGTCCGCTGACCATCTTGTTGCACGCGTCGAAATAACGGGAGCCACAGAGCTCGCATGGCGCATCCGGCGAGACGCCGACCTTCTGCGAACCGAACTAGAGACACACGGTGCGACGATCGGGAACGTCTGGATCGAGAAAGTCGTGACGTCGCCGGTCGCGCCCAAACGGGATGATGCGCGGCCGAGCGCGCTCGACGAACTTGCAGCGATTATCGACAGCGAGATCCACGGCTCGACCGAATATCGCGAGGAGGTACGCTTGATCGCCGATGAACTGCGGGGGCAACTCCCGGCCGAGCTTCGCGAGATCTTCGGCAAGGACGAGGCGTCTTTCGAGAACTTGTTGGCGCAATTTGCCAAGGACGGTGCGTCGCAGGTCTTGGCGCGTCTGCGCGGCGGCGAGGGAGAATAGCGTGCGCATCAACCGCCTCGACCTGACGCGCTATGGCAAGTTCACCGACGCCGTCATCGATTTCGGATCGCGTCCCGCCGGATCTCCAGACCTCCACGTCATCTACGGTCCGAACGAGGCTGGGAAATCGACCACGCTCGATGCCATCCTCGATCTGATCTTCGGGATCGGCAATACGACCAAATACGGGTTCCAGCACCCCTATAATACCATGCGCTTGGGGGCGAACGTTCACGTGGGAGGTCAGGACAGGGGCTTTGTCCGTATCAAGCGACCGCAGAACAGTCTTCTCGATCGTGAAGAACGCAGCCTCGCCGATACGGAGATCCGGGCCGATCTTGGCGGAATAGATCGTGACGCATTCTCGACAATGTTTTCGCTCGATGACATCACACTCGAAAAAGGTGGTGAGAGTATTCTGGCAAGCAAGGGAGACCTGGGCGAACTGCTCTTCTCCGCCAGCGCCGGGCTTTCCGATCTCAGCCGCCAGCTCCTGACGATCCGCGGGGATGCAGACAGCTTCTACAAGTTTCGTGGACGCAGCAGCCAACTGAGTGAGCTCAAGCTTCGGTTGGCGGAGCTGAAGCAAAAACGCGAAGAACTCGACCTACAGGCCACCGAGTATCGTAAGAGGTTGGCTGAACTGCAGCGCCTCGACGGTCTCTACAATCAGGCTTTGACCGAGCGTGCGAACACCCAGCGCCAGGCTGACGAGATCAACCGTGTCCTACGAGCGCTTCCGACGATGCGCAGGCTTACCGCGCTTCGAGGCCAGCTCGATGCCTTCGAGACGGTGTCCGATCCACCGGAATCGTGGAAGATCGAACTCTCCGAAATCCGCAAGGGTGAAATCGAAATCCGCGTCAAGCTGGACGAGGTTGCCCGTACTATTTCGGAGATCGAGAACGAGATTGACGGGATCGCCGATGACGCTGTCGCTCTTGGCCTTGCGGCCCGCGTCGCCGATCTCACGAAAACATTCGAACCCAGATACCTGACGGCGCAGGTCGATATCCCGAAGCTCACTGGCCGGGTCGCTGAACTCTCTGTCGAAACGCTCCTTCTGCAGCTAGGCAAAGCCGACGAGAAAACGCCTGCGCGGTTGGTTCTGGATGCGGCGACCGTCGGCAAACTCAGATCCCTCATCAGCGCCAGGTCCGGGGTCGAAGCTCGTCGCGCTTCCGCGGAGGAAGAGCTTATCCGTTCGGAACGCGCCCTTCAGGATGAGGGCAACCGGATTTCGCTCGTCGAGGAGTTTCGCGATCCTGCACGGATCAGGGCTTTCGAAGGACTTGCGGCGACGGTTAAAGCTCTGCCGAAAGCCGACGACGAAGTCGCGTTCCGTTCCCTGATGCGGCGGCGCGAGAACGCGGAAAGCGTATTGGCGGAAAGCCTTGCGCAGCTTGTTCCCTGGGATGGCAGTCCGGCCGACCTGGCGGCAATGAGCGTACCGTCGGCCGCAAAGCTGAACGATTGGAAGAGCCGATACCAGGACGGCCGGGAGCGGACGAAGACAAGGCGCGCCGAACTTGAGCGCCTTGAGCCGGACGCCCGACGGATGGACGCGGAGATCCAAGTCCTCCGCGCTCGGGCAGGGGAGATCGACGAACCTTCGGTCGCGGCTAGCAGAGCCGCCCGTGAAAAAGCATGGGTTGCACATCGTCAGGCAATGGATGCGCAATCGGCTGACGCTTTTGAGCATGCCATGCGAGCCGACGATCACCTCGTTTCGCAACGGCTCCTGCATTTCTCAGAGGCCAGCAAGCTGGCGCAGTTGATGTTGAGCCGAGCATCCACGGGTTCCGATATCGAAACAGCGCGCGAGCGCATTGAAGCGGCCGCGCGTTCCCTCGCCGAACTACGGGCAGAGATGTTCCCAACGTTGGCATCGATTTCGTCTGGTGCCGATTTTGGCGTCGATCCTGCAGAGCTGGAAGAATGGCTGCGCAAAAGGACCGTGGCCCTGAGAGCACGTGACGATCTATCGGCCATCGACCAGGAAGTCGCGGAAATCCGCGACAGGGCTCAGCAATCGAAGAAACTGTTGCTTGCGGCTATCAAGGCAACGGGCCTGGCCGCCGGCGGCGACGCCGATCTGGCAACGCTGTTCGCAGCCGCCGAAGAGGGCCTCGATGCCTTCAACCTCGCCATGGATCATGCAGACCGTCTGGTGCGACTGAAGGAGGATAACGCCGCGCGCGCCCGTGCGATGACCGATGCGTTGAAAGCCGCGCAGGAATGGGACGCCAGATGGTTCGAGCTCTGCAACGGCTGCTGGTTAGGGGAGGCGTCGATCCTCCCAGACGTAGATGCGGTCAACGGGATTCTCGACGTCCTCGAAAAACTAGCTTCGGCAATCGAAGCCAAAGACAGCCTGGTCGATCGAATCCAGAAAATGGAAAAGGATAGCGCTCTGTTCGAAGCTTCGGTGTTCGAATTGTGCGACAGGCTGGAAATCCCGAAATCCGCTTCTCTCACGGAGCTTACGCGGACGATCACCGACCGCATCACGCTTGCAGAGCGGGGCAGGGAGCAACGGGAGAAGCTCGGACGCGATCTCGACAAGAAGCGAGAAGAAGAGCGCGAATACCTTGTCACCAAGGAGGTACTCGATCTTCAAATAGGAAAGATGGCAGCGTTCTTCGACTGTACCACGCTGGATGAGGTCGAGGCCTTTATCGAGCTTTCCTCGAAGCGGCAGGCGCTGCGGACTTCCATTTCTGACGTCGAGCAGGAACTCACTGAGATCATTGGTGCGAACGATATCGGTGACGTCGAGGAGAGGCTCGCGTCGGCGAATAGAGAAGAATTGGAGGGCCAGCTAGCTTTGCTGACGCCACTCCTCGAAGACCAGGACAGAAAATGTCACGACGTCTTCCACGAGCGCTCCACCATGCAGAAAGCGCTCGACGCCATAGGCGGCGATTCCGTCGTCGCGGAAATCGAGGAGCAGCGGCGCACCATTTTACTGGAGATCGAAGAACGCGCCGGGCGCTACCTCGAACTTCGCGCGGGGATTGCCGCCGCCGAGCAGGCGTTGAAGCTCTTTAGAGATCGGCATCGAAGCGGGATGATGACAAGGGCGTCGGATGCGTTCAGGACCATCAGTCGCGGAGCCTACACGGGTGTCGCCGCTCAGCCCGGCAAGGATGGAGAAGTCCTGATCGCGGTCTCTGCGAACGGCGGTTCGAAGATCGCCGACGAGCTGTCCAAGGGCGCACGGTTCCAGCTCTATCTCGCGCTTCGGGTGGCGGGATATCACGAGTTCGTCGCCAATCGCGCGCCCATTCCGTTCATCGCCGACGACATCATGGAAACCTTCGATGACTTCCGCGCCGAGGAGGCCTTCCGGTTGTTCACCGAGATGGCCGGGCGTGGGCAGGTAATCTATCTGACGCATCATCAGCACCTGACCGAGATCGCCAAGAAGGTTTGCCCGAGCGTCCGGCTACATGATTTGGAGACGATTCAATCGGCGAGCCGGCTTGGTATGATGGCGGCCGAGTAGAAGGGACCTGGCAACAGGACGCAGCTACGATGAGCTCCGAACCGGATTACCGTCCCATTGCGCCATCCACTAGAAGCTGATCGAGATCACACGCACCGGCTCGGCTCCGACTGCCGAGGAAGGCGTAAAGGGGATCGGCGAACTCTCTCGCCTACGTCGCCAAATACTGGGAAGGGCTCTGTGTCTACTTCACCGACGGTCGCATCGAGATCGACAACGCTAAAAAGAACTCGGTTGTAATTGACCTCAACCAGCCCTTCGTTTCCCCGAGCGAGAACTTCAACGGCGTCGATCACTCGATTTCGCAATCGCTGTTCAATCACACGATCCGAAACTTCTTCATCCATATCGAACCCTCCGTTGGGCAGTCTCCTGCCAAAACAGTAGTGGTCTTCGTGGAGGGCGCAATGTTAGCTTGCGTCGCTGTGTTGCCGCGCGGCTCACGCGGCGATAAGCAGATTTACCGATGACTTGGGTCAAGGTGCGGCGGCACGCCGCTTACGCAAAGTGTTTAGCCCTTCGCGACAATTTGCGTGGGTGTCAGCGGGTTAGCGCATTCCACGGCAGCAGCCCGTCGATGCTGCTCTGTTCTCAACTTGAGATTAACCAGCATGCCTTCCCGCCGACTCAGTGGGCAGGCCCGTTCTTGAGAAGTATCTGTCGGGCCGCGATCAGGTCAGATGTATCGAACCCCTCGTCGAATTTGGCGTAGACGCGACCGAGCAATTCTTTGGCGTTACTTTCTCTTCCCATGGATCGCCATAGCCTGGCAAGCGATATGGCCGACCTCAACTCCCAACTGTTGGCGGACTGTCGAACGGCCTCCTCCATCGACAGCACCAAAAAGCCTTCGGCCTGCGCCAGGTCAGGGTCCGGCTGGGCGAGCAAGATTTCTGCTCGTGTCCGATAGATGTCGGGAAGCCAAACGATTTCGCCGATCGCGTCGGCAAGCCGGTGGGCTTCCTCAGCAATGGTCTGGGCTTCCGCGAAACGACCGAGATCAGACAGACCCTTCGCGAGGAAGCAGGATACCGACGAGGAAACGATGTTGTAATTCTCTGCTTTCAACGCCTCAAGAGAGGCTCGCAGCAACACTATTCCTTGCTCGCTCCGCCCGGTCTCCACCATGATCTGGCCGTTTAGTGCAGCCCCGAGTGTCTTGAAGGCTTGAAGCGAATATTTATCCGCCTGCGCCAGAAGTATCTCAACGGCGGCAGATGCTTCGTCGAAGTTACCGCACCAACAGAAAACCGGGATGGAATAGGTCAGGGCCACGCAATAGGACACATGATGGCTGTATCTGGAAATTTCCCTGATCGTCTGTCGAGCGACCTGCAGGGACTGGTCTGGGTACCCGACCAGCCACAGCGACCGGGCCAGCATGAAGCGCCCGCGCGCTTCCGTGAGCAGGTCGAGTTGAATTGGTGCGGCCTGTGCAGCCAGTTTAAAACCATGCCGGCAGTGCCTGAGAGCGCCCGCCTGGTCGCCCGCCTGATGACACGCCACTCCGAGCATGAGCTCGGCGGCGATCTCGTCCTCCACAACTCCGATTTTCTGGGCGATGCCGGCCGCTCGGTTGGCCGCATCGACCGCCGCGCCCGCGTCTCCCCGTCTTGTAAAGAAGATGTTCAGGTCGGTCAAAAGGTTCAACTGCCGCCGGTTGTCGCCCAACTGCTCCGCGAGGTTCAGAGCCGCCTCGATCAGGAACTTCGTTTCGTCGCGGTTACCCAGTGTGTACATCGCCGATCGGGCAAGTGCTTCGGACAGGCGCAAGTCCAGTGGCGTGCCCTTTGCATTCGGTTCGATGATAGCGAGTGCCCGCGAACACCACCTTTGACACTCGCCGTACTGCGAGAGGTCCATCAACAGAACCGCGGCGCTGGCGGAAAGATCAACGGCGACAAGCGCGTCCCCACTATCGGAAAAGCACCATGCAAGCGCTTTTCTGATGTTTCCCAAATGTGGGATGAAGGACGACATGGTCCTGGCATCGTGGATCGCAGTTTCGACGGAAAGCGACTTCAGGAAATGCCTGAAATAGTTTGCGTGTCTGTGTGAAATGACGTTGACGTCCTCCCGCGACGCAAGTTTGCTTCCGGCGTAGGAGCGAGTTGTGTCGAGCAACCTGTAAAACAGGTAGCCACCGATGGGCGACACGAAAATCAGCGACTTGTCGACCAGCGAGGTGATTACGAGGCTGGTCTGACCAACGGTCCATCCATCCTCGGCTGCTACTCCGTGCGCTGCCTCGACGCTGAACGGACCCGCGAAGACAGACAACCTGAACAGCATCGTCCTCTCGACGTCGGAAAGGAGGTTGATGCTCCAGTCAAGCATCGCCTGCAAGGTCTGATGCCTGGGCAATGCGCTACGCCGACCCCGCAGATGAAGTTCGGCACCGCTTGCTAGAAGCTCGGCCGTCCCGCCGATACCAAAGGTGCCAACACGGCTTGCGGCAAGCTCAACTGCAAGCGCGATACCGTCCAAACGGCGGCACATGTCGGAGACTTTCAACATCTCGTCATCCGTTAGCTCGCTGGTGTGGCCACTCGCACTGGCACGTTCCAGGAACAATTGAACCGCAGGAAACCGAACGACTGCTTGTCTGGAGAGGTTTCCTTCCGGCGGAACCTCGAGCGGCCCCAGCAAAAAGATCGTCTCCCCGTCGGCCCGCAGGGCTTCCCGGGAGGTGGCGAGTACATAAACCGTCGGCGCATAGGCGTGTATGCGGTCGGCGATCTGCGCGACCGCGACAATCAAGTGCTCGCAACTGTCGAGGACGACCAGGCAATTCTTGGAGGCCACGAACGCGAGGATTGCCGGTTCGGCGTTCGGTCCCTGAACGGCGCACCCGAGAGACGACGCTATCGCGCTCGGCACGTCCGCCTCGTCGGCAACCGAACTGAGATCGACAAAGAAGACGTGATCCTCCCCATATTCTCGCCTCATTTGGTCGGCGACAGCGACCGCAACACTGGACTTCCCGATCCCACCGGCACCTACAATGCTGACGAAGCGCCGCTCCTTGAGACGCTGCCTGACGCTGGTGACGGTCTCTTCTCGTCCGATGAGGGTTTCAAGAGGCGCGGGAAGTTCATGGCGCATGCCAGACCGCGATGATGCAACCGGCAACGGGATCGCAGCCCTTGCCATTCGGTTGAAAGGGGCTACGAAACAGTAGCCTTGTCCTGCGACGTTGACGATATACCTGTTGCCGCCCTGTCCGTCCGCTAGAGCCCTTCGCAAGATCGAAAGCTGCGTGCGCAAATTGGCCTCTTCGACGACTACGTCCCTCCAGGCGAGCTTCATGAGTTCGTGGCGGCTGACAACCTCACCGGCCCGCTCGATCAGACTAATCAAGATGTCCAAGGCGCGAGAACCGAGCCGAATGTCTTCGGCGTTCCTTGTCAGGATTCTCTCATGGATGTTCAGCTCGAACGGCCCGAAATGTACGATGCCGCCCTGGTCGGAGTTCATCACTTCGCACAAACCCTATGCATCGATTTACAACTATTAACATAGCACGACTCCCACAAATGGCGGAGTCGCGCGATGGTGTTCAAAAATCAAAGCGTTTCCGCCAAGAGACGCCAAAACGAGGTAGGACATGCCGAGAACAGTTGTTGACGGAGCATCCGTTGAACGGAGTGAGAAGAGTGTTTTCGGCTTTGGTTGAGGAAGACAGCTATGATTGAGGAGGTCTCTTCAGCAACGGGTTACCCGCATCTGTCAGCAACCGCCACCAAACGGTCGCACAGTTAGCCCGATGTTCAAACCATCCGAAATTGTGGAGGAACTGCCTGCGCTGGCCATAATTATGGACCACGAAGGGCATGCGATCTATTTGAACAGGCACTGGGCACGCGTTACGGGCGAGCACGGCTCCTCCCTGCTCGGTGACCGCTGGAAGTCGTTCCTGCACCCGGCTGAGGTTTCCGTTCTCGCGGGCTTGCCCTCCGGTGATGATGACCAAGCGGTCGTGCGCGTGCGTGCTGGGAACGGCGAATTTCGTTTGCATCTCTTCAGAGCGTCAAATGTCCACCAGGGTCGCCTCCTTGTCGGAATGGAGGCTCATAGCGTTATCGTCTCGAAAATCGCCGGCGAGGAAACGGCCGCCGATTTTGAGCGGACACTCGACCAGGTACCCGCGATGATTTGGCGCGCGAGGCCTGACGGCTTCCTCGACTACGCCAACAAACGATGGCTTGATTTCTGCGGCCTGACCCTCGCTGAGGCCATAGGTTGGGGTTGGCGCGACGGGGTGCATCCCGACGACCGGGAGGGCATAGAGACCTACTGGCGGGGGATGCTCCTCAGCGGCACCGAGGGAAGCTACGAAGCCCGCGTCGGCAATGACAAGATCGGATACCGCTGGTGCCTCAGCATCGGAACGCCTCGACACGACGAGAACGGCGCTATCTCCGCCTGGTACGGAGCGATTTTCGACATCGAGGAGAGAAAGGCGGCAGAGACGTCGCTGCAACTGAGCGAGGACTATCTCGCGAACGGGCAGGCACTCAGTAAGATCGGCACCTTCGGCTTCGAGATTTCCACTGAAAGGTTGTTCTGGTCGGACGAAACCTACCGGATACTCGAGTATCATCCGGGAACCCGACCGTCGCTGTCCCTCCTGGTATCGCGTGTTCACGAAGACGACCTTTCGGAGTTCGAGCGGTTCCGCGCGGAACTGCGCGAGCGCAGGGCGAAGATCGAGGCGACTTTCCGTCTTTCGTTCGATGACGGCAGGATCAAGCATATCCGGGTGCTCGGACAGCTCACCTCCGCCGGGGGAGCCGCCTACACCGCCGTGATCATGGACGTCACCGCCGAGATCCAGAGCGCCGAACGCCTCAAGCAGAGCGAGGCTGAGATCGCCCATGTCGCCCGCGTCGCGATGGCCGGGGAACTCACGGCCTCGATCGCGCATGAGGTTAACCAACCTCTCGGCGCTCTGGTCGCCAGCGGCGGAGCGCTGCTACGCTGGATCGAACGCGATGAGCCGGATGTCGAAAAGGCTAAGGCAAACGCCAGACGGATGGTCGGCTATGCCCGACGGGCAAGTGACATCATCGCGCGTGTCCGAACACTTTTCGAAAAGGGCGGATCGACGTTCGGTAAGGTAGACTGCGTCGAACTCCTATCAGGGGCGCTGTCCTATGTCGAAGCTCCGGCCCGTCGAAGCAAGGTCGAGGTTGATATCGACATCGCGCATGATCTGCCCAACATCAACGGCGATCCCGTTCAGCTTCAGCAGGTCATCATCAATCTGATAATGAATGCAATACAGGCGCTTTCCCACGACGATTTCAGCAGCCGGATCGTCCGCGTGTCGGCGCGCCTTGACCACGATGAGGTCGTCATTTCGTGCAGCGACAACGGACCCGGCTTTTCCGGCGATGGCGAAGCATTCTTCAAGCCCTTTTACACGACGAAGGAACACGGAATGGGAATGGGTCTCGCCATCTGCAGATCAATCGTCGAGGCGCACAACGGGAAGATAACCGCCAGCCACAACCCGGCGGGCGGCGCGACATTCGTCGTCCGCCTGCCGACCATTTCACCCAGCTAGTACGGGAGACTTCTGATACCCGACGTAACGAGCGATGCAAGTCTTGCCTCCCCGAGGGTCAGCCTGAGGAGGTTTCAACACTCAACAGGCTGCTGACGGCAGCATCAGATTGACTTTAAACCGAGCAAGGCCAAGGCGCGAGCACGCGCCCTGGCAATTCGTAGAAATCAGCAACCATAAGGAACCGCGATGCCAACCTACCTCGTAAATCATCTGAGGATTCCGGGCGATGTCCCGAACATTGATGCCTTGAACTACCTCGACCAAGTTGAGGCAACAGTTGCTCCCTATGGCGGAAAATGGCTAGCGCAGGGTCCAGGCGATGTAATCGAGGGCGCTTGGCCTGGCGCTGTCGTGCTGATGGAGTTCCCGACCCGGGAGGCCGCTGACCAGTGGTACAACTCGGCGGCTTACACCGCCCTTCGCGCTCTCCGGATGAAGAGCGCGATCTCCGACATAGTCTTGATCGATTCTTTGCCGGCAGGATTCACCATTAAGGCGTTCGCGAACAATATCCGTGCGGCTATGAAAGGCGCGTGATTTCGCGCGACAAGGGGTTAACAAAACGACATTCGGGTACAACCAACGTGTCGTCTGCAGGCTCGTTTCGATCCGAAGCGGTCAGATCAGTAGAGCTAGGGACGCGAGACATGAAACTCCATGAGCGCGTTCTGAGCGTGCAGCAAGAACGCCTTCGCTGGGCGGCCATTGGCAAGCCTTATGCAACATCGCATCCGCCGTTACTTCCCGGCCTCTTGCAGTGCTATCTGATGCGCCGGATGATCGAACCACTGCTCTTGCAGCCAGTGCAGATACCGCATCGTCCAGCCTTTCTTGCGCGGATAGACGTGCCCGTGCTTGAGCATGAAGGCACTTACCTGTTGCCGATGAACCCACAACGTCTCGACAGCGGCAGAGCGGGCGCGAACGAGATCTCGCATAGCTTCGTGACCCTCGTCGGGAACCCAGACCGCCGTGAGCTCGCCGGCCCTCAATAGCCGGGCGAGCGCAAGCGCATCTCGGCGGTTCCTCTTCACGCGGTCGCCAGGTCTCCTTGGGATCAACGACGGAGCTACAACATGCAGTCATGGCCCAGCGAGCGGATAAGACGGTAAAGCCCATAGCCAGTCGTTGACGATGTACGAACTTCCCCAGAGCCTGCTGGTTGCCAATCCGATCAACAGCTATCTGCTAAACTCGCCCATGCACCCGCAGGGCGTGAAGGGCGCCGACGATGGCCTGACGTTCAGAACAAATCCCCTGGCAAGGAGAAGGAACCATTGATGGCCCGTGACCAGCGGGAACCCTGCGGCCCACCTTTCATGTTGGCGCCCTAAAACCGCCTTGAAATCTCGACGTCTGCTCCTAAATTTTGCGCCGTCAAACGCGCTTGAGAAAGGAGATGGCGATGGCGAACACCCTGTTTGGCGCTCCATTGTTCCTGAAAAAACGACACTACATTCAGGAACTCTCTAGCCTCGAAGATGCCTTCGACATGCTTGACGACTGGCCGGAAAACGAACGAGATGCTACCTTCGAGGTGCTTGAAAAGGCCTGCCGCATGGCGGCTCAAGGGATCTTCCCTTTGCCAGCGATCCGGGAAAACCTTCGTCGGTTTCTGATAAAGCGGCACATGCTGGCGAACATCGACGAGGTGCCTATTGTCGCTAAGCGCTCGACTGATCGCAACATAGGCCCGTGATCTCAGCACGCCCCGTCGCCGTGGCGGGTTTTGTCGTGGCCCGCATTAGTGGTGGCCGCATGAAGGCGTTACCGCCCTTGGCTAGTGCGCCGCTGGTCGACGATGCGCCCATCTCTTTGACGGATTGCGATCTCGTAGCGCACGCCGCGGCGGACTCCGCGATAGGTAAAGTATCTGCCGCGGCAATCAATTTGACGGACGCCGCGAAAGCCTCGAGTACGAAGCAGCCGCGCACCCTGAGGGCAAGATATCCCTCGTCCGTGGTTTAGGCTGCTGCCCGAGCCGACGATAACCTGAGCGCTCGTCTCCCGGGGAACCGCGACCGGTGAGACGAAAACCGCCAGAGCAAGCGCACATCCAAGTAGAGACTTGACACTCATAATCATCCTCCTGGTTACATCGCGAGAAAAGTCAGGGCCTGATATAATCGCGTAAGTTGCACTTTCGCGCAAGACCCCCGCGCATGTCTCGTTCTATGAACTCAAGCGGGAGCAGAGATTGAGACATGCTATCCCCGAAGGTGCTCACGCGCCGATATTAGCCCCTAGGCTTCCCAGACAAACGACGTCCTATCGGTTACCCCGACAAGCCCTTGCCGATCGGCATTCCGCGTGCGCGCTCGTCGTGGTCCTATGGGTCTCACTCACCGATGACGGCAAGCGGCGCCGCAACGGATGTGATGATGTTCTCCGCAATGCGAGATTGGATTTTAAACACTGTGTCTTCGCCCAGATCGCCATCGTAATTTTCAGCCCAGATGACCGCGCCATCCGAGCGCCTCACCAGTCGGCCCGACAATCTTAGACCAGATCGATCTGACGATGCCAAGCAGTTAGGATGACCCGCCGCAACCTTAGTTCCGGGACGTTTGAGTGTGCGAGCACGTTCGGATTGTATAAGCCTGAAGGTGATGCCTGGCAGGAGGGCATGCCATGCATCGAGACGGCAAAAGAGCTACCGCAGTGCCGTCACGATGCCCATCGCGATCAAGGCCGGCCCCGCAACGAGGTGGAGGTGCCTGAGAAGCTGGCGTGGGAGGCGCTGGCGCAAGAGCCACGCGGATCCGCTCATCGTCCAATACCAGGAGAGCGTGCCGAGACCCACACCGCAGACGATCAGGACGTAGAAGAGGCCGCCGAACTGATCGGTCAGCGCGAGGGAGCCGGCAAAGGCGAGATAGGGCAGCAGCGTCATGGGGTTCGCCATTGCCAACCCCGCACCGGCAAAAAATGAACCAAGTTCACCCGTGTTTGATGTCTTGTTGTCCCGCGCACTCGGATGTCGGAACAACGTCCATATGCCGAGCAGCACAAAAACTATTCCCGAGAAATAATGAGATTGCGTTTGAAAGCCTGCAATGGGTGCGGCCGAGACATGGGCACCAAAAACCGCCAAGGTCGCGTAAAGACCATGGGTCGTTGCTGCGCCGGCACCACTTGCCAACCCAGGTCCCACCCCTCGCACGAGGCTCTGCTCCAGACACATCATGCTGACCGGCCCGAAAGGCATCGCGATCGACAGCCCGAAGACGAAGCTTGAGACGAAATGATCCACACCAGCCCTCTCGGTGTTCCCTGGGAAGGCGCTACTTTAAATAACACCTTCCTTGACATTCTTGTTCTGACGATCGGCACGTCACAATCAGAAGAAGATCATCCTGCCTCCGGCTCTGCATCACCTGAACGAGTAATGCTTGTTAAAATTTCAGCACCACGTTATCGTCCGACGGCAAGATCAGCGTCGGTCACGCGTCGGGGCGTTTGGATGAGACCTTCCACATCGGAGCTGGACGGGTTGTCGGAGATCATCGGCCTGATCTACGACACAGTTCTCGATGAGACGATTTGGCCGCAGACGCTGCAGCGCATCTGTGACTACACTGGCGGTAGCGCTTCTCGCATCTATTGGCGTGATGCGACCAATGGAATGGGCGAGACTGTCTATTCCTGGGGGATCGCGCCAGATTTCCTCCGCTTGTATCGAGAGAAATTCGTCACCCTCAATCCCACCTATCCGGCGTCAATCTTCATCAAACCGGGAGACGTGTTTTCGAGCCGTGATCTCGTTCCCTCAGAAGAGTTTCAGGCCAGCCGTTTCTTTCGTGAATGGGCAGCCCCGCAAGGCTTTCTCGACGCCGCCATCTTCAACATTCAACGCTACGAGGCCAGCGCCGCGGCTTTCACGGTCATTACTGGCGATGGCTATGGCCTCGTGGACGAGAACTTGCGGGTGAGGCTGAAGAGGCTGGCGCCGCATCTGCAACGCTCCGCCCTAATCCGCCGCGAATTTGGCAGAAACGAAAAGCGTATTCTCGCGCTGGAAGCGGCGCTGAACCGGGTGGAGGCCGGCGTGTTTATTCTCGATCCGGCCGGCCGAGTGACCTGGACCAACCAGAGTGCGCAATCGCTTCTAAGCACGGGCGACATCGTCCGCGACGACGCGTTCGGCCTAACGCTTTCCAACCCAAACGCACAACGCCTGCTCCGCGAGGCGTTGTCGGGCGGTCGCGGCCAGCCGGACCAGCTTCTTCTAGACCGTCCTGCGCTGATCAAGTTGATCGACAGTCAGGGCGGCGAATGGATCGCTTCTCTGATGCAACTGGCGCCGCATTCGCAAACGCAAGCCGCCTTCGAGCGGGTCGGTCGGTCGGCGCGTGCAGCACTGTTCGTGCGCCGCGCGGTGACCGTGCCGAAATCCGGCATTGAGGCCTGCGCAATTCTTTATGGCCTGACGCCCTCCGAGATGCGTGTCCTTCAGGCCGCGCTGGACATTCACACCGTCGCGGAGATGGCGAGCGCGCTCGGGGTTTCTCCGAACACCATCAAGAAGCATCTGTCTGCGATTTTCACGAAGATGGGTGTCAGCCGCCGCGCGGGTCTCATCCGCCTCGTCATGGATGCCCGCCCTTAATCCGAACGTCGAACAAAGATGCTTCACACTTCTTTGTATCCAAGACGTTACAGGCGAAGCATAGGTGCCACCAGCTTCCTCTCAAGCGAAGCAGCCGGTCTCTGCGAATTTCAGATCATCCTCGGGTCCGCATGGCCGAAATAGCTGCTGGCCCAGCTGCGAAGGCGTCGGGTATCTCACGCTGTACATCACTGATCGCGACATGGGCGATGAAGTCCGCGGAACTCGAAGCCTGTCAGGCGGTGAACGTTTCCTGGTCTCCCTTGCGCTGGCGCTGGCTTTGTCTAGTCTCAAAGGACAAACGTCCGCTAACGACAAGCAGGTGCGCGGTAAGACGTCTCAATCACCGCTTGAAGACGATCATTTTCTCCGCCGTCATCTCGCGGGCGGTATAGGGAATGCCACCCACCCCATAGCCGGATGTCCTCCGGCCGGCGAACGGCATCCAATCGGTGCGGAAGGCGCTGTGGTCATTGACCATGACCGCCGAGGCGTCGAGACGCTCGGCTGCGTCGAGCGCGACGGCGAGATCTTGCGTGAAGATACTGCTTTGAAATGCGACCGGCAGCGAATTTGCCTCGCGGATGGCATCATCCAGGTCGGCAAAAGCAAATATGCAGGTGACTGGGCCGAATACCTCCTCGTGTGACACTTTCGATTTTCTCGGCGGATCGATGAGGATCGCCGGCGCCAGGGTCGTGTCGCTCAGGCGTCCACCTCCGATCAGACGGGCGCCTCCCGACGTGGCTTCCTCGACCCAGCTGGCGACCCGATCGACTTCCGCCGGTTCAATCAGCGGGCCGATCTCGGTTTCGGCAAGGCGGGGATCGCCGACACGCAGTCGCCCGACGCGCTCGGCGAACCGTTCGACGAAGGCATCCCTGAGTGCCTCGTGGACATAGATTCGCTGGACCGAGACGCAGACTTGGCCCGCATGGTAATAGCCGCCCTTGGCGAGCGGCTCGATAATCGCATCGATATCAGCGGTGCGGTCTATGATCACCGGCGCCACACCACCATGCTCGAGTGCGCAGCGCGTTCCGGGAGCCAAATTGGCCCGTAGGTGCCAGCCCACGGCGCCCGAGCCAATGAAACTCAGGAAGGCCACTCGCGGATCGCTCGCAAAAGCGCTCGACAGATCGCGGTTCTCGGGAAGTAGGGTCTGAACCCAGCCTTCCGGCATGCCGGCTTCATGAACGAGCTTTACCAGCTCGAGGCAGCAAAGCGGTGTCGCCGCCGCGGGTTTGACGATGACCGGGCAGCCTGTCGCGATCGCCGGCGCGACCTGATGCACGATGAGGTTAAGGGGATGGTTGAACGCCGAGATCGCAGCAACGACGCCGATGGGCTCTAGGATCGTCCAGGCGCGCCGCCCATCGCTGGCTGGGGTCAGCCCCATCGGTATCTCGGTGCCGCCGCGGGTGCGAAGCAGATCGGCGGCGTCGCGGATCCCGTCGATGGCGCGATCGGTTTCAACCAGCGCGTCAGTGTAGGGCTTGCCCCCTTCGCGCGCAATGCGCATCGCGAACGTCTCGCGTTGCTGCAAGACCAGATCCGCAAGCCGATGCAGTACGGCCATACGTTGGTGCGGCTTCAGCCAGCTGTCCCGATCTTCAAAGCGCTCGCGAGCGACGGTGAGCTTGCGTTCGAGCGCGCTGGCATCGTCCGTCGGCAAATCGGTGATATGTTGGCGATCATAGGCTTGCACGACCTCAAGCATGGAGACCCTCCGGATCAGTTATTCTTCAAGCGCGACAGCTTCGAGAATGAGCGCAGAGCGATCCGCCAACGCGGGAACTCTGGCGAGATAGGCGTGGTAGTGCGGCGTCCGGCGGTGCGCTTCCGCCGCCTCGGCGTCACGATACAGCTCGTCGAGCACGTAGCGCTCGGGCATTGCGGTATCCCGCCAGACATCCCAGCGCAGATTGCCCGGTTCTGCCCGACAAAGCGGCGCCATGCCGAGCAGCAAGTCGCGCAGTTCTTCGGCTTTGCCGGGACGAGCCGTCAGGCTGGCCGTGATTTTCACCGATGATTGCGACATGGTGGTTCTCCGTTTGACGTTGCCGCTTCAGGCCGAAGTGGCAATGTCTCGCAGAGCTGCGAGCAGCTTTTTCCCAAGTTCACCTGCTGACGCCGGGTTCTGGCCCGTTATCAAGCGCCCATCGACGACGACGTGCGGCTGCCAGTTGGCAACTGACGAGTATTCCGCGCCCTGGGCTCTCAGCGCATCCTCGAGTTCGTAGGGCACGTCCTCGCGCGCATAGTCGTATTCTTCCTTCTTCGAGAACGACGTGAGCTTCTTGCCGTATACGAACGGTTTGCCGTCACCGAGGTCGACGCCTAGCAGCGCGCAGGGTCCATGGCAGACGGCTGTCACGAGTTTGCCGGTCGTCCAGGCGCGGACGATTGCTCCCTGCACCTCAGCATTGCGCTGAATATCGACCATCGGTCCCAGTCCGCCGGGCACAAGAATGGCATCGTAGTCAGCAGCGTCGACCTCGCAGAGTTTGCGGCTGCGATTGAGCCGCCGAAAGGCCTTGCTCTCGAAGAACGCCTTCTGCGCGGGATCCTTCTCGTCGTAGGCGTCGAATGGCGTCCATCCGCCGGCCGGCGAGGCGAACTCCACCGCAATGCCGGCGGCATCGAGCACATCGAACGGATGGGCGACTTCCGCAAAGAAGAAGCCGGTTTTTCGGCTGTGCGGTCCGATCACAGCCGCATTGGTGACGATGAACAGAACATGCTGGGTCATGATTGTCTCCTAAACATCTCGTTCGACTTGTTCTTTTGATGCACGGCATCAGAATGTGACGACCGCGCGCCCGACGACCTTGTTGTCGCGCATGAGATCGATGTACTCATTGATGTCATCGAACGAGATCGTCTTGATCGTGTGCTGGATCTTGCCCTCTGCGGCGAGCGCCATAACTTCGATCAGATCTGCGTTGTTTCCCCAGAACGAGCCGTGAAAAGTCTGCTCGCCGTGGACGCGCGGAAACAGAGGAACGTTGATCCGGTCGCCGATAAAGCCGACATCGGCATAGTGCCCGCCGATCGCGAGACGCGAGAAGGCGAGCTGCATCATCTCGGTCGCACCGGCGCAGTCGATGATCGCGTCGAACTTGTCCTGTCCGGTCGCCTTTTTAAGCTCCTTTCCGACCTCCTCGGAGGACTTGCCTTCGATCGCAATGATGTGGTCGGCGCCATATTTCTTCGCGACCTGGAGTTTTTCCTCGTTTCTGGCGACAGCGACGACGGGACCGCCTGCGCCCAGCAGCTTGGCATATTGGACGGCGTAGGCGCCAAGGCCGCCGATGCCGAATACGCCGATCACCCGGTCCGGGCCGAGCCCGCCGGCATCGCGGATCTTCTTGAGCCCTCGATAGGGGGTCAGACCAGCGTCGGTGAGCGGTGCAAGCTGCTCGAATTTGAGATGTTTGGCAACCTTGATCGCATAGCGGGCCGGCACCGGAATATATTCGGCAAAGCCGCCATAAGTCCCAAAGCCCGGCCAGCGGACATTGGGGCAGATATGGGTGTTGCCGACTTGACAATGCTTGCAGACGCCATCACCCCAGCCGGGTGACACCACAACATGGTCGCCTTCCTGCAATCCTGCGGCCTTGGCCACGAGACCGCCGATCTTCTCGACCGTGCCCGTTATCTCATGACCGGGAATGACGGGCGGCGGAATATCGCCATAGCCCTGGAAGAAGCCGTCGATCAGCAGCACGTCCGAGCGGCACATGCCGCAGGCGGCGACTTTTACGAGGACCTCGTCAGGCTGAGTGTCCGGAATCTTGATGTCCTCGAGGACGAGGGGCTTCTTATACTCAAGAATGCGCGCAGCCTTCATCACTGGCCTCCTTCATGGTTTTGAGTTCGTTGTGATCGCCGCGGCCGCCGCCTCTGCGACCGCGATGTCCTGCTCGACCGAACCGGCACTGGTGCCGACGGCTCCGACGATCTGGTCGCCGACCGTGACGGGCAAGCCGCCGCCGAAAATGACGACGCGGCCACCGTTGCTCTGCTCTATCCCGAACAGAGGCGCTCCAGGCTGTGCCAGTTCAGCGAGATATTCGGTCGTCTTGTCGAACATCCGCGCCGTCTTCGCCTTACCGATGGCGAGATCGATACTTCCTTCCAGCGCGCCGTCCTGACGCGAGAATGCGATCAGCGCACCACCCGCATCGACCACGGCGACATTGTAGGGAATGCCAAGCTCGGCCGCCTTTGCCTCACCGGCCTCAAGCATCCGTTTGGCGTCCGACAATGTCAGTGTGCTGAGCGCGCGCGGCATGCCTTTTGTTCCTCGATAAATCCGGGTCCAGGCGCGGGCATCCATGGCCAACAACGACCACCGGACGCTAGAAACCTGCTGAATGCGGGCGGGACCTTTGCGAACCTTGTCGAAACTCCTTCACCCGGTCAGCCCGCAACCTTGATAGCACTGCGGCATCGACATGGCCGGTTAAAAAAGGTGAATCTGCTGGTATAAGACTATTGGGCTCGGAATCCATCTCGCGAGCCGCCGTCGTCAGGGCGGGCGTCTGCGACGCATCGCATTCTTACAATTGCAGCCGCGAAAGGAGGAATGGTGGAAGGGGTTGGTGCGATCGATTCCACGACCTATTGCTTCGGCAAGTGCCGTTTCACGCCCGCGCGGCAATCGCTGCTTTGCGGCAATATCCCGATCCGCCTGGGATCGCGCGCCATGGATTTGCTCCACGCGCTCGTGCGTCGACCGGGCCAGGTCGTCAACAAGGACGAACTCTTTAAAGCGGCATGGCCTGGCCTGTTCGTCGCGGAGAGTAACCTCAAGGTCAACATTGCTGCTTTGCGTCGCGCGCTGCGGGCCAACGGCGTTGACGTTCCCTGCATAGCGACCGTCCCTGGACGGGGGTATCGCTTCGTTGCACCTCTGACGGTGCTGGGTCCGCGCGAGTCGACTCTTCCCGCGTCGATCAAGGAGATCGACGGAGCGCTACCGCCGTCGAGGCCGCTTGTCGGGCGCGCCGATGCGCTTGCGGAGATTGCCGAGGCATTGCGCCAGACACGGCTGCTATCCATCGTTGGACCCGCCGGCGTCGGCAAGACAAGCATCGCGATCGCAGCCGCAAGAAGCATCAGCGATACCGAGGCGCAGGCCGTGTGTTTCGTTGACCTAGCCGCGCTCGAGAACGGACAGTTCGTCGCCGTGGCCATCAGCCGTGCGCTCGGCATCGAAAGCGAGCCGATCGACACACTGGAAGGCCTCGTTGACGCGTTGCGCGGCCAGAACAAGCTTCTGGTCCTCGACAATTGCGAGCACGTCTTGGCGACAGTCGCCAGCATAACAGATCATCTGAACCACGCATTGCACGGGTTGAATGTCATCGCGACAAGCCGCGAACCGTTAAGATGCAGGTTCGAGACGGTCCATCGGCTCCCCCCTCTTCGGTGTCCGCCCGAGGACGCGATTCTGGATGCCGGGTCGGCAATGGCCTTTTCGGCGATCGAATTGTTAGTTCGACGTGCAGAGGAACATGGCTATAGACTGACGGACCCGGACGTCCCCGCGCTCGCGAGTTTGAGCCGCCGTCTCGACGGTATTGCGCTGGCGATCGAACTGGCGGCTTCGCAACTCGAGAAAAGCGGTCCCGCGGGGCTGCTGCAAATGCTTGAAGGTGACTTCGAAGCGCTGGCGTCGCGCGGAGATGGCATGGACCGGCACAAGACGCTGACGGCGACGCTCAACTGGAGTTACCGGCTGCTTTCGGAGAACGAGGCCCGGCTACTACGTCACCTTTCCGTTTTCGGCCGCACCTTTTCGCTCGGCGATGTCATAGACGCATTTGGACACTTGGCGAATGAGCAGGACGTCACCGCGTGGCTGGAAGCCCTCGCGGTCAAATCCATGGTGTCAGTCAATTACACGGGGAGGCGTCGCCGTTACCGGTTGCTCGACAGTACCCGAACCTTCGCCAACAAACGGCTCATAGGCCAGGGCGAGCAGCAGGCGGCCATGATCGCGTATGGCCGCTTCATTCTTGCGCTGTTCGAAAGGGCAGAAGCGGAATGGACGTGGCGGCCGCGTGAAGATTGGGTGGCGCTCTACGGCGGCTGGAGCGCGGACCTCCGCCGCATGATCGATTGGGCCTATGGTTCGGATGGACAGGCCGAACTTGGGGTGCGGCTGACGGTTGCTGCCTTGCCGTTCTGGGTCGAATTCTCGACGATGGCGGAAAGCGGAACACGCGTCGAAAAGGCGCTGTCGGCGTTGGACGAGCTGTCCGGTGATCACCTCCTGCTTCGTATGAAGCTGGTCGCGGCGCATGGTTGGAATCTTTGTTATCGCTATCCTTTTGGTGAAGAGCTCGAAGCCACCTGGACGAGGGGTTTCGAGCTCGCCTCGAAAGCGGGGAGCGTGGAACACTGTCTCCGCACGAAGATCGGTCTGGCAAACGTCCAGTCTGCCATGGGCTTTCATCAACGGGCGTTAGAGACGATTGTCGACCTTCGCCGGTTCATGGCCTCGGTTGACGATTACTCTGCAGCCCCAAATGCCGATCGGCAGTTCTTTACCTGTGAATTCTACCAGGGAAACATCAGATCGGGACATGCGGGTCTCGAACGTCTGGCTCGCGAGCATACTGTTTTCGGCAATCGCAGTCAGATATCGCGGTTCCAGATCGACAGGTTCGTCAATTTCCGGAATCATCTTTCGATGTCCACCTGGGTGGTCGGCCAGCATCAGCGCGCGCTCGAAATCGCCGAGGAAGCACTGAATGCCGCGCTGACCTTAGACCACGACTTGTCTTGCGCGCATTCTCTGGCACTCGCGGCCACCCCCTTAGCTCTGTTATGCGGACAGGTTGATTTGGCGCAAGAGCGGGCGACGATGCTGCTCGAGCGATTGAAGTCGCGCCAGATCGATACTTGGCCACCATTCGCCCGCTTTCATCAGGCGGCGATTGATGCCGCGCGCGGAGACAAGGAGGCGGTCCAGCGTTTGAGGAATGCAATCAGCGCCATTCTTGAGTGCAATTACCTTGTCCATTTACCCCTGCGGTATGTGATGCTCGCTCATGCGGCGCTTTCGCACGACCAAGTCGAGGTCACTCGCCAGAGCGTCGATGAGGGAATGAACTATTGTCGGCAACGCGGAGACCGATGGTGCGACGCCGAATTTCTGCATCTTCGAGGCTTGATGTGCTGGCGGGATGGAGATGCAGACGGCGCGATGCGGCACCTTCAGGAAGCGATAGACCTGGGTCGTGAGTGTGGCGCTTTCGGATTTGCGCTGCGCGCCGCAACGAGCCGTGTCAAGCTCGCGAACGAAATCGGCGCTCCCGCACCCGCCTTGGCAGAGCTGAAAGACGTGAGCGATCGTTGCGACAGTAGCGGCAGCACGGATATTACCGCGGCACATGATGCGCTGAGGTCAAATCATGCTCAAATGACGTGAGCATCTGGCCAAAGCAGATGTTCAACTGTCCGCTGCTGAGGCCGCCGACACCCTTGAGGCCGAACGTACGATCAAGAGCAAGGCTGGCACCACGGAAACAACTCCGATGACCACGATTGCAGGTTGGAGGGCGTTGCCGGCGTCAGGCAACAGTCCGGCGATAATCGGCACGACGGTTGGTCCCGCCGCTATTCCGAAGATCGCCGAAATCGTGATCGACAACGCGACCGTCGTTGCCCGCATGTTGCCCGGTACGCACTCCTGCATGGTAACGCGGCCAACGACCGAACCAGCCACCGAACCGGCGACCCATATCGAAAATGCGATACCTATTTGAAGGCTTGACGAACTAAGGGCAATCAGGATGGCACCGCACAGCGCAACCAGATAACTTCCAAGGATCAACTTCGCACGTGTCGGTATACCGCAACGCATCGCACTCCAATCGACCAGTATCCCGCCGCCAATGGAACCGATGATGCCGGCCAACGCTGTGGCGATACCAACAATGGCGCCCGCCGCGACAGGCGTCGCAGAATAATGCCGCAGGAGTAGGGTGGGAAGCCATGCTGCCATACCGAAATCAGCCAAGCTCATCACCCCCTTCGCAAAACAGAGCCGCAGCACCAGGCCGCCTTCTGCCACCAGCTTGCGCCGCAAAAGTTGCAGGGGAGGCGGGGGAAGCCTATTGCCGCGGACAGGTTCTGGAATAAACAACAGCAACGCGACAAAGAAAAAGCCGGGGATACCCATGACGATCATCAACTGTCGCCAGGGCGCCAGCGAAGCGATGATCGTCAAGTCGGCCGCATTGTGCGTCCCGAGATAGCCGAGCACCGCACCACCGACGATCAACGCGATCCCGCTCCCGCTTGTCGAGCCAAGCGAGAATATTCCGAGAGCGGTACCGCGGCGCGCTGCCGAAAAGCTGTCGATGAGTAGCGAGGACGCCGCCGGAATGAGGGCCGCTTCACCGAATCCCAGGACCATCCGCGCGGCGAAAAAGCTCCAGAAACCTGTAGAAAGTCCGCATGATATCGTGGCGAGAGACCAGACAACCACGCCCGCAGCGATCAATCTAGGTCGATTCATCCTGTCTGCCAGCCTTCCGGCCGGCAGGGCCGCCAACGCAAATATCAGGGCAAAACCAGCGCCCTGAAGCAAACTGATTTCCACATCACTGAGCCCCAGCTCCGAGCGTATGGGGTCTACAACCAGATTGATCACGAAACGATCAATAAACGACAATATCAGGGTCAGGCATAGGACGGCGACCGTGTAGCTTCCCAGCATAGAATAGGATTCTCCTGGGTTTGGTACCGATCGGTCGAGATCGCTCAGCCTGTCCCCCATCACCTTATCAGCCGCTCGTTCCAACGATGGTGCCGCACAATCAACTCGCAAAACCGTGGCCGCGGATAAAATCATAATGAGTTTCGATAGCATGGTCATCACCCGAAGATCCAACCCGAAGTCGGACTGACCCGACGAACTCCGACATCATATGTCGCCGCGCACTTCGGCGGCGGGCGACCTCACCCTTGGCGACTTTGGCCGCTACGCAGACCTTTACCGTCCGCTCAAAGATAGTTCGGAAACGTTCTGCACCCCAGCGCTGACGGATACGGGTCAACGACGAATGGTCCGGGAGAGCTTCGTGCAGACCGAAGCCGATAAACCAGCGAATAGCGATGTTTACCTGAGCCTCCCGCATCAGCCGACGGTCATGGACAATTCCGAGAAGAAAGCCTGCAAGCATCAGCCGGACTGCTACTTCCGGGTCGATGCCGGGTCGGCCGAAGCCCGCCGCATAAAGCTCAGCCACCTCCTCGTGTAGCCAGGAGAGGTCGAGAACTCCATCGACCTTCACCAATACGTGATCGTCAGGGACCAAATCCCGAAGCGAGCCGCACATGTACAGTTCAAGCTGATCGCGTTCCTTACGGCCGAGCATCGTGGAGGCTCCAGAGAATCAACGACTGCTCAATTGAATCAGATACATAGCACTTCTTCAACAGCCCCCAGATGCAGCTTTCGCCAGCCTCGACGGGATCTGGCGCCATGCTTTTCCTCCAGCCACTGGCCCGCGTGGTGAATTTGAAGACCATTGCTGTCGACCAGAATATGCAACGGTCCCGCCGGCAGACCCGGGCAATCACGCGGTTCGTTGGGCGATTGCCAGGTCCCTGCCCGGCGGCTCACGGTGGTATGATCGGGGACAGCAAGTGCCAGCCCCATCAATTGCAGCACCGATTCCAACAAGCCTTCTGCCTGGCGTGGCCGCAGGCCAAGCACCGGGCCCAGCGTCAAGTTGGTCTCGATCGCCGGATCAGAATAACGAGGCTGGCCGCCGCGGGTCTTGCGTCTTGGGGCAGCCCAACAGCTCAGCGCTTCCGCCGTCAGCCAAACGGTCAAGATACCGCGTCGGCGAAGTCCCGCTTCATACTCCGGCCAGTTCATCACCTTGAATTTTATCTTGCCGATGCGATGACGGCAGGCGGCATTGTGTTTGAAAGGCATGGCGGCACTACAACGGCTATTGCGGGAGACTCCAGCTTAACTCAAACTGCTGAACGATCCATGCACCAAAGCCATAAGACGCTTATCTGATCTGGTCTTCGATAGCGGCCTTATCGATGACAGACCAAACCTCTTGTATCCGGCCATCTCGAAATTCGTAGAAGACATTTTCCGCGAAGGCCACCTTACGGCCTTCCACAGGAAGACCAAGAAATTCGCCGTGCGGCGTCACATCGAACCACAACCTAGCTGCAATGCGGGGTGGTTCGGCCACCAGTATCTGGATATCGAAACGCAGGTCCGGCATCTGCTCGAAGTTGCTCTGGAGCATTTGGCGGTATCCCTCCAGACCTAGCGCCGTGCCATTACGAAGAACATCGTCTTGGACGAAACGTCCGAGGTTTTCCCAATCCTGGCTGTTAAGGCAGGCGATGTAGGCGCGATAGATCTTGGCAACATCAAATGCAGTCATACCGGTCCTCGTACTTATCCTGTGGAAACGTTCACGCGCGCGTTCAGGGATCACATACACGCCCCGCGTCGAGCTAGTCATGTGCTCCAACGACGACAGAAATCTCCAGACTCAATGATGTCCCTGCACGCTCACTATGAAGCGACGCAATTCCGCGAGCAGCAGTTCCGGCTCTTCCATCGCTGCGAAATGCCCACCTCTGGGCATCTCGGTCCACTGCGTAATATTGTAGGTCTTCTCCGCGTACGATCGCGGCGGCGGTATGAACACCGGGTCAGGGAATGCAGCGACGCCTGTTGGCACCTCCACGCGTGCACCAGCAGCGATCTTGTCGGCGCCCTCTTCACGCTCCCCCTGATAGATCCAGGTCGCAGTCACGACGGCACGGGGCGCGACGTAAAGCATAACGTTGGTCAGCAGTTGCTCTTCCGAGAAGCGCGCCCATAGATCGGGGCTGCCATCATCACGCTTCGGCAAATCCGACCAGACCCCGAACTTCTCGAGGATCCACGCGGCGGCACCGACTGGGCTATCTGCCATCGCGACGCCCAACGTCTGCGGTCGCGTCCCTTGCTCATGACTGTAACCTCTCTCGCGATCGGCGTTGGCCGCGAAACGAGCCTTCCAATCTTCCTCCTCGGGCGTCGTCGGACCCACATCTGCGGCCGTGATCGGAACCATGTTCAGGTGGATGCCAAGCAACGCTTGTGGATGGCTGTAGGCCATTCGGGTTGCGATGCCCGAGCCCCAGTCGCCTCCCTGAACAAAATAACGCGCCGCACCAAATAGCTCGACCATGAGAGCGTGCATTAGTTCCCCAATCTGGATCGGACCAAGGATGCCGGAGATGGGGTTGGAGAAAGCAAAGCCCGGCAGCGATGGCACGACGACGTCATGTCCATCCGCTACGAGTGGGTCGATCATCTGCTCAAACTCGATGAATGAGCCTGGCCAGCCGTGGAGAAGAAGGACCGGCGGTTTGGCCCCGTTGCCTGCGACATGGATGAAATGGAGCCGTTGACCATCAAGCTCAGTGGTGAACTGAGGACGCCGATTTAGCCGACGCTCCACCTCCCGCCAGTCGAACTGGTTTAGCCAGAACTCTATCAGGCGCTGAAGATCCGTTTTGCCTACCCCGGATCTCCAGCCTCCCGCGTCGGGGAGCTGATCCCAGTCATAGGCCTCGACCTTGCGCCTGATCTCATCGAGTCGTTGGTCGGGAACATGGATGGTAAAAGGCGTTGCCATCTTTTCCTCCTTGCTTCAGCTGTCAGGTGTTAGACGACCGACCACCGTCGGTGGTTCCACCAAGGTCATTATTCCTCGAGCAATCCCAAACGAACACGACACCTAACTGGAGCGGGCCTCGACCATTATTCCCTGTTCACAGGATCTGTTCTTGCACGGCCTGATAAACGGTCCTCACAGTCGGTTGGAAACCAAGACTGCGCGCCAGCGATGCATCGACGTGGAGGTGCCAGGGGTTTTGCATTGGCTCGCACGAGGGTTCCATCTTGTGGCCCGCGAGTCCCACCAATTCATAGACCGTCGTCGGCGCTTCATCGGATATGTTGACGATCCGGCCATCGAAGGCGCCCGCCAGCGCCAATCTCATCGCCGTCGCAATATCGCGATGATGTATAGTGCTCATCCGATTGGCGGGATGGAAGCCAAAGGTGACCAGGTGTTTTGGCAGCATTTCCAGGTGACCGTCGCCGTCACCGTAGACGAATGGGAACCGTAAGATCGACCAGTTCAAGTCGCTTTCGCGCAGCAGTTCCTCGGCTGCGACCTTGCTAGCGGGATAGGCTTGTTGCGGCTCGACACTATCGGTCTCCCGGCCTGGCTGGGTTGAATTCCTGTTATAGACATTCGACGTGCTCGCCATAATGAAGCGGGCGCCAGGGGCATCGGCTTTTACGGCGGCGATCAAATTGCGGGTGCCCTCTAGATTACTCCTCCAGATCAGATCGATATCCGGGCTGCGAAAGACGGCGGCCAGATGCACGATCGCCGAAACGCCCTGCACAGCCTCCGAAAGCGTGGAAGGGTCAAGAATATCGCCCGTTACGGCTGTTGCTCCCGGATGGCAGGTTTTCCCTGCCCGTAGAAGCAGTCTGCAATCAAGACCTGCCTCCACCAGACGAGGAACAAGGCGCTCGCCAACAAGGCCTGTCGCACCCGTTATCAGGATCGTCATCAGCTCATTCCTTTTCTGAGAGAGCCCGAAGCCGCTCGCTCGCTAATCGAAGGACGCGGATCGTCGTGGCCAGATCGGCCTCGTCGATGCCATCAAAAGCAGCCCGGTGAATAAACGAGAGGTCTGGGAGTTCGCGCCACAGGGCCTCGCCTGAACTCGTCAAGGTTAAAAGACGTTGGCGTTGGTCTTTTCCGTCCGAGGTCTGCTGGACCAGCCCTTTGCGAACAAGCGTGGCGATGATCCCGCTCGAAGTCGCCCGTTCGAGCTCAAGCGCCCGTCCGAGATCGCGCTGCATTGCCGGACCAGCATTTGCCAGATGCCACAGAACGTACCACTGCGTCGAACCCAGATCGTATGGGCGCAGGGTCGCGTCCATCAGGGCCCGCCCCGCAAGATAGCATCGCTTGGTCCATGCCCCGACAGTCGGATGTTCGGCGTCTCGGTCATCTCCCATGTGCATCAATTCCGAATTGTTCGCTACCTTGCGATTATTGCGAGGTAGCAAACGAATTGTCAAGTCATAGGGCGCTATTGTGGCGTCGGCTCGTCTCTGTGAAGGGGCGGGTGAAACCCCAGGTTGGCCACGATTCGCAAAGCGCCTTCGGTCACGCCTTCAAACGCGAGTTCGGTAGCCCTCCGAAATCTGGTTTGGCATTTATGAAGGTAGAGACATAGGGCCGCCGGACACGATGTTTTGGCAGCGGCGCGCTCGCCTATCGCCGGGAGTGGCGTCAGCCAATCTTAATATCGCCGACGTGGCGACGAACCCAGTCCCAGACGGCGAGAGGCTTGGTTCCGTGTTGCGTCAGCATTTCAGAACGTGCTGGATAGCCGACCTTAGTCAACCAGACATGTGAATGGGCCACTCTCGGCGGCACTCCGAGCGCAACAGCCTCATCTACGTCAACCGATGTTACGCTCACCGGTTTTCCGCTTTGGCTTTCGAGCACACGAGCGACCTCTCTATAGGAGACATAAGCGTCGGCAAGCTCTATCTCCGCTCCATCGAACTGCTGCGGATTCGCGAGCATCTCGGCCGCTGTCCGGCCAATGGTATCGTAGGAAACGAACGATAATGGCTGATATGGTCCGCCAGCGCGCAGCCTCGCTAGTGCGATCGCGCACCAGCGCGCGCACTGGGAGGAATAGCCGCGCTCAACACTCTTTCCCGACTTAGCCTAGATATTGTCCTTTTTCCACCTCAGAAGACGGGAGAAAAGCTCGAGCGAGTAACCGTCCGTTGCCGGCTGATACATCGGATGCGCTTGGAGCAGCTTTCAAACGCATCTATCTACATCAGGTCGCGGGGGATACGCTTCTTCTCGAAAATCTTTTCGAAGATCCGCGTCTCGCCTTTATGGGCGATGACCGTGGCGGCGATGATCCAGTGCGTTGCCGTGCAACCGATCGATGCGGTCGCAACCGTCGTCACGGACCAGCCGGGACGCTGCATGTCGCAGGTCCAGGTAGATTGCCCCGTCATCGAGAGCGGGTCATCCGGCGAAATCGACCATGTCTCATCCCGCAGCTGCCGTGTCGACAGACCGGTGTCGGGATGCTCGAAAAGGCCGGTATCTTCGTGAATGCGGTATTCTGTTCGATTGGCGGAAAGCTCCCTGATGACCTGCCTTTTGGTCTGCGCCGGCGCATGCTCGATATATTTTGGCAGTGGATCGGGATTATCCGGCTCGTTCACGGCGATGAGGCGATGATCGGTAAGGATCGGCAGGGCAAGTTCGATCGAGGCCGTATCGATGACAAGGCCGGGATCAGTCGGCGGCGGCAGGATCATCGGCCAATAGGCCGTCGAAAGCGAAAGGCGAATGCGATGGCCGGCGCGAAAGCGATAGCCGCAGGCATCGAGCA